>JAVBMF010000035.1:0-46927 GCA_031552735.1 Eubacteriales bacterium
CAGCCCTATCAGAGCATCCGCCTGACCGAGGCGGGCATTGCGCTGGCGCACCGCGTCACCTGGCGGCACAATGTGTGGCGCGTGTTCTTTGCCGACGTGCTGGGCATCGACCCGGAGGCGGCCGACGCCGAAGCCTGCCGCATCGAGCATGTCATCGGCAACGAGGTCGTGCAGCGTTTGGAGGACTATCTGCGCACGCAGCAGGACAGGTAGCGCGGCGCCATGCGAATTTGCCAGCGCCGTCACAACCGCGCCACAATTGCGATGTATACTCACCCTGAGGTGACTGATCATGAATAAAACACCCAACATCCTCATTTGCGATGACGATCCGGTGATCCACCAGTCGTTGTCGCTCTATTTGGATGCCGAAAAATACCAGCACGCCTCCGCCTACGACGGTGAGCAAGCCATCCAAATGGCCGAACAGGGCGGCTATGACCTGATGGTGCTCGACCTGATGATGCCGCGCATGTCGGGCATCGAGGTATGCCAATCGCTGCGCAAGACTTCGCGCATCCCGATCATCATGCTGACCGCGCGCGGCGAGGAAATCGACCGCATCCTTGGCCTGGAGCTGGGTGCCGACGACTACATTGTCAAGCCCTTCAGCCCGCGCGAGGTGATCAGCCGCATCAAGGCGGTGTTGCGCCGCAGCGGCGATACCGCCGTCCTGCCCGAGGAGCAGCTGTCCACGCTGAAGTTCGGCAACCTGGAGGTGCAGCCCGAGCGCTATCTGGTCAAGGTGGGCGGCGAGCCGGTGCCCTGCACCCCGCGCGAGGTCGAGCTGCTGCATCTGCTCACCAGCCATCCGGGCCGCGTGTTTGACCGCGAGCAAATCTTAAGCCGCATCTGGGGCTACGATTTCTTCGGCGATACCCGCACGGTGGATACGCACATCAAGCGCCTGCGCCAGAAATTGTCCACGGTGCCGCCCGAAGGCTGGGAGATCGTCACCGTCTATGGCGTAGGCTATAAGTTCGAGGTCGTTTCATGAAGGGCAATACCGTTTTCCGCCGCACGCTGATCCTGGTGCTGTCGGCGGTGCTTTTGTGCACCCTGCTCACGCTGCTAATCTATCGCGGCGTATCGCCGCAGGTGTTTGCCGCCAGCCGCAGTGCCGAGCTGATGCCCAAGGCGCGGCTGATCGCCTCGCTGGTCGAGGGTCGGCTGCGCGGCGAGATCAGCCTGAACCGCCTGCTGCAATCCGTGGGCAGCAGCACATCGCAGTGGGGCGCATATGTGTGGGTGGTTGACCCGCAGGGCAACACCCTGCTGCGCACCCGCACGCAGGGCGACAACAATCAGCCGGTCGGCACGCTGCCCAGTGCCTTAAAGGGCATGGCCGATCAGGTCATGACCGGTCAGGAGGCTTCCTACATTGGCCGGTTGGATACCATGACGCGCGCCAACCGACAGCAGAACAGTACGCGGCGCAGCGAAGAGCATTCCGAACTGATCGGCGAGCTCGCGCCAAACAGCGTGCGCTTGCCCGAGCCCGAAGCCTTTGCCCATGGCACCGCGTCCATGGTGGTGGTGGGCGTCCCCGTGTCGTATGATGGCGAAGTGGTTGCCGCGGTGGTCATGGGACAGACCATGAGCGAAGTGGTCACCGGCATGCGCAGTCTGACCAACACGCTGATTCTGGCGATGTTCGCGGCGATCCTGCTACTGCTGCCGCTGGCCTACCTGGTCGCCTCACGCATGGCGCGTCCCATCCGGCAGATGCGCGATGTGGCGCTGGCGATGGCCGCCGGTGACTTCTCCGCCAAGGCCGACCCTGCCGCACCGGGCGAGGTTGGCGAACTGGGCGGCGCGCTCAACTACCTATCCAGCGAGCTCTCGCGCAACCTGTCCGCGCTGGTCGTCGAGCAGGAACGCCTGCGCCGCGTGCTCAACGGTCTGACCGAGGGCATCCTGGCGGTCGATCGGGAGGGGCAGGTCACGCATGCCAATCCGGCGATGCGTTCGGTCATTCCCGATCTGGCCGCATTGCCCGAAACCGTTGCCGCCGCCTATGCCGCCGCGCTGCACGGCGAGGTGCAGTCCTTTACGCTACAGGACGGCGAAACCGCCTATCATGTGCTGATCTCGCCGCTGACTGACGAAGAGCGCCGCACCAGTGGCGCGGTGGGTGTGTTCCGCGATGTCACGCAGGAGGAGCGGCTGGAGCAAACCCGCCGCGACTATGTCGCCAATGTATCGCACGAACTGCGCACGCCGCTGACCGCGCTGCGCGCGCTGATCGAGCCGCTGCGCGACGGTCTGGTACAGGATGAGGGCGACCGCGAACGCATCTATGGCGTCATGCTGCGCGAAACGCTGCGGCTGTCGCGCCTGGTCAATGACATGCTGGAGCTTTCGCGCCTGCAATCCGGCGCGCTGTCGCTGGAGAAATACCCGTTTGACCCCGCGCGCGTGCTGACCGAAGTCTACATGAAATTCGCGCCGCACGCCGACGACCACGGACAGACGCTCAAACTCAAGCTGCCGCGCAAAAAGCTGCCGCAAGTGCTGGGCAACGCCGACCGCACCGAGCAGGTGCTGGTCACGCTGCTGGACAATGCCATCAAGTACACGCCCGAGGGCAAGGAGATTCGCATCCTCGCCTCGGTGGACGAGGACGCGCTGCGCATCTCGGTGGCGGACGACGGCCCGGGCATCGCGCCGGAAGATATCCGGCAGGTGTTCGACCGCTTCTATAAGGCGGACAAGGCGCACCAGGGCAATGGCACTGGGCTGGGGCTGGCCATCGCACGCGAAATCCTGACGTTGCTGGATGAATCCATTACCGTCGAAAGCCCGGCTAAGGGCGGCACGGTGTTCACTTTCACGCTGCACTACGCGGCATGACAGCTACAGCAAAAAGGCTCTCCGCGCAAGCGCGGAGAGCCTTTTTCCGATGTCCTAGTTGCCCAGATACCGCAGCCAGCTCACACTTTTGGCCACGCCGTCTTTCAGATAGAAGCTCAGCTCGGCATACTCATTCTTGCTGCGCGGGTAGTAGTAATGGATGGCGTAGCTGCCGTCGTCCTCCTGTTTGTAGACGCCCAGGTTATCCAGTCCATTGTTGTACAACACGCGTTCGCCTTTGTCGTTGGTGGGGCCGCCATAGTCACGGAAGGATTCGATGATCTTCTCGCTGCTGTCGCCCACTTTCAGACCGCGCGGGCCAGTGAACGACGTCGACGTGGTGGTCAACTCGCACAGCACGGGCTTGCCGCCCTCTTCGGTTTCCACAAAGACCGCATGGCCCCACCCATAGCTCGCCTTGATTGCGGCATGTCCGCCGATGTCGTCAGTCGGCTCGCTGCTGTCGGGTTGTCCGTGCGCCTTGGTGAATTGATCCATGGTGGTTTTCATCAGCTCCAGTCCAGAAAAGACGTCTTCTTTCTTGAACATCGGCTTGACCGCGCCCTTCACCTCGTAGCTCACGTTCATCTCATAACTGACCTTGCCGCGCTCGTCCACCGCGATGGCGCGCAGCACGGTTTTGCCCAACCCCAACCGAATCGGGGTCTCATACAGCGGCGAATACTTGGTGGCCGGGGTATTGTCCACCGTATAGTGAATCTCCACAATCGTTGGCATTTTGGTCTTGTTTTTCTTTTCCTCTTCCGTCTCACCGGGGCGCAGCGACACCAGCGGCGCTTTTTCGTACTTGCCGGGCGCGATATTGGCCTTGGGCGCGTTAGGCGTTGGATACAGCACGGTATAGGTTTCATCCATGACCTTGCTGGGCACGCCGTTTTCCTGCACCGCCACCGCAAGCACGCGCACGGTACCTTCGCCGATGGCCAATGGTTCGGTATACTCGGTGCCATATAGCGCGGGGTTTTTTCCAAACTCTGCCTTGTCCAAATTGCTGTCCCGCGTATAGAGAATCTTGCATTCATCAAGGGACTTCAGTTCCAGCGTAATCTCCTCGTTATAGCGCGCGCCGATCTTCGACGGTTCCGGCTGCTGCGGCGCATAGTTGTGGATCATGTTGGTGAATTGCTCCGCGCCGGTTTTCTCGTAGCCCAGCTCCATCATGGCCAGCGCCTCGGAATGCTTGTTTTCATCGCGCAGCATGGTGGCTAGGCGCGCATACGCCTCCGGGTGGCCGGGCGCAATGGGGGCTGCCCGGTCTTTCGGCAGCGCCGCCTTCTCCTCGTCGGTCGCATCCTCGCGCAAGGGATCAATCAGGCTTTTATACAGTTCTATCGCTTTTTCCTGTTGCCCGTCGCGCTCGTAGGCGGTGCCCATCAGCAACAGACCGTCCACCTTGCCCGGTTCCATCTCGCTGGCCTTCTGGAAGTACTCCAGCGCCTTGCTGACGTACCCCTCGCGCAGCTGCGAATCGCCTAACTGCCAATAGGCGGATGCGGGCGCTTCATAGCCCCAGGCCGCCAGCTGCATTTGTCCGGCGGGCGAGCGGGTAAGCACCAGATAGCCCACACCGGCAACCACCAGCAGCGACACCAGCACCAGCAATAGCAGCATGCCGATATTGACGCGCGATTGATACAGCGATACCTTTCGGTCGGTGGTCTTGGGTCTTGCGCGCTCAGGCACGCGGCGCACGCGCACCGGGCCGACGCGCGCCGGTTGCTCCGGCGGTATGGGCCGCACGCGCTCCTGTCTTTCCTGTGTGCGCAGGGGCGGCGGATCGCTTTGGCCGCGTTTGGTGCCCGATCGGCGGCTGGTTGGCGGCGCGGACGCGCCACTGATGGCGGAATAGTGCGCAGGCATCTCATAGGGGGCGGCAGCGGCATGCTTCATGGCATCGGCGTCAAGCGGTGTGGCCTTGGGCGTCAGCTCGGCGGAAAATTCCTGCCGGCGCACATAGATCGACTCACCGGCCTGATCCAGGCGCGGCGCGTCCGACAGACTTTGCCCGCAGCGCGCGCAAACCCGGTCGCTGGGCATGTTTGCCATGCCGCAAAATGAACATTCCACCGCTTTGCCTCCTTTCTGCCAAATCCTTCCCTGTATGCATGTGTTTGATGCAGTTGCGCTTAAATCCGTTATACTTTCGACATATTTAGCGCGTTTTCCTGCTTTCTCTTGCATTTGATACGTCCGCCAACACAAGAAAAAAACGGCAGGTTTGCCGCTTTAGCTTGTCAAAAAAGTCAGGCTGTCCAGAAAGCCCCTATTGCAAGGAGGCACAAGCGAGGTGCGAAGCCGTATCGTGTCATACGGCAACTAGCCGAGCGCCGTGCCGACACCGCAAGAGGGGCTTTATCGACAACCTGAAACGGCAGGTTTGCCGCTTTTTTGTGATCACGCCTTGCCGTGCAGCGCCTCGTAGCTGGGGTCCCCGGTGAAATCCCGTTCCGGCGGCGCGTCACCGCCCAGTTCCTCGATGGCGCTGCGCAATTCGATGAAATCCAGATAGCCGACCTCTGGGGCTTTTGCGGCGGCCAGCAGCGCGGGCAAGGCTCGTTCATCCCCCAGCTTGCCCAGGTATCCGGCGTACAGCGCGCGGTTATCCTGGCTGTCGGCAAACTTGCGCAACGCCAGCGCAAACACGCGCTCATCGCCCGGGAAGTCGGCCAGCAGGTCGAGCAGCAGCTCCTCGCCCACCGCGCTCGCGCCGCTAAGCGCGGCAAGCAGCGGCTCCCGCGCCGCATCGCCCATGCCGCGCAGCGAGTCGGCGGCCAGTTCCTCTCTCTCGCCAATGCGCTCGCACGCCCGAATCCAGCCGATATAGCGCGCCATGGGCAGCGCGCTGTCCAGCTCGCGCAGCAGCGAAATGACCAGCGCCTGTACATTGGGCGTCAGATCCGGCGCGTCCAGCAAGCGGTTCAGCCGCGATGCCGACGGCTCGCCCAGCGCCACAATGCGCTCAAGCAGCAGGTCGGGCACGGGCACCTTGTCCTGCTCGTATGCCAGCATCAGCTCGACCAGCGCATCCGCATCGGCAAAGCGGTCGAAATACTGCACCGGCGACAGCCCCTCCAGAAAGTCAGCGGGCTGTTCGATCCAGCGCAGGTACACCTCGGGCATCTGCGCCTCCATGCGGTCCATGTTGTGCTTATACTTCGCGCCATACTCGGTCATCCATCGGGTAACGTGCCCGGCAAACTGCTTGTCAAAATCAATGATGCGCATCGCTTACTCCTTTGTTTGGTCGATCGCGCCGATCAGCCGGTCCGCGTATTTTTTCAGCAATCGCGGCGATACCTTCAATTCCCGGCAACGCCGCACCACCTGCATCGGCAGTTCGTGGCGCAGACAGTAGACATATTCCAGCGCTGCCATCCACACCCCCGGCCGCTTGAGCGGCGCGTCGGGCGCATTGCGTCCGCACACATAGGGCAGCAGCAGCGCCGACAGTTCCTGCGCCACATCGCCATACCGGGGCGACAGGCGATCCACCGCGCCCTGCAACACGCGCTCGCACGACGGCGGCAGCGCGCCGCCCGGCGCCGTGTTCTGCACCATCACACGCAGGATATGCCCGCGCATCTCGACGTGATAGGGGCCGGTGCGCCCGCGCGCGGCCAACGCGGCCAGCACCATGCGCCGTTCCTCCTCGGCAAAGCCCGGCTCGGTCAGGGCGCCCAGCAGCATTGCCTCGGCCTTGTCCCCAGTCAGCGACCCCAGCAGCGACAGGATCGTGCGGCGGGTGGCGTGGTCCGCATCCTGAATGGTCATCGCCCAGCGCAGCAGCGCCGCGAACCCGGGCTGTTCGTCCAGCGCGCGCTGCGCGGCCTCGCGCCCCTGCCGCACCTGCTGGTGCAGACTGATCAGACGCTCGATGCACGCATCCAGCGGCAGTTCCATCAGGTAGCTAACCGGCTCCTCGGGCGGTTCCTGCGCATCGCCGTCGGGCAGTGCCGCCCTGGCCATGTCGTGCAGGTGCGCCGCCACCAGATTCTCCGGATCGACGCGGCGCAGCGTGCCCCAATGCTGCACCGCCTGCTGCACCTGTCCGATGTTCCAGTGCGCCGCACCCATCATGTGCAGCAGTTGCGGCGTATACGGATGCGAAGGGCGCAGTTCGCGCAGCAGCGCGATCACCATATCGTGGCGGCCCGTGTCGCAGGCGCTCTGGCACAGCAGCGCCACCTCCTGCGAAGTCTCGGCTTTTTCCTGCGCCTTATCCAGATAGGCGGCGGACAGCACCGCGCTTTTCAGTGCTGACAGCGCACACGCCATCGCGCACAGCGCCTGCACGCTATTCTTGTCCCGCTTGATCGCCTGGCGCGCGTCGCTGAGCGCCGCCTTTTGCTCGCCCGCGCCCAGATACGCAAAGGCGCGCAGCGCATGTCCCTGCGCGTCGCCCTCGCCGTGATCCATCGCGTAACTGAGCCACCGGATCGCCCGGCTGGACTCGCCCTGCTCCATTGCGCGCACACCGCGCATCAGTGCCTGCATCGCGCGGCCATGCGGCGCGGCGGGCTGCGCCATTTCCTCAATATCCTCCAGCATGGCTTCGGCTCGGTCGGCCTGCTCGCCCTCGGGCTTTAGCCGCATCGCGGCCAGCACACAGTCATCAGCGCGCACCGGATCCTGCATCGCGTAAAAGCTCTCGCCCAGCAGCAGGAAGCACTCCAATTCGTTCTGCCCGCGCTGGAGCAGCGCAAAGAGCGCACGGTTGGCCAACTCGTACGCGCCGATCTCCTGATACTGCCTTGCGAGCGCGAGCTGTGCCTCGGCATCCTCCGGCGCGCGCTCGGCGGACAGGCGGGTCAGCTCCAACGCCTCCAGCGAGCGCCCCGCGCGCTGATGCTCTCCGGCGCGCGCGCGAATATACGCCGCGTCACGCTTGAAGGGCACGACGTTGGGCTTGCCGCGATGCTCGCTCATTGCGTGACCTCCTGTGCGCCCGTCTCCGCGCGCGATACCGCCGCGTCGCGCAGCGCGGCCAGCGCCTGCTCGTCAAACTGGTAATGCTTGTGGCAAAAGTGGCACTGCACCTCGCAGCCGTGCTGTTCGTCGATAATCTTGGTCAGTTCCTCCGCGCCCAGCGTAATTAGCGCGCGCTCAATGCGCCGCGCCGAGCAATCGCAGGTAAGCGCCAGCGGAATCTCCTCGACGATCTCTGGGTTTAAGCCACGGAAGCTCTCGGCGAGAATCTCCTCCAGCGTACGCGCCTCCAGCTCGGCGCTCAGCGTGCCGAACAGTTGCGAGCGCAGCTCCAGCGCGTCCAGCAGCTCCTCCGTGCAGCCAGGCATCGCCTGGATAAGCAGTCCGCCCGACGCGGCGACGCGCCAGTCCTCGGTTTCGCTCGCGCCCTCGCGCACCAGCACGCCCAGCGCGCACAGCGATGGCACCTGCTCGGACGCGGTGTAATACATCGCCACATCCTCGGCAATCTCGCCGCTGACCAGCTTGACCTGACCGACGTACGGCTCGCCAAAGCCCATGTCGCGCACCACCGACAGGCGGCCCTCGCCGCCCACCGCACCGCCGACATCCAGCTTGCCATCCGCGCGCAGCGGCAGCTCCACCTCCGGATGGTCGATGGTGATCTTGACCACGCCATGGCGCGCCACAGCGATGATCGCACCGGCAGGGCCGTTGCCGCGGATCGACAGCGTGATATTCTCATCGCCCTCCAACCGCGCGCCCATCATGGCGGCGGCGGTCAGCGTGCGCCCCAGCGCGGCGGTGCAGGTGCGGCTGGCACGGTGCGTTTCACGCGCCTCGCGCGCCATGGCGGTGGTATCGCAGAGCAGCACGCGCGCCTCCCCGCCCATCAGGGTGGCGGCAATCAGGCGGCTCTTATGGTTGTTGGTTGGGTTCATAGTTCCTCCGCTTGTTTCTCATTTGTTTTGCGGCTTGACCGCGACGATGTGGATGCGCTGCGCATCGGGCGCAGGTTCGATCATTGTGTTTTCGCCGAAGCACGCGATGCCCCAGAAGCCCGCGCGCCCCAGCCAATTCCGCAGCTCCTCCTCGGTGTGTGCGCGCTGGTGGTGCAGCTCGTCAAAGCGCGCATAGCGCCCATCCTCCTGCCGCGCAAAGAAGGTGACATCCATGGTCAGCACCGCGTTGGCCGCGTCGTAGGTGTTCTGCCACAGATAGGCCATGTCCTCGCGGGTTTCGCCAAAGAACGCCCCGGCCAGCACGTTTTCTAGCTTATGCCGCGTCGATACATCAAAGCACAGCACGCCGCCGGGTCTTAACGCCCGAAAAGCCGCCTGAAAGAACGCGCGCACGTCGGCTTCGCTGGTCAAATAGTTCACCCCATCGCACGCGGCAATGACCGCATCGACGGGGCGCGGCACCAGCAGCTGCCGCATGTCCTGGCGCACCCAGGGGATGATCACCCCGGCCTTGCGCCCCTTGTCGGCGGCGACGCGCAGCATGTCCTCCGACAGATCGCTGGCGATGACCTGCGCGCCCATGCGTGACAGCGCGATGGACAGATTGCCGGTGCCACAGGCGCACTCGGCAACGCGTTTCGGCGCAACGCCTGCGCGCTCGATCAGCGCCAGATAGTGCCGCGCCCAGGCGGCATAGTCCACGTCGTCCATCAGCGCGTCATACAGCGCGGCGAATTGCTCGTACATGGTGTGTCCTCTCTCGTATTCGCAGCCAGCCTCAGCCCGGCTGACGCTCGCGCAGCTTGCGCGCCACAATGCCGCCCACGCGGCCCGACTCGGCGGTGGTCAGCCCCGGCCAGCCCACATCCAGCACCTTGGGCATCAGCCCCAGTTCCTCCGCCACTTCGTATTTCAGCCGCTCCATCCGTGTTGGCGGCTCGATGGGCCCCTGTTTGCGCATGCGTTCCCCCTCCTTTTTTGCATGGAGGTAGATTGCGCAGGATCAGCGCTCGTCATCCTCATCATCGTCATCGGCGGCGCGCAACCCCTGATTCACCGGCGCGCCGGGGATGCGCGCGTTGATGTACCGATCGAACACGCCGTTGGCGAACGCGGCGTACACCAGCCGGTGCAGCGCGAAGCCGATCAGCAGATAGTAGAGCGCGGTGAACAGGATGCCATACGCACTGCCCATCAGCATCACCATCGCGACTGCCAGGACAATGGGCAGCAGGGTCAGCAGGCGAATGCCCGCCACAAAGGGCAGCCGTCCGAATGTCAGCAGCAGCGCGTTGCGCAGCAGCGTGCCCAGCGACATTTTATAGCCCACCATCATCGGATACAGGTACGTCAGCATCATCGCCCAGACCAGCCCCACCAGAACGACCATGATCTGCAAAAAGTACATCGCGGCGTTGTCCCGCGCTAGGTTGCCATAGAACATATACCCCACGTACATCAGCAGCGGCATCACCGACGTGATCGCTGACACCGCCAGCGCCTGCTTCCAGTTCTCGCGGAACGCCTCCCAGAAGTCGCTCCACAGGAAGGCGTGCTGATCGCGCGCCCAGTTGCGCGTGACGCGCGCTGCCGCCGCCGAGGACGGGCCGGTGATCAGCAGGCACGGAATCAGCAGCAGGCAATAGGTGTACAGCAGGCTGCTGATCTGCGAGGCATCGCCGCCCCCCAGCGCGACGATAGCGGCGGCGTTTAGCTGCATCAGCGTCAGCATCGTGATGAACAAAAACGGCAGCCAGAAGATCAGTTGCAACAGGTTGACGCGCATCAGGCTCCAAAAGCGCGTTTTGAGCACCTCGAAAAACAGTTGTTTGCGCGTTGTCGGCAGATCGTCCGGCGTGTAGTCGGCCTTGCCCGCCTTGCCGTAATAGAATCGGTCAAAGAGTCCCATGTTTTCGCCTCCCAATACAAAAAGAATGCCGTCAGATGGACGGCAACTGTCTGACAAAAAAGCGGCAGCGCCACTTGCTTGCGTATACGCGGTGTATTGCCGGTCTATACCTTGATGCAGCGCTGCTTGGCCTCGCACCCGCACCCCTGCGGAAACGCGGGCAGTTGCTCCGCTTCCCGCATCCATTCGCGCACCTTTTTATTCTCGTTGCCCAGGCGCTTGCACAGCTCAAAGCCGTTTCGCGCCATGCCCTCTATCACGTCGTCAATGCCCTCGTAGCGGTCCAAGCGGGTCAAGTCGTGCACCAGTTGCGCGCGCTGATCGCACCACTGCTTCACCTGCGCGAGCAGCGTGGGATCATATTGCGCCAGCGCGCCATAGTCAGCCTCGATCAAGCCCTGCACGCAGGCGATGCGCGTGGCCAGCGGCGCTTCGGAGGGACTGAACCGCGGCTTCTTGGGGCAGGCGGACAGATAGCCCTCGATCAGCCGGTTGACGCGCTGGTTCATCAGCGCATGGCACAGCCATGTCGCCTCGACATAGCGCGCCTCATTGATCGCCTTTTCCAGGCGCTTTTTGTATTTCGGGCGTTCAGGCAGTTCCTGTTCCCGGATTTCTTCGGGCTGCATGGCGTTCACCTCGTTTGCGGTCTGTGCCGCATAATGCAGAAAAATTATACCACGTCCGCCCGCACGCGTCAAAAACATTTGACAAGCCTCCGTTGACAATGCTATCATAGGGGACAATTCAAAAGACTATCCTAGCTAGAGGCGCATCCTGCAAGAGTAGCGCGCGCGAGGGCGGCACCCATCGACCGCGCGCAAAAGGGTTGGATGCCGAAAGGAACGCCTGCCAAAGACGTTGCCTTGGTCGTACGCTTAACAGGCGTGCGATTGTCACTGACCGGAGGTTGGTGGAGCGCTGGCGCACAGGATACGCGATAGGACTGTCCGCATAAGAACAGCCGCAATCGCCCTGATGCGCGCACCCACCCGGGTGCGTTTTGTGTTTTTGAAAAACAATTGGGAGGCATGTATCATGGCAGAAATCAGGCGCAAGGTGGGCGTGGTCGGCGCGACCGGCATGGTGGGGCAGCGCATGCTATCGCTGCTGGCCGATCATCCGTGGTTTGAGGTGGTGACGCTGGCGGCGTCGGCGCGCTCGGCGGGCAAACCCTATGCCGAGGCGGTCGCGGGCCGCTGGGCGTTCTCCTGGCCCATTCCGCAGAAATACCAGGCCATGCCGGTACTCGACGCGGCGGATATCACCGCCGTCACGCGCGATGTGGACTTCCTTTTTTGCGCCGTGGATATGAAGAAGGACGAAATCCGCGCGCTGGAGGACGCTTATGCCAAAACCGAAACGCCGGTGGTGTCCAACAACTCCGCGCACCGCACCACGCCGGATGTGCCCATGATCATCCCGGAGATCAACCCCGAGCATGCCGAGGTGATCGCCAGCCAGCGAAAGCGGCTGGGCACGCAGGTCGGCTTTGTGGTCGTCAAGCCCAATTGCTCCATCCAGAGCTATGTGCCCGCGCTGCATGCGCTCAAGGCGTTTGAGCCGACCCGCGCGGTGGTCAGCACCTATCAGGCGATCTCCGGCGCGGGCAAAACCTTTGACCGCTGGCCGGAAATGGTGGATAACGTGATCCCCTACATCGGTGGCGAGGAAGAGAAGAGCGAGCAAGAGCCGCTGCGCATCTGGGGCAAGGTGGAGAATGGCGCCATCTTATCGGCCAGTTCGCCGACCATCTCCGCGCACTGCGTGCGCGTGGCGGCCAGCGATGGGCATCTGGCCACGGTCAGCGTGTCGTTTGCCAAAAAGCCGACCGAGCAGCAAATTCTGGCTGCCTGGCGGGATTTCTCCGGCATCCCGCAGCAACTGAACCTGCCCAGCGCGCCCAAGCCGTTCCTGAAGTACTTTGACGAGCCTGACCGCCCGCAGACCCGCCTGGACCGCGACTTCGAGCGCGGCATGGGCGTGACCATCGGTCGTCTGCGTACCGATTCGCTGTTCGATTACCGCTTTATCGGCCTGTCGCACAATACCATCCGTGGCGCGGCAGGCGGCTCCGTGCTGACCGCCGAGCTGCTGTGCGCGCAGGGCCACATCCCGCAGAAATAAGGAGGCGCCTATGAAAACCAAGCAAGTTCTGTTCCGCGGCTGCGGCACCGCGCTGGTCACCCCGTTTACCGACGACGGCGTCAACTTTGACGCGTTCGGCGCGCTGATCGACTTTCAGCTCGACAACAGCATCGACGCGCTGATCGTGCTGGGCACGACCGGCGAGCCATCCACCATGACCGACAAAGAAAAGGCCGACGCGCTGGCCTATGCGGTGAAACGTGTGAACGGCCGCGTGCCGGTGATCGCCGGTGCGGGCGGCAACGATACCCGACGTGCCGTCGAGGCGGCCAAAGCGGCGCGCGACGCTGGCGCCGACGCACTGCTGATTGTCACGCCCTACTACAACAAAACCACGCAGCAGGGATTGATTGCGCACTACACCGCGATTGCCGACGCAACCGACCTGCCCATTGTGGTATACAATGTGCCCGGGCGTACCGGCCTGAACATGACGGCGCAGACGCTGAACATTCTGGCCGACCACCCGCGCATCGTCGCCATGAAGGAGGCCAGCGGCAACATTGAGCAGATCACCGAGATGTTCCGGCTGTGCCACGACCGCATCGCGATCTACAGCGGCAACGACGACCACATCGTATCCTTCCTCGGCTTGGGCGGCGAGGGCGTGATCTCGGTGCTGTCCAACATTTGCCCGCGCGACACGCACGAGCTGGTGGCGACTTTTCATCGCGGCGAGCTGGACAAATCGCGCGCGTTGCAGTTTCGGCTCAATCCGCTGGCGCAGGCGCTGTTCACCGAGGTCAACCCGATCCCGGTCAAGACCGCGCTGAACCTGATGGGCATTGCCGCCGGGCCGCTGCGCCTGCCGCTGGTGCCCATGCAGGAGGGCACGCTGGCGCGACTGAAGGCCGAGATGCAGAAGGCCGGGCTCGTGTAAGCCCGTGGGAAAGGATGGCATGACCATGCTGCGTTTGCTCATCTCTGGTGCTTTGGGTCACATGGGGCACGCCGTCGCCGAATTGGCCGCGCAAAGCCCCGATATCGCCATCGTCGGCGGCGTTGATCCGCGTGCGGACAGCGGGCAGGACGGCTTTGCGCTGTTTGCCGATTTTTCGGCTGTGCATGCGCAGGCCGATGTTGTGATCGACTTCTCCCATCCGGCGGCGCTGGAGCCGCTGCTGGCCTATGCCGCGCAACATAAGGTGCCGGTCGTGCTGGCTACCACTGGCTACACACCCGAGCAGCAGGCGCGCATCACCGCCGCCAGCCATGACGTGGCGATTTTTCAGTCGGCCAACATGTCCTATGGCGTCAACGTGCTGGTGCGCCTGGCCGAGGCAGCAGCCGCCGCGCTGGGCGATGCGTTCGACGTGGAGATTGTCGAGAAGCACCATCGCCGCAAGATCGATGCGCCCAGCGGTACGGCACTGATGCTGGCCAAGGCGATCGCCGCCGCGTATCCTGAGCAGCGCCGCTTCGTCACCGACCGCCCGGCGCGCCACCAGGCGCGCGATGTGCGCGAGATCGGCATCGTCGCGGTGCGCGGAGGCACGGTGCCCGGCGAGCACGAGATCGGCTTCTATGGCGAGGACGAGGTCATCACGCTGACCCACGCCGCACAGAGCCGCCGCCTGTTTGCGGCAGGCGCGCTGCGTGCCGCGCGGTATGTGGCGCATAAGCAGCCCGGGCTATACAACATGCAGCAACTGCTGCTGGATCAATCGCTGGTCACGCATGTCGGCGTGGAGCGCAGCGTGGCGATGGTGTCGGTGCGCGACATCCCCTTCGACAACACCGCAACGCTGTTCGCGCGCCTCGCCGACATCAATATCGACATGATCAGCCAGTCCGCGCCGGTTGACGGCAAGGTGCAGGTTGCCTTCTCGCTGCCCGAGGCGGCGCTGGCGCAGGCCACGCAGGCGGTGGGTGCGGCGGGTGCGACTTGGCCGCAGGCGCAGGCCGCCACCGGGCTGGTAAAGTTGACCGTGTCCGGCGAGGGCATGGCGCATGCCTCCGGCGTGGCGTCGCGTGTGTTTACCTGTCTGGATCAGGCGGGCATCGCGGTGCGACTGATCACCACATCGGAAACCAAGATCGGCCTATGCGTCGCCGCCGCGCAGGAACAAGCGGCGGTGGGAGCCATTCGCGGTGCGTTCCGCTTATAGCGTTGAGTTTTTAGGAAGATACTGGTATACTGCTGAAAACACAGTAACTGCTGTATGCACATGGCTGCCGCTCAGCATCCGTGTAATAGCGTCACCAGGAGGCCGCCCATGCCCCGCAAAGAACCGCTGGATCTGTTGACGCGCACGAAGCCGCGCGATTACCGCCCGCACACCAAGCGCCGCTACAAGGCAGCGTTTGTGGTGCTGGTTGGTTTATGCGTCGCGCTGGCCGGGGTGATCGCCTGGCGGCTGGCGGAATATGCCGACGCGCGCAACGCCTATGCCGCGCTGCGCGACCTGCCCAATGCCACCGAGGCGCCCGCGCCGGTCGCCGCCGCGCTCGCTGAGCCGACCGCCAGCGGCGCGCCGCCGCAAGACCAGCCCTTTTTCAGTGGCAAGGTCAAGCTGCTCACCGACAACAACCCCGACACGGTCGGCTGGCTGGACATTCCGGGCACAACCATCCAGTATCCGGTGATGCAGGCCAAGGACAACGATTACTATATGACGCGCACCTATGAAAAGAAAAAGAGCGCCAGCGGCGCGATCTTTCTGGATTGTGTGGCAAATCCCGATCTGTCGGGCTTCAATACCGTGGTGTATGGTCACAACATGAAGGACGGCTCGATGTTCAACGGTCTGCGCCTCTACGATCAACAGTCCTACTTCAACGCGCACGACAGGGTTGTCCTGACGCAGCTGCGCAGTGAAAAACACTACAGAATCTTTGCCGCGTACACCGCGCAGGGCGCGGCAGTGGACTTCATCGGCTATGGCGCGACAGACGGCGAATCACGCTCCGCATTCATCAAGGCGATCCGCAAGCGTTCCGCATTAAAGAGCAATCAGGTGGTCAGCCGGGACGATAGGCTGCTGACACTGGTTACCTGCACATCAGGTACGCACGATTGGTACTGGGTGGTGCACGCCGTGCTCATCGAAACCATTGATACAAAGCAAATATAAAAGAGATGCGCAGCGCATCTCTTTTTGCTTTATCCGTTTTGTGTCGATGCCTTTTTCCCCGGCGTCAGGTGATCCCACAGATCATGCTCAAAGTTGCTGCCCCGGCTGATGAGCACGCCGGTGATTACCTCGCCGACAAATGGCGACGCGAGCGGCAACCCCAGCGCGCCGACGGCATCCACGCGGGCCAGCACACACAGTGCCACGCCCAATACCGTGCTGACCAAGGGCCACAACCAGTGTGGCGTGCTGATCCCGTTCGGCACAAAGCCCTTGATCACCTGCACCAACGCTTCGACCAACATCGCCGCCAGCCCAATGACGTAGACCGGTTCCATGCATCTCTCCCCTTTCTGCATCCGCGCCAGTGTATGCGGGGAGAGAATCGATTATTTCACCAGCAATTGCTTGCCGCTGATGTGTTCAACCTCCAGCTTCAGGATGTTGAGCGAGGGCATATACTTGTCAAAATACGGCTTATTCTCCACGCGCTCGGGCACATAGCGGCGGCACAGCGCGATCAGCGGCGCAAGGCGCTGCTCGGGCGGCAGCTCGGTCACGCGGCCAAAGATCACCACGCTCTGATAGGTACCCAGCGTATCCGGCGGAATGTGATCCTTGCCCTCCAGCGGGCCGTGCGTCACCGTGTAGCAAGCCTTGTTGTCGCGACGGATCGCGTCGATCTTGTGCCCCTGAAGCGCGCCATGGAAATAGATCGCGCCGTCGATCACCACATGATTGAGCGGGATGCCATACGGATAGCCGTCGTCGCCCGCCACCGACAGCACGCCAAACTCGGTCTGTGCCAGCACATCCCAACACACCTGTTGATCCTGTATTTCTCGTTCGTTCCTGCGCATCGGTCGAAACATAATATCCCCCTCCTATGCCCGCAACAGGCGGACGTCTTTGCCCATGAATTTGATGACGCGCGCGGTGCGCTGATCCAGCAGCCGCGAGGATACCCGCTCGGTATACGCGCGCGTCAGCTCCGCGGGGGTAAAGTTGGTGCTGATCACCATGCCGCGCTGCGCGTTCAGCCGCTCGTTGAGCAGATTCAGCAGGTATACGATGGTGACGTTCTCGATCATCGGTTCGGCGCCCAGGTCGTCGATGACCAGCAGGTCGCTGTCGATCATGCGCGCGTAGGCGTCGGCCTCGTCGCCGTTGTGGTGATAGCGGCGCGCGACCTCCACAATGCGGCTGGCGGTGACGCGCATGACCGTGTACCCGCGCGACAGCACCCGCTGCGCGATGCAGTTCATCAGGAAGGTCTTACCCAGGCCGGACGCGCCGGTAAACAGCAGGTTGCGCGGCTGCGCGCCGGGAAAAGCGTCGGCATAGTCCTGGCAAAAATCGCGCACCGTGCGCATATACGCGCGCTGGGTCATGTCCAGTCCCGGCAGCGGTTCCTCCGGATACACGTTCGCGTCAAAGGTGTCAAAGTTCTCGCTCTCCAGCGCCGCCATACCGCTGTCGGCGCACAGCATCGCCACCATGCGCTGGCGAAAGCAGGCGCACCACTGCCGGATGCCATCGCCCACCGCGCCGGTGTCCTGGCAAACCGCGCAGCGGTAGACCGGCGCGAGGTAATCCGGCGCGTAGCCGTGCTTGACCAGCGCGGCCTCCAGCGCGACACGGGTGTCGGTCAACTGCCGCGTAAAGCCCGCGACCAATTCCTCCGCCTGCCCAGGTAGTGCGCACGCCTTGTTCAGCGTGGCGAACAGTCCGGCGTGGCGGCGGGTGATCAGCTCGGCGATCTGCGGCTCCTTCGCGGACACTTCATCTATGCGCCGCTGTCGCTCCGCCTCGTTGCGCACGCGCTGCCGGTCATATTCGGTGTTCAGCACGAGGATGGCTTCGGATTGCGTCACGTTGCGCCACCGCCCTTCCTATCGTACACTTTTACGTCAAAGAACAGCGCCTCCAGATCGTCCGGCGCGTAGTCGCGCTGCGCGTAGCGATGCTGCGCCACTTCCTTCGCGGGGCGCGCGGGCTTATCCGCCGCTGTTTGCGCAGGCGCGCCATGGCGGGCGCGCTCGTCCTGTGCCGCCGCGATGGTGCGGATCGCCTGATCATTCCAACTGGACAGGATTTTGTCAATGAACGGCATCTTCACCTGCGCGTGCGCGCCGTACCCGGCGGCCAGCAGGATCACGTCCGACGGCATCTTCCACGCGTCACGCCAAGTGGTCAGCAACGCGCGATCGGCGGCGTTGGGCCGCTGCGTCGCGCCGCATGCTTCATAGATTTCGGTCAGTTGCGCGTTGTCGCGCCGCACCACCGTTAGGTACCCATCGACCTGCTCGCGCGTGGTCAGCCCCTTCTGCCGCCATGCATCCAGCCGCTGCGCAACAGCATCCAGACTGTTGCCGCCGTTGTGGTGCGCCACCTGTGCGGCCAGCTCCATCAGCTCCGGCGATGCGCCCGCGCCCAGCCAACTGGTGACCAGCGCCATGTCCTCGGCGGTGGGCGACACGCCGCGCCGCCCCAGCGCGCGATAGATTGCCTTGACCGGTTCGGCGGCGTCGCGCTCGGCGGAGAGCTGTCCCTCAATGGCGCGCGCGTCGTGCTTGCCCAGCTTGTGCTGGCGCTCCAGTATCCCGCCCAGGTACGCCATGGTCGGCGCGCCCTTGGTGGTCTCCGCACAGGCGGCCAGTATGGCGGGCAGCGAAAATCCCCAGTCATGCGTCCACTTTTCGTATAGCGCCAGCTCGTCCATCGACGGCTCGCGGCGCTGACCCAGGCGGCGCAGCACCTGCTTGAGATCGGCCTCCTGCTGCTTGTCGTGGCGCGCCAGCTCTTTGGCCTCGGCGGCGGTAGCAATGCCGCGCTGCGCCCAGTCGCGCGCGATCTGCTCTGCCTTTTCAAAGGAGAACCGGCTTCTTTGCGCCAACTGGCTTTGGATCAGCTCCAGCACCACGTCCTCGGGCAAGCGCAGCACCTCGATCCACTCATAGATGCGCTGATAATCCTGCTTGTACAGCTTGCGCTTGTCGGCGCAAACCGCGTGCAGGCGCTGGTTAAATTCCTTATATTTGTATAGATCTTCCTTGGCATGCTCGCCGGTTAACATGGTGTGGCGGATGCTGCGGAACGCGTAGGACACCGGGTTATCGGCGACGCGGCGCACCAGCCCCTCGCGCTCCCAATATTGGAACGCCTGGAACACCTCGTCCTCTTCCATGCCCATATCGTGCGCCATGCGCGTCAGGCTCATCGCCTCGGCGGGGTGATAGCACAGCATCAGCCCGTACAAATATGCCTTCACATAGTTGCCGGGCGCGCGCAGCATGTATTCCTGCAAAAAAATATTCTCAATGGGGGTGCTGTCAAACATGGCGTAGTTCTCGCCAAAGCTGCAAAACGACATGTCGCTCCCCCTTTTATGTGATGTAAGACGTGTACCCTATCATAGCACGCCGCCTTCCCCGAGGCAACAAAAAAGAGGGGCAACCGCCCCTCTTCGCTGCGTCACCACAGCCGCGTGACCGCGCCCAACTCGTAGCCGCTCCTTCGCGATGCCCACAGACCATCGATAAACCATTGCTCCCCGATGCGGAAAAACTGCATGCCTCCCCGAAACCGCTTGCCATCCAATGTGTAGACAATCTCGCGCCCGACGACCTCGTCCACGCTGTAGGCGGCGGCGCGCTTGGCGAACTCTTCGCGCAGGTTCTTGCTGCCCTGTTCTGCCGATTCGGCGACGCTTTCGATGGCCAGGCCTTTTAACTGCACAGGGTTGACCCGGTTGCCCATCTCCCTCGCCCAGGCGTCATCCGCGTCGTAGGCCGATTGCGCGGTCAACTCGCCCATGTCCGCGAAAAAACTGGCGCAAAACACATAGATCGAACGCGCGGCCTGCCCCTGCATGTAGTGCTCGTTCAGTTCGCGAAACATCTCGCTGTTGTTGGGCGCGGGCGGATTGATGCCGATGGCGTAACCGCCCTTCACCTGCACCAGCTTGGACAGATCGAACCGCGCGACGCGTTGCTCGATCCCAAAGGTATCCAGCACATCATCCGCGTCGTTGTCGGCGACCGCCTGCACAAAGGCCGCCGCCACGTCCTCCGGCGTCTTGTATCCATCGTCGTCATCCGCCGACACCGCCACCGATGTCAGCACCACCGCCAGCACAATCAGCAGCCCGATCCAACGATTTTTTCGTTGCATGCGCACACCTCTTCCCGCGCAACGTAGTTTTCTTCATGCTACCATCCCAGTGCCAGAATCGCAAGTCTCTCTTGCGTCGCCTCGCGCATCCTGTTACACTGCAAATGATCCGCGCACTGGAATAAAAAGGAGAGATGAACATGAAGCGACCGCTTTGCATGCTGCTTGTTCTGCTTTTGTTTTTCGCGTTCCCCGCAGGCGCGGAGTCGCCGCTCTATCTGCTCTGGGATATCCCGTTTGGCATCCCCGCGCTGGAGGTCTGTCCCATCGTTCTGGAAGAGCAGGGCATCCACTTAACGCACTTTAGCTTGAATTTTTGGTCCTGGTCCAGAAATGGTGAGGACTCCTTTCAGTTCCTCGGATGTCCAGTAACGGACGTCACAATGGATTCGCGGCGGCTGGAGCCGGGCAGAACCGATGACGCGGCATTTCTGTACGAAAATATGGAGCTCAGGCTTGCTGGGCCGGAAGGTTCTTTCGATCCGTTCGTCTCAGACCAGTCGCTGCGCGAGGCGACGAACGCTTTTCTCGCCCAATACGATGCGCTGCTGGACGCGCTGATCGCAAAATATGGACCGCCCACCCAGGTGCATGCCGAAATCTATCATTTCGATCCCGCCGATGACGCACAGACCATTGTCTATGATGATGCGCACGCGCGGCTCACGCCCGACCTGCTCGTCGGAAAAATACGCGCGGGCAAGGCGTCCATCGCGGACTTTGGCTTCCATGCGGATGGCACTCCGCGCTTTGCTACTGGCAGCGGCAGTGTCTGGTACAATACCTTTCTGAACAACATTTGCCTGACCGGTCATTTCGACCTGTATCACTACTCCTATGACGCCGAATACGTCCTGCTTTTCATGGATCAGCCGATGACGCAGGCGCGGTACGACCTGATGTGGGAGTAGCTATTTGCGCAGCAAAAAGAGGGCGTATGCCCTCTTTGTCTTTTCCCCGATTTACGGCGCAGGCGTCACTACCGGATCGAATACTACATAGGTCGGCACCGGCTCTACCGCGCTGTCCATCTCGCCGCCCACCTCGGTGATTTCCGCGATGTACCAGCGTTTTCCATAGCGTGCCAGCCACAGGTTGACTTCGCGGCGCGTATCGCCCAGCGCAAACACCACCGTCCGCTGGGTTGCTTCCTCCGCGCCGATCAGCGCGGCCCGCGCGGGGAAGTCACCCGCGTCCTGGGGCACTTCGATGCTGTCCACCTTCAAATCCCGCAACCGCGCAGGGTCTATGCGCAGGGCCAGGTTGCTGGCCCACTGCTTCGCATCCCCCGCAACAGGCTGCTCCAAGAAAAGTTTATCGGCAAAGAAGCCGCCGCAGAGCAAGAAAATCTGTCGGGCAACGAAGCCCTCCAGCACGCTCTCATTGATGTCACGGAACATCTCGTTGCTGTTAGGCGCGGGCTGCGTCATGTGGATCGCGTCATAGGCCTGGGTTTTTTGCAGCCAGCCACCCATATCGTAGCTTCTCGCCTGCTCCTCGATACAGAAGGTGTCCAGCGCGTCGTCTAAGTCATTCTTGGCCAGCGCCTTGGCAAATGCCTTCACGGCATCCTCCGGCGTCTTGTAGCCGTCGTCATCTGCCAGCGCAAGCGAGAAAGGCAACATTCCCAGCACCAGCGCTACCGCCACAAGTTTCTTCCAAAGCATGGTCATCGCCTCCTTATCCATGTAGCGTAACAGATTCGCTGCTGCCGCGCAACCTCTTGCATCGTTCCGGTCGTTTTGTTACACTAAACGGTATCGAATCTTCGCTAGGAGGCCCACCCATGCCCGACTTCGCCCACCTGCACCTGCATACCGAATACTCGCTGCTCGATGGCGCCAACCGCATCGGGCCGCTGCTTGACCGCGTGGCCGAGTTGGGCATGAAGCATTGCGCGGTGACCGATCACGGCGCGATGTATGGCGTGGTGCAGTTTTACAGCGAGGCGAAGGCGCGCGGCATCCACCCGGTGATCGGCTGCGAGGTGTACACCTGCGAGGACATGGACGAAAAGCACTCCGCCGCGCGCGAATACAGCCACCTCATCCTGCTGTGTGAAAACGAGCAGGGCTACAAGAATCTGTCGAAGCTGGTGTCCTGGGGCTGGACGCGCGGCTTCTACTATAAACCACGCATCGCTTTAAGCCTGCTGGAGCAATACCACGAGGGGCTGATCGCGTCGTCTGCCTGCCTGTCCGGCGATCTGCCTAAGCTGCTGCTCGACGGCCGCTACGAGGACGCGAAGAAGTTTGCGCTGCGCATGCAGGATGTGTTTGGCAAAGATCACTTCTATATTGAGCTGATGGATCACGGCATCCCGGAGCAGCAGCAGGTGCTGCCGCTGCTCGTCAAGCTGGCCAAGGACACCGGCATCCCCATGATCTGCACCAACGACGCGCACTACCTGCGCCAGACCGATGCCGAGGCGCAAGAGGTGCTGATGTGCATCCAGACCGGCAAGACCATGGACGACGAGAACCGCATGCGCATGACCACCGACCAGCTCTACGTCAAATCGCCGGAGGAGATGGCCGCGCAATTCGCTGCCTACCCCGAGGCGCTGGAAAACACCGTCAAGATCGCCGAGCGCTGCCACGTGGATTTTGACTTCAAGTCCATCCACCTGCCCAAGTTTCCGGTGCCCGAGGGTGAGACGCCGCTGTCCATGCTGACCCGCCTGTGTGAGCAAGGGCTGGCGGCGCGCTATGCACCCATGACGCAGGAGGCCAAGGATCGCTTGGCCTATGAGCTGTCGGTGATCTCCTCGATGGGCTACGTAGATTATTTCCTGATCACCTGGGACTTTATCAAGTTCGCCAAGGACCACGGCATCATGGTCGGCCCTGGGCGCGGCAGCGGTGCGGGCTCGATCGTCGCCTACACGCTGGACATCACCACGCTGGACCCGCTCAAATACCAGCTATTGTTCGAGCGCTTCCTAAACCCGGAGCGCATCTCCATGCCCGATCTGGACATCGATTTCTGCTACGAGCGGCGGCAGGAGGTCATCGACTATGTCGCGCGCAAGTATGGCGAGGATCACGTCGCGCAGATCATCACCTTTGGCACGATGGCGGCGCGCGCCGTCGTCCGCGATGTGGGCCGCGCGCTCAACTACCCCTATGCCGAGGTGGACGCGGTCGCCAAGATGATCCCCTTCGCGCTGGACATGACGCTGCAAAAGGCGCTGGAATTTAGTCCGCAGATGGCCGACGGGGTCAAGAACGACCCGCGCATGGCACGATTGATCACCACCGCGATGGCGCTGGAGGGCATGCCGCGCCACGCGTCCACGCACGCCGCCGGGGTGCTGATCACCGCCGCGCCGGTCACCGACTACCTGCCGGTGCAGACCAACGACGAGGTCATCACCACGCAGTACCCGATGGGCATCGTGGAAAAGCTCGGCCTGCTGAAGATGGACTTCCTCGGCCTGCGCACGCTGACCGTCATCCGCGACACGCTGGACATGCTGGCGGCGCGCGGCATTCTCCTGACACCCGACGACATCCCAATGGACGACCCGTCGGTGTACGAGATGATCTCCGCGGGCGAGACCGACGGCGTGTTCCAGCTGGAATCGACGGGCATGCGCAACTTCCTGACCAATATGAAGCCACGCAATTTCGAGGACATCATCGCGGCGATCTCACTGTACCGCCCCGGCCCGATGGAGTCGATTCCGCGCTATATCGAATGCAAGCTCGACCCGACGAAGGTGCAATACCTCGATCCGCTGCTGGAACCCATCCTGTCGGTGACTTATGGCTGCATGGTCTATCAGGAGCAAGTCATGCAGATTGTGCGCGATGTGGCGGGCTACTCGCTGGGCAGAAGCGACCTGATGCGCCGCGCGATGGCCAAGAAAAAGAAGGACGTCATGGCGCAGGAGCGCGCGTATTTCATCCACGGCTTGGTGGAGGGCGGGGAAGTGGTGGTGCCCGGCGCAGTGCGCCGCGGTGTGCCCGAGGAGGTGGCCGCGCGCATCTTTGACGAGATGAGCGCCTTCGCGTCCTACGCATTCAACAAGTCGCACGCCGCCGCCTATGGCGTGGTCGCCGTGCAGACCGCGTGGCTCAAACGCCATTACCCGGTGGAGTTTATGGCGGCGCTGATGAACAGCGTCACCGGCGCGGCCGGCAAGATCGCGCAATACATCCAGTATTGCCGCACGCACGATATCCCGGTGCTGCCGCCCGATGTGAACCGCTCGGTGCGCCGGTTCAGCGTCGGCAAGGACGCCGACGGCACGCCCGGCATCCTCTTCGGTCTGGGCGCGATCAAGAACTGCGGTCATGCCGCGCTGGACGCCATCGTGTCCGAACGCGAGCGCAGCGGCCCCTTCACGGATATCTATGATTTTTGCGCGCGCATCGACACCAACCAAGTCAACAAGCGTGTCGTCGAAAGCCTGATCAAGGCAGGCGCGCTGGACAGCACCGGCGCGCTGCGCTCGCAGATGCTGGCGGTGTACGAGCGCGTGCTGGACGGCGCGGGGCAAACGCGCAAGAAGAACATCGCCGGGCAGCTTTCGCTGTTTGAGAGCGGTATGACCGGCACCGCGCCGCCGCCGCTGCCCGACCTGCCGCCGCATACGCCCAAGGCCAAGCTGGCCATGGAGCGTGAAGTCACCGGCATCTATCTCAGCGGTCACCCGCTGGACGAATATCGCGGTGTGCTGGAGAAAGTCGAAATCACCACCGCCTTCCTGGAAGAACTGTCGCACACCCCCGAGGCGATGCTGGCCTATGACGGCCAGCCGGTGCGCATGGGCGGCATCCTGACCGAGATGCATACCAAGGCGACCAAGACCGGCAACCTGATGGCCTTTGTGACGCTGGAGGATCTGACCGGGCAGATTGAGTCGCTGGTGTTCCCGCGTGTGTACGAGAAATACATGCCGCTGCTGCACGAGGACGCGCTGCTCATGCTGTCCGGCAAGCTGTCGCTGCGCGAGGACGAGCCGCCCAAGCTGCTGCTGGATACCGCCGAGCCGCTGTCCGCCACCCCATCGCGCGCGCCCGAGCCCGCGCCCGCCGATAAGAAGCTCTACCTGAAGATGCCGCGCCGCGACGTGATGGAGCTGATCACGCCGCTGCTGTCGGCCTTCCCGGGCGAAACGCCGGTGCTGTTCTTCATCGCCGACAAGAAAGTGACGCTGCGTGCGCCGCGCGAGTTGTGGGTGCATATCAACGACAAACTGCTGGAGGCGCTGACCGACCAGCTGGGCACGGATTGCGTGGTGCTGAAATGATGAAACGATTTCTCTGCGCACTGCTGCTGATGCTGGGCTGCGCATACACCGCTTTGGCCGAGGACGTGCCGCCCTATGCCGCCATGCGCGCGCCCAAAGACGCGCCGGTGTTCCTGCCGGTCGCGCCGGTGGAGCAGTATGTGCGCGTGCAAAACAACCTGACCCCGGTGCGCGCCAAGCCACAATCCGGCGCGGCAGTGCGCGTGCGGCTGAAAACCGGCGACCTGATGGCCACCGCGCCCATGCCCGAGACCTATCAGGGCGACAAGGATGCGACCAAGTTCGTGCCGGTGCTGCTGCCTGAGGGCGCGGTCGGGTTTATCGCCCAGCGCGATGTACGACCCATCGACCCGGCGCAGCAGCCCGCCTATGCCGTTGACCCCAGCGCGGCGCGCTTCGGTTATATCCACGCCGCCGCACAGGGCGACGGCCACTTGATGCTGGTCATCCAAAACGGCGAGAAAAAGCACCAATTGCTGCTGCCCAACGACGGCCAGTGGCATGCGATGCTGCTGACGCTGGGGCCGGGGCTGTACGACGTGTCCATTGACGAGGTCGGACCGCAGGACATCGCCGTGCGCACGGTCTACATGGAAAGCCTGCCCGAGGTGACGCCGCCCAGCGATCAGGAACTGGCGCTGCTGTCCGGCCTGCACACCGAGGTGGCGGCGACGTCAGCACTGGAACAATTTGCACGAGAACTGTGCGAGGGCGCAACCAACGACGCCGAGAAGTTCGCGCGCATTAGAAGCTGGCTGTACAAAAACGCGAAGTATGACCGCTCGTTCGCCTCCGCCATACAGTATACGAAAATTCCTGTGCCGCAGGATTTTCTGCCGCCAACCCGCGCGCCGGGCATCTGCTCGGATTACGCCGCGTTTATCGCGATCTGCTGTCGCGCGGTGGGCATCCCCTGCCAGCACGTCTACGGCATCAACCCCAAGACCGGCAACGAGCATGCGTGGAATCTGGTGTGGCTTAACGGCGCATGGCAGCTATGCGACGTGGTCGCCGACCAAAGCGCCAAACGCGCCGCCTTCACGCCCTTTCCGCCGGAAACCTATCCGCGCAAGGTCGGCTACTGGGACGGGTTCCATTGACGCGCGTGCCCGCGCCCACCCTGTGATTCGCCGCGATCGGCGATTTGTGGACTTGACAGGCCCCGATGCCGCCTGTATAATGTAAAAGCTTATCGCTATCCCGCGCCGATTTTCGGCGTTGCGGCATAACAATCACCCATTGTCAAAAGGAGAGTGCCCTATGTTTAGAACCTATCAGCCGAAGAAGCGCCAGCGCAATAAGGTGCATGGTTTCCGTCAGCGCATGAAGACCAAGAACGGCCGCCGTGTGCTTGCCGCCCGCCGTCGTCGCGGTCGTGCGTCGCTCACCGTCTAAGGGCAAAGCGGAAAACGCGCGGCGCGGTATGCGTTGCGCGGTATATGCTTGCTCTTCGCTGTACGGCTTGCCCTGCGGCCCGGCTCGGCCTGACGATCTCGGACGGTTCTCCGTCCACGTTTGTGCTGATGCACGGGCTTTTTGTGTATGTGCTGCAAAGAGGCGTTGACGTGAACAGGAAGTATAGCCTGAAGAAAAACGGACAGTTCCAATTTGTCTATCGTCGCGGCAAGTCTATTGGCTGCCGGGAATTGGTGCTACTGTATGTGCGCGCACCCAGGCTGGAAGTCGGCTTCTCCATCAGCAAAAAAGTGGGCAATGCCGTGGTGCGCAACCGCACCAAGCGCCGCCTGCGCGAGAGCTTCCGCGCGCTCATCCCCACGTTGCGCCCGGGTAAGTATGTCGTGGTCGCGCGCGAAAGCGCCGCCGCCGCGCCTTTCGTGCAGTTGGACAAGTCCCTGAAGTACCTTGTGGGCAAGCATGGACTGTTTCTGGAGGCGACGAAATGAAGCACATCCTGATCCGACTGATTTGCTTCTATCGGTCTGCCGTCAGCCCGATGTTTCCGCCGTCCTGCCGGTTCACGCCCACCTGCTCGGCCTATGCGTTAGAGGCCGTGCGCAAGTATGGCGCGCTCAAAGGAAGCTATCTGGCGGTGCGCCGCATCCTCAAGTGCCATCCGTTCCACGCGGGCGGCTATGATCCGGTGCCCTGATCCGCTTTCCCCCAACATGAAGGAGGACTCCCGAGTATGTGGACAGCCCTGTGCAATTTCCTGATTTCGATCATCAACTTTATCTATAACAACATCGCGCACAACTACGGCGTGGCGATCATCCTCTTTACGATCTTTATCAAGCTGGTACTCACGCCGCTGGATCTGAAAAGCCGTCGCTCCATGCGCAAGCAGGCGGTGCTCGGCCCGCAGATTGAGGAACTGAAAAGGAAATACGGCAAAGACCCCGAGAAGCTCAACCAAAAGCAACAGGAGCTGTTCAAAAAAGAGGGCGTCAGCATGTTTGGCGGCTGCCTGCCGATGCTGCTGACCATGCCCATCCTCTTCGCGATGTTCTCTGCGATGCGCTCGGTGGCCAATAACGAGCTGATTTCGCAGTATTTGCAGATGATTCACGGACAGGTGCCGGTCATCGAGCCCTTCCTGTGGATCAAAAACCTGTGGATGCCCGACTCGTTCGCCGCGTCGATTATGCCCGACGCCAATGCGCTGAAGGTCATTACCAGCATGGACCTGTGGAATCAGGTCAGCCAGAACCTGGTCAACTTGGGCACGCTGCCGCAGAGCGCGCTGCTCTCCTTCACCGACAAGGCCACGTTCGACGCGTTCATCGCCGCCATCCCGGATACTATCAAGGCCGCACCCCTGTACGCCACCTACTTGCAGGCCGCTCCCGGCTGGCAGGAAGTCAACGCCTTCCTCTTTAAGTTCTCAGTGTTTGTCCACATGAATGGCTACTTCATCCTGCCCATTCTGGCGGCAGGCACGCAGTTTGTCTCGCAAAGGCTGATGCAGCAGCCCGGCGCGCAAACCGATTCTACCGCCAGCATGAACAAGAGCATGATGCTGATGATGCCGTTCATGTCGCTGTTCTTCTGTATGAGCTACTCGTCGGCGTTCGCGCTCTACTGGGTGACTTCCAACGTTGTGGCCACCGTGCAGCAGATCGCATTCAATCGCTATTTTGCCTGGCAGGATAGCAAGACCACCGTGGCTGGGGAGGTTGGAAAATAATGGCTAGACACGAATTTACCGGCAAAACCACCGAGGAAGCGATCAGCGAAGGTCTGCGCGCGCTGGGGCTGACCATTTCGGATGTCAAGGTTGAGGTGGCGGAAGAAGGTGCTAAGGGCCTGCTGGGCCTGTTCGGCAGCCGCAGCGCCAAAGTATATCTGACCACCAAGGACGGCGACGATGACGCGCTGTCGCTGCTGGGCTCGCTGTCGCTGGACGACTACACCGCGCGCAACGAGGCCGCCGAGAAAGCGCCGCAGCAAAAACCGCAGCAGAAGCAGCAACCTGCGCCCAAGCGCGAGCAAGCGCCTAAACCCGCGCGCGAGGACAAGCCGGAGCGTCCGCAGCGTCCCGAGCACAAGAAACCGCAGCACGACAGACCCGAGCGTCCGCAGCGCCCGCACGTCGAGCGTCCGCGCAGTGAGGGCCCTGCTTTCCAGCCCATTCCGCTAGTCGAGGGCGCCGAGCCGACCGTCCACGATGCCGCCACCCCCGCCGGTCGCGCGCAGCAGTTCCTGCTGGAGCTGACCCGGCTGATGAATGTGCCGGTGGTGGTCGATGTACAGGCCGATCCGGAAGGCAACCTGTTCGTCCAAATGTTGGGCGACACGCTGGGCATCCTGATCGGTCGCCGCGGCGAAACACTGGACGCGCTACAATACCTGACCAGCTTGCAGGTCAACAAGAACCAGCCCGACTACTTGCGCGTGACGCTGGATACCGAGAACTATCGCGCCAAGCGTGAGGACTCGCTGCAACGTCTGGCCGCCCGCATGGCCACCCGCGCAGTCAAAACCGGCCGCAAGGTTGCGCTGGAGCCCATGAATCCCTATGAGCGCCGCATCCTGCACTCCGCGTTGCAGGGCCACCCGCAGGTCACCACCCACAGCGAGGGCGAGGACCCCAACCGCCATGTGGTCATTACTGTTAAGAAGGACTAAGAGAGATAAAGAAAAGGGAAGCGAGAGCTTCTCTTTTTTGTTTGGGAAGGATCGCGTAGTGTTCCTTTTTGCCAAAAAGGAACCGAAAAAGTAGGCGCACGCTGCGGCGTAGAGCGCCCATGCGCCTATCCTTGCCTCGCTCCGGGCGCCTACCAACGTTCGTCGCGGGCCTGAATCCGGCCAAGGCCGGAAGCCCGCGCCTCCGGTCCGGCGCTGACCCTACGCTCGGCTGCGAGAGCACGAGCCGCATGGGCACTCCGCCTTGCATGTGCGCTGGGGCTCCTGCGCAACCTGAGCGGTTTATGTCGTAGCCTTAGCTTGTTCGTAGCCCCGCGCCCGTTGGAGTCGCGGGAGCCATGGGGCATGTTCTAGCGAAGGCGCACGGCGGAAATAGTGCCGGACTGGAGACGATGGCTACAGATTCGAAGAATCTGTTCATAGCCATCGGCGAACATTGGTAGGCACCCGCCGCAGCCGAGCATATGCCCATGGCGACCTAGCGACGAACCCGGGCGCAAACGCCTTTCTGGTACTCTTTGGGCGTCATCCAAAGAGTACATCGCACCCCTTGCCCCAAAGAAAGTCTATTTTCTCGGCGGCTTTACGTTTTGCTCTGGTGCTATTTCTTCCCCCATCGCGCCATGTGCGACTTCGAATTGTCGGATATTCTCCCTGATCAACACAAGGATATGGCTATTCACCGATCGGCCTTCATAATCCGCAACCAAGCCAATCTGCTTGAGCATTGCTTCTTCAATACGGATTGACAAACTCTTTACAGCCACAGAACACACCTCCACATTTTAGATGCATGGTGTGTTTATTTTATGTCCATTGTGTGGTATTCTGTTGATATTAGATATACCGTATATCCACAAAAGGGGATTTTGTATGAAAGTCGCGGTAATTGGCTCTCGCACACTTTCAGTTCATGATCTAAGCCCTTTCTTACCTTCGGAAACCACTGAAATTGTCAGCGGCGGCGCGTGCGGCATCGACACGTGCGCGCGCGCCCATGCGCGTACGCATGGGCTGCGGCTGACCGAATTTTTCCCCGATTACAGAAACCACGGCAAAAATGCTCCTCTGGTTCGCAACAAAGCAATTATCACCTACAGCGATCTTATCGTCGCTTTCTGGGATGGGCACAGTACCGGCACACAGCATGTAATCAAACAATGCCGCGCCCAACAAAAACCTGTGCGCGTTTATATGCGAAAATAAAAAAGCGGCGCGCCGCCGCTTTTTGCTTCCCCTACTCCCCCACCCGCTCCAGCACCATCGCGGTGCGCGCGGGGCTATAAATCAGAAACCCCAGCCCCTCGTTCTCGCGCGGCACAGCCTCATACACCGTCTCGTGCGAAATGCGGCCCTGCCCGCCATATTCCGACTGATCGCTGTCCATGATCACACGGTACTTGCCCGGCTGCGTCACCGGCAGGAAGAACGCCTGAATCGACTGCGTGGGGTGGAAGTTGAACAGATACGTCAGCCCGGCCTTCTCGTAGGCCAGCACCTTGCGCCAATCCTCCTGCCACAGATTGCGCGCGAACGGCGCCTGCAACGTGTGGTGTCGGGTCGCCTGCGCCAGCATGTCGTGATCGAACGCGCCAAGCTGGCTATAGCGCAGCAGCTCGTCGTCGGCCAGATTCCACTGCCTGCGCGCGTGATGGAAGCTCCAACCGTTGCCCTCGCGCGGGAAATCTATCCACTCGGGGTGCCCAAACTCATTGCCCATGAAGTTCAGATACCCTTCGCCCGCCAGTGTCAACGTCACCCAGCGAATCATCTTGTGCAGCGCCATCGCACGCTCAATGATCAGGTTCTCGCTGGCGCGGTTCATCGCCCAGTACATCTCTTTGTCGGCCAGGCGGAACATGATGGTCTTGTCCCCGACCAGCGCCTGGTCGTGTGATTCGGCATAGCCGACATTCTTCTCCTGCGGACGGCGCGTGGTCAGCTCGTGCCACATCTTGGCAATGTCCCACGCCTCGTCGGGCGTGTCTTTGCACATCTTGATCCAGAAATCCGGCACGCCCATCGCCAGACGATAGTCAAACCCCAACCCACCCTGACTGACCGGCAGGCACATGCCGGGCATGCCGCTCATGTCCTCGCTGACCAGCACGGCCTGCTTTTTCACCTCGTGCGCAAGGTCGGCGGCCAGTTGCAGATACGTCACCGCCTCGATATTGGTATTCATGCTGAAGTAGCGGTCGTAGCTGTCAAACGCGGTCCCCAGCCCGTGGTCGTGGTACAGCATCGACGTGATGCCATCGAAACGGAACCCATCAAAGTGATATTCTTCCAGCCAGAAGCGCACGTTGGACAGCAGGAAGTGGACGACCTCGTGCTTGCCATAGTTGAACAGCTTGGAATCCCACGCCGGATGATCCCCAGCAAAAAACTGTGTATCCGTGCCGTCGAATTGATTGATGCCCTCGGCGGTGTTCTTGACCGCGTGGCTGTGCACCAGATCAAGCAACACCGACAGCCCCATCGCGTGCGCGGTATTGATCAGCTCTTTCAGGTCGTCGGGCGTGCCGTACCAACTGGACACCGCGAAGAAATTGCTGACCTGATAGCCGAACGACGCATAGTATGGATGCTCCATGATGGCCATGAGCTGCACGGTGTTGTAGCCGTCGGCCTTGATGCGCGGCAGCACGGTCTGCGTAAACTCGCGGTAGGTGCCGATGCCCTCGCGCTCCTGAGCCATGCCGACGTGCGCCTCATAGATCAGCGGCGGCACATTCTTCTTGGGCGAGAAGCGCGCGTCGGTCCAGTGGAACGCCTGTTCCGGCGCCCAAATCTGCCCGGCGAAGTTGTGCGTGCGCTCGTCCTGCACAACGCGCCGCATGTATAGCGGGATACGGTCGCTGGTCTGTCCGTTGGCGGTGACCTGCACCTTCACGCCCTGCTGGTGGCGCAGCGCGTCGTGCCCGGGCAAGTGGATTTCCCAGTCGCCCTGCGCATTGACGCGCGTCAGCGGGTGACTGTCGCGGTTCCAGCCGTTGAAGTCGCCGATCAGATGCATCGCGTCTGCGCCGGGCGCCCACTCACGATACACCCAGCCATCCTGCTCGCGATGGAAGCCATAGTGCAGATGCCCGCTGGCAAAGTCAATCAGCGTTTTGCCACCATCCAGCAGCGTCTTGCGCGCCGCCTTATAGCGGGACATACGCAGGTTGATATCCCCCTCGTAGCGCGAAAGCCATGGGTCGATGTCCAGGATCGCATAGCGTTTGGGCTCAATCGCCTTGATGCGTGGCGGCATGCGACATCCCTCCTGACGGGTTAATCAATAGACGCAGGACGCATCCTGCGACACATTCTATTGTACACAGCGCGCTAAGCGCCCTGCTCCAGCACTTTGGGCGTGACCAGATAATACTCGCCGAACTGCTCGATGGTGAACAGCTCCGGATCAAAATCGTTGATGTCCAAATCATAGACAATGTAGCGCGCCTTTTCCTCGGGATCGATGAGGAAGGTGGTGATGTCCATGAGCTGGTATCGCTCGTCAAAGGGCAGCCACATGCGGCCATCCGGGTCGAGCACTTCCTGATCGCCATGCGTGTAACCGGGCTCCAGGCGCTGCGTATACTCGATGAGCAGCTCCTCCGGGATGCCGTAGATATTCTCCTCGGGCAGCGACTGCGTGACATACAGCGTGTCAAACTTGCGGCCTCTCGCCGCCTCCATGGCGTCGGTCAGGTCGGCATAGTAGTAGTGACCTAACTTATGCTGCGTATCGGCGGAGAAGTAGTCCAGCCCAAAGCGCACGCCGCCATAGAGCGTCGCCAGCACCAGCACCACCGCCAGCACGCGCTGGCGCTGGCCGACGCGATACACCGCGTAAGCGATCATCAGCATCACCGGATACATCAGGATCGCGCCTTTGCCCAAGTGCACCGCGTCAGTATTCAGGCACACCCAGCAGCCCATCACAAACCACAGCAGGACCAGCAGCATGCCCCAGCGGATCTTGGCGGTGCCCTCGGCGGTATCGCTGTCGGGCATGCCCGGCGTCCCAGCGAGCACGCGCTTCTGGATGCGGTCGCACCACCACAGCACAACGCCAAAGAGAATCAGCGGCAGCGAGAACAGATAGTGCGCGCCATATTGCGGCAAATCCATATACATATAGCCATCGGTCTGGTACAGCAACACGTCCAGCAGGTACTTGGTGTTGCGCACAAAGCCCGGGTACAGCTCGTCCTGCATGAAGACAATCTCGGTCGAACGCACCGACTCGGGGTAATATTGAATGGTCAGGCCGAAAAGTTTAAAGCTCTCGCCGCCGACGTAGTTTAGGATCATGGTCGCTAGGAATGGCGCGGCAACCACCAGATAGATGCCCGCGCAAATCAGCGCTTCATACCAGCGGATGCGTTTGCCAGTGACCAGCGCAATCCCCGCGGCAATCAGGAAAAACGGCACCGCGTATAGCGACACGCCGTAGGTATACATGCTCAGCGCGTAGAACACCATGGCGACATAATACCACGCCTTGCGCTCATACCCGCGCAGCAGGCAGTATGTGCCGAACAGGAAGAAGTGCGGGAACAGCGCGCAGTCGATCGCCCAGCGACTCTGCATGATGTGCCAGGGGTTGAGCATCAGCAGCGCCAGCGCCAGATATCCAAACCGCTTGCCCAGCGTGCGGCGCGCCATATCCCAATAGACCGGGATGGACGCCAGCGTCACCAGCATCAGTGGCAAGCGCATCGTCAGGCGCGATTCTCCGAACAGCTTGAACAACCCCGCCTGCATATAGGTGAGCATCGCGCTCATCTGGCCCTTGCTCCATGCCTCTAGGTGTGCGGGCCAAGCCGTGCCCAGCCGGTCGGTGCCATACTTGGCCAGCGCCATCGCGTCCAGCGCACCCATCGCGCCGTCCTGATTAACGCCGCCGGGCAGCGCCGGAAACTTATACAGCCGCAGGAACAAGCCATACGCGGCAATGATAATCAGCCCGATCCACAGCATCGCGGGCAACATCCGGTCGATGGCGCGCTCGGTCCATTCCACCGCGCCCAGCCGCGCCATGCGCCGCTGGATGCCCAGATGAAACGCCCACACGCAGCAGATCGTCGCCAGCCAGAAGAGCACCGTCGTGGTTTTGGAAAACATCAGTTGTCCCCTTTCGTCGCTTCGCCCGCCATGCGCTCGATCAGGTACCGCGGCCGACCCTTGACTTCTTCGTAAATCTTGGCGATGTACAGGCCGATCACGCCCATCGCCACCAGCGTAATGCCGCCGATGATCAGTTGCAGCAGAATGACGGTGGTGAAGCCCTCCACCGCCTTGCCCGCCAGCTTCATATACAGCGTCTGGCCGCCCATCACAGCGAACAGCGCCAGCATCAGGCCGCCCGCCACTGTGATCATGTGCAGCGGCATGGCGGAAAAAGAGGCGATGGCGTGCAGTGCCAGCCGCACCAGGCTGGTCAGCGAGAAACGCGACTGGCCGCCCGCGCGCTCGGCCACGTCAAACTCCACCTGTGTGCGCGGGAAGCCCACCCAACTGGACATCGCGCGGAAGAAGGTCTGCCGCTCCGGCATGCGCTTCCAGGCCTCAATGGCCTCGCGATCCAGCAGGCGAAAATCCGACGCGTCCATCAGGTCGATGCCCGACGACTTGTGCAGCAGCCCATAGAACGTATTGGCAGCCCAGCGTTTCAGGCCGGACTCATTGCCGCGCGTGCGCTTCTTTCCCTCGACCACCTTGTAGCCCTCGTCGCGCCACTTTCGCACCATCTCGGGCAATATCTCCGGCGGGTGCTGCATGTCGCAGTCCATGATCACCGCGCATTCCCCGCGCGCGTGATCCAGCCCGGCGGACATCGCGCCCTCCTTGCCAAAGTTGCGGCTGAGTTTGATCGCGCGCACATTGGGCAAATCGTTGGCCAGCAGCGATAATTGGATCCAAGTATCGTCGCGGGAGCCGTCGTCCACCAGCACAAAATCGTGCGCGATGCCCGCCTCGTTGAGCACGCGGTCGGTGCGCTGCACACTGCTGCGGATAATGGCTCCCTCGTTGTATACCGGCATAATAACGGTCAGCGTATTTGTTGGCATATGTCCCCCATGTGACCAATTTTTTGCATATTCATTATACCGCGTTCGGCGGCGACTGGCAAGGGAACTAGCGACCCGATGGTTGCTTGGCCAATCGTGCCGCACCGCACAGCCCGACCAGCGTGCCAATGCCATAGGCCAAATGCACCGCCACATACAGCGGCGGCAGGCACAGCCCGACGCGCAGTTTGGCGCGCGGCGAGCGCAGCGCATCGAACACCGCAAAGCCCAGCGCGCAGCCCGCGTAGGCAATGGCCAGCGTGATCAGCGGCCAGGTGAGGCCACAGCACGCGGCTAACCCACAGGCGACCAGCGCCAGCACAAACAACGCGGGCACGACATGGCGCGGTGAAAACGCGCGCGGCGCAATGCCCAGCGACAAGCCGATCCAGCGGCCATTGTCCCACTTTTGCCGCAGCATGCCGGGCAGCGTGCGGCGCGCGGTGTGGCGGGAGTGTATGTCCGGCACATAGTAGAACTGGTATCCGGCGGCGCGCATGCGCGCGTGCATGTCGTTGTCCTCGGTGCGCGCCAGCCGCTCGTCATAGCGGCCCACCCGGTCATACACCGACTTTTTGTACATCGCATAGGCCAGCGTATCCACAGGCCGTTCGCCGCCCACATTGCGGAAGGCCGCCGCGCCACCGGCAAAGCGCGAGGTGTCCAGCGCCACCAGCACCGCCTCGGCATCGCTGCGCGGCGGTGTCGCCGCGACGTGCCCGCCGACGATGTCGTGTCCCGCGTCAATGGCCGCCACGTTTTTGTGCAGAAAGTCCGGGGGGATGCTCGCGTGCGCGTCCACGCGCACAATCAGCTCGCCCCGCGCGGCTGCCAGCGCCACATTGCAGCCGCAGGGCAGTGTACGTTTCGGGTTGTCCAACACTTGCACGTCCATCGGCGCGGAGGCGGCAAAATCCAGCATCAGTCGCTTGGTGTCATCGGTTGACGCACCGTCCACCAGCACCAATTCCAGCTCGGCTGGCAAAAATTGCTGCGCGAGGATATCGTCAAACAGCGAGGGCAAATACGCTGCTGCATTGTATGCCACCACGATCAGGCTGACGCGCGGGCACTTTACATCGGCCATGTCGTCACCCCCTCGTATCCCTCGTCCCGCACGCGATAGCTAAGCAGCCCGGCGGGCAGGTAGAAAAACAGCAGCTTTTGCGCCGCATAGCCGCGCAATCCGTCCGGCGAAAACCGAAACCACACCATCTGCATCGCCTGTGCCAGCACTGTTGCGGACAGCGCGGCCCGCGGGGCGACGCACAGCGCGATCAGGCTGATCAGGTCGATCAACCAACCGGCTAGGCTCTCCCACGTATTGCGCATCAGCCACAGCAGACTGCCCGCTTTGGCGGCGGCGACCAGCGCCTGTCCATAGCCCAGGCGGCGCTTGTTCAGCAGTATCTGGCGAATCCCCCGGTTATCGCGCACGTGATCCATATGCGTGGCCATCGGCACGGGCAGGTCGGCCACACGCGCACCGGTTCTGTCCAGCCGTGCTTTCAGCTCGGCCTCCTCACAGGCGATCACATCCCCGCACCAGTTGCCCGCCTTGCGCAGCGCAGCGGCGTCGATGCACAGCGCGCCGCCAAAGCTGGGCGCCTCGCGCAGCGCCGCCGTGCCCACAAACGTCGCATGCTCGGTGTCGGCCACGCCGTTTTTGACGTATATGTCGCGGCGGATGCCGATCGCGCCCGCCCATTTGCCTTCGGCCAGTGCCACGTCGGCGGCCTGCGCAAAGCCGGGCGCCAACTGCATGTCGCCGTCCAGGAACAGGATGCGCTCGCCCTGCGCCAGATTCGCGCCGACGCGACGGGCCAGCGCCGCGGTGGTATTTTCCGCGCGCAGGCGATAGCAGGGCACCTTTGCATCCAGCGCATAGCGCGGCGAATCATCGGATGAATGCGAATCAACGTAGAGCAATTCGTACGGCACATCGGCTAGCACGGTTTTGACGGACGCAAAGCAGGCCGCCAGTTTCGCGCCTTCATTGCGCCCGATCACCACCACGCTGAGCACCGCGTTCACCTCGCATCATCCCGGATTTACCATCCACGCATTGTATGATATAATATCGTATTATTATCGCACATTCCCCATCGGGGTGCAAGGAGAAGTCTTGTATGCGGCTGAGCATCATCATCCCTGTGTATAACACCGCGCCCTATCTTTCGGCGTGCCTTTCCAGCGTATGCGTGCTGCCCAAAGCGCAGGTGCAGATCATCTGCGTCAACGACGGCAGCACCGACCAAAGCGACGCGGTGCTCAAGGATTTTGTCATCCGCTACCCGCACCTGATCTACCTGCGCCACGAGCAAAATCAAGGTCTGTCGGCGGCACGAAACACCGGCCTAGATCGCGCCGATGGTGAGTATATCCTGTTCCTCGACAGCGACGACGTGCTGGACAACGCGGCGGTGCTGCCGCTGCTGCATCAGGCCATCGAGCACGATCTGGATATCCTGCAAACCGCGTTCACGCGCTTTGACGACGCCACAGGCAGACCGCTGCCCGTGCCACCCATGCCCGCGCCGACCGGCGTGCTGTCCGGCGACGCGTGCCTCGCGCGGCTTTGCGCCGACGGTACGTTCGAGCCGCTGACCGTCATCCGCCTCTATCGCCGCGCGTTTCTTTTGGCGCACGGTTTGCGCATGACCGAAGGCTTTTTGTTCGAGGACGAGCTGTTCACCGCCCCGGTGTTCTTGCTGGCACAGCGCGTGATGATCACTGACACGCCACTGTATCACTACCGCCAGCGCGAGGGCAGCATCATGCGCGGCTTCCAGAAAAGCAGCGCGTGGTGCGAGCATCAGCTCAAGATTTGCCGCATCCTGACCGAGCTGACCAGCGCCCCGCCCATGACGCCCGGCAAAGCGGCGCTAAAGAATCGTACCGCCGCCATCGCGCTATCCATCGCCAAGAACATTGACGCGTATGGGCTGACCGGCGACGTGCGGCAGCAAGCGCTGCGCTTTGTGCGCGCACATCGCGGAGAAATTTGCTTGTATGCAGCGTTGAGCGCCTCCCATTCGTTGCATGGACAGGGGTGGTTGCTGCGCGTCAGCCTGCCCGCGTTTCTGGCGTTCTACCACCTGCTCGCCCCGCGCACAAAGAAGGAGAGTCCATGCGAAAAGGCCTGATTTGGCTGGTGCTGCTGTGCCTGTGCCTGTCCACAGGGCTGGCAGCGGCGTCTGGCCGGCTCTATGACGACCCGGCGGCGTTGGCCGCGCTGATGGCCGACGAACTGCCCGATGGCCGCGATCTGGTCATCACCGAGCGGGACGTCGACTTTCTGGAGATTCGCGACAATGATCTGCGCATCACCGCCAGCGTGCTCTTTCGCATGGACGCGCTGGCGTTGCCGCGCCCGGTAACCGTCACGCTGGAGGCGGAGCGTGAGGATCGCTTCCAGCAACTAACGCTGACGCATGCCGCCGACGGCGGCGCGCCGACCAGTGCCAGTGTGACCACCATACAGTACCTGAGCGCCGTCGATCCGGGGCGCGTTGTGGAGGCGCAGCACACCTACGCCATCCCCAAAGTCGATGTGGGCACCGTGCTGGGCGCGTTCCTGGCCGACCCGGGCAGCCTGATCGCCCAGCCCGACGCCGCCCCGCTCCATGCCGCCGCACCCCGGCAGCCCACGCCGGAGCAGCTTGGGCGCGTGCAGTCGCTGTGCGAACCGGGCGTGCTGGCCGCGATGTGTCAGGGGCGCACCCCGGTGCTGTTCCCGGAATTGCGCGTCCTCGCGCGCGACGATATTTCGGCGCGGGCCGAGGCGGCGGAGTTCGGCGTCGATCTGATCATTGATTACCACAGCGAGGCGGGCGGCACGCCGCAGGTCTATCGCGTGACCGCGCTGCGGCGCATGGCCGGGCAGGGCGAGCAGTCGTTTGGCTTCCTGTTGGAAGCGCAGCCCGGCGGCGATGTCGTGCCGCTGACCCGTGCGACGGTCACCGCCCGCGCGTATGCGGGTGCAGAGCGGGGCTATGCGGCGCACACGCACCGGTTCGATATGCTGGTCGCCGACCCGATCGCGCTGATGGCGCAATTCCTGGCCGACCCGGACTATCCGTTGGTCGCCGACGGCGTGCTGGATGACCGGTTTGCCGTGATGGATGCGGACACCGCGCACACGCACGAGCAATAGGGCGGCCAGTCGCAGCAAAAGATATCCCACAAGGAGCGTGCACGCATGAAGAAACGCATCATTTTGCTATTGTGTTCGTTGGGTCTGTGTCTTGCCGCCACTGCTGCGCTGGCCGATGGTTGGGATTTTTTGCATTCGGTGATTCGGCTTTCGGCCACCGCCGATGTGCAGCGATTGGCGGCGGAAAATGGGCTCACGCTGTCCCGATCCGAGCAGCGCACAAAGCGGGAATATCACATAAGCGGCCTCACCATCGCGGGGCTGACCCCTAAAGCAGCCGTCGCCACGCAGTATCGTGCCATACCCATGTACAACTGTATGCTGTTTTTCGATGCTGGCGCCAATAGCGCAGCGCAGGAGCCGGGGCCTACCTACGCCGCTTTGTTCGACGCACTCACCGCGCAATACGGCCAGCCCGCGCAAACGACGACAACCAGCGACATACCGCACGCCATATGGAAGTATAAGGATTTATGGATCTCTCTCTATTGGAAAGAGAGCAGAGGCGTCATTGATTTCCCGCATGTCACGATGGAATACGATCCGTATATCGCTTATGAGTGGCATGACCACTTAAAATACCCGCCGTTCCCTTACCCGATCACCGAATACGCGGCCCGGGCGTTCGCGGAGACAAAGCAGCCCTTTTTGCTGCGCAACGGCATTCGCGGCGGTATGACGACCAGCGAAGTCATCATGGCCGAAGGCAAGGCGCCGTCCTCGCGATGGTGCACGGAAGCTATTGATTGCCTTTCGTATGAAGGTGTATCCATTGACGGCCGCGACGCCACGATAACCTACACATTTGAACGGCTTATCGATGGCGAGGCGTACGATGGGCCTCCGAACGCATGGCTCATCTTCGTAGATGTGGTGTACACTGCCCCCTGCGCGACCGAGGCCGCCTATATCGCCGACTACCATGCGCTCAATCAGGAGTTGCCGGAGAAATATGGGCCCGATTGCTTTGGTGACGATACATGGTACGTTCCGGATACATACAAATATGGCGGCTACGGCAGTGAACAGACGATGTGTACTGTCTGGCCGGTCCGAGATGTCGCCATTGCGCACATACTGGGAACCTATGGCTCCGAATACCGGCATGGCATCAAGTATTCCTTTTTGAGCGAGTCAAATATAGGGTGGGACATCGACAACCTCTCTTCGTCGCGCAAACCTGATCTGTAATGCCTTCCGGCGGGTATCGCAGCCTTCGTGGGCAAAGCTGCCAGAAATGTAGGGAGCCACGCATCAGGAAACGATTTCCCGCTAGGGATTAACCGCATATAAAAAAGGTTTGGGAAGCGACGCTCCCAAACCTTTTGGTTTATCCCAGAATGCGCTTGAGCACCCGCCTCGCCTTGCCCACCGCACGCTCGATCAGTGTTTTCGGCTGTAATCCGGCAGCTAGTGCGGCGCTGAACCCGGCTTTTTTGAATACTGCGAAGAACCGCGCGCGCCGCTCGTGCGCAGGCACTGGCCCGACGATGCTGGGATTAAAGCGAATGCAAGCCATCGGGTCAACCGGCGTATGCCGTACATCGGCGTGCACAGTATCCAGCAGCGCCTGCCCCTTTTCGCTGCCGACCAGCACCATCGACAGCCCCCGGTCGTCGTCCCAGTCGGGCAGCACCTGCTGCGCGCCCCACAGGTCAGCCAACGTCAGGTCGGCCTGCCGCTTTTCGCCCGCAAAGGGGCACTGATGGCAGCTGGGGCGCAGGCACAGGTTGCGCAAAAAGGCGATCATGAACGGGTCCTCGGTCTGCCCGGCGGCGTAGGTCGTGCCATCGTCAAACGCGGCGGCCACGCAGAAGTCCTTCCACCCGCGCTGCTTGTCGCGGAAGGAGAATCGCGTCACCTTCGCGCCGCGCCGTTGCTGCATCTCTTGCAGATACGCGGCAAACACCGTCGGCGACGGCGTGCCGTGGCACACCAGGTCGATGGTGGTCAGCCCGTCGGGCGCGCCACCCAGGTGCGCGTACAGCCCGGCCACCTGACACGGCGTACCGGAAAACAGCACCTCGCACCCGGCATCCAGCGCCGCGTGCACCTGCGCAAAAGCGTCGCCCAGATCGCCCTGCAAGTACTTCGAACCACGCAGTGCCGCAAGCGCGGTTTCGTCATCGGCCTGCGCGTGCCGCAGCGTGAAGTCCGGCGCAAACGCCGCGCCAAAGACCGTGCCGCCGTTCGCTAAAACCTGCCGCGCCATGGGTGTAAACACGCCGCCGGAGGAACTGCCCTCGCGCACCGCGCCATCCTTGGCGCATGCCGCGACCGCTTGCCGCCAGGGCCGCGCCGCTGCCCGATCCACCGGGCACAGCCTGCGGCACGCGCCGCAGTTTGTGCAGCGCACATCGTCGATCTCGGGATATAAAAAGCCCTCGTCATCGCGCCGCATGGCCATCGCGCCAAATTTGCACGCCTTCAGGCACGCACCGCAGCCGGTGCATGTCGCCCTGTCCCGCACGTCGCTCATGGTCATGCTCCCTTCGCGCGCCGCAGCAGCATGCTGCCCACCAGCGCCTTCTCGTCGTGATTCATCGCCTTGTACATGCACGCGCAGTGCACGCCACCCACCAGCGCGATGCGCACCAGCAGCGTCAGCCAGCCGTTCTGCGGGATCAGCACCGTCAGGCACGCGACCGCCGCGCTCACCAGCAGCGCGGGGCCAATCTTGTGCAGCGTATCGCGGAAAAAGCGCGGGATGTTCAGCCCGATCTTTTTATAATAATACCAGTTGACGATCAAGATGTTGCCAACCACCAGTGAAATCACCGTGCCGATTGCCGCGCCCATCGGACCCATAAACCGCGCCAGATAGATGCTGAGCACCACATTGCCCACCGAGATGGCCGCCAGCACAACCGCGCGGAACGCGTGCTTGTTCATCGCTTCCACAATGCTGATGCCGGTGGTCTGGAACAGCGGGATCAGCAGCGCCAGCATCAGCATCAGCGTGATGGCATAGGTTTGCCCCACATCGCTGCCCAGTGTGTCGCCAATCCACAGCGTCAGGAACTGCTGCCCGCACGCGCCAAAGCCGACGATGATCAGGCTGATCACCATCAATTGCAAGCGGCCCACGCGAATCATCAGGTCGGTCATCTGCTCGTTGTCGGCCTCCTTGACCACCATGCGCGTCGCCATCGGCAGGAAGAACCCGCCCAGCGCCCCGGCAAAGTCGCGGAAATACTGCACAATCAGGCTGGAGATGTTGGTGATCGCCGCCATATACAGCGACAGCTTGCCAATGATCAGGCGATCGACATTCCAGTACAGCTCGTTCATCAGCATGTTCAGGAAAATATAGAACGAATAGGTGAACAGCTCCTTGAGCAGCCCGCGATCAAACCCGGTAAAGCGCACGCGCACATGCACCGCGAACACCGCATACAGCAGGCTAACAATGGTCATCACGATGTTAAAGGCCGTGTCAACCAGCATGATGTGCAGCGCGCTGGTGCCGCTGTGCAGCATGACCGCCACAATGATGGCGCGCAGCAACAGGCGCGTAATGCCCAGCGCGCGCCGGAACACAAACTTTTCCATGCCGCTCAGCGCCGAGGGGAACGCCGTCGCCAGCATCGAAATGGTCATATTGAACACCATCACCAGGAACATCGCGCGCGCCTGCGACAGCATCTCGGGCGGCGAACCGGCGGGAAGCAGCGCCTCTACCTTCAGGTACAGGAACGCGCCCGCCACCGCGATCACCGCGCCAATGATCACATACAGCATGACCACCATGCCCATGAAGCTTTCCATGCGCTTGGGGTCGTTTTCGGCGCGGTACTTGGCCACATAGCGGATCACCGCGTTACCCAGGCCAAAGTCCAGCACCCCGAAGTACGTCACGAAAGAGCCAATCAATTGATACAGGCTGTACTGCTCGCGCCCCAGCGTGCGCACCAGCAGCGGAGAGATCACCAGCCCGACGATCACGTTGAGCACAATGGTGAGATACGACAGCACCGCGCCCCAGCGGTATTCCTGCCTAAGTGTCATCTTCATCGGCGCGCCTCCGTCCAGCCCAGCACCGTGCGCACAGCCTCGGCGGCCTTCTCGCGCATCTTGGGCGCGGCCTCGTGCAGCAGCGCGCGCTCGGCCCGCTCCCCGGCGATCAGCGCGTCAAAGGCGCGGGTCAGTTCGGCGGCGGACGATAGCTCCTGCACCGGCAGCACATGCCCAGCCTCGTCGCCATACAGGTCGCGCGCGATGCCGCGCGCCTTGACCGAATACCCCAGCACCAGCGTGGGCACGCCGGTGGAATACGCGGCGATGCTCGCGTGCGTACGCGCGGCGATCAGGCAGCGCATCTGCGCGATGATGTGCTTGATTTGCGGCGCGGTGTACACCCGGTCCACCAGCAGCACACGCGGCTCGACGGCAAACGCCGCCTTCAGCGCCGACAGCGTGCGCATGTCGTCATCATGGGGCCAGCGCACATGCGGCAGCAGCGCCACAGCACCATCCGTGACGTTCAGGATGTGGCGGATCAGCGCGATCATCGCGTCCATCGCATGCGCCGCGTCCCGCGCGTGCTCCAGCGCCAACGGACTGATGTTCAACCCCACGGTGTTGCCCGGCAAAAATCCCTGCGGCAGTGCCACCGGTTCCGGCGCCAGCGTGAACGCCGGATCGGCGCTCCTTACGGCGGGCAGCCCGGCGTCTTTCAGCGCGGCATAGGTGATGCTCTCGCGGGCAAAGATCGCGCGGTAGCTGGACAGATCGGCCAGCATCTCGGCGTCGGCCAGCGACTCCGGCTCGATAGAGCAGCCCCACAGCGCCGTCGGCTTGCCCATGCGCGCGAGTTGGCGGTTGACCACATAGAGCATTTCCGGCCGCGTATAGCAATACGTATCGCCGCCCACCGACAGGCACGCATCGGCATGCCGCGCGGCGCGCAGCATCGGCGCCTGTGTGCGCGCGACAATGGTATCGCGGCTCGCGCCGGTGCGGTCGTTGATGGAATTGATCAGGCGGTCGATGGACAGCGGACGGATGCCGTGCGGCACGATGCGCGACACACCGGGGATGCCGACGGCCCGGTCGCCCTCGGCGCGCAGGCTGGCGACCTCAACGCGCGCATCTGGGCGCGCGCTGTGAATCAGCGCCGTCGTGCTGACCGCGATGGCCTCACAGCCTCGGTTGTCCTTGCCGCCGTGTCCATAAAGCAGGATGGTCGGGTGTTGCATGCGCGTGGATTCCTCACATTCCTTATTGTATCCGGCGGCACAGCATACCGCCCAGCCCCAGCGCGGCCATGCTCCACAGCGGAAGCTGGCGCGCGGGCAGCGCAACCGGAGAAATGCCGCGATTGACGCGGCGCAGGTCATCGGCAGTCAGCGCGCGCTGGCCATCGCGGTGGCGCAGCCCGGCGTGCAGCTCCATAAAGTCGCGGTAATGCGTCGCCTTGATGCGGTGCCGCCGCAGCAGCGCATCCATTTCGTCCAGCATGGGCGCATGCGCCGCCATCGCGCCGGTTTTGCTGCGCGCCATCGCCGAGTCAGGCCGCTCGGCGTAGCGATAGACCACCTGCGGCGTGTGTGCGATATGGCGCGCGGCCAGCGTCGCCGACAGATTAAACAGCACGTCCTCGCCGATGCGGATGCCCTCGGGCAGCGTCAGTCGGTGTTCCAGCAGGAACGCGCGGCGGTACAGATGCGCCCATACCGCGTTGTACTGGCCATCGCAACGCACCAGCGCGGACAGCATCTGCTCGCGGGAAACATCGGGCGACAGCGTGTGCACAGTGTGCTGATCTGCATAGTCCCCGGTGACCAGATCGGCGCTTTGCGCATCGGCGGTGGCGACGAGCTGCGCCAGCGCATCCGGCGGCAGTGTGTCGTCCGCGTCGGCAAAGGCGATGTATGCGCCGGTCGCTGCCGACATGCCCACGTTGCGCGCCGCCGACACACCCCGGTTGACCTGATGGATCACGCGCACGCGCGCGTCGGCTTCGGCGGCCTGGTCAGCGATGCTGCCGGTGCGGTCGGTGCTGCCATCGTCGATGACCAGCATCTCGATATCGGTCAATGTCTGCGCGCGCAGGGCGTCCAGGCACGCGCACAGCGTTGCCTCCGCCTGATACGCGGGCACAATCACACTCACCTTCACGCGCGCGCCTCCCTTCGCAGCAGCCGCGCGGGCAAGCGCTTGGCCCGCGTCCACAGCTTGGCAAGCTGGCGGCCGACGATGCCCATCGGCCCGGTGAAGGCATACAGCAGCGGATAGCATCCCGCCCTGACCACCGCGTACAGCGGCTTTTGCAGTGCGGGCAAGCGTCGCGGGACAACCCCCTCCAGCACGGCGGGGCGCACCTCGCGGTTGAACGCCGACAGCACGCCAAAGATGCCGCGCGCCTTGTACAGCCGCAGCACATGGCTGTGGCAATACGCGCGGAAGTACGTCTCGCGCAGGCCCAGTTGGCACAGCAGCGCGCGCATCGCTGCCAGCCAAGGCAGGTGGCGCGCGTAGTGCTGCTCGCGCGTAACCCCATGCATCGCCGAGCCGCCGTGCATCCGGTAGGTATAGGTCACCTCGCGCACCAGCGCGGTGCTACCCGCGCGGGCATATAACTCCAGATTAAACAGCGCGTCCTCTCCGATTTTCAGCCCTTCCATAAAGCGCGTATCGCCGATCAGCGCGCGGCTGTACAGCTTGTTGCAGGGGCTGTTGAGTACGCGGTCACCGTCAATCAGCGCGCGAATCTGTTGATCGCGCGTGGTCAGCGGCCGCAGCGGCGTCAGCACATAGCGTTCCCCGGCGCGATCGTCCTCGGCAATCAGGCCGCAGACGATGTCGGCATCGCCGCACAGCTTACCCAGTGCATCGGGCGGCAGCGTGTCGTCTGCATCGACAAAGGCAACGCGCTCGCCGCGCGCGGCATGTAGCCCCGCATTGCGCGCCGCCGACACCCCGCGGTTTTCCCCATGCAGCACCGCGACGCGCGGCTCTTGCGCCGCGTAGGCATCGGCAATGTCGCTGCTGCCATCGGTACTACCGTCGTCCACCACAATGATCTCGATATCGCGCTCGGTCTGCGCGCACAGCGAGTCCAGGCACGCGCGCAGATAGGGCGCGGCGTTATAGCACGGCACGATGACACTGATCACGCGCGCCCCTCCTTTGCGTTCAGGTTTTTTCCACCAGATTCATGACCCGCCGCGCGTCGCCGCGCAGCCAGGCCAGTGCCAGCACACGCGCGCGCCATTGGGTGCGGATGCCCTTGCCGGTTTTCAGCAGGTATACCGGCAGCGCCCCGCCAAAGATCAGC
>JAVBMF010000048.1:0-16443 GCA_031552735.1 Eubacteriales bacterium
AGATTCAAAACTCATTAAGAATCAACTGTCTGTCTCGCCGCTCTCCCCCCGAAGGGAAATCACGGCTTTTTCTCTCTTCCTGTATCGTTTTCAAGGATCGCGCGCCCGCTCGTTTTGCGAGAGAGCCTGTATAGAATATCACGGCGGCTGCGCGATGTCAACCATCTTTTTTCGCTTTATGCAAAGTTTTTGCGCGGAAATAGCTGGAAAGAAATAAGGCGGCGAGTGAAGCACTCGCCGCCCAAACATCCCCCAACGCTACCTTCTCTCAATGCGCAAAATATCCAGGAAGAACCCGGCGAAGAACAGCTCCGCGCCGATGATGATCATGGTGGCGGCGGGCATGGTCATGCGCATGAAGGATTCGGGGTTTAGGTTGCCAAAGTCGCTCTTGCCCCACACCGCAACCGACAGGATGGACAGCACCACGCCAATGCCCACCAGCACCGCGCCGGAGATCATGCCCTTTTCGGTGGTCAGCTTCAGCAGCCACTGCATGCGCTTGTCGGGCACGATGTACTTGGCAGTGATGGCGTATTGCTTGGTGAACGCCGCGAACAGCACAATGGTAAACCCGACGATCAGCGCGGTCATGCTGAACAGCAGCGTGTTCAAGTCCAGCACCACACCGGCGACGGTGATCGGCTTAAACACCAGCACCGCGCCCATCACCAGCCCCAGCACGAACAGCGCCAGCCCGGGGTACAGGAACAGCCAGTTGGGGCTGTGCATCAGCAGGAACTTCAAATGCCGCCAGCCATCGCGGAAGCTGCGCAGGTGCGGCGGACGCGACCGGCCATCCTTGGCCAGCGTGGTGGGCACCTCGTCGATGCGATAACCGTGCAGCGTCGCCTGCACCACCATCTCGCTGGCGTACTCCATGCCCAGCGTTTTTAAGCCCAGGTCGCGCATTTTCTGCGTGTTGTAGCCGCGCAGCCCGCAGTGGAAATCGCGAATCTTGCTGTGGAAGAACACGCGCCCCACAAACGACAGCACCGGGTTGCCGATGTACTTGTGCAGCGGCGGCATCGCGCCTTTCTCAATGCCCCCGGCAAAGCGGTCGCCCATCACCAGATCGGCGCCGTCGCGCAGGCGCAGCACAAAGGGCATCAGCGCGGTGAAGTCATAGCTGTCGTCCGCGTCGCCCATGATGGTGTACCGGCCCAGCGCCGCGTTGGTGCCGCCGATCAGCGCCGCGCCATACCCGCGCTGCGGCACATCGACGACGCGCGCGCCGCATGCCCGCGCAATCTCCTGCGAGCCGTCGGTGCTGCCGTTGTCGGCAATCAGCACCTCGCCGGACACGTTGTTCTCGGCCAGAAAGCGCAGCGCCTTTTTGATGCACACCTCCAGCGTCTCCGCCTCGTTCAGACAGGGCATCAGGATGGTCAGTTCCAGGCTGTTAGTGGGCTGTGTCATCTGCGTGTCCTCCATCGGTTGTGGTCTTGGGGGAATCGAGCAGCGCGTATAGCGGGAAGAACACGCCGATCAGGAAAATGGGGTACCCGTAGCGGTAGTCGCTCCAACTGCTGGTGGCCAGCAGCGCCAGATAGTTCAGCACCGTGGGCAGCAGCGCCCACAGCAGCATCGCTTTTTTGCGGAATACGCAGTGGAACACCGCGAACAGCAGCACCGCCACCCAGATGCCCATGCTCCACAGGAAGCTGGCCGGGATCGGCTCCATCAGCGCGCCGTTGATGCGGTTCATCTCGGTCCAGTAGAACGACTCGCGGTTCTTTAGCCCGTACTGCGCGATCTCCTCCGGGAAGTACAGCTCCTCCTGCACATACGCGTCGGAAAAGCCGGTCACGTTGACCACCTTGTGGTCTTTGAGCAGGATGCTCCAGTACGCGTTGCAGCGCAGCAGCAGCCCGCGCAGCGTCAGGCCGGGGTTCTTGACCAGCGTGCGCAGGTACAGCCCCATCAGCTCGCCCATGCGCACCTCTTCCATGTCGTAGAAGCTGTCGCTGAACCACGTCGGCATGTACTCCGCCTGGCGCGCGTCCAAGTCGGGGATGATGCGCTCCAGCAGCGCCTGATCCGCGTCGGAGAACACGCCGTATTCGTAATACACGCCCTGCAAGTCGTGCAGCAGCGAGTAGTAGCGCGCGTCGTCGGACTTCTCCTCGTGCTCGATGTGCAGCGCGCCCTGATAGATCGGCCCCTTGACCACGCCGACGACGGCGATGGCGGCGACCAGCACCAGCGGCAGCGCCCACTTGCGGTAGCGGATAGCCAAGTATACCAGCGCGATGCCCGCGCCAATGAACGGCGCGATGCCGTTCTGGCGGAACAGGTAGATGCCCGCCAGCGACACGCCGATCTGCGTCAGCGGCAGCGCGATGCCGCCCGGTTCACCGTTCAGCCGCCGCATCAGCACCAGCAGCGCGCAGGTCAGCAGCACCAGCAGGAAGGAAAAGGGAATGTCCTTCCAGATGGTGTTGATTTGCAGGCCGTTGTTGGGCAGCATGGTGAATACGCACACGCCCACGCACAGCGCGTAGTACGACAGGCCGCGCCGGTGAAGCAGCATGGCGGCGGTGGCGATGGCGCAGGAAACCAGCGCGCACTGCACCACCACCACAAACGCGATGCGCGGCGAAATGGCCAGCAGCGCGCGGATGCACAGCGTGTACAGCGGCGAGTGCCAGTCGGATAGCGGCGCGGCCTCGATGGCCTGCGAGATGTGCGTGTTGGAATCAATGGACATGACGGCGGGGTTAAACGCCTCGTGATAGACCAGCAGCGGGCCCATGGCCAGCGCGGCCAAGATCGCCCATTTCAGCCAGTAGGGGCCGGTGCCCGGCGTGCGCGGCTTGTCCGCGATGCGGTCCATCTGCCGCACGATGACCCGCGCGAGGAAGCACGCAAAGACGGCGCACGGGATGACCTCCCACGTCAGCGCCACGCGGTTAAATAGGAAGTAATTGCCCCACAGCGCAAACGTGAGGTAGGCCGACAGCACGAAAAACCAAACGGTTTCGGCCACCGAGGCAAAGCCAAAGCGCAGCGTGGGCAGGCAGGCCAGCACCCACAGCGTCAGCGGCAGCAAAAACAGCAGGTCGATAAACACAAAGCCGCGCGCCGCGCGCACCAGCAGGAAGGCCGCCGCCAGCACAAACAGCGCGCCCTGCCCCGCGCGCGCGGACAAAAGCCGGGCGGTTCTCTCACGTATGGATCGCATCCGGGTGTTCCCCTCTTCTTCTGTGTATAGATGTGTCTATATTACCAGAAAATAGAGAAGGCGGCAAGTGGTGGCTTGCCGCCGAAACACCTGTATCAAAACTCGTTTCGATTATCCGGGTTATTGACCACCCCGAACGCCACCAGCGCGGCCATCAGCGCCTGCACAATGCCGTCCCAGCCGGGGATTTCCACACCAAACCATTCCTTGCACACCAGCGCAATCAGCGCGGCCAGCGCGACCCACGCCGCCCACGACTGCGAGCGGTTTTTCATCTTCTCCCATAGTGTCATGCCCTTGTCCTCACTTTCTTTTGTTGTTCAGTCGGCAACTCCTGCATGTCCTGCATCAGCCCGCAGATCATCCCATTGCCGCCCAGCGCCTTGTACTGGGCGAACATATCCAGCATGGATTCGCGCTCCAGGATCGGCCAGTACCCCGCCGATGCGGCATGGGTGTAGCCTTGGATGATCCGGTCGCGCAGCAGCGCGCGCATGCCCAGCTTGAGCGCGGCGTTCTCGGCGTTGGCGGTTTTCAGGCGTTTTGCCAGTTGCCAATACCCCATCGCCAGCGCCGCCGCCACCAGCCCCATCGCGTACTGAAGCCAGTATTTGACCACATCGTCCCGCATGCGCGTCAGCCTCCCCGCACGAGCGCGCCGCTGGACATGCCCGCCAGCAGGTCGAACACCGCGACGATCGCGCGCGCCTCGTCGGCGGTGCCGCAGGGAATCCACACGCCGGGACCCTCGCCCCACACGCCCGGCGCCCCATCCCCGCCCGCGCCCCGCACGCCCGGCTCCCCATCCCCGCCCGCGTCGCTACCGTCCGCCCACGTCACCCGCAAAAAGTCCTTGCTCGCCCAGCCGGTCACGCCGCCATACGCGATCCGCGCCCAGCCGTCGCCGTCCTCGATCACATCCACCACCGCCCCGCGCGGCGCCTTGCCCACGCGCGCGGCATGGATGTCCGGCGTCTCGCGCACGTTCAGCGCGCCCTCCTGCGTCCCCACCACCGCCGTGCCGATCACCGGCTGCGGCGTCTGTCCCCTGTATTCCACTTGATCCATCTCCCCCCAGTGTGTCCAGCCCTTGATGCTGGTGTCGGCCTTGGCATTGGGCGGCGTGGCGTGCACAATGCGCAGCGGGTGCACGCGCGTCACGCAGCCGACGTGGTACAGGTTGCCGAGCCCGTCGCCGCGAAACGCTTCGGGCTCGCCGCCGTCAAACCGCCGCTTGAATACCGCCATGCCGACGGCCAAGTCCTGTTCGCCGTTGATCTCGCCGCGGCGCGCGCAGTGCTGGCGATACTGGCTGTTGCTGCCGTGCGCGACGCGCCCGCCGCACTGCCTGTACACGCGCACCCACGCGCCGGAGCAGTCGATGCCAGACTGGTCATTGCTGCCCGGCGACGCGTACGGCCACCCGATGATCTGCTCAAACAGTGCGGCGGCGGCTTCCGCAGGAATCATAAGCATCCCTCCTTTTGTGCATAAAACAACCCCCTTCAGAAATCCTCATGTTCTGAAGGAGGTTTAAGGTGTCCCAATGTTTTCTATTGGTCGTTGTTGGGCAAAAGTTCTTGAACCAACACATGCACGCTGGTGCAGGGATTCATATCGGGAACATCCCGGCATATATTGTATTTCTTGTCCGCATTCTGTTTGCACCGTGCCTGTGCCCGCTCAATCGCCTTGGCGATATTCTTCCCCTCTATGATTCTTTGGATTTGCTTGGCATCGCCCTTTTTATATCGCGCGCCCAGCCACTTTGTCAGCCGATCTTCCGCTTCCTCCACCGTATATTTTTGTTTCACGTCCTCCACGTGCATCAACAGCCACGTTTCAAAGCAAGCATTGGAATACAAAGTCTTGTAGCCTTTCTTGCGCATTTCCCGTATCAACTCGCCGATTTCCGGGGGTGCGTCACAGTCAAACACTAGATACTTGGCATCATCGCGATGGTCGGCAGCCCGGGGATTGCTCTGAAAGAATTTCTCCGCTCTATGCAGCACGTTCGTTGCCGTTTTTCCTTTGCAGTTGACCGGTTCCAGATTACTATACCGGTCCTGTCGCACCATTTCTTTCAGTGCATTAAAATATGCTAGCTCTGATTTGCCCTCAACAAAAAGAATCAGGCGTCCCAAATGCGTCTCGCGTGTTGCTTTCCCGCGCTTTTTCGTTTGTACAGGTATTCGCTTCATGGCGCAGCCTCCGCTTCTTCCTCCATCACCTCGCGGATAATGGGAATCGCGCCATACTTGCCCTGCAAGTAGTTCTTCTGGAAGTTGACATCCTCGCGCTCTTTCAAATCGGACAGGCTGAAGATCTCGGACGCACCCTGCTCGTCCTTCTCGACAAACACAATCTCATCCCTGCGGAACTGCGCGCTGGACAGCATGGACACATCGTGCGTGGTGAAAATAAGCTGCGCGCGCGTGTTGCTCTCCGCTTGGAATAAATCGACGATAAACTTAGAGAGAAACGGATGCAAATGCGCCGACATTTCGTCCGCGATAAAGACGCCGCCACGGTCAATCGCATCCGTGATGTCTTCAATCAGCTCCAAGAATTGCTTTGTCCCCGAGGACTCACGTTCAAGCGGAAATATGACTGTCCCGACCTCGCGCTTGTCCGCATCGTACACAGTGTGCACAATGTCCAGCACATATCGGGTGATCGGTTTACGGCCAGGAAGGCTAAATTCCTGGCTGCGAATCTCCAAATCGCGAATCGAAAAATCCGCCAGTTTGATCAGCGGCAAGCAGCGCTCCCGAAAATGAATTGCGCCCTCTTCGTTTATAAAGGAAACCGCAGGGAACGTTTCATGGGCGCGCTTGATCGACGATTCATAGAAAATCGTATCATACATCACATACTCTCTTGCAAAGAAACGCCAAAACCCGCTGAACAACGTCTCCTTTGCTTCTTTGTCCAAGAACACTAGCATTGCGGACGCAAACAGTTCGCGCGGGGATATCTTGTCATACTTGCTTAGGAATGGTTGTGCCTTTTTTCCAAAGGCCAACGAATCGCCGCGTCGGGTAAAAACGTCTTGCGTGCCCACATAATAGACCTCTTCGACAACCTGATCGTCCACCAAGGAAAATCCATAGTCATGCGTTTTGCCGTCGGCAAAAAAGACGATTTGAAACTCCGTCGGTTCCTTCCGATCAGGCGAGAGCAAAAACGGCTCGTATGGGGGCGCATTTGAAATGCTCTCCGCACTGTCGCCATCATCGATTGCCGGGCGCTGAAAAATCTTCTGCTTGAAGAAGTGCATCGCGCGGATGAGGTTCGACTTGCCGGAGGCATTTGCGCCATAGATCGCAGTCGTTTTCAGCAGTTTGGGGCAACCCTTCTCGATCAGGATGTGGGAGGGATGCTGCGCGTAGGATGTCGCACGCATATCCAACACGACTTCGTCACGAAAAGAAGCGAAGTTCTTTACTCTGAACATCACCAACATTACTGCATCATCCTTCATATCAATTTCCCTCCCACATTGTACCGTTTTCCCACCCTATGCGCAACAGCTATTTTCTGATTTTTCCGCTTTTTCCGGAGTTTATGCGCATTTTGATTTAAATTTTCTTGTTTTCGAGTCTAAATTTTCTCTTTTTCAGGATTTTCCTCCCCCACCATCCCCGCAACCTCCGCGCGCCATCTCTCCGGCACGTCGGCCAGCGCCATCAGCCCGGCCAGGATGCGCCGCGCATAAATCACTGCCATGTCACAGTCCCCCTTCCATCACAATGCCCGCCAGCTCGACCAGCGCGCCCTCGATCTCCTGCATGCGCGCGTTCAGCAGCGCGTCGGGCGCGGGCGCGGACGGCTCGGGCGGCAGCGGGTCGTGCACCAGCGCACCGTCCACCACGCGGTATTCGTACATCGTCATCATGTCAAACCCATCCGGGAAGTCCACCTCGATGGCGTCGGGCCCCAGCGGCGAGTCAAACGATGCGACGGCAATACGCTGATCGGGAAACAAAGTCACTTGCGCAATCATCGGATTCTCCCCCTTTATTAGTTCTTGACCGCAATGTATTCCAGATACACCGGGCCGGACGTATCGGCGTATACATAGAAGGACACGCCCGCCGGGTCCACGCCGTTGAGGCTGACAAACCGCTTGTTGGGCACGCTGGTGCGCACGGTGGCGGTCACGCAGGGTGTGCCGGAAAACTGCCAGTAAAAGTACGTGTACGCCAGCCCCGGCGTGCTGCTGGACGGCACGGTCACATACAGCGAGCCGCGCTGGATCTCCGTCTCCGCGCCGTTTTTCAGGCCCAGATTGGCGCGCGCGCCCATACCCTCGCTGGCGCCGGTGCCGCCGTTGGCGATGGGCAGCGGCCCGGTGGTGTTGCCCAGCCCCATCGCGCTGCGCTGGCTGGCCGCGTCAATGTCCGCGTCGCCGCCAAAGTCCAGCATCGTGCCGTCGTACACAAAGGTCGCCCAGTGTCCGGCGGGCAGCTTGGCGACCGCGCCTGCGCCCGCGTAGGCCGGGCACGCCGCGCCGTTGACCGCAAAGGTGTCCCCGGCGGCAAACGCGGCGGTGATCTTGGCGCGGCCATTGACGCCGCTGCCGGAGAAGTTGTGCACCTTGCCGGTCTTGGTGTGCGTATAGACGTTCAGCGCGCCGTCGGTCTTGATTTCCTGCATCTTGTCCAGCAGGTTCCCGGCGACATCGCCGCTCAGCGTGTCGCGCATGTCGGCGAACCACGCGAGGAACGCGGCCTGCTGCGTGCCGCGGAAGTACGCCAGATCGCTGGTGATCTGCTGATAGAACGCCTGCGTATCCAGCCGGGTGACGCCGTCGGACATCAGCCCGCAGACCTCGGCGTTCATGCGCTCGTCTACGATGTGCTGCGCGCCGATCTCGGTAGCGCCCTTGGGGCGCAGGATGCTGGCGACGCAGATTTCGTAGGCGAACCCATCGCGCTGGGGCGCGGGCTTCTGCGGGCTGCTGGCGGCGACGCCCTGGCGCACGACCGCGCTGACGGTGTTGGCCACCACGTCGTAGCGGATCATGATGCGGTCATAACGATCCAGCGTGGCGTCGGCATAGGGCAGCGTCAGCGACAGGTCCAGCGTGTTGGCGTACACAACGCCGCCGAACATGCTGTGCGCCAGCCACGCGACGCCGGTCGAAAGCGCGACCAGCATGCCGCCGCCGGGTTTTACGGCCAGGTGGTTCATCGCGTAGACGCCGCTGGTGCGCGTGGCGTGCCATAGCTGCGCGTCGGTGGCGTCGTACTCGGTCATGTTCAATGGATAGCTTTTTTCAGCCATGTTTGATCATCTCCCCCTTGATATAGGTCACCACCATCTCGCCGAGCGTGATGGTGATTTTCTGCGCGCCCTTCTCGATGGTGTGGGTAAACGCGGTGATGCGCGTGTCAAAGCGCAACCCGTAGCGTGTGGCGTTGCAGGTCACCTTGTCGCCCAGGTCATAGGCGACGGCGAACTGCTCCGGGCTGATGCTGGCCTGAAAGGTCTTGACGCGATAGCGCGCCCACAGCTGCTCCTGCCCCAGCGCGGTCAGGCGCGCGACAAACTGCGCGTCGGTCTCGGCGTTGTCCTGCGCGCCGCCTTGCACGATCATCTCGCGGCGGTCGTCGCCGGTGGCGTCGCCGACGGTGACCAGCACGCGCGCGCCGTCGGTCGCCTGACCGATGACCAGCGCGGCGCTCTTAAACAGGTCGTCGTCCTCGGTGACGGTCAGCGCCAGCAGGTTGCCAAACTCCTTGGAAAACACCAAGCCGCCCGCGCCCTCGCGATAGGTCCAATCCTTGCCGCGATAGGTCTCGAACACATGCCGCTTGCGGTCGATGTCCAGCGTCATGCGCATGCCGATGTCGCCCTGCTTGCACAGCCCGGCGAGGGTCTTGATCATCTCGCCGTCGGCGATTTCGCCGATCCACTGGTCGGTGAACCCCTTTTCCGGGGCGATGTCGATGCCGGGCAGTGCGCGCAGGTTCTGGCGCACGATGCGGTGGATGGCGGCCTCGATGTTGTCCACCGGGTAGGTGCCGATGATGACGCGGCGGTTGAGCAGGTGCAGCGTGGTGTAGCCGCTGGCGGTGATGGTGCGCTGCTCGCCGTTACGGACGATGGACACGACCTGCATGGCGGTCTTGCGGTCGGCGCGGCACAGGAAGCTGCCGTGCGCCAGCAGCGCGGCGTTCTCGTCGGTGTCGTCGCAGACCAGCGAGAACGCGCCGGGCCCGCGATATTCCTCACTCCAGCGCAGGGAGCGGAAGTTGGTCAGCCGCCCGCGATAGGTCAGCGCGCCGTCCAGCACATGCAGCGTCATGGCGTCACCCCCGCGCGGTACGCGCACACCGACAGGATGGCGGTCAGCCCGGCGCGGTGCGCACCCGCGTCGGCCTTGATCAGGTTGTCGCCGACGGCCAGCGGGAAGGGCACGCTGTCGATATCGAGGTAGCGGAACGCGTCATAGCGGGTGTTGTCGGGCGTGTACCCGGTGACGGTCAGCTCCGCGCCGGTGGTGTCGATGACGATGCGCTCGCCGGTGTCCATCGCGCGGTTGACGCGCACGATTTCGCCGGTGCGCACGTTCTGGATCATGGGGTTGACCAGCGGCGCGTCGGCGCGCAGCTCCAGCACCCAGCGCCCGGGCACCGATCCGTCGTTGAATACGTTGACAAACTGCGCCTCGGTCTTGACGGCAAAGGTGTGCGGGCCGATGGTCAGCGGGAAGCGGTGCTTCTTGATCAGGCCGATCAGCGCGGTGGTCTGGCTGGTGGTGTCGCGCCAATAGGGAAAGGCGGCGAACAGCATCAGCGAGAAGCGCGGGTTGGTGTCGTAGGACTCGATGGTGGGGCTGTTCTGCACGGCGACGTCGATTTGGTACGTGTCGTCAAAGATCAGCGTGCCGCGCGTCTGCGGCGCAAAGGCGGTCAGCAGGCGCTGTTTTTGGTGCGCCGCCGCGCCGGAGATCGTGCCGGAGATCGTGAACGATTTGGGGCTGACGGAGGCGGCCTCGATCTTCTGCCCCACGCCATAGATGCCCGCCGAGGTGGTGAAGGCGACGCACTGCCCGGTCGGGTCGCTGAAGTGCTCGACGATGAAGCCGCTGTCCGCGCCAAAGCTGAATGTGCCGTGCTCCCCGGCGTATCGCAGGGTGTAGTTCATGCCAGCGCCCACCTCGCCATCTCCAGCGCGTGCAGCGATTGCGCGGCCAGCTCGCTGGGCGACATCGGCACGGCCTGTATGTTCTGCGTCAGGTGGATGCCGCCCGCGAGGGCGTCGGTGCCCGGCGATACGCGCGCGGCGGATTCGGGCGCGGTCATGCCGACCCGCGCGGCGGCGTCGGTCATGCGCGTGGCGGCGCGCACCACGCCGGAGATGCCATCCTCGATGCCGATGGCGAAGCCCTGGCTAAAGTAGCCGCCCACCTCGGCCATCAGGCGCGAGGGGCTGTGCGCGTTCAGCGCCTTCATGGCGGCGGCATGCGCGGCGCGGGCGGCGCGCGCGGCGGCGGCGACGATGGCCTCCACCTGTTCGGATATGCCCACGGCGATGCCCTCGGACACGGCGCGGCCCACGCTCAGGAATTTGTCGGCGGTGCCGCCCTTGATGCCAAAGGCGGTGTTCAACGCGGTCAGCGTGTTCTGCGCGACCTTGCCCCCGGCGGTAAAGGGCGTGTTTTCCGCACCGCTGGCGATGCCCAGCACCAGCGCCGCGCCGTGCTGCATGCCCTGTGTGGACACGCCGTCGGCGATGCCCAGCGCCTGTGCGATCGCGTCGATGATGCGCGCGGCGGTGGTGTGCGCGCCGGTGACGGCGGTGTCGGCCTGCTCGGCCAGCCCTGCGGCGACGCCCCCGGCGATGTCCGCGCCGATGCGGCGGGCGTTCTCGCCGTGCTCGGCCAGGCTGACCAGCGCGTCGCCGGTCTTGCCCAGCGAGGCGGCGGCGCTGGTGCCCAGCGACACGACCGCCTGCGAAAAGTCGGCGATGAACGCGCGCCCGGCATCGGCGCTCAGCGCGATTTTCTGGTCAAAGTCGCTGGTGTCCAGCCCCAGCGTGGCAAACAACTCAAATAGTTTCATCGGTGTGCTTTCCCCTCCTGTCGTGCTGGCGCTGGGCCAGCGTGGCGATCAAGTCGTCGGCGATCTGCCGCCCGGTGCGGCGGTCTTGGGGCGCGGCGGCGCGCTGGGTCAGCTCGGCATAGCTGGGGATATCGCAGCGATCCCCGCCCAGCGTGCGCGCGATGGCCCACAGCATGTTGGCGGCGTAGTCGGCACGGGCGTGCTGCTGGCGCTCGTCGGCCAATAGCAGCGCGAGTGCGGCGACGCCGTAGGGCGCGCCGTGGCGGCAGATCGCGGCGGTCACCGCGCCGTGTCCGAAGCCACGGACGACGTAAAAAAATCGATCAGCTCGCGATCCACGCTGTCGCGGATGTCGCGCAGGGTGGTGATGCCCTTTTGCGCGCGGATGGCGGCGGCGGTTTTGCCGGTCAGCGCGGCGGCGATGGCAAAGACTGCCTCGGCATGGTCGCCCAGCAGCACCGGGGTCAGCGCGCCGACCGCGTCGCCCAGCACCTCGATCACCTTTTTGTCGCGCGCGGCGTCGGGCGCTTGCAGCCCGGCCAGATAGTCGGCCACGCGCGCGTCCTGCGCGATGGCGGCCAAGGGCGCGGCCAGCGCGACCAGGCAGCGGGCCAGCTCGGCGGTGTTCATGTCGGATAGTTTCATGCGCTTACCTCATCGAAGAAAATCACCTCAAACGGCGCATGCTGCATCGACGCCAAATCCGCCGCGTGCGCCTGAAACTGGAACGGCAGGCTGCCCTCGCCCTTGTCGGCAAAGGCAAAGTTGGCGCCGGTCAGGTTCATGGCGGCGGTCAGGTTGATGAGCACAAAGCCCTTCGACGTGTCGCCGATCCAGCACAGGTTGTCGATGTAGTCGGTCAGCTTGATGTCGGTGCGCACGCGGACGGTGGTTTTCGCGCCCTGCGCGGTGACATCGGCGCACATCAGCGCGCTGGCGAAGTTGTCGGGCGTGATCTCCTTCATCGTGCCGGTCAGTTGCACGGTCCAGCGGTCGTTGACGGTGCTGCCCTTGATGGGATAGCGCATGCCGTCGGCCTCGATCTGGCGGATTTCCGGCGTGCACTGGAAGGAGCCGCCGCCGGTGGTCGCGCCGATGACGCCGGTGTCGGCGGCCAGCGCGGCCAGCACGGCGGCGGCCAGATCGGTGGCGTTCTCGCACGCGCTGTAGTCAAAGTTTTTCAGGAACACGCCCGCGCCCAGTTGCAGGCGCTCAAAGGTTTCGGGTCTGACGCCAGTGATCATATGGGTTCCTCCTGATGTGTGTAGTTGGTCAGCGTAAGGCCGACGCGCGCGCCGATGGCGGCGTCGGGGTGCTCGGCGGCGCAGTCGGTGATGAATCCGGCGGCGGATCGCGCCAGCACGACGCAGCCGGTGCCAACCGGCAGGCGCACGCCCTGCGGCGGGATGCGCGCGGCGATCTGGTCGCACAGCAGCGCGCGCTTGCGGTTCGCGGCGGGGTCGCGCGCGTCCAGCCAGCAGGTGGCGGCGGTGTCGGCGGTGTGCAAGGCGTCCGGGCAGTCCAGCCGGAAGGTGATGTACGGCAGCGGCGCGCGCTCGGTCGCCGGCGTGTCCTCGCCATAGGCGGGGATGGCCGCGCCGTCCATCGCAAACGATGCCCAGAAGGCGGCCAGCGCCTGTTTGATGGCGGTCATACGCTCACCGCCTCTGCCGTCGCCTGCAAGAACTGGGTGCGCGCGCAGTCCGGCGTGCCCAGGTCGGCGGCGTCGCTGGTCAGGGTGTACACCTTGCCGTCGGCGACGCGGCGCACGCGGTCTTTGCGGCGCAGGGTGGTGTCTTTGCCGGTCAGGATCAGGCAGCGCACGCGCGCGCCGTCCTGCGCGGCGACGGCGGCGGGGTCGGTGTCCAGCACGCAGATGCCCGCGGAGAATAGGTCGCCGTCTTGCCATGCGCCGTCGGTGCCGCCCAGCGCGTCGGGCGCGTCGGGCGCGGTCAGGCGCACAAAGGGCTCAAAATAGTCTGTCAGCGCCACGCCTACACCCCCTCGATGTCGGGAAACATGCGGCGGTACGGGGTCAGGCGGGAGGAAAAGACCTCCCGCCAGGTGGTGACCGCGCCGTTTCTGCGCGTCGCGCGCGACACGCTGTACGCGCCGAATCGCTCGGCGACGACGGTGGTGTCCGGGTTGGCCTCGCCATAGGCGGCGATGTCCGCGCACAGGTCCAGGAACGCGCGCGGCGGCGCGAGCCGCACGACCTGACCGGAGAAGGTTTGGTCGTCCAGCGGCACGCCGCCGTCGGCGGTCAGTTGGTACACGCCGTCTTGCCCGGCGGTGCCGAGGATCGCGACGTACTGTCCGGGCAGCGCCATGGCGGATAGCGGCGTGCCGTCCGCGCCGGACAGTGTGCCGCCGGAGACGGTGAAGTCGCCCGGCCAGCGTTCGGCCTCAAAGTAGTGGTTGCAGGCGCGCATGACAGCGCCCACCGATATCGCCATGTTCGCTCCCCCTTTATTTGGTTAGGTTAGGCTTTCTGGCCGAAGTTGACGGTGGCAACGGCGACCTTCGCGGGTTGCAGCACCTTCGCGCCGTAGACGTGCAGGCCCTTCACGCCGTCGTCAAAGCCCTTTTCGCGGCGGTACGCCTCGGTTTGCAGGATTTGGTCGGCGTAGGTGGATACCGCGTCCACGGTGGCGATGATCTTGAACTTGTTGCCGCTGGTGTTGGGCACATTGTTGCTGGTGAAGATGTCGAACCCGGCGGCGCGACCGACCAGCCCGGTCAGCAGGCGGGTTTCGGCGTTGGGGCCGTTGGCGGCGGCAAAGCGCTGATCCAGCAGCATCACGCCCTCAAACTCGGGCGGGACGACCACCTTGCGGCCCTGCGTGGGCACGTTGGCCTTGTCCAGCGCGGTTTTCAGCGCGATCAGCAGGTCGTAGGCGTCGTAATCGCCGCCGGACTTGGCGACGAACAGCGGCGCGGCGTTGGTGCCCAGGCCACCGGTCAGCGTCCCGGCGGTGATCAGCGACGCGAGGTAGCGGTCCAGCTTGTCGGCCAGCCCATAGGAGGCGGATTGCATGGCTTTTTCCATCAGCTCCCCGGCGGCCTGCGCCTTGTCCACATCGTTCAGGTAGAAGTTGAAGTAGTCGCCCTGATCGATGACCAGCGTCTGATCGACGGTGGTGAGCTGCTCGGGGTCGGCGATGTCCTGGTTCTTGGTATAGGGCTTGATGGCGACCTCGCTGAGCATGTTGATGTGCACGGTGTCGCCGATCTGCTTGATGTCGCCCTCATAGCTGCGGTTGAACAGGTGCACGTACACCAGATTGGCGCGCATGTATTCCATCAGGCGGGCGCTCCACATCTGCGGGATAAAGGTATGGATCGACATAATGATTTACACTCCTTTGATATTGGGCAGCGATGCTTGGATCGCGGCCCAGTTCTGGTTGATTTCGTCAGCCGACATGCGTTCGATATCGGCGCGGGTGTAGATGGACCGGGCGTTGCCGGTGGGTGGCGCGATGGGCGGCACGCCGTGGACGGTGGTGGTTTCGACGGCCCAGTGATGCTCGGCGACGACGGTGTCGATGAACGCGTCGAGGTTGGCGACGGTCCCGTCCTCGATGGCGAGGGCGGACAGGTCGATCGCGCGGGCGATGGTGGGCGCGGCCTTGTGGATGCCGTGCGCGTTCAGCGCGTCCAGCACGGCCCTGTGCTTGACTGCGAGCGTCCGTTCAGCCTCGACCTGCGCCTTATAGGCGTCGTAGTCGGCCTGAATCCGCGCCGCGTCGTCGCTGGCGGTTGCCAGTGCATCCAGTTGCTGTTGCAGTGCGTCGCGATGCGTGGCGACGCTGGTCAGCTCGTCCGATTGCGAACGGGCGGTGCTGATCTCGGTTTTCAGCGCGGTGACGGTGTCGGCGTGCGCCGCGATGATTTGTTCGATCTGCCCGTCGTCGATGCCCAGTGTTTTCAGCCATTTTCGTGTCAGTGCCATGGGATGCTATCTCCTTTTCTGTGGGCGGCGGTGCGTGCCGCGTGATAGGTATTGCGTAGCCTAACGATAGGCCGTTCAGACATGCCCAGATGCAAGGAAGCGCAAGCCTGACCGTGGGAGGCGTATGGTCAATACGCCGACGAGGCGGGCGCGGCGCTGACACCGCAGGTGGGCGTGTCTGGGCGGCCTATACAAAAAGCGAGGCGGTGCTTTGCCTCGCGAGTTGTTATGTGGTGATTTTTTACCAAATGGGGCTACGATGTACTCTTTGGATCACGCCCAAAGAGTACCAGAAAGGCGTTTGCGCCCGGGTTCGCCATCTGTCGCCATGGGCATATGCTCGCATCGCTCGGGCGCCTACCAACGTTCGCCAACGGCTATGATTCCGATTTGCAATCGGAAGCCGTTGTCTCCGGTCCGGCGCTTTTCCTCGCTCCGCTTCGCGGGTACATGCCCCATGGCTCGGCTGGCTCCAACGGGCGCGGGGTTTCGAACACGCCAAAGCTACGACACAAACCGCACAGGTTGCGCAGGGCTTCGCGCCCGTTGGAGTCGCGGGAGCCATGGGGCATGTTCTAGCGAAGGCGCACGGCGGATTAGTGCCGGACTGGAGACGATGGCTACAGATTCGAAGAATCTGTTCATTGCCATCGGCGAACGTTGGGGCGGAGCGCCGTCGCGCCAGTGGCGCGATGAGACGGCGCGGAAGCCCAATGAGCCAACGAGCTTGCGTAGCAAGCGACTATGGCGAATTGAGGGAGGCACCCGCCGCAGCCGAGCATATGCCCATGGCGACCTAGCGACGAACCCGGGCGCAAACGCCTTTCTGGTACTCTTTGGGCGTAATCCAAAGAGTACACCGTCTCCCCCTTGCCAAAGAGTACATCGTCTTCCCTTCCCCAAAGACCTCACCGTCCCCCCCCCAGCCATGGACTGTCCTCTTGTTTCCTTTGGAGGAAAAACGTTATGTCTGTTCCTTTTTGCCAAAAAGGAACCGAAAAAGTGGGCGCACGCTGCGGCGGCTGTTCGCCATGGGCATATGCTCGGCTCCGGCGGGTGCCTCCCTCAATTCGCCATAGTCGCTTGCTACGCAAGCTCGTTGGCTCATTGGGCTTCCGCGCCGTCTCATCGCGCCACTGGCGCGACGGCGCTCCGCCCCAACGTTCGCCAACGGCTTTTATTCCGATTTGCAATCGGAAGCCGTTGTCTCCGGTCCGGCACTATTTCCGCCG
>JAVBMF010000020.1:0-49260 GCA_031552735.1 Eubacteriales bacterium
AAATAGGAGGATGGACGCATGAAGGACTACAGGGCAGAGAATATCCGCAACATTGCCGTGATCGGCCATGGCAGCGAGGGCAAGACCACCCTGCTGGAGGCGATGCTGTTCGCCACCGGCGCCATCGATCGCCAGGGCCGAATCGAGGACGGAACCACGGTGTCCGACTTTGACGCCGAGGAAACCAAACGCCATATTTCCATCAGCGCGGATATCGTGCCGGTGGAGTTTGCCAAGCGCAAGCTGAATTTTATTGATGTGCCCGGGTATTTCGACTTCTTTGGCGAGATGATGGGCCCGCTGCGCGCCGCCGAGAGCGCGCTGATCGTGGTCGGTGCGCCGTCCGGCGTGTCCGTTGGCGCGGAAAAAGCTTGGGCGCAGGCCGAAAAGCGCGGCCTGGCGAAGTTTATCGCGGTCAACCAAATGGATCGCGAGCATGTCAGTTTTGACAAGGTGCTGGGCCTGCTGCGCGACAAGTTCGGCTCCAGCGTGGTGCCGCTGATCCTGCCCATTGGCGAAGGCCCCGCGTTTAAGGGCGTGGTGGATATCGTCGCGATGAAGGCGTTTGAGGGCGCGGGCAAGACCATGAAGGAAATCCCGGTGCCCGCCGATATGAAGGACGCGGTGGACGCCGCGCGCGAGATCGTCAAGGAAGCCGCCGCCGGTACGTCCGAGGCGCTGATGGAGAAGTTCTTTGAAGAGGGCGAGCTGACCGACGAGGAGATGCTGGCTGGACTGTCCGCCGGTGCGCTGGACGGCACGCTGGTACCGGTCGCCCCGGTGTCGTCGCTGACCGGCATCGGCATCTCGCCGCTGATGTATGGTTTGGCCGCGTACATGCCTTCGTCCGCTGGCCTGGAGTTTGCGGGCAAAGACCTCAAGAGCGGCAACGAGATCAGCCGCAAAGCTGCCGACTCCGAGCCGTTCTCCGGCATTGTGTTTAAGACCATGGCCGACCCGTTCGTCGGCAAGCTGTCGCTGATCAAGGTGCTGTCCGGCACGCTGCATGGCGGCGCGCAGATCTATAACGCCAATCAGGACAAGTCGGAAAAAGTCGGCAACCTGTCGCTGATGCGCGGCAAGAAGCAGACTGCGGTGGACGCAGTGTATGCGGGCGACATCTGCGCGCTGGCCAAGCTGCAATACACTTCCACCGGCGATACGCTATGCGATCCGGCCAAGCCGATCCTCTATCCGACCATCGCGTTCCCCGCGCCGTCGATCTCGCTGGCGGTGTTCGCCAAGAAGGCCGGTGAGGAGGACAAGGTGTTCTCCGGTCTGGCGCGCCTGCAGGAGGAGGACCCCTCCATCACGCTGGAAAAGAACGTGGAAACCTACGAGACGCTGCTCAATGGTCAGGGCGAGCTGCATCTGGAAGTGATTCGCTCCAAGCTGGCCAACAAGTTCGGCGCCGAAGCGGTGCTGAAAGACCCGCGCATTCCGTATCGCGAGTCGATCCGCAAGACCATTCAGGCCGAAGGCCGTCACAAGAAGCAGTCCGGCGGACACGGCCAGTTTGGTCACGTCCGGATTGAGTTCTCGCCGATCGGCGAAGGTTCGACCGACTTCGAGTTCGTCGATGCGGTGGTCGGCGGCGTGGTACCGCGCAACTTCATCCCGTCGGTGGAAAAGGGCCTGCGCGAGAATCTGCCCAAGGGCGTCATGGCCGGATATCCGATGGTCGGCCTGCGCGCGAAGCTGTACGACGGCTCGTACCATGCGGTAGACTCCTCGGAAATGGCGTTTAAGACCGCCGCGCGCCTTGCGTATAAGCAGTGTGCGAATGCCAACCCCGTGCTGCTGGAGCCGATCTATCATGTCGAGGTGATGGTGCCTGACGAGTACATGGGCGACATCATTGGCGATGTGAACAAGCGCCGTGGCCGCATCTTGGGTATGAATCAGGTGGACGGCCTGCAACAGGTCGTGGCTGAGGTGCCGCTGGCCGAGATGTTCAAGTACGCCACCGACCTGCGCTCTATGACGCAGGCGCGCGGCGCGTTCACCATGACGTACGAGCGCTATGAGGAAGTGCCCGGCCAGGTTGCGCAGAAAATCATTGATGCGCATAAGGCAGAGGCTGAAGAGGACGAGGACGAATAAGGTCAAGCTGGGATAAACGCCCCGGCGCGTTGTCAGCGCTGCGCCCGATTTGTCGGCGTATTAGGCATACGCCTCCGGCAGACGGGCTTGCGCTTCCTAGCGCCAGAGCATTTCTGCCCAGCCTGGGTCGGCTGGGGATAAACGTCCCGCCCAACTCCCGCACAAATTCACCACTCGGCGCGTATCCTATCAGGATGCGCGCCGTTTTTTGTTGGCGCGCGCGGCCGGATATGGTACAATAAACAGTGTACCCCCTCGACCAAAGGAGGCTGCTTATGATTACCACACTATGCCTCAACCCTTCCATTGATCGCACTGTGCAGGTGGAAACCTTTGCGCCCGGCGGCACCAATCGTATGCTGGCCGAGCAGAGCATGGGTGCGGGCAAGGGCGTCAATGTCGCCATTGTGGCGCGCCGTCTGGGCATCCGGGCCATGTGCGTCGGCCTGCTCGCGCAGTCCGGCGGTCAGCTTATTCTGGATCGTCTGGCGCGCGACGGCGTGGAAACAAACTTTGTGCGCACGCCCGGTTCGGTGCGCGTCAACCTCAAGATATTTGAGCGCGCGACCAAGACCATGACCGAACTGAATGAGCCGGGCGCAACCGTGACCGACGAGCAGCTCCATCAGGTGCGGCGCGCCGTGCTGGAACAAGCGTCGCACAGCGATTTTCTGGTGCTGACCGGCAGCCTGCCGCCTGACTGCCCGCGCGATTTCTACAACGCGCTGATGGAGGATGTGGGGAGCATGTGCCGCTGCGTAGTCGATGTGGCGGGCGATCACCTGCTGGACAACGTGCGTGCCAAACCGTATCTGATCAAGCCGAACCTGCAAGAGCTGCAAGAGGCGGCGAAGAAACCGCTGAACACACTGCGCGACATCCGCGATCAGGCGTTTGCGATCATCGACTCCGGCGTGTCGGTGGTGGCGGTGTCGATGGGCGGCGATGGCGCGATGATCACCGATGGCAAGCTGACGCTGTTCGCGCCGGGGTTGTCGGTGCCGGTGCACTCCACCGTGTGCGCGGGGGATTCGATGGTCGCGGGGCTGCTCAAGGGCTTGCGCGAAGGCGGAAACCTCAAGAACGCGCTGCGCTGCGGTGTGGCTGCCGCGACCGCGACAGTTGCGGACCCCGACGATGGATTGATGCAATTCGCCGCCTACGAGGACATCTATCAGCGGGTCAAGGTGGGCATTGTGTAATCTTTGCATTTTGACGGATAAGCGCGACAGGCGATGAGCCTGTCGTTTTTTGATGGATGCCTGCGCTTTTTCGCGTGAGGATGCGACAAGGGCCTGTCCAAGTGCCGTGCTACACTACCTTAACAATAAAGGAGGTGGCGGCATGGCCGAGCACGCGACACGTCTGATGCGTGGCAAAGTGCGTTCCGGGCGTGGCGAGCGCTGGCAGCGCGAGATGGAACACGCGGTCACCGACGGCTTGCGCGCCACGGTGCGCGGCATCGCTGGAACGTTGCGCGGCGGCGATGTGTGGCTGTGGGCGCGCAACGCGCTGTGCATGGCGCTGCTGGTCAATACGCACATGCCCGATGGCAGCAATCCGTTCGCGGTGGCCGCGTTTGCCGCGCTGTTGGGCACCGGCTGGGGTATCCCCAGCGCGTTCTTTGGCTGCGTGGTCGGCGTCGCGCTCAACTGGAATATCCTGCAATCGCTGCACTGGTGGCAGGTGCCCGCGTGCTGCGCGCTGTGGATGAGCTATCCCTTCTGGCGCACGACGCAGCAGCAATTCCCACTGCGCGCCGCGCTGATCACCGGGGTGGTGATGCTGATCCCACTGCCATTCGTGCTGGGCGGCGCGGCGATGTGGCCCATCGTGTGCATATTGGGCGCGGTGGTGGCCATGGCGATGGTGCCGGTGTATGCGCAGGTGCTGATGCTGATGGCACGTCCGGGGCGTGCGTTGCGCGCGGACGAGCAGTTTTCCGCGCTGCTGGCATTGATCACGCTGGTGCTGGGTGCGGCTAGCCTGACACTCGGTCCATGCAATCTGGGCTATGCGCTGGCGGTATGCATCACCGTTTGGCTGGCGCAGGGCTGTGGGCCGGGCACCGGCATGGTCACAGGCGGCATGCTGGGCATTGGCCTGTTGGTCACGCACGTATCGCCGTGGCTGTGCGCCGCACTGGCGATGGGTGGCGCGCTGTCCGGCGCGTTCCGTACCAAGCGGCGCTGGGTGGCGTGCATCGCATTTTTGCTGGGGGCGCTGGGCACCGCGATGGGCATATTGGGCGTTGCGGGAAACCTGCTGCCGATGATGTCGGTGGTGCCGGGGCTCGCGGCATATCTGGCAGTGCCCGAGCGCATGCGCCAGGCGGTGCTGACCTGCGCGGAGGGCGTAGGCGACCGCAGCGAGATTGTGCCCGACGCGGTGTGCGGCGCGTTCGCCTACGCGCTGGAGGAGCGCGTGCGCGGGCTGATGGATATGGTGGAGGCGCTGCCTAAGGTGCAGGCAGCGCCCATGCAGACGCCCGACCGGCTCCAACGCCTGATCGCCCGGCAATGTGTTGGGTGCGCGGGCAGCGAGATGTGCTGGAATGCGAACTTTCAGCACACGTCGCGGCTGATGAATGGGCTGATCGAGAATGCCGAGGTGCGCGAACTGGACGATGAGCAGTTGGTGCGTACCATCGAGCTGATCGGATGCGAGCGATCAGCCAGACTGCCCGAATCACTGGCCGCGATGCTGACGGAAGAGAAACAACTGCTGGGTGAACAGGCGCGCCGCAACGAGGCGCGCGCGCTGGCCGGGGTGCAGCTAGAGGGGCTGGCACAGTGCATGGACGGCGTGGCACGCACCCTGCGCGAGCAAACCACGTTTCTGCCGGCGGTCAAACAGCGTGTGCAGCGCGCGCTGATCACCGCGGGCATTGAGGCCGAGGTGCTGACCGCTTCGCATGTATACGGAAAGATCGAAATCCTTGTGCGCTACGAGGACGCGGCGCTGATCCCGCACATGGGCAGCGTGCTGGCGCGCGCGGTGGGTATGCCAATGCGCCCGCGCTTGGAGGAGAAAAAGGCGCACATGGAAGTGCTGTTTGAGCAGGAAGCGCCGCTGGATGTGGACATGGGGCTGTCACGCCGCGCCAAGCATGGGCAGCAGGTGGCGGGCGATAGCACGCTGGTGCAGCGGTTGACCAGCGGGCGGCAATTGCTGGCGCTCAGCGATGGTATGGGTAGCGGGCCCAAAGCGCGCAGTGAGAGCCGGGCGACGCTGCAATTGCTCCAGCAATGTTTGCGCGCGGGCTATTCGCGCACACAGGCGCTGTCGGCGGTCAATGGGTTGCTGCTGTCCTGCGCGGGCGAGGAGATGTTTGCCACGATGGACATGTGCCTGCTCGACCTGCACAGCGGCGAGGCCGCGTTTGAAAAGCTGGGCGCGTGCACATCGTTCGTGGTGCGCGGGGGCAACTGCCGCCCCATTGCCGGGGAAACGCTGCCGCTGGGTATCCTCACGCAGGTGCAGCCGCGCTCCTTCCGCATGCGGCTGATGGAAGGCGATCTGATCGTCATGACGTCCGATGGTGTCGCGGACGCGTTTCCCGGCGGCGAGGCGGGCATGGCGCATGTGCTGGAAAAGCTGCACGCGCTGCCCGCGCAGACGATCAGCGATGTGCTGATGCAGCGCGCGCTGCAAAACCAAGGGGAGTGCCCGCTGGATGACATGACCGTGCTGGCCGCGCGCGTGACCGCGCAGTGGCAACACATGGCCGCCCCGGTCAAGCTGGCCGCAGAGCGCAAAGCCCGGCGCAGAAAACAACATATGGAAGCATAGCAAAAAAGAGCGGGCGACCGCTCTTTTTTTAGCGTTTACCGGAACGGATTGTAGAACCGTCCGCCGTTGCGGATGTTGAGCCAGACCGCGATGAGCACCAGCAGGACGCTGATGCCGATCATGACGAAATCCAGCGTCGCGAAGGGACGCGCGCGATACCAGGTGCGCTGTTTGCCCTTGCCAAAGCTGCGCAGTTCCATCGCGTTGGCGATGGTTTCGATCTTGTCCATGCTGGAGAACACCAGCGGGAACAGGATGGCGGTGGCGCCTTTGACACGTGTGGACAGCCTGGCCTTGCGCGACAGGTCGATGCCGCGCGCCTGCTGCGCCTGGCTGATGTCGTGAAATTCGCGCTGGACGCTGGGAATATAGCGCAGCGCCAGTGCCACCGAGTACGCTACCTTGTAGCTGACGCCCAGCTTGTTCAGGGAGGAGGCGAACTCGCTGGGCTCGGTGGTCACAAAGAAGATCAGCGCCAGCGGCATGATCGAGAAATATTTGATGACGACATTGAACTGATAGAAAAGCTGCTCGCGCGTCAGGTCGTAGCTGCCGAATAGGTGACAGATGACCTGACGGCTGCCGTAGATGTGCACGCCTTCCTCGGGGGAAAAGAGAAAGATCAGCACGGTGTTTAAGACCAGCATGGTGCCAATAAGCATCAGGATGACTTTGAGCTCCTTGAGCTTGGTGCCCGACAGCACAAACATCAGCAGCGAGCCGATGATAATTGCCAGCAGGAACCGTGTGTCGTAGGTGATCATCGCCGCAATGGACACCAGCACGACCATCAGCAACTTCGACGCGCCGGTCAGCCGGTGCACCAGCGTGTTGCGGGCCTTATAGCCCAGTCCGGCCACTTGGTTAGCCATCGCCGCGCACCTCCCGGTCATAGTCGATGAAGTGCTGCACGAAGCCGGATTCGTCGGCGATATCCGCCAGCTTGGCCAACTGATAGAGGCTGGTTTCCCTGAGGCTGGCCTGCTCGGTCAGCGCCAGATCGCACAGCAGCTTGGCCGGGGGCAGGTCTGCCAGCAACTCCCCGCCAGAGAACACCAGCGCGCGCGACGCGTATTCCAGCATCAGATGCATGTCGTGCGTGATCATCAGCACGGTGACGCCCTGCTTGTTTAAGCTGCGCAAAAACTCCATGATGTCGGTATAGTGGCGAAAGTCTTGCCCGGCGGTCGGCTCGTCCAGTATGATCATCTTCGGCCGCATGACCAGCACCGACGCGATGGTGACACGCTTTTTCTGGCCAAAGCTCAGCGCGGAGATCGGCCATGTGCGGAACGGATGCAGCCCGCAAATCTTGAGTGTCTGCTCCACGCGCTCGGTGACCTCGGCCTCGGGCACGCCACGGCTGCGCAAGCCCAGCGCCACTTCGTCGAAAATCAGTGTCTTGCTGATCATCTGGTTGGGATTTTGCATCACGTAGCCGATGTGCTCCGCGCGCTCGGTGATGGTCATGTTCGCCATGTCGCGCGCGCCCAGCAGCATGCGGCCGGACTGCGGTCGTTCAAAGCCGCAAATCAGCTTGGCCTGTGTGCTCTTGCCTGCGCCGTTGGTGCCGACGATCGCCGCCATCTCGCCCTCGCGTATGCAAAAGGAAATGTCGGTCAGCACCGGCAGGCCGTCGATCTCGTAGGAAAAATGCAGGTGATCCACTGTGAGCAGCGAGTCGCCCAGCGCGCGCTTGGGCGCGGGATGCGCGGCGCGGTACCACTGGGCAAGCGCGGCCGTGTCTGTGGCGGTCAGCGTCAATGCGTCAGCGCTGTTTGGATGCTGTGCGGGGGTAACGTCCACACCCGCGTAACCCAGCGCGGTGACATACAGCGGCTCGCGGATGCCGTGCGCGGGCAGCAGCCGCTGGCTGATCAGCTCATCCGGGCGCATGTCGGCGACGATGCGGCCGTCGTCCATCAGCACAATGCGATCCACCGCGCGATAGAGCGCGTCCTCCAGACGGTGTTCGATGATGACCACCGTGGTGTCGGTTTCGCGCATGATGCGGTCGATCAGGTCAATGGCCTGCTTGCCGGTGGCCGGGTCGAGGTTGGCCAGCGGCTCGTCAAACAGCAGCGCCTGCACGCGGTCGATGATCACACCGGCCATGCTGACGCGCTGCTTTTGTCCGCCGGACAGATCCAGCGGTGACACATTGAGCGCGGTGTCGATGCCGACCAGTTGGGCAGCCTCGCGCACGCGATCCAGCATCTCGGGCTGGGGCACACAGTCATTTTCCAGCGCGAAGGCGATGTCCTCGCCCGCGGTCAGGCCGACGAACTGGCCGTCGGGGTCCTGCAGCACGGTGCCCACGATTTTCGACAGCTCGAAGATGCTTAGCTGGTCGGTGCGCGTACCGGCAACGGTCAGTGTGCCGGTGTGCGTGCCGGTATAGTTGAAGGGAATGAGTCCGTTCATGCAGTGCGCCAGCGTACTCTTGCCGCTGCCCGACGGCCCGACAATCAGCACCTTTTCGCCCGGATAAATCGACAGGCAGATGTCGTGCACGGTGGGCTCGGCCTGTGCGCGGTACTGGAATGTAAAGTGGTCAAAGTGGATCAGAGGTGCAGTCATGGTGTCAAACCTTTCCGGCGCAAATCATAGAAAAAGCCACCTGCGCGCAGGTGGCTTCCAGGCGGCCGATAAACGCCCATCTGCGATGCGGCCCAGCGCTGCGCCCCTGGCTGGCGCTGGGCATCGGGGCTGCGAAGGCCTTCGGCCTGTTCTCGCCCCTCGGCTCGCTTCGCTCACCCTTTAGCGTCAGCGTTTCGCCCGACTTGTCGGCGTATTCCCATGCGCCTTCTGCGTACGGGCTCGCGCTTTCGTCACACCTGGGCATTTCTCGGACGCCTGTTTGTATGCGCGATTAGCCCTTCTTCAGCGAGCCGGAGCGGGTGCGGGTCTTGCTGTAGGCGAAGAGCAGCAGCGAGCCCACAACCACGGTGGTCACGATGTTGGACAGACCGGCGATCAGGCCCTGGGTAAAGACCTTGTTGGCCGGTTCGGCGTAGATCAGGATATCCAGCACCGGTGCCAGCAGGCCCCAGCCCACCAGATGCGCCAGCACCGTGACGATCAGGAAGCGGATGAAATCCTTGGTGGAGAACTTGCCGTCGTTGACGTGGATGCCCTTGTAAAAGATGCCGGACACCAGACCGATGAAGGCCGACACGATGATCCAGCTCCACCACAGGCCGTAGCCAAACGACAGGTCGGTCAGCGCGTGGCCGATCAGGCCGATCAGCAGGCCGGCGACCGGCCCAAACAGCACGGCGAAGAACGCCAGCACCGCATACTGGAACGTGATGTTGGTATTGGCGAATACCGGGATCGAAACAAAACGCGCCAGCAGGAAGAACAGGGCGGTGCCGATACCGATGGCAACAATGGTCTTGACATTCAGGTTTTTCATGACACATCTCTCCTTGAAATCAGTCGTGGGGGATCAGTTCCGATAAGCCAATATACGTTCACAGTATAGGGGAAACGGCGAAAAATGTCAATTGCGGTCACGGGGGTTCTGTGCGCGACAATTCCTTAATGACGCTGGACGCAACGTGATGTATAATGAAACTGACAGAAGTACCCAACGCCCATGCGAAGGAGTGGGAATATGAGCCAATCGAAACCGACGATCCTAGCGTTTGATATTGGCACCAGCAGCATCAAGGCGTCGATCTTTGGCCGAAGCGGAGAGGTGCTTTGCGCCGCGTCGCATGCGCTTGTCACGCATCACCCAGCGCCCAACTGCGCGGAGCAGGAGCCGGAGGACTGGTGGGCGGGCATTGTCGCGCTGTGCCGCGCGTTGGGCGAGCAGAACAAGGCGCTGCTGGACGGCGTGGCGGTCATCGGCGTCGGCGGACACATGATGGGCTGCGTGCCGGTGGATGGCGCCGGAAACGCGCTGCATCCCGCGCTGATCCACGCGGACGCGCGCGCGATCAAGCAGTATCACGACGTGCAGCATCAGGTGGGCGAGCAGCACATGTATCAGCTGACCGGCAATCGCCTGGACCCGCGCTCATCGCTGTGCAAGGTCAAGTGGTTCGCCGAGGAGCGGCCGGACATCTATGGCCGGACCGCGCGGTTTCTGCAATGCAAGGATTTTATTGTCGCGCGGTTGACCGGCGACATCGATACCACCGACTACTCCGACGCGGCGCATGGCGAACTCAGCGACATCACGCACCGCCGGTATGATCAGGCGCTGTATGATACGCTGTGGCTGGACGTGGGCAAAATGCCCCGCCTGCGCCGAGGGACCGAAATCGTCAGCGGATTGACCGACGAGGCGGCCAAACAGCTCGGGCTAAAGGGCGGCATCCCGGTCATCGCGGGGGCGGGGGATGGCCCCTGTGCCACGCTGGGCGCGGGCGCGATCAACCAAGGCGACGCGTACCTGTGCCTGGGCACCACCGCGTGGATTGGATTGTGCGCGAGCGCGCCCTGCTTTGATGAGCGGCGGCGTATCTTCAGCATTCCGATGGCCAATGGCGAGCAGCAGAGCATCACCGGCACGATGCAGACCGCGTGCGCGGCGCTCAACTGGGCGATGGGCATGGTGGGACTGGATGATCCGGCGGCGGTGGACGAAGCCGCTGGTCTGGTGGACGCGGGCAGCGAGGGGCTGCTGTTTCTGCCGTACTTGGCGGGGGAGCGCTCGCCTATCTTTGACCCGGACGCGTGCGGCGTGTACTTTGGCCTGACCGAGCGGCACGAGCGCGGGCATATGTTGCGCGCCACCATGGAAGGCGTGGCGTATGCGCTGTCCAGCATATTGGAAGTGTTCCGCCAATACTACCCGATCCAGCGCTTGCGCATTCTGGGCGGTGGCGGCAAGTCGGTTTTGTGGCGGGAGATCATCGCCAGCGCGCTGGATGTGCCACTGGATGTGCTCAATGTGTCACCGACTGATGTGACCTCGATTGGCATCGCGGTGGCCGCTGGCATGGGGGTGGGCATGTTTGGTTCTGCGGCGGATGGTACGCGCCAGATTCAGGTGGCCGAAACCATCCAGCCCAACCCGGTGTGGAAACGCACCTATGCACAGGCGTATCCGCTGTATGCGCAGCTGTATCCCAGCCTGCGTGAGGGCATGGAACTGCGCCGCCGCTTGTTGGAATGATCGAAAATAGATGAAAAATGATCAATTCGATCATTTGAGTGATCATTATCGCAAAATACTTGCGCAAAACGAACATATCTAGTATAATCAGAGAGGTTTGAGCGGGTGCGCTCGAACCTCTCTTGCTGTTCAATATGGAAGAAAGGGCGTGCGGATATGAAGCAGCGGCAAGCCGCGCTGTGTGACTATATCCTGTCCCATGGGCAAGCGACGCTGGACGAGCTGTGCGCGCTGTTTCCGGACAAGACGCCGGTGACCATTCGCCGTGACCTGGTGGAACTGGAGAGCAGCGGCGCGATCATTCGCAGCCACGGCGGCGCGCGCGCCAACATCCAGCAGCAGGGGCATCTGGAGCCCTTCTTTTTCATCCGCGAAGGCGAGCACGCGTCCCAGAAAAACCGCATCGCCGATCTGGCGGTGTCGCTGATCGAGGAGCGCCGCGCGATTTTCATCGACTCGGGCACGACCACCATGGCCTTTGCCCAGCGCCTGCCCGACAAGAACCTGACCATTATCACCGCCGCGCCCAATATCGCGCTGGAAGTGACAGCACGCAAGCCCAGTTGCTCGGTCGTGCTGACCGGCGGCAATGTCAATCGCAGCACGCTGTCCTGCTCCGGCTTTGGCAGCATGGAGTTTTTGCGCGCGCTCAACATCGACCTAGCGTTCATGGGCGCGTCGGGTTTCTCAGTGGGCGGCGGCTTTACCGCGGGCGAGCACTTTGAGTCCGAGCTCAAGCGCTTGGTCATCGGCAAGGTGGCGCGCGTGGTGATGCTGATGGATAGCTCCAAGATTGGCATGAATATGCCGTATACCTTCGCGCAGCCGGAGGACATCGACGTGCTGATCACCGACAAGGGACTGCCGCGCGAGATGGAAGCGTTGCTGACGTCAAAAGGCGTTCAAGTGATAAAATCATAATAAATCGCATAGCGAAAGGATGGGGTAGTGTGGCGAATGTCGTTTCCATGCCGCAGATCGGTATCTCGGAGGAGAGCGCGATCTTGGCGCAATGGCACGTAAAAAAGGGGGACAGCGTCAACGTCGGCGATACGCTGTTTTCCAGCGAAACCGGTAAGTCCGCGTTTGACATCGCGTCGGAGTTTGCCGGTGTGGTGCTGGAGATCCTGGTGCCCGAAGGCGAGGAAGTGCTGATCAAAACACCGGTGTGTGTGATCGGCGAGGCTGGCGAGAAGTACGAGGGCGCCGCCCAAAGCGCGCCTGCCGCCAAGGCCGAGCCCGCGCCCGCCGCCGTTGCCGCTGTGGTTCAAGCCGCGCCTGTCGCCGCTGTGTCCGCCGAGCGCCACGAAGGAACCGGCGTATCGCCGCGCGCGCGTGCGCTGGCCGAGAAGGCCGATGTGGACGCGCGCCTGGCCAACCCGACCGGGCCGGAAGGCCGCATCATTGAGCGCGATGTGCGCACGCTGATCGAATCGGGCACGGGTCACGCTGCCGCATCTGCCGCAGCCAACGGCGCGGCTGTCGGCGCTGTCGCGGGCACGCCGGTTGCCGCCTATGAGGACAAGCCGCTGTCCACCATGCGCAAGATCATCTCTAAGAATATGATGCAATCGCTGGGCAACACCGCGCAGCTCACCCACACCGCCGGGTTTGACGCGACCGCGATCCAGCAATACCGCGCGCTGTGCAAGAACGACGCGGAGCTGTCCGGCGTGACACTGACCGACATGATTCTCTTTGCCGTCACGCGCACGCTGGCCGACTTCCCAGACCTGAACACCTGGATGCAGGGCGACAGCATGCGCTACTTTGCCGATGTGAATCTGGCTGTGGCGGTGGATACCGACCGTGGTCTGATGGTGCCGGTGCTCTTCGGCGCGTCCAAGATGTCGCTGCTGGGCATCTCCAAGGCGCTCAAAGATGTGGCGAAGGGTTGCAAGGATGGCACGATCTCGCCCGACCTGCTCACCGGCGGCAGCTTTACTGTGTCCAACCTGGGCATGTTCGGCATCGAGCACTTTACGCCCATCCTCAACGCGCCGCAGACCGGCATCCTGGGCGTCAACACCATCACCGAGCACGTGCGCACCACTGTCGATGGCGATATCGAGGTGTACCCGCGCATGACCATATCGCTGACCTATGACCACCGCGCGGTGGACGGTGCGCCCGCGTCGAAGTTCCTGCAAACGCTGTGCAAGAATCTGGAGAAGTTCCCGGCGCTGCTGGCGAAATAAGGAGGCAAGGCAATGTACGATCTGATCATAATTGGCGGCGGCCCGGCGGGCTATCACGCGGCGGAGCTGGCCGGGCACGCGGGGCTTTCCACCGTACTGTTCGAGAAGCGCGCGGTCGGCGGTGTGTGCCTGAACGAGGGCTGCGTTCCCTCCAAGACGCTGCTGCATTCGGCCAAGATTTTTGATTATTGCAACGGCTATGGCGCGCACTATGGCGTGACCTGTGAGAACCCCAAGATGGACTACCCCAAGGTGGTCGCCCGCAAGGACAAGGTGGTCAAGAAGCTGGTGGTGGGCATCGAGGGCACGCTCAAGCGCGGCGGCGTGACGCTGGTCAAGGAAGCGGCCCAAGTGGAAGGACGCCTGCCGGACGGCGGCGTCACCGTGTCGGCGGCGGGGCAGACCTACGAGGGCAAGCACCTGCTGCTGTGCATGGGTTCTGAGCCGATCCTGCCGCCCATCGACGGCCTTAAGGACGCGGTGGCCTCCGGATTTGGCATGACCAACCGCGAGATATTGGCGCTGACCGAGGTTCCCAAGAAACTGGTGATCGTCGGCGGCGGTGTGATCGGGCTGGAGATGGCCTCGCTGATGAACAGCGCGGGCAGCGAAGTGACGGTCATCGAGATGATGAACAAGATCGCCGGGCCGACCGACGCGGACATCTCCACGCTGCTGCAACAGGCGTATGAAAAGAAGGGCGTCAAGTTCCTGCTGGGCGCGAAACTGACCCGGATTGGCAAGGATTCCGTGACCTATGAGCTGGGCGGAAAGGCCGAGACGCTGGCCTGCGACAAGGTACTGCTGTCCATTGGCCGCCGCGCGGTGACGCAGGGCATGGGGCTGGAGAAGCTGGGGCTACTCATCGAGCGCGGCGCGGTCGTGACTGACGCGCAGCAGAAAACCAACGTGCCGGGCGTGTTTGCGGCAGGCGATATCAATGGCAAGTCGATGCTGGCGCACACCGCGTACCGCGAGGCCGAGGTGGCGGTCAACACCATCCGTGGCATCAAGGACACCATGACCTACGACGCGATCCCGTCGGTAATCTACACCAACCCGGAAGTCGCCGGTGTCGGCGAGACGCTGGAGACTGCCAAGCAGAAAGGCATCGACGCGCGCGAGGACAAGCTGCCCATGATGATGAGTGGCCGCTATATGGCCGAGAACGAGGGCGGTACCGGGATATGCAAGCTCGTGTGGGCAGGCAAACGGCTGATCGGCGTGCACATGCTGGGCAACCCCTGCTCGGAGATCATCTCCACCGCCGCTGTGCTGATCGAGAAGGAAATCAGTCTGGAGCAAGCCAAAAAGGTCGTTTTCCCACACCCGACCGTCGGCGAGGTCATCCGCGAAGGCCTGTTTCATCACGAAGCATAAACATATACAAAGATAGAGGAGGAAACCCATCATGCCGCAGAGTCAATTTGTCGATCCCGCCAAAGTGCGTGCCCCGGGGAAACTCAGCTTCACCGATATCCCGATGAACCAATATCAGAAGTCCTTCGCCGACTCGGCCAAAGGATTCTCTAAGGCCGACCTGCTGGGCATCTACAGCGACATGCAGCTGATCCGCGAGTTTGAGACCATGCTGTATCAAGTGCGCACCACCAAGACCTACAACGGCGTGGAATATGTCTACACCGGCCCCGCGCACCTGTACACCGGTCAGGAGGCCGCCGCTGTCGGCATGGCCTATACACTGGGCAAGGACGACATCATCTTTGGCTCGCACCGCAGCCACGGCGAAGTGCTGGCCAAGGGCTGCGCCGCCATCAAGCACCTGAGCGACGACGAACTGATGCGCATCATGAAGGAATTCATGGGCGGCGCGGTGTTAGCCCCGGTCGAGGCCATCAACAAGACCGGCAACGTCAAGGATCTGGCGTTTGACTTCCTGCTCTATGGCTTCATGGCCGAGCTGTTTGGCCGCGCCAATGGCTTTACGCGCGGTCTGGGCAATTCGATGCATGTGTTCTTCACGCCGTTTGGCATTTACCCGAACAACGCGATCGTCGGCGGTTCCGCGCCGGTGGCGGCGGGCGCCGGTCTGTTCAAGCGCGTCAACAACAAGCCCGGCTTGGTGGTTTGCAACGTCGGCGACGCGTCGCTGGGTTGCGGCCCAGTCTGGGAGGCGCTGAACTTTGCCTCCATGGATCAGCTGACCAAGCTGTGGGACAAGGAGCACAACGGCGGCCTGCCGGTGATCTTTAACTTCCTGAACAACCACTACGGCATGGGCGGCCAGACCGCGGGCGAGACCATGGCCTATGATGTGCTGGCGCGCGTGGGCGCGGGCATCTCTCCGACGCAGCTGCACGCCGAGCGCATCGACGGCTACAACCCCTTCGCCGTCATCGACGCGTTCGAGCGCAAGCGCAAAATCATCGAGCAGCGGCAGGGGCCGGTGCTGATGGATACCGTGACCTACCGTTTCGCCGGACACTCGGCCACCGATGCGTCCACCTATCGCACCAAGGACGAAATGGACACTTGGGCGCAGGTGGACTCCATCGCGATGTTCAAGGCGGGCATGACCGAGGCCAAGAAAGCCTCCGCCAGCGAGCTGGAGGGCATTGAGAATGGCCTGCGCGATCGCATCACCAAGATCATGAAGATCGCCATCGATGAGAGCGTCTCTCCGCGCCTCGACCTAGCGCATGATCCGGACGCGATCCGTCACTTCATGTTCAGCAACACGCGCATGGAAAAGTGCGAGGACAGGAAGCCCGACCAGCTGCAAGCCAAGGAGAAGAACAGCCGCCTGGAGAAGCTGAAGGCCAAGGTGCGCTTCGCCTTCGAGGCCGATGGCAAGCCGGTTAGCAAGATCAAGCAGTACAACACCCGCGACGCGATCTTCGAGGCGATCATTGACAAGTTCTACGAGGACCCGACGCTGATCGCCTTTGGCGAGGACAACCGCGACTGGGGCGGTGCGTTCGGCGTATATGGCGGCGTGACCGAGGCGATGCCGTATCACCGCTTCTTCAACTCGCCGATTTCCGAATCGACCATCGTGGCCGCGTCGGTCGGTTACGCGCTGTGCGGCGGACGCGCGATCCCCGAGCTGATGTATTGCGACTTCCTGGGCCGCGCGGGCGACGAGGTGTTCAACCAGCTTTCGAAGTGGCAGGCGATGAGCGCCGGTGTGCTGAAGATGCCGGTGGTGCTGCGCGTGTCGGTGGGCAGCAAGTATGGCGCACAGCATGCGCAGGACTGGACCAGCCTGACCACGCACATCCCCGGCCTGAAGGTCGTGTACCCCGCCACGCCGTATGACGCGAAGGGTCTGATGACCGCCGCGCTCAACGGCAGCGATCCGGTGGTGTTCTTTGAGGCGCAGCGCCTCTACGACACCGGCGAGATGTTCCATCAGGGCGGCGTGCCCGAGGGCAGTTACGAAATCCCGATCGGCGAGCCGGACGTGAAGCGTGAGGGCAAGGATGTGACCATCCTGACCATCGGCGCGTCGCTGTACAACGCGCTGAGCGCTGCCGACCTGCTGCAAGAGAAGTTCGGCCTCTCCGCAGAGGTCATTGACGCGCGCAGTCTGGTGCCCTTCAACTATGACAAGGTGATCGAGTCGGTCAAAAAGACCGGCCGCATCGTGCTGGTATCCGACGCGTGTGAGCGCGGCGCGTACATCAACAACATTGCCGCCAACATCACGCAATTCGCGTTCGATTCGCTGGACGCGCCGCCGGTTGTCGTCGCCGCGCCCAACGTCATCTGCCCCTGCCCGGAGCTGGAGAGCTACTATTATCCGCAGCCGGAGTGGATTCTGGACGCGATCCACGAGAAAGTCTTACCCCTGCCGGGATATACCGCCAAGATGAACTTCACGACGCTAGAGAAAGTTCGTCGCGAAAAGCTGGGCGTTTGATCGGGCGGGTATAATGGCCTCCTTGCGTTGTCATCGCGGCGCTGACCTTGTCGGCGTATTACACCATACGCCTCCGTCGGATCAGCTTGCGATTCCTAGCAATCAGGCCATTCTCCCCACCCTCACCAGCGCACGAACGCAGCCGGATGTGCAAGGCCAGACAAGTCTTGCGATAGGGCACTTCTCGACAGCCCGTAGCTAGTTTATCAGGGTTACGAATTATCCTTTTTCCCATGAAAGGAGCCCCCATATGAAAACCAAGGCAGTCCGTTTATACGGCAAACAGGATATGCGGCTGGAGGAGTTTGAACTTCCGGCCATCGGCGAGGACGAAATCCTCGCGCGCATCGTGTCCGACAGCATCTGCATGTCCAGCTACAAGGCGGCGATGCAGGGCACCGACCACAAGCGCGTGCCCAAGGACATCGCCGAGAACCCGATCATCATCGGCCACGAGTTCTGCGGCGAGCTGGTCGAGGTCGGCAAGAAGTGGCAGGGGCAGTTCAAGCCCGGCGACCGCTTCTTCATCCAACCTGCGCTCAATGATCCCGCCAACGTGCACGCCGCGCCGGGCTACAGCTTCCGCTATATCGGCGGCGCGGCCACCTATGTGGTCATCCCCAATGTGGTGATGGCGCGCGGCTGCCTGCTGCCCTTCCCGGGCGAGGCGTTCTACCATGGCTCGCTGGCCGAGCCGATGAGCTGCATTGTTGGCGGCTTCCACGTGAACTACCACACCCAGGCGGGCAGCTACATCCATGAGATGGGCATCGTCAAGGGCGGCAAGATGGCGCTGCTGGCCGGTGTCGGCCCGATGGGTCTGGGCGCGATCGACTACGCCATCCACTGTGATCACCGCCCGGCGCTGCTGGCGGTGACCGACATCGACGACGCGCGTCTGGCGCGTGCCGCGCAGCTATTGACCGTGGAGGACGCGAAGGCGCATGGCGTGGAACTGCACTACGTGAACACCGCCAAGGTGGACGACGCGACCGCGCACCTAAAGGCGCTGTCCGGCGGCGACGGCTACAACGACGTGTACGTTTTTGCGCCGGTCGCGCCGCTGGTGGAGCAGGCCGACGCGCTGCTGTGCTACGACGGTTGCCTGAACTTCTTCGCCGGTCCCAGCGACCCCGCGTTTTCCGCGAAGTTCAACTTCTACAACGCGCACTACATGGCAACGCACGTGGCGGGCAACTCCGGCGGCAACACCGACGATATGATCGAGTCGATGGACATGATCGCCGCGGGCAAGATCGACCCCTCAACCATGGTGACGCACATCGGCGGGTTGGACGCGGTGGTCGATACCACGCTGTACCTGCCCAAGATTCCGGGCGGCAAGAAGCTGATCTACAACCAGATCGCCATGCCGCTGACCGCCATCGCCGACTTCGCGGAACTGGGCAAGACCGACCCGCTGTTTGCCGAGCTGGCGCGCCTGACTGCCGCCAACAAGGGCCTGTGGTCGGCGAAGTGCGAGCAATATCTGCTGGCGAACGCCAACCCCATTTAAGCAAATAGGAGCGAAGCATATGGATGTATTTTCCGTTGCGCCGGTCATCCGGCAACACTATGCCCAGGGCGAGGTCGCGCCGGTGGTGCGGTTTCTGGGTGAACAGCAGCAGGGCGACGTGGTGCGCGCCGACAGCGTGGAAGCGCTGATCCAAGCGCTGCCCAAACAGATGCCCGCGCAGGTGTCGGTATCCGGCGTCGGCGCGTTCTCGGTGGCCACGCCGCCGCGTGCGGGGCGTCTGGCGGGTCGCGTGATCATCGTCACCGGCAGCGCGCAGGGCTTTGGCGAGGGCATCGCCGCTGAATTGCTCAAGCACGGCTGCTACATGGTCTACGCCGATTTGAACCTCGAACTGGCGCAAAAGAACGCCGATCTGGCTAACCAGACGTATGGCGAGGGCACGGCCATTGCCGTCAGCTGCGACGTGGCCAATGAGGCGTCGGTCAAGGCGCTGACCGAGGCCACCGTGGCGGCATTCGGCGGGCTGGATATGTTCGTGGCCAATGCCGGGGTGCTGATCTCCGGCTCGCTGGAAGACTTGGACATGAAGGCGTTTGAGCTGGTGACAAAGGTTAACTACACGGCGTTCTTTGTGTGCGCCAAGTACGCGGCGCGCGTGATGCGCATGCAGCGTCAGGTCAACCCGAATGCCACCGCCGACATTGTGCAGATCAACTCCAAGTCCGGCCTGGAGGGCAGCAACAAGAACTTTGCCTACGCGGGCAGCAAGTTTGGCGGCATCGGTCTGGTGCAGTCCTTCGCCAAGGAGCTGGTGGAGTACGGCATCAAGGTCAACGCCATCTGCCCGGGCAACTTCTTCGAGGGGCCGCTGTGGATGCACCCAGAGAAGGGACTGTTTGCGCAGTATCTGGCAGCGGGCAAGGTGCCGGGCGCCAAGAACATGGACGACGTGAAGAAATTCTACGAGGCGAAGGTGCCGATGAACCGCGGTTGCTATCCGGTGGACGTGGCGCGCGCCATTCTGTATTGCGCAGAGCAGGCGTATGAGACTGGGCAGGCCATTCCGGTGACCGGTGGCCAGAACATGCTGAGCTAAGGAGCAAGTATGACGAAGGAACAGTATATTGAGCGGTTGAACGCGCCGAGCAAGGCGGAGCGGCTGGATGCGCTGCGCGGACTGAAGGCCCTGCTGGATGCCGGGCAGATCGAGAAGCCCGTCACCGGCGACGATGTGAACAATCACATCCATACCACCTACTCGTTCTCGCCGTACTCACCGACCAAGGCGGTGTGGATGGCGTACATGGCCGGGCTGTCCACTGCGGGCATTGTCGATCATGACAGCATCTCTGGTGCGCGCGAGTTTATCGAGGCGGGGGAGATTCTGGGATTTCCGACCACGATCGGCTTTGAGCTGCGCGCGACGCATACCGGCACGGCACTCAAAGACCGCCGCACCAACAATCCGGATCAGGCGGGCATCTCGTACCTGACATTCCATGGCGTGCCGCACGACCGCATCGACGTGGTGGCCGACTTCCTACGCCCGGTCTGTGCCGCGCGCGGCGAGCGCAACCGCGCCATGTGCGCCCGGATCGCCCCGATTCTGGACATTGCGCTGGACTATGACCGCGATGTGCTGCCCATCAGTTTCGCGCACGATGGCGGATCGGTAACCGAGCGTCACCTTCTCTATGCCGCCGGGCAAAAGCTGATCGAGAAATATGGGCGTGGCGAGGCGCTGCTGACCTTCCTGCGCGGGCTGCTGCCGGTGTCCGACAGCGTGGCGGCGCAGCTGGCCGACGCGGACAACCCCTATTACGATTATGATCTGCTGGGGCTGCTCAAGAGCCATCTGGTGGAGCAATTTTACGTGCCCGCCGGGCAGATGGAGTGCCCCGACATGCGGGAGATGGTGCGCTTTGCGAGTGAGAACGGCATCATCGTCACCTATCCCTATCTGGGCGACGTGGGGAGTTCCGTGACCGGCGATAAAAAGGCGCAGGTATTCGAGGACGGCTTCCTCGACGAGCTGTTCGAGACCCTGTATGCGCTGGGCTTTCGGGCGCTGTCATACATGCCCTCGCGCAACACGATGGCGCAGCTCACCAGGCTGCGCGCGTTGTGCGACCGCTATGAGATGCTGCAAATCAGTGGCGAGGATATCAACTCCCCGCGCCAGAAGTTCATTTGCGCCGCGATGCGCGACCCGGTGTTCCATAACTTGCTGGATACCACGTGGGCGCTGATCCACCATGAGCAGGCGGCCACCGCGAATATTGCCGACGCCTTCATGCGCAGTACATTGCCGCTGGGCGAACGCATCGAGTACTATAAGGAAATGAAACGATGACTGATCGCGCACTTTGGTTTGACAATCCCCGCACCGACCCGGCATGGAATCTGGCCTCGGAAGAACATCTGCTCAACGCATATGACGGCACCATCGCTATGCTGTGGCGCAACAACCGCTCGGTGATCATCGGCCGCAATCAGGACTTGCATGCCGAGGTGGACATGGATTTTGCGCGCGCGCACGGCATTGATGTGGTGCGCAGGCTGACTGGCGGCGGCGCGGTGTTCCACGATCTGGGTAACGTGAACTACACCTTCATCGCCCCGCACGACGGCGGCCGCAGCGCCAACTTCGCCGCCTTCGCGCGGCCGGTGATTGCCGCGCTGGCGCAAATGGGCGTTACCGCCGAACTGTCGGGGCGCAACGATCTGCTGGTGGAAGGGCGCAAGATTTCCGGCTGCGCGCACACGCTGCACAATGGCCGCGCGCTGTATCACGGCACACTGCTGTTTTCCGCGAATCTATCGGCAATGTCCGGGGTGTTGCGCGTCAACGAGCAAAAGTACAAGAGCAAGGGCATCGCGTCAGTCGCGTCGCGGGTGGGCAACCTGAGCGAATGGCTGGACACGCCGGAGCACCCGATGGATGTAGAACAGTTTATGGCCACACTGCGCGGGCTGTTGCTGGCGCAAGGTATGTTTGAACCGCACATATTCTCCGCCGATGATGTGGATGCTGTTGACAAATTTCGACAATCGAAGTATGCTAATCTTGCTTGGACAGACGGTGGCTGGCGTGGCGCGACCCGTCAAAAACAGGTGCGCACACCCGGCGGCAGTGTGGAGGCATCGCTTGTGGTTTCACAAGGGCGCATCGAGAAAGCGCGCCTGACCGGCGATTTCTTTGGCATCGCGCCGGTGGCCGAGGTCGAGGCACTGCTCGTGGGGCTACCCTACAGCCGCGAGCAGGTGGCGGAGGCGCTGACCGATGATTTGCTGGAGCGCACCATGAACGGTGTGCCGCGCGCATCGCTGCTCACGGCGCTGTTTGACGAGGTGTAGGTACATCGCGCGGATCAAAGGGGGATGCGTGTGAAGAAGATTCAGTTTGGCACCATTGAATTGCTGGGATGCATCGGCATCGTCATCTGGGTCGGCGCCAATATCCTGCGCATGTTCGATCTGAGCAATCATCCTGCGTACTTATTCGTGGTGGGCATGCTGCCCAATGTTGGCGCGTCGTGGTCGTTTACCATGCTGTTCAAGTGGCTGGTTCAGTGGCGTTGCGGCGGCGACTACACCATCCTGGCACACATGCTGTTGTGCGGCATTGTGCTGCTGCTCGGCCTGATATCGGAGCTTATCCACGACCTGTTTCTGGGCGCGCCGTTTGACCGGTACGATATGTTTGCGACGCTGCTTGCGCAGTTGTCGGTGATGGTGCTGCCCATCGTGAAGCCCGACCAGTGTTTCCGAGGATGAAGTCATAACGTAAAAAAGCCCGCCGGGAGGCGGGCTTTTGCGTGTCGCAAGCTTACTTGATAACGCCCTTTTTCAAGATGACGTTGGCATACAGCGCGGTTTCGCCGGTCATGATCACCGCATAGCTCTTGTCAATGACACGGTCATAGAAGTCGAAACGCTCGACCTCCTCGAACGCCGCCGCACCGCGCGGATCGTGCTTGCTGACGATCTTCTTGTACTCGTCCCAAATCGGCGTCTTGCAGGGATCGCCGGGCATCACCTGCATCAGGGACACAGGATGATCGCTGTAGCTGTCGAGCGGGAAAATCTGCAAGATCGCGTCCAGAATGGTCGGAATGCCGTGACCGTCCATGCGGATGACATGCTCCGCGCAGCTGTGGCCGGGGAAGTTGGCGTCGCCCAGCGTGATCTCGTCGCCATGGCCCATTTCGGCCAATACCTTGAGCAGTTCCGGGGGAATGATCGCGGGGATACCTTTGAGCATGGGATGATCCTCCTCGTGTTTTTTATGCTCCGGCACGCTGCTGGCGCACATACTGCCCCGGCGTCATGCCTTTGTACCGTTTGAAGGTCTTGATAAAATACGTCAGGTTGTTGAATCCGCAGGCAAACGCGGTTTCTGTGATGTTCTGCTCGCTGGCGGCAAAGTGATAGCACGCCATCTCGATACGGTAGTAGTTCAGGTAGTCCAGCGGGCTTTTGTGCGTCGCCTCTTTGAAGAAGCGGCAGAAATATTTGGGCGTCATATTCAGCGTCGCCGACAGCCGCGTCAGCGACAGGGGCGAGGCGTATTCGCTCTCCATTAACTCCAGCACCTTTTTCAGCTTGAGCATCTTGGTGCCGTCCACACCACGCTTGGATGGTTCGGACTGATACGCGCGATACTTGTACACTTCGCCGACGAAGCGGAACAGGCAGCCCAGCGCGATCAGCGCGGAGCCTTCCCAGTCGTCGTGCAGTGCGTCAAACAGCGGGATCAACGTGTGCTGCGTGACCTTGCTGCCCGACGGAAAATGCGTCGTGACCGCGATGCGCCGGTGCAGGATGTCGCCGATATACTGCTTGCAATGGTCGTTGGTCTTTAGCAGCAGGCGCAGGTCGAACACCACGCAGTCATACTCGCAATCCGCCGGAAGGCCGCCATGCAGGCTGCCCGCCGAGATAAACGCGACATCCCCGGCGGTCATCAGGTGGGTTTCGCCATCGACCGTCAGGCGAAAGCTGCCCCGGCGCACATGCAGCAGCTCAAATTCCTCGTGCCAATGGTAGGGCATCTCATAGCGCGGATGCACCGCGTCGATGTAGTGGTAGTCCAGCGGAAAATCCGGCGTGCCGCGCTGCCTGTGTTCATGATACTGCAAATAGGGCATGCTGCCTATCCTCCTTTGTGAAAAAGGTGAATATCGGACTACTTTTTGCCATTATAGCATGAGCATATCATTAGATTCAATACTAGAATATAGATATATCGTTGCATGCTGCGGATGCATGCATTTTTGGGGGATGATTGCGATGCAGGAACGCTCCATGCGCGAACAGATCGTGGATGTCTGCCACAAGATGTGGCGGCTCGGTTGGGTTGCAGCCAACGACGGCAATGTATCGGCACGCCTTCCCGACGGTACTTTTCTGGTGACGCCCTCCGGCGTGAGCAAGGGCGACATGACGCCGGAGATGTTGGTGCGCATCGACGCACAGATGCATATTCTTGAGGCGACCGACGGATACAAGCCCTCGTCGGAGACCAAGATGCATATGCGCTGCTATGAGCGCAGAGACGATATCGGCGCGGTGGTGCACGCGCACCCGCCGACTGCCACCGGCTTTGCGGTGGCTGGACGCAGCATGGACGACTACTGCATGACCGAGGTGGTGGCGGCGATCGGTTCGATCCCACTGACGCCGTACGCGACGCCCTCCACCGATGAGGTGCCGGACAATATCACGCCGTATCTGGAGCACCACGATGTGATGCTGCTGCAAAGCCATGGCGCGCTGGCGTTGGGCTGCGACCTGATTACCGCGTTTTATCGCATGGAAACACTGGAACACTACGCCAAGATCGCGCTGAACGCGCACCTGCTTGGCGGCATCAGGGAGATCCCGCGACCGGAGATTGATAAGCTGCTGAAGCTACGCGATACGACCTTCAAAATCACGGGCAGGCATCCGGGCTATAAAAAATATCCGGAGGTGGGCAAGCGTTGAGCACGCGTGTATTGGCATTTGACCTGGGTGCGTCCAGCGGACGCGCGATCCTGGGCGAATATGACGGCCAAGCGCTGACCATGCGCGAGGTGCACCGGTTCGACAACGAGCCGATGATGGACGACGGCCGCCTGTGCTGGAACTTTGGCGCGCTGATGGCGCATCTGCGCGAGGGCATTGAGAAGGCCGGGCTGTTTGACAGCGTGGGTGTCGATACCTGGGGTGTGGACTATGGCTTGCTGGACGCCGAGGGCAAGCTGGTCGCCCGCCCGACGCATTACCGCGACGAGCGTACGGGGGGTATGGTCGAGAAGGTGACGGCAAAGGTGCCTGCTGCCGAACTTTACGCGCAGACCGGTTGCCAGATCATGGCGCTCAATACGCTGTTTCAGTTGGCGGCGGAGCAGAAGCACGGCCATACGCTGCTGTTTATGCCCGACTTGTTCGCCTACATGCTCTCCGGCGTGAAGGGCGCGGAACGCACCATCGCCTCGACCAGCCAGATGCTCTCGCCGGTTACGGGGCAGTGGCAGAAGGACTTGCTTGTGCGGCTCGGCATTCCCACCGATATGCTGCCGGAGGTGACCCCGCCGGGTACGGTGCGCGGCGAGCTAAAGGAAGAATATGGCGTGCCGGGCGCGAAAGTGGTGGCGGTCGCCGGACACGATACGCAGTCTGCGGTGGTTGCGGTGCCCTTTGCGTCGGAAAAGGCCGCATTTCTGTCCTGCGGAACGTGGAGCTTGTTGGGTGCCGAGCTGGACGAACCGATCCTGACTGAGCGCAGCATGCTCGACGGACTGTCCAACGAGCTGGGCGCCAACGGCAAGGTCAACTATTTGCAGAATATCAGCGGCCTGTGGCTGCTGCAGGAATGCCGCCGTGAGTGGAAGCGCATGGGGCAGAGCTTCTCCTATGCGGAGCTGATGCGCATGGCCGAGGAAGCCGAACCGCTGCGCACCTTTGTCGATCCGGACGCGGTGGCGTTTTCTGTGCCGGGCGACATGCTGAAAAAGATCGACGCGTACTGCGCGGCGCACAATCAACCCACGCCGCGCACCATTGGCGAATACGTGCGCACGATATACGAAAGTCTGGCGCTGCGCTACCGCATGGGCATGGAGAAGCTGGCGCGCGCAACCGGCAAGGCATTTGACACGCTGCACTTTGTCGGCGGCGGCGCGCAGGCAACGTTGCTGTGCCAGATGACTGCCGACGCGCTGGGCATGCCGGTGCAGGCCGGGCCGCTGGAAGCCACCGCGCTGGGTAATATCCTGATGCAACTAATCGCGCTGGGCAAGCTGGCTGATGTCAATGCCGCGCGTGCGCTGGTGCGTCAGGTGGAGCAGGTCACCTGCTATCAGCCGTGCGCCAACACTGCCTATGATGAGGCGTATCAACGCTTTTTATCACTATATTAGTTACCAACAGAAAGAAGGAGGAGAGAACATGTTGTATCCTAAGATTGGTATTCGTCCGACCATCGACGGTCGCTGGGGCGGTGTTCGCGAGGGGCTGGAGGTCCAGACCATGAACATGGCCAAGGCGGCGAAGAAGCTTATCGAATCGCTGCGTTATCCCGACGGCACGCCGGTGCAGTGCGTGATTGCCGACTCCACCATCGGTGGCGGCGCCGAGGCTGCGCGCTGCCAGGACAAATTCACCACCGAGAACGTCGTCGCGACACTGACCGTCACGCCCTGCTGGTGCTACGGCTCGGAAACATTTGACATGGACCCCAAGACCATCAAAGCGGTGTGGGGTTTCAACGGCACCGAGCGTCCCGGCGCGGTGTACTTGGCCGCGGTGCTGGCCGCGTACGCGCAGAAGGGTCTGCCTGCGTTCTCGATCTATGGCCACGATGTGCAGGACATGGGCGACACGTCTGTGCCCGCCGATGTGGAGGAGAAGATCATCCGCTTCGCGCGCTGCGCGGTGGCGGTCGGCTGGATGAAGAACAAGGCGTACCTGAACATCGGCGGCATCTCGATGGGCATTGCGGGCAGCTATTGCGACGCGAACATGTTCCAGAAGTATCTGGGCATCCGCGCCGAGTGGGTGGATATGACCGAGGTGCTGCGCCGCGTAACGCTGGGCATCTATGATCCCCAGGAGTTTGACAAGGCGATGGCGTGGGTCAAGGCCAATTGCAAGGAAGGTCCGGACTTTAACCAGGGCAAGGAAGTGCCGGAGGTTATCAAGAAGTCCAAGCACATCGCGCCGGAGAAGGATTGGGAGTTTGTCGTCAAGATGACGCTGGCAATGCGCGACCTGATGTTTGGCAACCCGAAGCTGGCCGAGCTGGGCTGGCACGAGGAATCGCTGGGCAAGAACGCAGTGGCTGGCGGCTTCCAAGGCCAGCGCGCTTGGACCGACTGGCTGCCCAATGCCGACTTTACCGAGGCGATCCTGGCCTCCAGCTTTGACTGGAATGGCAAGCGCGCGCCGATCGCCTTTGCCACCGAGAACGATACGCTCAATGGCGTGGCGATGCTGCTGGGCACGCTGGTCACCGGCACTGCGCCGTGCTTCCATGACGTGCGCACCTACTGGAGCCCCGAGGCCACCGAGCGCGTCACTGGCAAGAAGCCGGCTGGAAAAGCGGCCAATGGCTTTATCCACTTGATCAACAGCGGCGCGACCGCGCTGGACTGCACCGGCGCCGCCAAGAATGCCAAGGGCGAAGGCGTCATGAAGCAGTGGTGGGACATGACCGACGCCGATATGAAGGCTTGCCTGGACGCGACCGACTGGTGCCGCGCCAACAACGAGTACTTCCGTGGGGGCGGATACTCCAGCCACTTCAAGACGCTGGCTGAGATGCCGGTGACCATGCTGCGCGTGAACATCGTCGAGGGTGTGGGCCCGGTGCTGCAACTGGCCGAAGGCTATACCGCCACGCTGGAGGACGACGTGCATCGCACGCTGGACCTGCGCACCGACAAGACCTGGCCTACCACCTGGTTTGCCCCCAACCTGACCGGCGAGGGTCCGTTTAAGGACGTGTACTCGGTGATGGCCAACTGGGGCGCCAACCATGGCGTTACGGTCTATGGACACGTCGGCGCCGACCTGATCACGCTGTGCTCCATGCTGCGCATCCCGGTCAATATGCACAACGTGTCGCCCGACAAGGTCTATCGTCCGCACAGCTGGGCCGGATTCGGCACGCAGGACAGCGAGGCGGCGGATTACGCGGCCTGCCAGCATTACGGGCCGATCTATCGCTAACGCTCTAAAACAAAGTGCCTTTTGACGATTGTCAAAAGGCACTTTTTATATGGGTTTGCGGACGTGGGGAATAAGGGAAACAAGCCGATCATGTTGGCTTGTTTTGCGTTATCACTTCGCGTACTCCCGGCAAGCCGCCACATACGCCAGGATGTTTTCCCACGGCACTTCCGGCTCCAGCACATGCGTGGGGGCGACCACCAGCCCGCCATGCTTGCCCGCGATGTCCAAATTGCGAAACACCGCGCTGCGCACCTCTTCCGGCGTGCCAAAGGGCATCACCTGCTGTGTGCCGATTGTGCCGTGGAAGGACAGCGCGCCCTTGTAGGTGGCGAATACCTTCTCGAAGCTCATGCATTCGGGCTGCACGGGGTTCAGCACGTCGATGCCCGCCTCAATCAGGTGCGGGATCAGCGGCTCGACAAAGCCGCAGGAGTGATAGATGATCACAATGTCCGGCTTTTTCTTGCGCGCTTCGCGGATCAGGCGCGTCAGGCGCGGCTTGAGCCACTCGCAGTACAGCGACTCACTCATCAGCAGCGTGGATTGCATGCCTACATCATCGCCGATGAACAGGATGTCTACCCCGGCGTCGATATACATGCGCATGCGGTCGATGCTGAGGTTCGTAATGGTGTCCAGCAATGTCTCGGCGATCGGGTCCTCGCTGAGCATGTCCATCATCAGGTTCTCCATGCCACGGATATACCACGAGGCCTCCCAGATGGTCATCTCCATGTCGCCAACCGCAGCGAGCCCCTGCGCGTGCAGCGCCGCGACGGCCGCGCGCTGCTCCGTCAGGTCCGCGCCCTGAAACACCGGGAAGGGATACGCCAGCACCTGCTCCACATCGTCAATATTTTTCAGCGGATTGCGCATGTAGGTCATGTGCTTGGCGGCCTCGCTGCCCGGCTCGTGACCGACGCCAAACATGTCGATGTGCGCACCGGGCTTGAGGTCCTTGAAATACGGCAGAAAACGCGAGGTGTCGCCGTTGACGGGCTGAATCTCCGGAATAAAGCGCCACGGCATATTGAAATATGCCTGATAGGGCAGATCGCTGCCGGTTCTGCGCTGGTATTCCGCAATCAGTGACGGGCACAGGAAGAACGTGGCGGGCATGAAGTCATACCCTTTGCGACCGATGAGCGACAGCAGATTTTCGCGTTGGTTCATGTCGGCATTGCTCCTTTTTGCACGTCCGCGATGATGGCATGCATCTCTTGCCAGTGCCGCTCCATCTCGGCGACTAGCTTTATCTGTGTGCGCGCGCGATCCAGGTTGTGTCGCTCCCTGCTGGTGTGGTAATACACGTCGCCATTGAGGAAGTCGGCCAGAAAGCGGGTGCCGCACTCTAGGGTCATCAGCTTCGCGCCCCAAGGCAGCGTCTGGATTTCGCTGGCGGTCAGGCGGCTGCCGCACTCGGACAGAAAGCCTTCCGTATACGCGCGGTAGAGCGGCAGCGACAATTGCACCTTGTCCAGATCCATCTCGTCCTCGGCGGCGGTGGACGCGCCAAAGCGGATCGAATCGCCAAAGTCGTTGCCAGCCAGTCCGGGCATGACGGTGTCCAGATCGATCACGCACAGCGCGGTGCGCATCTTGGCGTCCAGCATCACGTTGTTCAGCTTGGTATCGTTGTGCGTGACGCGCAAGGGCAGCTCGCCGCGACTGAGCATATCGGTCATATAGGCGCTTTCGGCCTCGCGCGCCAGATAGAAGTCGATCTCCGGTTGCGCGGATTGCACGCGTCCCGCTGTGTCGGCATCGATGGCTTGGCGTAGCTGCACGAAACGATGAGGCGTGTCATGAAAGCGCGGGATGGTTTCGGACAAGGTTTCGGCGGGGAAGTCGGCCAGCAGATTCTGAAACCGGCCAAAGGCGACCGCGCTCTGGTAGAAATCGGCGCTGGACTCGGCTTGTTGCAGGCACAGGCTGTCGGCGATGAACGTATAGACGCGCCAATACGCGCCGTCCCCATCCAGATGGAAGGGCTGGCCGTCTGTTGTGTGCACCAGTTCCAGCACATGGCGGGGCGTCGGGTCGGCCTGTGCCAGATGCTGTGTGACGAGGGCGATATTGCGCATCAGTGCGGGCACATCGCGGAAGATGTTGTGATTGACGCGCTGGAGGATGTATTTTTGCGATTGGTCGGTGATCACCAAATACGTGCCGTTGATGTGGCCGTGGCCATAAGGTTCGCACGAGACAGGGTTGCCCGCCAGCGCGAACGCGTGCACTGCTTCGATCATCCTTGTGCCCCCCACAAATGCTCGGGATAGACGCCTGCCTGGCGCATGGCGGCCAGCGCGTCCCACACACGCTGCATATCCTGCTGATAGGTGACGCCATACCACTTTTCCTGTGTGGGCAGCACGGCCACGGTGGCCTTGCCCTCGTGCAGCAGTTGGTTGGGCACCAGCGGCAGGAAGTATTCGCACTTTATCGGATTGATCGGCAGGTTTTCGCGCAGGAACGCGGCGAAGCGCGCCTCAATCTCGGCCAATATGCTGTGCTGGAAGCCCCACATGTTCATCGACACATGGGTACCGTTGGGTACAAAGACAAAGTGCTCGCCGTCCTCGGTATAGGCCGCGCCGCCCTCGCGGGGCTCAATGTGCGTGCGTTCGACCACTTCTTTGAGCTGACCGTCGTCGCCCACGTCGCAAACGCCGCGCGCGACAATGCCGTTCTCTGTCAGGGTATTCTGGATCAGGTAGCCGACCATCGCGTGCTCGGTGGGCTGCGTGTGGGTCGTGAGGAATTGATACACCGCCTGAAAAGCCGTGCGGCCATAGAAATCATCGGCGTTGATCACGCTACACGGGCCGTCGATCATGTCCTTGGCGCACAGCACGGCGTGCGCGGTGCCCCAGGGCTTGGTGCGCCCCTCGGGGATGGTGAACCCTTCGGGCAGCACGTCCGGCCGCTGGTATGCATACACCAGCTCCACAAATCGCTCTACGCGTTTGCCGATGACCTCGTGGAACTCTGCGCGCATCTCCGGCTTGATGATGCAGACTACTTTCTCAAAGCCTGCCTGCACCGCGTCGTAGATCGAATAGTCGATGATGATGTGGTGCGCGTCGTCTACGGGCGCAATCTGTTTAAGGCCACCATAGCGGCTACCCAGACCTGCCGCCATAATCACCAAAGTTGGTTTTTTCATTTTTTTCACCTTTTCTTAAAATCAAGCCATCCAGAAGTCCAAATGCTCGGGGATGACCGCGGTTTGACGGACTTCGCGCACGATGGCGTCGGTCAGCGGCACGCCCAGTTCCCGTGCGCGCAGCTTGGCGGCTTGCAGATACCAAATCTCCAGCACGGTCTGCTCGCCTTCCTTGATGACCGTAAACGGTGTGGCGAACAGCGCCGCAAGGAAAGCGTCGTCGCCCAGCTGATAGGCGCTCTGCGCGACGCACAGGCGCATGCGCTGCTCGCTTTGCAGCGCGGCGGACAACGTGTGGTAGTAATCGAACGCCGCTTGATACTGCCCGGCATCGGTCAGCAGCGTGAGGTATTCCTCCGCATAGGGGCGCAACGCGTCGTCGTCCGTGAGCAGGCCGACCGCTTCGCGCAGGGCGGCGATTGCCTCGTCCAGCTTGCCCGCTTGTTTGTGCAGGCAGGCCAGATTGCGCAGCGCCAGCGGCAATCGCTTGATACGCAATGCCTGTTCCCAGGCGTGCTGCGCGTCGGACATGCGGTCGTTCTCCAGATAGGCGATGCCCAGCTGCGTCCACAGCGCGGCGGTCTTGGGCTCGGTGCGCTCCATCAGCGCGATCCACGGCGGCGTGACCATGAAGGCGGCGTAATCGTCCGATGCCTTGCCAGCCAGCAGCGCCGCCCACGCCGCCTCGCCCTGATCCACCGCGCCGCGCGGGAAGGACAGGTGCGTGGGCAGCAGCGACGGATCGCGCTGGGCTTCCAGCGCGCCAAAGCCGTACCCCGTGTGCAGGATGGCATCGGCGGGCTTTTCTGACAGTGCGCGGCAGCGTGCGTCCATCGCGGCCAGATCGGGCACCGGCAGCGCCGCATCCACCACGCGCTGGATGTCTGCGCGCGCGGCGGCATAGTCGCCCTGGGGGATGGGCGCGTCGGTCTGGGTGAACTGCTGTGTGATGTGCAGCACGGACTGTGCCGCCAGGAAATAAGAATGCACCTGCGTGGGCGCAAGCCCGCCCTGCACCTCCAGATAATCGCCGGAGCCTTCGCCCGCCAGGAAGCGCTGCCAGTGCTGGCCGCCGCTGTGCGTGCCCCAGCAGAACATCTTGCGGTAGGGGAAGTTGCCGGTGGAACGCTCGGCGAACACGCGGCCATCGGGATACTGCGCCGCCTCAAACGCCGACGCGGCCTGATGCGGGTTCTGGAAGAAGTACTCGGTGGCGAATTTCATGCTGGTCGGGTCGCTGGCGTCCTGCCCCTTGGACAGCAGCCACGGCAACTGGCCGTGGAAGTAATAGCACTTTTCCGGCTCGCGGTCGAGCTTCAGCGCGATCACCTCGTCCGTGCCGGAGTAGACATGCATGCCCTTTTGCTCGGGGATGGCGATGTTGGTCCACAGGAAAATCGGCACGTCCTGGGGCAGCGTGTTGTGCACGGAAAAGTGCGCGGTCAGCGCCGTCGCGCCCGAGGGCAGGTGGAAGTCCACCTGGAAGGTCAGTTGCTTGCAACGCTCAAACTCGTACATGCGCAGGAAGGGCTCGCCGCGCTCATCGGTGCACGCGGCAAAGAACACATCCTGACAGGAGAGGTATGTGTGGCCGAAGTGCCCAAAGTTCCACTCGATGCCGCCGGAGAACCAAGCGTTGCGCAGCGCCAGATTGCGCAGGATGATGCCATTGTTGCAATACAGGCTTTCGCGATCCGTGCGCTTATCCCACAAGGAATAGAGCCTGCCGCCATACTGCGGCAAGAACTGCGCGCGGAAATGCTCGTTTTCCAGCTCGATGACCACGACCGGTTGCGGCGAGGGCTCGGGCGCATAGCGATCCTGCATGGCGTAGGGCAGTGCGCGAAAGTCGATGTGCTCGCCAAAGCCATCGCGCTCCCCGGGCGTTAAGCCGCCGTCGATGGGCGGGCGCGCCACGCGTGCGGCAAACTTGGGCAGCGGATTGAGCGGCGCCATCGGGGTGACCGGCAGCATACGCTGGGTGGTTTTGATTGTGGTTGCCATTAGCCTTTGACCCCTCCGCCGGTAACACCGGCAATAATGCGCTCGGACAGGAAGATAAAGATAATGAACGTGGGCAGGAACACGATCATGACCGACGCGAAGATGCCCGCCCAGTTGCCGGTGTACTTCATGGATTCCATCATGCTGTACATGCCGACCGCCACGGGGCGCACGCGCTCGCCACTGGCAAAGATCAGCGACATGAAGTATTCGTTCCAGATATTCACGAAGTTGAAGATGGTGACCGTGATGATGCCCGGTTGCGCCAGCGGCAGCATGATCTGCCAGAAGGTGCGGATCGGCGAGCAGCCATCGATGGCGGCGGCCTCCTCATACGATCGGGACAGGTTGCTAAAGAACGACAACAGGAAGATCGACGTATAGGGGACATTATAGCCGACAAACAGGAAAATCATCAGCAGGCGCGTGGTGATGTCCTGCTTGAGCAGACCTAAGCCCGTGACGATGCCGAACAGCGGCAGGATGATCATGACCACCGGCACGCCCATCGCGGCCACAAAGCCGCTTTGCAGCGGGCGGTTCAGGAAGAACTTGAATCGCGACAGCGCATAGGCGGCGGGCGCGGCGACGACGATCAGCAGCACCGAGGAAATGCTGGCATAGAACAGCGAGTTCATAAAGAAGGTGGACACATTGCTGCCGTTCCAGGCCTTCACATAGTTCTCAAAGTGCAGGCCGGAGGGGAAGAAGATCGACGTGCCCTTGAAAATCTCTTTGGTGGTGGCCAAACTGGCGGACAGAATCCACCCGATCAGCACAAAGGTGAACAGCACCCACAGCGACAGCGTCAGGTAGCCGGGCAACAGGCGCGCCTCTTTGCGCCAATTGAAGGGTTCGCGGATTTTTCTTGGCTTGCTCATGCCTGTCACCTCCCTTAAAATTCCAGATCATCTTTTTTGATGACCAAGTTTGTGATGAGGAACACCACCACCACGATGACCGCCAGCATCACACCGACTGATGCGCCGATGCCCGCATTTCGCTCGGTGACGATATTGCCCGAGCCGAAGGTTTGGATGTACATGTACTGCATGGGCGAGATGACCTGATTGTCGGCGGTGACATTGGAGAACAACTGCGACCACACGAAGAAGCCGACGCTGGTGATCGACCACATGGTGATGTTGGTTTTCAGCACGCCTTTCAAAAGCGGCCAGGTGATATGGGCAAATTGGCGGGGCTTATTCGCGCCGTCAATGGTAGACGCTTCGTAATATTCCACCGGAATCTTCTCGATGCCGCTGGAGAAGATCAGCATGTGATAGCCGACCATGCCGAAACAATAGGCGATCAGCAGCGCCCAGAATTTGTGCGCGGTGTCGGTCCATTGGATGGCGGCCAGATTGGTCAGCCCAAAGAACTTGAAGAAGCTGGTCAGCAGACCAAATTTCGGGTTGTAGACGTATTGCAGCCACATGGTGGCCAGCGCCACGGCCGAGATGATGTTGGGCATGTAGATGATTGCGCGGAAGAACCGCTTGAACCGGATGCCGCTGTTGAGGATGACCGCAAAAAGCAGTGCCAGCGTCATCACCGCCAGCCCGCCCACCGACCAGATGCGGAAGAGATTCCACAGCGAGTTTCGGAACAGCTCGGTATTGATGAGCTTCGTATAGTTGGAAAAGCCAACCGGAATCCACTGCGAAATGGGCGCGACCACGCTCTCTACCTTGAAAAAGCTCATGGCCAGCGTGCGCAGGATGGGGTAGATAAAGATAATGAGAAACAGAATCAAGGCCGGGGAGATGAATGCAATGATCATTCCCTTGCTTTTTTTCATGGTGTGTCGCCTCCCATGCATTGATCAAAGAGGAAAGGGAGAGGGAATGGACCGACCAGTCCCTCTGCCTATAGCATACGCCCCATGCAAGCACGGGGCGTATGCGCGGTGTTATGCAGCTATTACTTGCCGGCCGCTTCCAGCGTATCGACAAATTCCTGCGCGGTGATCGTGCCGCCGCAGAGCTTCTTGAAGTTCTCGACGATGATCGGGGTCATGTCCGCGTTGTCCTGGATGCCAGCGGCCCAGGGGAAGCGGGTGGTGATGCCATCCATAACCGGCTTCACGCCAGCCATTTCCGGCGCCCATTCGGTGTTGCTGGAGTCGGCGGGGATGCCCAGCGAATCCTTGGCCAGCTGCGCATCGAACTGACCCTTGGTGATCGTGCAGATCAGGTCAAAGGCTTCCTGACCAACCTGCGAATCCTTGTTGATGCCATAGGCCTGGGAGCCGAAGTTGGCGGCTTCCACGCCGGTCTTGCCGCCATCGACGGCCGGGTACGCGAAGCAGCCAAACACGAAGCCGGGCTCCACCATCTCGCGCACTTCGTTGGGCAGCCAGGAACCATTCAGGTACATCGCGGCGGCGCCTTCCAGCGCGAATTCGCCGTTCTGGTTGGTCGGCCACGCGGAGGAAGCGATGGTCGGGGAGAAGAAGCCGCTCTTGGCCAGGTTCTCATAATCCTGCGCAACCTTCAGCACGGCCGGCTCTTCGGCCCACAGGCCTTCCTTGACGACCTTGCCGGTGCCTTCGGCGCCCAGGTAACGGGACATGTGATAGCCCAGCAGGCAGTCGATGTACGCATCGTCACAGGTGATCGGGATGAAGCCCGCGTCCTTGATCTTCTGGCAGACATCCAGGAACTCGGCCCAAGTGGTGGGCACGGCGGTCACGCCAGCCTTCTCAAAGATCTCGGGATTGTAGAAAAAATTGAACACGAAGGGCTGATAGGGGATGGACATCAGCTGGCCGCCGGCGCTGTCGCGGCACGCGGCCATCAGGCCCGCATTGGCGGTGGCTTCGTAGTTGGCAGCCTTCGCCATGTCTTCCAGGTTCATCAGGTACTGATTCCAGGTCTTGCTGACGCGGTCGATGTCCTCATCGAACAGGTCAATGGTGGTCTTGGAGGCCAGCGCGGGCTCCAGACCTTCGCGGATGCCGTTGCGGCCCTTGAACTGGAGATCAACGGTGTTGCCGGAAGCCGCCATGTACGCATCGACCGCAGCCTGGATGGCGATGCCCTGAGGCTCGGTGCTGTTCCACATGGACCAGTACACGATGGTCTTGCCTTCCGCGCCGACGATGCTCACCATCGACAGGCACAGAACGAGAACGAGCAGGAACGAAAGAACCTTCTTCATGAACAGAATCCTCCCCTTGAATGCAAATTTGGTACGTTATCTTGGTACCACCTGTATGGATATCATACCGCTTTTTTGTGCGAATTGCTATGGAAATTTTCGCTGAATAATAGTACAATCTTCCGCATGTCGTGATATAATACCACTAGAAAAGAACAAGAGGGTAGGGGTGCGCCATGCTCAGCCAGAGCGATTTCCACAAGATCGGGCGGCTGCTGAACAACCTGCACGAATGTCTGGACATCAAAATCGCGCTGATGGACGAGCATGCGCGCGAGATTTATACCGCGAGCTATCAGACCGCCTTTTGCCGGTGCATTGCCACCTCGCCGGGCGGGTATGACCGCTGCGTGCAATGCGATATGGCGGCGCTGGCGGATATCCACAATACGCAGAAGATGAAGCAATACTTCTGCCACGCGGGGCTGATCGAGGTGGCGCTGCCACTGACCGAAAAAGGAAAAACCATCGGTACCATCCTGTTTGGGCAGTTGCTGGACGACTCGCCGAGGGAGGCGCAATGGCGGCGCGTGCAGGAGAGCTGCGCATGGTATCCGGACATGGAGGAGCTGTATCAGGCGTTCATGCAGCTCAAGCGGTTTTCCACGCGGCAGATCAATGCCTGCACCGAGATCGTGCACGCGTGCGTCAGCGAGGTGCGATTGGCGGGCATTGTCGCGCTGGCGCATCAGGACGACCGCAACCGGCTGATCAGCTATCTGGATTCGCACTACGCCAGCAACGTGACGGTCAGCGGCATCTGCCGGGAGCTGTCGATGGGCAAAACGCGGCTGTACAGCCTGTGCAAGCAGCACTTTGGCAAGCCGCTGGTGCAGCTGGTGTGCGAGCGGCGCATCGAGGCCGCGCGCGAGCTGCTGGTGACCACCAACCACCCGATCCAGTATATCGCCGAGGTGGTGGGCGTGCCGGATTTCAGCTATTTTACGAAGATGTTCCGCCGCTTTGTGGGCATGACGCCCAGCCAATATCGCAAGGCGTAATAGACCTGCGCGGCGTGCGGCTATTGCAGGAAAAACCGTTGTTTTTCCTGATCGGTCAGGGTGCGCTCCATCAGCAGCTCCCGCGCGACGCGCATCTCGTCGGCAAGGGGCAGCAGCTGCCACACGCCGCCGCGCATCAGCACTTCATCCACGCCCGGGCGGAAGATGCCGGTCTCCGGCAGGGTGATCAGGCGCTGTCCGGTGGCGACCTCATACAGCGCGCCGCGCCCGGTGCCATCGTATGCCGACTGGTTGGTTTCACGCGCGTCCAGTTGCCCGCAGATCAGGGAGCCGTCCTGATTCAGCGACGGTGCGCCCAACTGGAAGGTGCCCAGTGTACGTCCGGTGGCGACATCCAGCACGGTGGCCTTTGCGGCGGTCAGGGCGAAGGGATCATCTGCGCCGCCGCCCAGCACAATGCGGTTGCCGTCGCCGCTGAAGCCCATAGTTGCGCCATATGCCTCCGAGACCCAGCGCTGCGCCAGCGTGTCGGCATCCAGCGCAATGGTGCGGTGCAGACCGTCGCGCGGATCATCCGCAGGTCGCCCCCACACCAGCAGCGTCGTTTGATCCGGCGACGCCGCCAATGCGACGATGTCGTCAAACGCGACTGTATTCAGCACCGCGCCGGTCGCGGTGTCCAGAATGACCAGATCATCCAATACGCTGACGGCGACGCGCGATCCGCCGTCGAGGAACGCAGCGATGGGATGGATCAAGAAAAGCGTGTTGCCTGACGCCGTGGCGTCCGGGAAAAGCGGGTCCAGCCGATATAGCTGCCGCATGGTGGCCAGATCGTATACGCCGCTTTGCTGGCTGCCGCCGCCCAGCAGGAGGTAGCGCCAGTCGGGCGATACTTCAAATTGCAGGTTGCCCATTTGTCCGGCGTACACTTCCTCGATCGCGCACAGTTGCTGGCCGGTCGCCGCGTCAAAGAGCGCCAGTTTGTGATCGATGCCTTTGGCGTTCTGCCGCGAGATCAGCACCTGTGCGCCGTCCGGCGACCAGCGCAGGTTGTAGGCGCGGTTGCCCGCGCCCAAGTTCAGCAGCGGTTGGAGCGTGTCGGCGTCATACACGGTGGTGGTGTCGTCGGCGGCATGGGCGGCGGCAAACACCTTGCCATCGGGGCGATACGCGATGGGGCCGTATTGATCGCTGGGCGCGTAGGTGCGCAGCGTGCCCCACGCGGGCTGTTTGCGCCAGAACTGATACATGCCCTCGCGGTTGCGGGTCATCAGGCCGCCCGGCGACACGCGCACCGGCTGCACGCCTAGGATTTGATGCGAGCCGCTGATGCCCATCAGGCCGCCGGGCACTCGCACAAAGGACGCGCGCTGTGTGGCGAGATCGTAGCAGTGCACGATGTCGGTTTCGGGGCTTTCCAGATACACCAGCGTGCAGTCGTCGGTCACGTCCACGAAGCGATAGGCGGTTTTAATCCCGGTGGGCACCGGCGCGCCATCCGTGGCGCGGTGCACCGCCAGACTATCGTCCGGCGCGGCCATCACCAGGTATTGGCTGTCGGGCGAAAACTGATAGTCCACGCGATATCCGTTGTGGGGCGACGGCTGGCCAACCGAGGCGATCAGCGACCAATCCGCGCTGCGGCGCAGTTCGATCACCGCATCGCTGCCCAGCAGCGCCACCACAGCGCCATCTGGGCTGTACTGGGCTGAGTCATACTTGCGGCTGGGCGTGCTCAGGTATGTTTGCTGTAGCGTAAATGTGTCGGTGTCCAGCACGAGCACAGGATACACTTCGTTTTCCGGCGTCCAATAGGTGGTTTTGCCGTAGGTGAGCAGCAGCATGCTGCGGCCATCGGGGTGCAAGGCAAAATCCTCGAAGCCGACTGTGCCGGTGGCGCTGAGATGCTCGCCGCGCATGTCCCGCATATAGGATTCGCCGTCGGCACGGAATACGTGCTCGCCGCTGCCTATGTCGATCACGCGGAAAGAGCCGCCGACCGACAAAAAGTCGCCGCAGAGCAGCCGGTCGCTGTGCGGGATCAGCGCCAGCGCGTTGATGCCGTACTGCTTGTCATACAGGTTGATGGACCGCTGGCTGCCGTTGGTAAAATCGCACACCAACGCGTCTCCCGCCGCATGATCGCTGGACAGCGCAACCAGCAAGCGCCGCGACGCGTCATAGGCGTGCAGGTCGGAATATAGCTCCTTGCGCAGCTTTTCGCACAGCGTCGCACTGGCCGCGTCCGCGCGCTGGAGTATTTGCGTGTTCTTGCCCGCCAGGAACAGATCCTCCTGCGGGATGTACGCGTCGCGCGCGTTCCAATCGCTCACATTTAGCGCGCCCACCAGCAGGTAGTCGCTCTGGTGGATGGGTGTGTTCGCGCTGCGCAGGGCGCTGGCCGCCTCGGGCACCAGCGGTCGAGACAGCGGGTCGGCGGACGAATCGCCTGGCAATGCTTCCAGCGCCAGCAGTTGCGCGATGGCGGGCGCACCCAATGCCTGCTGCTGCTCGGCCTGTCCGGCGAGATACTTCGATTGGTCGCTCAGCGCTTCGTCGCGTTCCTGCCGCGCCCACGCGGCGTTGCTGTCGGCCAGCGCGCGCTGCCGTTCGGTTTGCTGTATCTGCCCCGCCAGGTCGGAATTGGCCTTCGTCAGTTGTTCGTTTTGCCGCGAGATGATGCTGGACTGCGACAGCGCGTACGTGCCAAACCCGGCCAGCACCAGCGCCGCCGCCAGCGTCGTCAGCGCGGTGAGGCGGATCATGCGCTCGCGCGCGCGCCGACGCAGATCGTCGTACCCCACGCGCAGCATGGGGGCGATCAGCCGCAGCGTTTCGGTCTTTAGCAGTTTGTTGCGCGTGCGCGCGTCGGCGGCGCGCACATCGGCGGCCAGCGGTTCAATCTCGGTCACGCGGCCGTCCGCGCCGGTCACGTGGCGCAGGCAGTCCGGGAAGCTCTGCTCCGGCTCGCCCGCGACCAGAATGGGCAGGATGCGATCGCGTCGGCCAAGTTCGATGAAGAATTCGATCTCCGCCATGCACCAGCGTGACTTGGGCAGTTCGGGCGTGCAAATGACGATCAGCCATTCGCTGTGCCGCAGCGCCTCGCGGATGCCTTCGCCCAGATCGCTCATCAGCGGCAATTCGTCCTGATCGCGAAAAACGCGGTCAAAGTGCTTGCGCCCCCTGCTTTGCGCGATGGCGCGCGGGATGCCATAGGTTTCGATGCGCCGCTGGATCGCCTTGGCAATCTCCATATCCGGTTGCAAGTGGCGATAGCTGATGAACGCCGAGTATTGCACCATGGGTACGGCCGTACGCGATTGGGTCATGTCATCCCCTCCTATATACCTATATTATACCATATTTGGGCCGCGTGTGGGTGGTATGGGGGCTTGCCAGCGTGGGGGCAACGCCTTATAATGGAAATTGACCCTGCGAAAACCGACTGCACGCCGCAAAAGGAGCACCTATGAAGAAGAGTCCGATGAACGCGTATCTGAATCGCTTTTTTGAGCTGCTGGAGGAGCGGGACGACCTGCGCCTTCAAACCGAGCACAAGCGCATGTTGCGGCAGGCGATCTTGGTTTTTCTGGACGATGAGACCAAGGACAATGCGTTTGATGTGTATCAGAGCTTCTTTGATTGCTATCGCATCGTGCTAGATGGGGAAACCAATCCGTTTGTGGACCTGCTGGATGTGCTCAGCGCCTATGAGGAGCGCGCGGCCACGCTGATCGACCGCCAGCGCGATCACTATATCCACTCGGTCAATGTGTTCCTGCTGGGGCTGTGCATTTATGCGCAGAACGCGGCGTACCGGCGCGCGTTTTCCACCGCGAACATGGATGCCGAGCGATATCCAGCCAACTCGCCCTGCGCGCAGGAGGAGTTTTTTTTCCGCTGGGGCGTGGCGTCGCTGTTTCATGACGTCGGGTATCCGGTCGAGATCATCACCAAGCAGATTCTCAAGTTTATTTCCTTTGCCACCGCCGCCGACCACGACGACGCCAAGGGCAAGATCAAAGCGCATCTGGAGTTTGAAAACTTCCGCCGCCTCAATTCCATTGCGGAGGTGCTGCCCAAGCGCGATTTTATCGCAGATTTCTATCAGCGCAACGATGCCAGCGTATACATCGATCTGCTGCAACCCATTGACTTGATGGCGCACAAGATCCACCTGACGCTGGACATTCCGCTGGAGCAGATCAAGAACAAACTGGACACCTTCATCCACGACATGGCGCGCTATGGCTTTGTGGATCACGGGTTTTACAGCGCCATCATTGTGCTCAAGTGGTACGGCTACCTGATCCAGCAGTCGCATATGGACTCGCTGCGCTTTTACCATGCGGTTGTGGACAGTGCCAGCGCGATTCTGCTGCACAACTATTACCGCAATGTGATCCAGAAAACCTTTGGCAAAGGGCCGCTTGCCGCCGAACAGAACCCGATCGCGTTCCTGCTGATTCTGTGCGACGAGATGCAGGAGTGGAACCGCGCCGCGTTTGGCATCGAGGATAAAAAGCGCGCCCAGGCCGCGCATGCCGACCTGCGCATGGACGATCAGTCGCTGCGCATCACGTATCTGACCGAACGCGGCGTGCTGCCCAGAGAGTTTGCCCGCGAAAAGAAGAAGCTGTTTACCTCGCTGCTGCGCGTCGATCAGCTCTTCCCCGCGCAGTTTACCATCCGCTGCGAAACACTGGACGAGGTGTTTGTGCAGGCGCGCCGGGACAAGCTGGTGCCCAGGCCGTTGCTGCACAGTCTGGAAATGCTGGCGCGGGTCATTCACGAGGACTATGTGCGCACCGCCAAGGCGCGCGGGCAGGCCATCCGTGTGGCCGAGCGCTACGAGGAGCTGGAGGATTCCATCCGCTACGCCAATCTGCGCCAGGCGCGCAATATTGGCAGGAAGCTGGCGCAGCTGGACTATGAAATGGTGCCTGCGAGCGACGCGCGACCCGCGGTGGAGGCATTCACGTCTGACGAGCTGGAACGCTATGCGCAGGTGGAACACGCCGACTGGGTGGCGGGCAAAGAGCACGCGGGCTGGGCGTATGCCCCGGTGCGCGACGATGCGAAGAAACTGCATCCGTGCATGGTGCCCTGGCGCGATCTGGACGATGTGGAAAAGCAGAAGGATCGCGACGCGGGCGTGAATCTGTTCAAGCTGGTGAAGATGGTGGGGCTGAAAGTCGTCCGCGCGGGGTAGTATGATTGATGAAAAAAGAGGCTGTTGTACCAGCCTCTTTTTTGCTGCCTAAGGGATGAACAGCGTGTTGCGTTCTTCCTGGGTCAGCGATTTGCCGCGCGTTTCTTCCTGCATGGTTTCAAACACTGCCTCGTCGGTGCGCAAGTGGTACAGGTACAGGTGCGGCTTATGCTCCGCGTCGTCGCTGCGCTCATGCCAGCGCGAGGCGGTGATGCCGAAATTGAAGATATACGCATCGCCAAAGATGATTTTCTCGCTGTCGGTAACTGGCACGAACCCATACCAAGCTCCGTCGGTCAAGCGCCACACGTCGCCCATGCGGCTCTTGAAAATCGTGCGGTCGTCACTGGTCACCTCAAAATCGCTGGCGCGCAGGCGCGCGTCTATCGGCGCGGTCAGCACCGTGCGCAGGATCGCGCCGCCGCCGACCGCGATCTCGACCACCGAATCACCGGAAATGGCGTAGAAGGAACGGCTGTCCCGAAACAACACCGGCATGCCGGAACTGGACTCGGACACATGCGCCACATGGGTCATCAGCGCGCGCTTGCCCGTGGCGGTCTGTAGCACCAGCACGTCGTAGGATAGCTCCGCGTCCCACGAGGTCAGCGCGACCAGACTGCCGTCCGGCGAGAAATCGCAGATGCTAAAGCGCTGGTTGTTCGGGAACAGGTCGCGGCGGATCAGCTTGCCGGTGGCGATATCGTAGTAGGAGATGCCCCGGTCATGGAAGCCGTCGGTCAGCACCAATTGCCCATCGCGGATCGCCAGCGAGAAGGCGTTGACCGAGATCAGTTGCTTGCCGCCATAGGAGAACAGGTACGCGCCGGTGTGCGCGTCATAGCAGCGGATGTCGAACAGCTCGGCCACCGTGTCGTCGATCTCGTTGTACGTATCGACGTACGTCAGGAAGAACCGGTTGTCGCGCGAGAAGCCTATGTCGCTCTGGTAGCCGTCCACCTGTGTGCCCTGCGGGATGCGGCATAGCACCTTGCCGGTGTCCACATCGTATACATTGCCACGGAAGAACAGGCGCGCGCCGTCGTAGGATACGCGCGGCGACTCGTCGCGCAGGCCGTCGGCGGACGGCACCAGTGAAAAGCTGGTGACCGGCGAGAAGTCCTTGCCGCTGTATACATCAACCGTTTGATAGCCGACGGCGTAGACAAACACGCGCTGGCCATCGCCGCTGCGCGCGCCGCCAATGCCGTGGACAAAGCTGCGCATGCCCGCAGGCAGCCGTTGGTACACATAGTGATGTTGCTTGCTGTCGATGACGTATTCCGCCAGCATGGTGTGTCCGTCCGGCGACACGTCCAGCCCGACGCTGTTATCCAGCGCGGCGCACAGCGCCTCGGGCGCGCCGCCGGACAGGCTGTAGCGCGCGTACTGACCGCCCGCGTTGACATACAGATCGTTGTCCGGGCCGCCAAACGCCACTTCCCGCACCGGGTCGCCGTCCACTGCCAGCAACTGCTGTCCGGTGGCGGTGTCGTAGACGCGCGCCTGCTTGATCTCATCGGTATAGGTGACGTTGCCGCCCTGCCAATCGTACACCGCGATATGCGCGCCGTCGCGCGAATGCCGCCACAGGTTGACCGAGCGCACTTCCCATATGCGCTGCCCGGTGCGGATGTCGTAGCCGCAGATCAGCGGATTGTTGTCCGCATCGCGGGTATCGACCACCAGCACGGTGCCATCCTCGCGGATGAACGCCTCGGACACCCGATTCGAGCCATGGTCGGCATCCGCCTCGTACTGCGCCAGCACACCGGGCACGGGGTTTGCCTCGCGCTGGGCCTGGCGTTCGGCCAGATCGCCTACGCCGCACACATCCAGCGTAAACACGCGCTCGCCGGTTGTGTAGTCCCACACGACCACGCCGGAGTCCTCGTACTGCGACACGCCGACCGCGTATCGACCGCTGACATAAGGATCGACCGTGCTGTATTCCGGGAAGGGGCGGAAGGTGCTGAGCGGCTGCATGGACGGGTACGCGAACGCCCGCACCTCGAAATAGCTGTGCGCGGAATTGGGTGGCGGCAGGTCAGGATCGTCGGGGACATAGGCGACCTGCTCCAGCGCGACGGTGCCATCCGGCGACAGATAGTGATAGTCCGTGGGGTATGACCAACGATCCGCGGCGGTCTTGGCCGGTTCCTCGGCTTGCAGCCATACAGAGATCGCGCCGTCGGGTTTCATGTGTACTTCATACGTATTGGTGTCGTACAGGTGCACGAGCTCAAACGGCACTTGGCCGCGCTCCAGCTCCATGCGGCGCAGCAGACCCAGCGCGTCGGCGTAGAAGGGGCGGTCGGGCTGTGAGAGGTTGCCGGGCAGCGCTTCCTTGAGCGCCAGCGAGGCGACCTCGCGGTTGCCGCGCGCATACTGGTCGCGCGCCAGCTCGGTAATAAACTTTGATTGGGATAACAGCGCCTCATCGCGCTGGCTGCTGATGATGACCTGCTGGGATTCCAGCTGCGCATTGGCGGCGGCGATGCGCTGTGCGCGATCCACCGCAAAGAGCCCAAAACCCAGCGACAGCGCGGCGACGCCCGCCGTCACCGCCGCAATGATGCGCAGGCGACGCTCGCGCGCGCGGCGGCGCAGGTCGTCATATGCCACGCCCAGCATCGGCGCCAACAGGCGCAGTTTTTCCGTGCGCAGCTTCTTGGTCATTTCTTTGACACTGTCCGCGCGGATATCGGCGGCTAGCGGTTCGATTTCGATGGTCTCTCCGCGCTCGTTGCGGATATAGCGCAGGGAAGAGGGGAAGCTCTCGGCGGGCTCGCCGCGCACCAGCAGCGCCAGTATGCGGTCGCGACGCCCCATGGCGATGAAGGACTCGATCTCTTTGCGGCACCATTGCGACAGCGGCAGATCCGGCGAGCAGATTACAATCAGCCACTTCGACGCGGTCAGCGCCGCCTCAATGTCCGCGCCCAGGTTCGATGAGGTGGGCAATTCGTCCTGATCGCGAAAGACGCGGCCAATGTGCCGCATGTGCTTGGATTTGGCTAGGCTGTGGGGCAGGCGATAGGTCTCCAGCGCGCGCGCGAGCTGCTTGGCAATTTGCGCATCGGGCTGCTTGTGGCGATAGCTGATGAACGCTTCGTAGTGGAACCGCTGCGAGGGATCATTCGCGAAGTTCGACATCGAAACTCCTCCTATGCCGTTTTGATGCATACAGCATATCATTTTTTGGAAACTCGGGAAAGCGATAGGCGTCCAAACGTCGCGTCCGCGCGCCCAAAACCGCGCGTGGCGCGCCTCAGCCGAGCATCAAGCCCGGCGCCAGCTCGCGCTGGGCAATGTACCAGCCCGCGCTTTCCATCAGCGATTCTCTGCCCAGCAGCAGCAGCGTGTCCTGTTGCGCGGCGATGTCCGGCTGGTCGAACGACGCGGCGGCAAACAAGGCGTGCATGCGCTGGTTATCCAGAATCTGTCGTGGCAGCGCCAGGTTGCCGTAATAGTTGGCCAGGAACGCTGTGCTCGCCGATACGATGCCCAGCGCGATTTTCGCGATGCCGCGCCACATCACGACCTGCCCGGTGTGCGCCAGCAGGAAGCGCCGCAGCCCGGTCAGCGGCAGGGCAGTTTCCAGCGCGGGCTTATAGAACGCTTCGCCCGCCGCGATCAGCACGAACAGCACGATGGACAGCGCGAACAAGCAGCGCGTCGCGCGCTGATTGACGCGGTTTTGGGCGGTCTTGCGCCGCTGTGACGCGGCATGGTATTGCCGCTGGCCATCCACCCAGCATCGACACAGATCGAACGCGGGGGCATCGGTTTGCGCGGGCTGGGGCATGCCACCGTCCACCGCGCGCAGGAAGCAGCGCACAAACGCCAATTCGGATTGCTGCGTGAAGGTGTAGTGATCCCACACATTCGCGCCAATGCCCCCAGCGCGCCAGTAAAATTGCACGCGCAGCGCCTCGGCCAGCGTGCGGTAGCGCACATACTTGGCGTGCAGCGCGCGCTTGACCGACATGCCGTACACCGCTGCAGCCGCCGCAAGCAGCAGCGCGTACAGGATCAGCGGCGCGTCGGATTCCAGCTCGTCATACAGCAGAAAGGAGAGCACCAGCAGCAGCCCCAGCGTGGACAGCGTGCGCAGCACCCACAGCGACGCGTTGCGGAAGCGTACCGACAGCGCATCGGCGCGCAGTGAGGTCCACAGTAGCATTTCTGTGCCGCCCGGGAGATTGCGCGGTTCGTTTTCGCCGATGTAGCTCGGCGCGGTTTGCGCCGCGTGCCGCGCGATCGCCGCACTGTGCCGCGCCAGGTCGCGATTGTACGTGTCGATCCACGCCCAGTGCGTGTCGGTCGGTACGTCAATATGTGCCGCCGCCGTCACAGAAGGCTTGGTGTCGCGCGGCGTGGGCACGACGCACACCGCGCATGCCGCTTGCCGCGCGAATTGAATAGTTTCATAGGTGCCGCCGCCTTCGGCCGAAAGATAGGGCTCGCCATCCCACAGTGCCAGTAGCAGGTGGCTTTGCCGCGCGACATAGTGGCCCGCCGCCCGATAGCACGCGCCGCGCGCCGCGTCCGGCGCATCGACCACAAAGACGTTCGCCGCGTCAGATAGCAGCGCGTCAAATTCCCGCTGGGACGCGTCGTCGAAGTCAAGCCGGTACTGCTGTGCGGGCATGGGCAAAGGCACGATCAGCTCGCAGCCTGCCAACAGCGCCGCGCGCGCGCACAGGCGATCCGCGCCATCGGCCAATGACGACAGCACAACAACCGGGCAGTGCGCGTATCGCGCCCGAAAATCGCGTAGAAAACCTGCGATCGCTTGCTCCAGCGTGGGCAGGGCATCCGCGCAAATATCGCGGTGGCCGGTGATGCCGACGATCAGCGGCAGCGGTTCGCGCGCGGTGGTCGCGGGATGGTTCATGTCGCTATCTCCAATCGCGGGGTTTGGCGTGCGCCCACTTTGCGGGCAAGGCGCGCGCCGTTTTCCATAGTATACCATGCGCGGGCAAAGAATAGGAACAAAGAAAACCAGGGGATGGACACGGTGTTTTGGCGCAAAACGCAAATCCTGCGCCGCCGCCGCATATCTTGCATGACGGGGTCAGGGCAAAGAAAAAAGGGGGGGCGCGCAGTGAAGAGGCAGTCCATCGTTGTGACCTGCCAATACGCGGAGGAGGCGGCGGAACTTCAGGAAATCCTGCTCCAGTCCTTTGTGTTGTTCGCGCGCGGCGAATTATCCGCCGACGCCGCTTGCGATCCAGCATGAGCCCGAACTTGCATGTTTTGCCGTTTTGGCATACACTAGACACAGTGATTCCCCGGCTAGCGGACAAGCGTACCGGGATTTTTCCGCATCGGAAAAAATGCGGGCGAACCGCCGCGCCGGTGCGCAATGGCTGGGTTTTGGGAAGGTACCTTTGAGAGGATTTGAAGGAGGTTGTACGAATGAGCACCTTGCGTCGCTTCTCCTGCTTGTTGGCGCTATTGCTGTCGCTGGCGCTGCTGCCGATCGCGGCGGATGCCGCGCCAACCGGAAAAACCTATAACCTGACCCAACAGTTTGGCATACGCGATGTGTGGGAGCTCCGCTTCTTTGACGGGACGCACGCCGCAGTGGTCAGCATCCAGCCGGGCAAAGACGATCTAAAGCACTTCACCGCCACCTTCCTCAGTCTGACCGACGAGCGCGTCACGGGTCAGGCGAGCTTTGCGCGGCGCGACGCACCCGTCGGTGTTGGCACCCAGGGCGAGCGCCTGAGCCTGCTGTTTGAGACGGATGACGCAGACGACACCGCCACCGCGCGGGAGGAAATTCTGATCGCGCAGGGCGGTGCGGTGACCACGCGGGATGTGCCCGCCGAAGAGGTGGGATTCGCCCTGCCCGGCGGCGCGCGGATCATCGAAGAGAACGGCAGCCTGCTGCTGCGCGGCGCGGCAGGCGATGCGCTGAAACCGCTGCTCACCGGCATCCCGTATCCGGAGGCGGACGACAGTCCCGATCCGCTGTACTTCTGCTTTTTTGCCGCGCTGGATGAGCACCGGTTTGTGTATACCCGTTTCGGCTGGGATGGTGCCCGGAAGGGCTGCGGCATGTATGACCTGACCACCGGCGAGTCGCGGCGGCTGGATGAGCGGGGGGTGCCGTGCCTGCTGTACGAGGGGCGGCTGTTCACCACCCAATCGGTGGTGGATATCAACACCTGCGAAGCGGTGCCGTTGCCGTCCGGCATTCAGGCGGGTATACACGCGCCGGGACAAAAATGGGCGCTGTCCGCGGATGGCAAACTGCTGTGCGAACTGCTGAAGCCTCCCGAGCATGCTGTCCCCGCGCTTCGTTTTCGCGCCATGGATACCGGTGAGCAGCTTGGCGTGCTGGACATGGATTTCGCCATCTGGGCGTGGCCGACATTCATCGCGCAGGACACGGTGGGGATTGTCGGACGCACAACCGATGGCAAGGATGAGTCGCTGCTGCTGATTGCGGGTCTGTAAAAAATGGGGGGTGTGTCGCTTGGCGTCCGCAAGCGGGCACTCATCATCATATCATGAAAACCTCACGCCGGGCGTGGGGTTTTCATGATACAAAAAAGAACCCCCTCGCGGGGGTTCTCTGTGCTATACGTATTAGTCGTAGAGCAGCGGGGAGATCTTGGCATCTTCCATGTTGGCCGCGGTGTAGAACTGGGCGCCGGTGTCCACGATGGCATCAACGGCTTCCTTGTTCATCGCCTTCACAGCCAGCTCAACCGCCAGGTAGCCGATCATGTACGGATCCTGGGTGATGGAGCCATAGAACCAGCCCTGCTTGACAGCGTTCTTCTGGTTGGCACCAGCGTCAAAGCCAACAACGATCAGATCCTTGTACTTGCCAGCGGCACGGTCCAGATCCTGACCATCGGTGGTCGCGGCCAGCACGCCGCCCACAGAAGCTTCGTTGGAGCAGAAGATCGCGGCGAGGCCTTCCTT
>JAVBMF010000036.1:0-25581 GCA_031552735.1 Eubacteriales bacterium
CACCGGAGCCACCGTGCGCGAAACCGCCAAGGTATTTCGCGTATCCAAGAGTACAGTACACAAGGACATCGACGAGCGGCTGCCGGAAATCGACGCGCAGTTGGCCGACAACGCGCGGCAAGTATTGGCGCACAACAAGGCGGAGCGGCACATTCGCGGAGGCGAGGCGACCTGTAAGAAATATATGCAGACGCGCGAGCAGCGCGCATAGCACCCGGCCATTTGCAAAAGAAGGAGTTTACAAACGATGCTAGGAATGGATGATATCGGCGTCGACCTAGGCACGGCGACGGTATTGGTGTATGTGAAAGGCAAAGGCATCCTGCTGCGCGAGCCCGCGATGGTGGCCATTGATCGCAACACGCGCAGTATTTTAGCTGTCGGTGAGGATGCGCACCGCATGCAGGGCCGCACGCCTGCGCACATTTCGGTGGTGCGCCCGTTGGTCGACGGCGTGATTTCCGACTACGACGTGGCCGAGCGCATGCTGCGCTACTTTCTGCGCAAGGTCATGGGCAAGCGGCTGATGTTTCGCCCGCGCGTGGTGGCCTGCGTACCCAGCGGCGTCACCGAGGTGGAGAAGCGCTCGGTGGTGGACGCGATCCTGGACGCGGGCGCACGCAAGGCGCAGCTCATTGACGAGCCGATGGCAGCGGCGATTGGTGCCGGGCTGGATATCGAAAAGGCATACGGCTCGATGGTGGTCGATATTGGCGGCGGCACCACCGATCTGGCGGTGATTTCGATGGGGCGCTGCGTAGTGTCCGAAACCATCAAAGTGGCCGGTGATCGGATGGACGAGGCCATTATCCGCTACCTGCGCCGCAAGCATAACCTGATGATTGGCGAACGCTCCGCTGAGGAGCTGAAGATGCATCTGGGCGCGGCGTATCCGCGGCAGGAAGTGCTGCACATGGACGTGACTGGGCGCAGCCTGATCACAGGTTTGCCCAAGACCATCTCGGTCAGTTCCTCTGAAATGGTGGAGGCGCTGGATGAGCCGATTCTGGCGCTGACGGAGAATGTGCAGGCCATCTTGGAGCGCACGCCGCCCGAGCTGGCCGCCGACATATTTGATCGCGGCATTGTGATGACCGGCGGCGGGTCGCTGCTGTTCGGGCTGGATAAGGTGCTCAGCGAGCGCATTCGCGTGTCTTGCCGTGTGGTCGATGATCCGGTGGCCTGTGTGGCGCTGGGCACCGGCATGGTGCTTGAGGAGATGGAAACCCATAGCAAGCTACTGTTTGACGGCAACCGCGTTCGCGGAAATGTGTAATAGCAACATCCTCTTGCATGCAAGAGGATGTTTTTTTCAATTTATGGGAAAATGCATTGCGGCAAGCGGCGCGCTTTGCTATAATAAAGCATATTTGTCTTGATGACCAAAGGAGAGAACATTGATGGAAAAGTCGTTTTTGGAAAAGCAGGTGCGCCGCGCGTGCCGCAACACCATTCTGCTGTGTCTGGCGGGCATCATCGCGCTGGTGGGCGTGTTTGTTGTTTGGCATCCCAATCTGGGGAATTTGTTTGGCAAGCCCTTTGGCGGCAAGGAGTATCGCGATATCAACATCGCATACCTCAACAACCAGCGGTTTGTGGATATCGAGGGCATGGAGCTGATCAATACCGGCTGGTACATGACCACCGACGGCAAAACCACCAACTACTACTATGGCGCGGTGTTCTCGGATGCGAGTGGTTCGCGCATCGTGCTCTATGATTCGCACAAGGAGCTGACCGAGGCGCAGGAGGCCAGTTTCCGCGTGCAGGGCAAGATGGGCCGGATGGATTTGGACGAGAGCAAGATCTACGAGGGCGTCATCGAGGATATCATGGACGCGTGGGAACTGACCGACGAGCAAGCGCGCGAGGTACTGGTGGGCACCTTTATCGTGCGGCAGACCAGTGAGCGTCTGTTTGAGCAGGCGGCAATCGTCGCCATGGCTTTGGCGGCGCTGTTCCTGCTGGGCAAGCTGATCCGGACGCTGGCGCTGCTGGGCAATTATCGCTCGCACAAGCTGTATAAGAAAGTGGCGGATAAACTGGATCTGGACGGCGATGGCGACGTGGATGCGCTGGATCAGGCGGTGGGTCAGGAGATGGCCGACAAGAGCTGCCACGTGCTCCAGCAAGGCAATGTGACCGTCACCAAGACCTTCGCGGTGCAGACCAGCGCGGCGGGGCTGAATATCGCCAAGTTGGCCGACGCGGCGTGGGTGTACCCGATCACCACGCGTCACTATACCAACGGTATCCCCACCGGCAAGTCACATTCCATCAAGATGTGCTTTACCACCGGGCCCAAGCATGACATCACCATCGCCTGCCGCAATGAGAAGCAGAAGAATGCGCTGATGCCGGTGCTGGCGGATGCGGTGCCCAGCGCGATCATTGGTTACTACAAGGAGCTGGACTCGCTGTACAGCGCGCGCAACTTCGAAGGCTTTAAGGCGGCGGTGGAGCAATATCGCACCAAGGTGGCGGCGGTGGAAGCGGCCAAGCAAGCACCAGCCGAGAAGGAAGAATCGGTGGAGGACAAGCAAGCCGAGGCGCAGTCCGGCGAAGGCGTGTCAATGTAACAGATCGTAGATTCTATCTGGTGGCACGAACGGTGCGGCATAGTAGCCGCGCCGTTCTTTTTGCGCGCCAAAGACTGCAACAAAACATCATGCCGGACGACATCACGACGAATGCACAAACAAGAGGTTGCTGTCCGGCATCACTATTTCGCAACTGCGTAGACGGCCGGGTGCGGTTTATGCATAGCAAAAAGCCGCTCCGTGAGCGGCTGATAAGAAATGCTTGGTTATGCCTGTTCGGGACGCGCTTTGCCGAAAAGGCGGACAGCGTCACGGATGAGGTCGCGCAGCAGATAGATCAGCATCAGCGCGCAATTGACCGGGATGCTGGCATACGGCCAGCCCATCGATACCTTGAGAATGGGCGAAAAGGTGGCGCCCGCCACCAGCCGGATGGAGTAGACCAGCAGCGCGGCAATAAACACGATGCCCAGCAGAGAGATGAAGATATCCAGCGCGGCCACCCATCGCTTGCCCGCGAATTTGGTTTGCAGCAGGTCCACGCGAAAGTGCCCGCCATCGCGCATGATCAGCGTGGCGGCGGTGAAAATCATCCACGCCATCATCCACTCCACCACCTCGTCTGTCCAGGACATGGGGATGAGCAGCGGCGTGAAGCGAATGAGAACCCGCAGAAAGAGAATCAGCGCAATGCCGACGCACAGCGCGATAACGAACCAGCGCAGGACTTTTGCCAGAATGGCGTCCGCTTTTTGTAGTGCTTGCATAGGGTGATCCTCCTTAACCTAAGATGCCGGGCAGCCAGGTGGACAGCGGCGGCCAGAACGCGCACAGCAGCAGCACAACGAAGATGCCGAAGACATACGGCAGCACGCCCTTTGACAGCCGCAGCAGCGGTACATTGGTGACGCTGGATACCGCGTATAGGCTCATGCCCACAGGGGGGGTCAGCAGCCCGATCATCGACGCCAGGATCATCACCACGCCAAACTGCACCAGATCCATGCCGATGGACTGGATGATGGGCAGGAAGATCGGTGTGACGATGAGAATGACAGCGGTGCCTTCCAAGAACATGCCCAGCACCAGCAGGATGAAGATGATCATCAGGATCAGCACCTGTGGATTGCTGGAAACCGCCATCATGCTTTGGATGACCAGGTTGGGGATGCGTTGATGAATCATGAAATAGGCTAGGAAATTGGCGATAGCGATGATGAACAGCGTTTTGCAGCTGGTGATCAGGCTGTCGTAGATGATGTTCCACAGCTGTTTTACGCGGATCTGTCGGTAGACCACGCAGCTGAGGAACAGCGCATAGAAGCAGGCGACAATGGCGGCCTCGGTGGGGGTGAACAGTCCGCCCCAGATGCCGCCGATGATGATGACGATGGTGATCAGGCTGGGGATCGCCTGCCACAGGTACTTTAAGCGCAGACCCCAGGGCATTTTGGTCGTAACCGGGAACTTTTTGCGCTTGGAGATGATGTAGACGCAGATCATCATGGCCAACGCCATCAAAAAGCCGGGGATGAAACCGGCGGCAAAGAGCTTGCTGACCGAGACGCTGGTGACCGAGGAATAGACCACAAATGGGATGGAGGGCGGAATGACCGGGCCGATGGTGGACGACGCGGCGGTGATCGACGCGCTGAAGTCGTGGTCGTATCCGGCGTCGTCCATGGCCTTCATTTCAATGACGCCCAGACCGGCGGCATCAGCCACCGCCGCGCCGGACATGCCGGAAAAAATCACGCTGGAGAAAATATTCACCTGGCCCAAGCCGCCGGGCCAGTGCCCCACCATGGCCTTGGCAAAATTGAAAATGCGGTCGGTGATGCCGCCGGTATTCATCAGATTGCCAGCCAGAATGAAAAATGGAATGGCGAGCAGCGTAAAGCCGGTTGTGCCGTTATAAATGCGCTGCGCCATGACGGGCAGTATCTTTTCAAAGCCCATGGAGGCGAACACCCCGGCGCTGGTTATGCCCATCGCCACACATACGGGTACGCCGATGAGCATAAGCGCCACCAGAATCAAGCATACGATTAACGCCAACACGGGGCAACACTCCTTTGTTTTTCCTTGGCGCAAGAAAGCAAATGGCAACACCCCATCGCTGAAGATGTTGCCATTCGTTCCTTACGTGTCCGCTGGGAACAGCAGGCGTGCGCCCGATATTACTTGGCGGATTCTTCGACCATCTTCAGGAAGGCCGCCATATCGTCGGCGCTGCCTTCATACGCGGCCACCGCATCCCACGCGGGCGCCATCGCCTGCTTGAACGCGTCCATGTCCACTTCGGTGACGGTCACGCCGGCATCCTTCAGCTTCTGGATGTAGTCGGCTTCGCTGTTTTGCACTTCGCCGCGCATCTGGTCACGCGCGATCGCGCTCGCGTCCTCGATGGCCTTGCGCTGCGCGTCGGTCAGGCTGGTCCAGAAGTCATTGCTGATGGTCAGGTTGACCGCTTCCCAAGTGTGACGGGTCAGGCTGAGGAACTTCTGGTTGGCTTCCCACATGCTGTTGTTGAAGATGGTGGAGAGCGGGTTCTCCTGACCATCGACGGTGCCCTGCTTGAGCGCGGTGATCAGCTCGCTGAAGGCGACCTGCTGCACATCAGCGCCCAGCGCCTCAAAGCACGCGACCTTCTGCACTTCGCTGGGGGTGCGGACCTTCAGGCCCTTGACATCGGCGGGCGCCTTGACTTCGCGCACGGAGTTGGTCAGACAGCGGAAACCGTAATCCCACGGGCCGACGTTGTGCAGGCCCTTGGCTTCCAGCGCGCCATCGTTGACCCACGCGGCAAACGGGCCGTCCACCACGGCGTAGGCGTGATCATAGCCGCTGTACACATAGGGGGCGGTGACCAGCGCGTAGCGGATGTCGTACTTGTCCAGGCTGCCCTGGGACACCAGGCAAGCCTGGATGGCGCCCATGGCGGTCTGCTCGACCATTTCCTTGGCGTTGCCCAGCGCGCTGGCGCCCTGGACATCAACGGTGATGCTGCCACCGGACAGCTCCTCGACCTTGGCCTTGAACGTTTCGGCGGCGGAAGAAACCGGCTCGCCGGGGGCGCCAAAGTGACCGAGGACGATGGTGACCTTCGGGTCTTCGGCGGTGGCGGTGGTCATGGCCATACCGGCCAGGAGCGTCAGAGCGAGCACCAGTGCAAATACCTTTTTCATGCGGGGGATCCTCCTTCAATTGATGAATAGATACGGCAATATCGCCGTGATCTCAGGGGGGGAATCAACCTTCGATGGACGGCGCGGAAGTTTCCTCGGCAGCCGCCAGACGCTTGTTGATGCGGCGCTGGTTGATGACCGAGTACACCAGTGAGCCGAGAGACAGCACGATGAACACCACGCAGATCGGATGCGAGAAGATGCGATAGAACTGGCCGTTCTCAATCTGCATGAACCGGCGGAAGTTGCTTTCCGACAGCGGGCCTAAGATCAGCGCCAGCAGAATCGGCGACAGCGGAAAATCATACTTCTGCATCAGGTAGCCCACCAGACCGAACACCAGCGCCACGCCGATATCGAACACATTCTGGTTGATGGCATACGCGCCGACCAGCGACACCAGCAGGATACAGGGCAGCAGGATCTTTTTATCCACCGAGATGATCTTGGCAAAGATGCGCACGCCGCCCATGCCCACCACCAGCATGGCCAGGTTGGCCAGCAGCATGGCGGCAAACACGCTGTACACCGTGGGCAGCTCGCTGACATACATCATCGGGCCGGGGGTAATGCCCTTCATGATGAACGCGCCGAGCAGCACGGCGGTGATCGAGTCGCCCGGCACGCCCAGCGACAGCAGCGGGATCATTGCGCCGCCGGAGCAGCCGTTGTTGGCTGACTCGGTGGCGGCAATGCCCTCGGGTACGCCGGTGCCGAACTTCTCGGGGTGCTTGCTGGTGCCCTTGGCCACGCCATAGGACACAAACGCCGCGATGTCGCCGCCCGCGCCGGGGATGGCGCCAATAAAGGTGCCGATCAATCCGCCGGTAACGATGCTCTTCCAGATCGCCTTGATGTCCTTGCGGTTGGGCAGCACGTTGGTGATCTTGGCGCTGGCCTTGGCGGTGGCCTGCTCGCCGTTGGCGATGCGCTCCACGCCGGAGAACACCTCAGCCACCGCGAACAGGCCGATCAGCGTGGGGATAAAGGGCAGGCCGTCATATAGCCCATACACGCCCTTGGGGATAAAGCGCAGGTAGCCGCAGGTTTTGTCCATGCCGACGGTGCAGATCAGCAGACCGAAGAACGCGCTGATCAGCCCCTTGGTCACCGAGGTGCCGGAGATGGCGATGATGACCGACAGGCCGAACAGCGCCAGCATGAACATCTCCGCCGGGCCAAACGCCAGCGCCGCCGAGGCGATCACCGGCGAGAGGAAGGTCATCATGATCGCGCCGATCATGCCGCCGCAAAACGACGCGAACATCGCGATGGACAGCGCGCGGCCCGGTTCGCCCTTTTGCGCCATGGGGTAGCCATCCATGACGGTGGCGGCAGCCGAAGGCGTGCCGGGCGTGCGGATGAGGATGGCCGAAATTGAGCCGCCATACATGCCGCCGCAATAGATGCCCAGCAGCATGCCCACCGAGGGGATCAGGTCCATGCCGAAGCAAAACGGAATGAGCAGCGCGACGCCCATCGTGGCGGTCAGACCGGGCACCGCGCCAATGAGTACGCCGCCCAGCGCCCCCAGGAAGATCATCGCGATGACCTGGAAGTTCGCAAAAACATTGGCGTAACTAGAGAGCATGAGGTTCCAATCCATGATTTCGCGCCTTCCTTTCTAATAAATAAAATCAAATGGGCCCAAGGGAATCTCAATGCCCAGCACCTTCCAGAACAATAGCCAGACCACCGCCACGGCGAGCACCGACACAATGGCCATGGTCTTGTAGTTGCGCATGTCCAGAAGCCACATGGTGGCGCAGACCACCAGAACGCCCAGAATCCAGAACCCCGCGATATCCCACAGCGCGACCAACAGTGCGATGGTCAGTGCGCTGATCAGCATCTTCTGTATGCCGCGATTTTTCAGGCTCAACGTTGGTGCGGCTTCTGTTTGCTTTTTTTTGAGCAAGGATTGGGCAATCAGCGCTAGGCAACAAACCGCCAGCGCGATCGCCATGATTTGCGGAAAAACCTCCGGCCCGACCGGGACGTTGGTGAATTGCTTAAAGGAAAGAGTCCGGACAAAGGCGTAGACCGCTACGCCGATAAAAACCAGTGCGCCAATGATATTGGCAAATGCCATGCTGGCGGTTTTTTTCATATCCTGCACACCCTATCTATCTGTGGAGATGGGAAGAAAGTCGAGAGGAGGGGGCGTGCGCCCCCTCCCGGACTGTTTGTGCGTGTTACTGCGCCAAGCCCAGCGCCTTCATGGTGTCAGCAACATCCTGCGCGTTCTGCGCCAGCGAGGCGGAGAAGTCCGCGGCGTTCTGGTAGGAGATGGTCAGCGAAGCGTTCTTCATGTACTCCACAAACTCGGGATCCTGCACCGCCTTGGCGAAGGCATCTTCCAGCGTGGCTTTGATCGCCGGATCCACGCCCTTGGGCAGCGCCAGACCACGCCAGGTGTAGTACACCACGTCGAAGCCCTGCTCCTGGAAGGTCGGGACATCCTTGAACAGCTCGGCGGCCGGACGGTTCACGTCCATCACGCCCAGCACCTTCAGGTTGCCAGCTTCGACCTGAGAGCGAACCTCACCCAGCGAAACCGAGACCGCCTCGATGTGCTGACCAGCCAGCGCGGTGACCGCAGCGGCCGCGCCCTCAAAGGCGACGTGCTTGACATCAATGCCGGTCTTGGCAGCCAACAGGCCCGCGCCAATGTGCCACACGGAGGCAGGCGCGCTGTTGCCGATGTTCACGGTGCCCGGGTTGGCCTGGCAGTACGCGACAAAGGACGCCACATCGGTGATGTTGTTCTTGGTCGCCCACTCGGTGTTGACGGTCAGCGCGGCCGGATCGGTGTTGATGCGGCACAGCGGCTCGTAATCTTCAAAGGAGATTTCGGCGGTGCCTTGCGGCAGATAGGTGCTCAGCTCGAAGGTGATCATGCCGAAGGTGTAGCCGTCCGGCTTGGCGGTCATGATCGCGGTGTGGCCGATGGCGCCGCCACCGCCGGTGGTGTTCTCGACGGTCAGCGTCTGGCCAAGGACCTTCTCGGCGGCCAGGCAGACCGCGCGCAGGCAGCTATCGGTGCCGCCGCCCGCAGACCAGGGGCAGATGACCTTGATGCCCTTGGTGGGATAATCTGCGGCGAAAACCGTGCCCGTCGCATTGAGAACCAGCGCGAGCACCAGCGCAAAGGAAAGAACCCGAGCAAATTTTTTCATGACAAAACCCTCCTCAATTTGTGGACGCGCTCCGCGTGGGAGTCACTTTGATATCATTATAACGAGAAATACCTTGCGCGGCGCACAACCTAAAAATTGCTTAATAAATCTAGAATAATCGTACACAATGGCACCGGGCGCGCGCAAACCGCTGTGCGCATCGTCGGTGTTTCATGCTATAATACGGGTACAGACGCGCGCAAGAGGGGGGAGCAGCACCCGTGAAAATGAAGTTCGTGGCCATTGTCGCCAGCCTGGTGCTGGTGTTTTCCAGCCTGATTGCGCTGTTGTGGGGCTGGACGTACAACGACCGGCTGATCTCGCTGCACTCCACCTACGCGATGCAGGCCACCGACAGCGCCGGGGAAACCATTGAGCAGCGGCTGCGCAGCATCTACCTGCTGGCGTACGGGCTGCGCTTTAATGAATCCATCGCCGACGTGTTGCGCAAGGCCGACCAAGACGCCAGCATGGTGTCACTGACTGATATGGGCGTGGTCGCGCAGACGCTGTCCACCGTGCTGCTCAACGCGGAATATGTGACCGACGCCGCCATGGTATCGGAGAACGGCGCGGCGTTCTTCAGCGGTTCCAGCGAGCACCTGACGCAGGATGTGCTGCAAGCCTACATCCAGCGCGCGCAGGGGCAGGACGCCTGCTGGGTGATGGAGGACGCGCGCGATGCCTACGGGTATCCGACGCTGGTGCTGCTGATGCGCGCACGCCTGCCCCGGGTGAAACCGATGGCCTGGCTGGTGGTGCGCATCCGCTGCCGCGAGCTGCTGTATAACCTGAACAACGCGACCAACGACCGCTCGACGCTGCTGCTGATGAACCGCGAAGGCGAGATATTGCACACAGAGAATCTGTGGCTGTTTGATGCCAAAGACCCTGCCGCGCTGGTGCCGGATCTGGCGCTATCCGACACATCCAGCGGCCAGGTAAGCAAAATCCTGGGTCAGTCCGCGGTGGTGCTGCGGCACCAGTTGTCCATTGTGCCGTGGGTCAGCTATGTGATGTTCCCGCTGCGCGAGATATCCGGGCAATACCGCAACGTGCTGGATTACAACCTGATGCTGCTGCTCTTCGTGCTGGTGGCGGCGATTCTGCTGACACTGCTCATCGCCCAGCGGTTCCTGCGCGGCATCCGCGTGCTGACCGAGGGCGTGGAGCGCGTGCAGCAGACCGACCTGACGCTGGAATTGCCCATTCATTCGCGCGATGAGGTCGGCGTGCTATACCACCGCTTCCGCGAGATGGTGGAGCGCCTGGACGGGCACATGCAAAAAATCAAGGCCGCCGAGCGCGAAAAGCACCGGCTGAGCTTAAAGGCGCTGCAAGCGCAGATCAACCCGCACTTCCTATATAACAGCCTGAACACCATCAAGCTGCTGGCCAAGATGCAAGGCGCGCAGTCGGTGGTGGAGGCCAGCGACGCGCTGAGCAACATCATGCAGGCCAATATGTCCCGCCGGGAGTACGCCACCTTTGCGCAGGAGGCCGAATATCTGCGCCAGTATATCGCGCTCAAGGAGTATCAGACCGCCGATCGCATCCGGTTCATCATGGACTTGGAGGAAGGCACCGAGCACTGCTACATCATGCGCATGCTGCTGCAGCCGCTGGTGGAAAACGCGCTGAAGCACGGCGGCATCATGGATACGCCCGGCGGGTATGTGTCGGTGCGCGTGTACGCAGAGGGGGACGACATCCGCGTCGATGTGGAGGACAACGGCAAGGGACTGAGCGAGCAGGAATGCCAACAGATTCTTGCCGGACTGAAGGACACCGAGAGCATCGGTCTGTTCAATATCACCCAGCGCATCCGCCTGCATCACGGCGAGCCCTACGGCGTGCGCATCTCCGGCGAAAAGGGCGTGTATACCTGCGTGTCGTTGTTGCTGCCGAGGCTAACAAAAATGGAGGAACCGCATGATTAACGTGCTGCTGGTGGAGGACGAGCTGTTGGCACGGATGTCGCTGCGCACCATGATCGACTGGGAGCGGCACGGCTATCAGATCGTCGGCGAATGCGCCGATGGTGACCAGGCGATCCCCATGATTGAGAAGCTGGAACCGCACATCGTCATCACCGATGTCAAGATGGAGCGCATGCAGGGGCACGAGTTGGTGCGGCACCTGCACCGGCACTATCCGCACATCTGCGCGATTGTGCTTAGCGGGTACAGCGATTACCAGTATGTGCGCGATACACTGCAACACAACGCGGTGGATTATCTGATCAAAAACGAACTGACGCCCGCGCTGCTCATGGAAGTGCTGGACAAAGCCAAGCAACGGCTGGCGCTGGGGTTGGATATTGAGCGCAGCGAGGACAACTTGCAGGCACTGCGCCAGCAGTTTGTGCTGCAACTGATCAGCGGGCAGTATTTGGGCGACGAGACGGCGATTCGCGACCGCCTGCGCCGTCTGCGCATTCGGATGGGCACGGCGCGCGTGCTGCCGGTGCTGGTATACTATCAGCCGCAGACAGACGACGCCTTTCCGCCCGACATCCGCAAAAGTGTGTCGCTGAGCTTCGCGGTGTGCAATGTGGTGGATGAAATCCTGCGCGAGCAAGCCAACGGCATGGTGGTATCTATCGAGAACACCCGCGCGTTTATCCTGCTGTCCTTTGACGAGGTAACGCAAAAGCATCAGGTGGATGAGAGCCTGAAAAAGCTGCTGCGGCGCGTTGACTTCTGTCTGGAAAAATTCCTGAAACTGCGGGCGGAGTTCTGCGTGGGACGCATGGCCCGACTGCATGCCATTGACGAGAGCTATGCCGACATGGTGCGCCAGCGCGGCGGCGATCGTGCCGCCCACGCGCAGACTGCCGTCAAGGCGTCGACCGCTTTGGCCGAGGATGAAAAACGGCGCGCGCAACTGCGCGCCTATTCCCCGCCGGTGCGCAGCGCACTGGGGATGATTCATGAGGGCTTTCGCGACCCGATTTCACTGACCGCGATCGCCGACAAGCTGGACATGAACAGCTCCTACTTGGGTACGTTGTTCAAGGCGGAAACCGGCATCGGGTTTGTGGAGTGTCTGGCGGACGTGCGGCTGGAGCACGCGCGGCTGCTGATGGAGCGCACCGACATGAAGCTAAAAAGCATCATCAGCGAGTCTGGGTTTTTCAGCTATCAGCACTTCTTTGGGCTGTTCAAAAAGCGGTTTGGTATGACGCCCGGCGAGTACATGCGCCAACAGCGCAAGCCCGGCGAGCAGTGATGTTGGCATGACATCGCGGCATGCCCGCAAAAGAAAACAGACGGTCTTCGCACATGCGAAAAACCGTCTGTTTTGCGTTGGAAAACCTTACTTTGTCCACTCTTTATAGAGGTTGGGATCAATCTGGCGCACCAGAATTTCCAGCTCTTCGTCGCCCATCACGGTGTTGCGGCCCTGGCTGTACAGCGCGTCCACCTGCTGACGAACCGCCTCGACCAAAGGACTGCGCTTATCCACCGCGTTGTCGCCAGCCAGACGGAAGAACCCGTTGATCCAGTGCGCGATGCCCGCCAGACCGGAGTGAGAATCCACCGCGACAGTGGCGGGGCGGCCCAGCAGCAACGTTGTGTCGAATATGTTGTAGATCTCCTCGTCCTTGAGCAGCCCATCGGCGTGGATGCCCGCACGCGTTACGTTGAAATTGCGTCCCACAAACGGAGTGCGCGGGGGGATGGGGATGCCGATCACACGGTCGATATACTCGGCGATCTCCGTGATGGCGGTAAAGTCCATGCCGTCCTGGGTGCCGCGCAGCGCGGCGTACTCGATGGCCATCGCTTCCAGCGGGCAGTTGCCGGTGCGCTCGCCAATGCCCAGCAGCGACGTGTTGACCGACGCGCAGCCGTACAGCCAAGCGGTGGCGGCGTTGCACACGACCTTGTAGAAATCGTTGTGGCCGTGCCATTCGAGCTGCGCGGAGGGCACCTCCGCATAGTGCATCAGGCCGTAGATGATGCCCTGCACACTGCGCGGCAATGCCACGCCCGGATAGGTGACGCCATAGCCCATCGTATCGCAGGCGCGGATTTTGATGGGCATGCCGGATTCTCTGGACAGTTTCATCAGCTCGGTGGCGAAGGGGACGACAAAGCCGTAGAAATCGGCGCGGGTGATGTCCTCGAAGTGGCAGCGCGGCACGATGCCCTGATCCAGCGCGGCGCGCACAATGGCCAAGTATTTGTCGATAGCCTGGCGGCGGGTCAGGTTCATCTTCTTGAAGATGTGGTAATCCGAGCAGGAAACCAGAATGCCGGTTTCACGGATGCCAAACTGTTTGACCAGCTCAAAGTCCTTTTCGCTGGCGCGTATCCAGGTGGTGATCTCCGGAAAGCGCAGCCCCAGCTCCTGACAGGCGGTCAGTGCCTCGCGATCTTTGTCAGTGTAGACAAAGAACTCGCTCTGGCGAATCAGCCCCTTGGGGCCGCCAAGCCTGCTCATCAGCTTATACAAATGCACGATCTGTTCAACAGTAAACGGCGACACGCTCTGCTGGCCGTCACGGAACGTGGTGTCGGTGATCCAGATTTCGTCGGGCATATTCATGGGCACGACGCGGTGATTGAACGGCACCTTGGGCACCGCGGAATACTCGTAAATCTCGCGATAGAGATTCGGCTCGGCCACATCCTGCAACGAATACTTGTATTTTGATTGCAACAGCAGGTTTTTCTTTTTGTCAAACTCCAGCAAATCGGACACCCCGCTTCTGTGTATTAGTCTTTCAGCTCCGCCACGAAGTCGGCGATGCGGCGCACGCCTTCGTTCAGGTGCTCCATGCTCAATGCATAGCTGAGGCGGCAAAACCCATCTGCCTCGAACGCCGCGCCGGGTACGACCGCCACATACTTGGCGCCCAGCAGCGCGTCGGCAAACTCCATGGAGTTTTTGATCGGCTTGCCCGCGTAGTGCTTGCCCAGCAGCTGCTGGATGTTCATCATTACATAGAACGCGCCGTGCGGCATCTTGGCCGACACGCCGTCAATGCCATTGATTCCGGCGACCAGCGCTTGGCGCCGCGCGTCAAAGGCGGCGACCATGTCGGCGATGGGCTGCTGATCACCGCGCAGCGCGGCAATCGACGCGTGTTGCGCCATCGCGTTGGGGTTGGAGGTGGCGTGGCTTTGGTGCGCGGACATGGCGTTGATGATGCCCTGCGGTCCTGCGGCATACCCGATGCGCCAGCCGGTCATCGCGTAGGCTTTGGACATGCCGTTGACCACAATGGTTTGATTGTATATCTGCTCTCCCAGCGACGCGATGGACACATGCTCGTATCCGTCGTAAATCAGCTTTTCATAGATTTCGTCGGCGAGGATGTAGAACTGCTTCTCCACCGCCAGCGCGGCGATCTCTTGCAGCTGCGCCCGCGTCCACACACTGCCGTTGGGATTGTTGGGGCTGTTTAGGATCAGCAGCTTGGTCTTGGGCGTAACCAGCGGCGCCATCATGGCGGCGGTGGCCACAAAGTCGGTGGCTTCGGTGGTGGGCACCTGCACCGGCACACCGCCGCACATGCGCACCATCTCGGGGTAGCTGACCCACCATGGCGAGGGGATCAGCACTTCGTCGCCCGGATCGATCAGCGCCTGACAGGCGGTGTAGAGCGAATGCTTCGCGCCGTTGGACACCAGAATTTGCGACGGCGCGTAGGTCAGGCCGTTGTCGCGCGCCAGCTTTTCACAGATCGCTTTGCGCAGTTCCAGCGTGCCTGCGACCGGGGTATAGCGCGTCATGCCGCGATCCAGCGCCTCTTTCGCGGCATCGCGGATAAAGGTAGGCGTATCAAAGTTCGGCTCGCCCACGCCAAAGCCGATCACCGGTTTGCCCTGCGCGGCCATTTCCTTTGCGCGGGCATCCATGGCAAGCGTAAGGGAAGGCGCGATGGCTTGGCACAGGCGGGATAACGTCAGCGGCATAGGGGTGTCCTCCTCATTGCTCGATAGAATGCTAAAAATGCAAGTTGCGACATATCCAAAGATGCGAAGTTGCATTTAGCTACAGTCTATTCTACGCGATATCGCGATGTTCCTGCTCTCTTTTGGGAAAGCGGAAAATAAATTTGAAGGAAAGAAAAAAGAAAATTGCATATTTTGACTCTTTGCAGCATATTGCGCAAAAGCTGGAAGAATTGGGGGCTATCGTTCGTTTGAATAGACGAGTATCTGGCAGGGGAATACGCACAAAAATGGGGATAAGCTTGCGAAATTTGGATAACTATAGTATAATCCTAGCTGTTGCGTATTTGCTTCTACCGCTCTTGCAAGAGCGACATCTCACGAAGGAGGATCTCAAATTCATGAAGAATCAAATGTTCAAAAGCGTCGTGTCGCTGGTGCTGATTGCGCTGATGCTGCTGGCGCCGATGGCTGTGCTGGCGGAGCGCGAATTGCAGTACCTTGCCGTCGAGGGTGGCGATTATTTCGCTAAGCCCAAGATGAAAGTGCCGCAGGGCGGCTTCCCGGAGAATGAGTGGGTGGAGGGCACCAATCCCTTTACCGGCGAGTCCTGGGAGGGCAAGTATCTGCCGGTGATGGTCAACATTGATACCGATCCGCTCGCCCGCCCCAACATGGGCGTGTCGCAAGCCGACGTGATCTATGAACTGCCGCTGCATCGTCAGGGCCACACCCGCAGCGTCGCGATGTTCTTGGGCGATATCCCCGGTCTGGTCGGACCGGTGCGCTCGGCGCGTATCCCGATGCTCAATATCCGCGAGGAATGGAATTCCGGCTACATCTTCTATGGCAGCCAGGAAGCCAAGGGCACCTCGGTGAAGGAATACCTGCGCAAGATCCACAAGGAACTGTGGGACAAGAACACCTTCCTGTACCCGGTCATCGATGGCATCACCGCGCGCTATGGCAAATTCTTCACCGCGCAGCGCGGCTACGTGTCCCCGCATAACCAGATGGTGGACGTGCGCGCCATCCACGATGAGTTCGCCAAGGAAGAGCCGATCAAGCGTCCGTGGCTGTTCACCACCGAGGGTCTGGATCACGGTGCCAGCGCCTACTACATGAGCACTGAAACCCGCCCGGACTTCATCCCCTCCTATCGCTATAACGAGGAAACCCGTACCTATGACCGTTACTACAACGGTGAAGAGTATATTGATGGCGCGGATGGCCGTCCGACCACGTTTGCCAACGTCATCTTCATGCGTACCAAGGTCACCTGGTACAAGAACGGCCCGGATAAGCCGGTGGTCGAACTGACTGGCGAAGGCACCGCGGACATCTTCCAGAATGGCCGCTACATTCGCGGCAAGTGGCTGCGCGCCGTGGGTAACACCGATAAGGTGGATGATAACCTGGCCGCGCGCACGATCTTCTTTGACGATCAGGGCAACGAGTTGCAGTTCCTGACGGGCAAGACCTTCATCCATATCGTGGACACCACTGCGATCATCGCCGTGGGCAACGATCCGACCGAAGGCGACGAGATAAAGGGCGTCAAGCCCATGCCCACGCCGGAACCCACCAAGACGCCCAGACCCACCAAGACCCCGCGCCCGACCCGTACCCCCAAGCCCTAAGCGAGAAGGTAAAAGTAAAGCGGCTGCTGTATAGCAGCCGCTTTTGCTATGCACTACCCGGCATGATATTCTTATCGCTTAACCAAGCAAAGGCTTGATCAAATGCGTCCATACCATGGTGCCAAACAGCAGCGCCAGTACCATGAGCAGCATCCAGCGGATGACCTTCGCGCCGCCGCGAATGGCCAGTTTTGCGCCCAGCAGATTGCCAACCAGCCCGCAGGCCGCTGCCGGAAGCCCCAGCGCAAAGAGCACATGCCCGGCAAAAAGCTGCGTTACCAGTGACGCGACGTTGCTGGCCAGATTGACCACCTTGGCGCTGCCCGACGCGGACACTGCATCCATGCCGACGATCAGTGTGAAAATCAGGATCAGAAATGTGCCGGTGCCCGGGCCAACCAGCCCATCGTAGAAGCCGATCACAAGACCGGTGAGCGCGCATACCGGCAGCAGCCAGCGCACGGGCAGCGTCAGCGCCGGGGTTAGCGCGCCACGGCGAAACAACACCACTGCCGCGACAATGGGCAGCAAGATCGACAGCATGGACAGGATTTGCTTATCCGCCATGCGATTGAACAGCAGCGTGCCCAGCCACGAACCGGGCAGCGCCAGCGCGGCGGCGACCAGCCCCGCGCGCAGCGAGATGTGCCCGCTTTTCATGTAGCGCGCGGTCGAGGCGGCGGTGCCAATGGCCGCTGACAGCTTGTTGGTGCCCGCCGCGAGGTGCGGGGGCAGCCCGGCGGCCAGATAGGCCGGGATGGAGATCAGACCGCCGCCACCGGCCATCGCGTCAACTAAACCGGCGAAAAAGCACAGCGGACACACGATGGCAAACATCTGCCAAGTTAGCACGATGGACATGGCTTGTCCCTCAATTCTATAAAATGGTAAGCACCAGCGCGGTCAGCGGAAGGGTGGCGATGCACATCAGCGTGGTCAGCATGACCGCGCCGGTGGCGTATTCGTGATCCGCGCCATAGGTGTACGCAATAATCGCCGAGGAGCTCTGGCAGGGCATGCTGGCCTGGATAATATACGCGTTGCGCCACAGCACCGGCAGCCCGCCCATCAGCGTAGACACCAGCAGGATCATCAGCGGGGAGAGCACAAAGTGCGCCAGCGACAGCGCGCTAAACCCGCGCTGCCAGGTCAGGCCGGTACGCACCATGCCATACAGGATGGAGCCGATGAAAAACAGCGACAGCGGCGTGACCATGCCGCCGATATAGCGCGCGGAATCCAGCACCAACCCGGGCATACGGAAACCTAGCAAGATAAGCACCGTGCACAACAGGAAGGTGACCAGCGGCACATTGAGGATGCGGCGAAGAGACTGAAAGGAGAACCCTTCACCGGCCATGCCGCTGTCAGTCTGCACGCCATGCAGCGCCAGCGAGTAAAATATGGAGGTATTGGCCAGATAATACATCAGCACCGCAGGCAGTGCTTCATCGCCGAGCAGCGCCGTGGTGACGGGCAGGCCGATGAAGATGACATTGCCACAGGCGAACAGGCAGCGAAAAATGCCGCGCCGCCCGGCAGGGATGCGACACAGCGCAGATACCGGGTAGGCTAGCGCATAGAGCAGCAACACTGACACGAACGACATCGCCAGATAGGGCATGGCGCTTAGCAGGCTGGTGCGGTCATACTGCGTAAATAGCTGGGAGATGGTGGTGCACGGTAAAGCGACCTGCGTCACCAGTTTGGCGAGCAGGTCGGCGGCGGGCTTGTTGAGCCAGCCTAGGTGCGCCAGCAACATGCCCAGCGCGACGATCAAGAAAATGCTGCATATGATTTGAATCGCTTGTAGAAACATGTCGGACTTCCTTTGCTTTAAGTGGGATCGACAAATGCGGTGTAAATGGCTTGAACGGCGCGCTCAAAGTCGGCGTTGTCCACGCCTACGATGATGTTCAGCTCGCTGGAGCCTTGGTCGATCATGCGAATATTGACGTTGGCGGCGCTTAGCGCGTTAAACAGCCGCGCGGAGGTGCCTTTGCTGCGCACCATGCCGCGCCCCACCGTGGCGATCAGCGCCATTTGCGAGTGCACCTCGACGCTGTCCGGCTCGGTCAGTTCATAGATGCGGCGGATCAGGTCGTCCTGTTTGCCGTCCAGCGATTTGGTGGTGCACACCACGCACATGGTGTCAATGCCGGTCGGCAGGTGCTCGAAGGAGATGTTCAGCTCCGCAAGCGCCTGCAACACACGCTGGCCAAACCCCAGTTCGGCGTTCATCATCGCCTTTTCGATGGCGACCACGGTAAAATCCTTTCGGCCAGCGATGCCGGTGATCACGCATTCATCGCCGCACGGCGCGGGATTGTAGGTGATCAGCGTGCCCGGATCATCCGGCGCGTTGGTATTGCGGATGTTCGTGGGGATGCCCGCGCGACGCACGGGGAAGATTGCGTCCTCGTGCAGCACGGTAGCGCCCATATACGATAGCTCGCGCAGTTCGCGATAGCTGAGCTCCTGAATGGGCAACGGATGTTTGACGATGCGCGGATCGGCCATCAGGCAGCCCGACACATCGGTCCAGTTTTCATAGAGCGCGGCCTGCACCGCGCGCGCGACAATCGCGCCCGAGATGTCGCTGCCGCCGCGCGAGAAGGTGCGCACCGTGCCATCCGGCATTGCGCCATAGAAGCCGGGGATGACCGCTTGCGCGTGTCCTGCCAGCAGCGCGGACAGCGATTGCTGCGTGCGCTCGGTGTCCAGCCAACCACGCTTGTCAAAGAAGATTCCTTCGGCCGGATCGACAAAATCCCAACCCAGATAATCGGCCAGCAGAATGCCGCTGAGATACTCGCCCCGGCTGGCCGCGTAGTCGGCATTGGCGCCGTTCATAATGCGCTGCTTGATTTCGTCCAAGTGCGCGCCCAGATCGACGGTCAGCGCCAGTTCCTCGGCGATGTCGATATAGCGCGCGGCGATCTCATCGAACAGGTCGTCGATCGACTCACCAGCTTTGGCGGTTTTCTGGCAAGCATAGAGCATATCGGTGATCTTGCGGTCGTCCGCGTGGCGCTTGCCCGGTGCGGAGGGCACCACATAGCGCCGCGAGGCGTCGGCCAGCAGAATGTTCTTCACCTTGGCAAACTGACCGGCATCGGCCAGTGAGCTGCCTCCAAACTTGGATACCTTGACGTCCATGCGCGGTCCCCCTGCTCGTGCGGTTTGATAAAAAGCAATAATATACTATTCTACAGTTGCTGCGTTGCAAAGTCAATGCTTTGCCTGACTGCGCAACCCGCTGCATCCTATGATGGACGGGCGCGCGCGGTGTCAGCAACCGCTCGACAGAAAACGAGCGCCGCCGTGGCGCTCAATGAGGTTATTTCCCATACGCGGGCAGCCACTGGTCGCGCAGCGCGGCCATCAGCAGCACATCATGATATTTTCCATCGACAAACTCATACTGGCGGCGGCGGCCTTCGTGCACAAAACCGCACTTTTCATAGCAGCGCACCGCGCGCTTATTATCGGCATGCACCCACAGCTCAATGCGGTGCATGTTTGCCTGACAGAAGCCGAAATCAAGCAGCAGGGTGATCGCCTCGGTGCCGATGCCTTGGCTGAGGTTGGCGTGCGTACCAATGATGACGCCTAGCTCGCAGTTGCGATTGATCGAATTGATGCCGAACAGATCGACCTGGCCGATGTAGGCACCTGTTTCTTTGTCGGCGATGACGAAGAAATAGCCGTCCCGGTGGCCTTCCAAGATGCCGCTTAGAAAGGCTTCGGTCATGTTTTGCGTTTGTGCGGGCACAAAGCGCCGCGACAGATAGCGGGTCAGATCGGCATCATTCACCCACTTGCGGATGTCGGCTAGGTCCTCTTGACGGTAGTCGCGCAGGATCACGCGTTCGCCGATGATATGGGGCATGTCCATCCCTCGATTCGCTGAATAATTGTCCCATTATAGCATGCCCAATCTGGACATGCAAATTTTCTCTTGGGGGGACTTTGGGGTTTCTTGGGCATGAGGGGGGTTGCGATGCAGTCTTTGGGAAGGGGTTGCGATGTAGTCTTTGGAGGGGAGACGATGTAGTCTTTGGGAAGGGGAACGGTGTTCTCTTTGGATAAGCCCAAAGAGAACCAGAAAGGCAATTGCGCCCGGGTTCGCCGTTGGGCCGCTATGGGCATATGCTCACCTCGCTCGGGTGCCTACCAATGTTCGTCGCGGGCATAGAATCCAATTTGCAATTGGATGCCCGCGCCTCCAGTCCGGCACTATTCCTCGCTTGGCTTCGCTAGAACATGCCCCATAGCGTCCCCGGCTCCAACGGGCGCGAAGCCCTGAGCAACCTGGGTGGTTTGTGTCGTAGCTTTAGCTTGTTCGGAACCCCGCGCCCGTTGGAGCCAGCGGAGCCATGGGGCATGTACTAGCGAAGGCGAGCGAGGATCAGCGACGGACCGGAGACGATGGCCTCCGATCCGAAGGATCGATTCAAGGCCATCGGCGAACGTTGGTAGTCGCCCGAGCGAACCGAGCATATGCCCATGGCGACAGATGGCGAACCCGGGCGCAAACGCCTTTCTGGTACTCTTTGGGCGTAATCCAAAGAGTACATCGTCTCCCCTTTGGGCGTAATCCAAAGAGTACATCGCTCCCTTCCCAAGGGATAAAGAGAAAAGCCTAGTCCCGAAATTCCAGTAGCTTGCCGGGAAGGACTTGCAGCGCATCGGCTATATTGAAGAGTATCTCCAGCGAAACGTTGACCACCATATTTGGTGCTTCTATTTCGCCTAAATAGCCGCGGCTGATGTCAGCTTTTTCTGCCAACTGATCCTGTGTCATGCCTGCTCGCTTTCGATAGTGGGCAATATTTAGTCCGATTTCGATAAAGCGATCACGATTCTTAAAGGAAGCGCGCGTTACCTTGCTCATCCAACTCACCTCATGGATAGTGTAATGTTGGATGGTTTAGTCAGAAAGATACTATAGCAGACTATTGACTCCTGATAGCAATCATAATACAATCAATAGAATAGAAATGACTGCTATAGGAGATGAAAACTGTGCGCACCATCACCTGCGCCTTCACCGGCCACCGCCCCGGCAGACTGACCATGACGGATGGCATTTCCAGCAGACTGGAACAGGCCATCCGCGAAGCCATCGCCGATGGATACACGACATTTTTGTCCGGCGGCGCGATGGGCGCTGACCTGTGGTGCGCGCAGATGGTGTTGGCGCTTAAAGCGCAATTTCCGCACATCCGACTGTGCTTCATCCTGCCGTGCGCCAACCATACCGAGCACTGGCCCGATGCATGGCGCGCAGTGTATGCGCAACTGCAAACGCAGGCGGACATGGTGATCGTGCTAAGCGATCGCTACAGCATCGACTGCATGCGGCGGCGCAATCATGCGCTGGTGTACAGCGCCGACCGCCTGATTGCGCTATACGATGGCATCGAGGCAGGCGGCACAGCGTACACGATTCGCTGCGCCAGACAGCAAAACCGCGATATCTGCATCATCGCGCCGTGAGTGAGAAGAACCCGCCGATTGCTCGGCGGGTTCTTGTGGGTTGTTTGCTTACTCGGCAGCCAGCTTCTTGTAGACAGCCAGACGCGCCTTGGCCTCGGCCTCGCTCTCGACGAAGAGGCGGGCGGCCTGCTCCGGGAACTGCTTCATCAGCGTGGTGTAGCGCACCTCGCCCTTGAGGAATTCCTGGTAGTCGGCGGTCGGGTCCTTGCTGTCGATGGTCAGCGGGCTCTTGCCCTCTTCGGCCAGCATCGGGTTGTAGCGATACAGCGGCCAGTAGCCCGCGGCCACCGCCTTCTTGATTTCCTCCTGCGCCAGACCCATGTTGATGCCGTGGTTGATGCAGGGGGCATAGGCGATGATCAGCGACGGTCCGTCATACGCCTCGGCCTCGTTGATCGCCTTGAGCAGCTGCGCGGGGTTGGCGCTCATGCCGACCGACGCGACGTACACATAGCCATAGCTCATGGCCATCAGACCCAGATCCTTCTTGCGGGTCTTTTTGCCGCTGGCGGCGAACTTCGCCACCGAGCCGGTGGGGGTGGATTTGCTGGCCTGGCCGCCGGTGTTGGAGTACACTTCGGTATCCAGCACCAGGATGTTCACATTCTGACCCTGCGCCAGCACGTGATCTAGTCCGCCGTATCCGATGTCGTACGCCCAGCCGTCGCCGCCGATGATCCAGATGGACTTCTTGATGAACAGATCACGCGCGTCGTAGATTTGCTTGCACAGCACGTCACAGTCGCAGCCGCAATTCTTGCAGTCAGAGACCAGCTTCTCCAGCGCGGGCGCGGCAGCCTTGGAGGCGGCAGCGTCATCCATGCCGTTCAGCCACGCTTCGCAGGCGGCCTTGGCTTCGCCGTCGCACTTGGCGGCCAATTCGCCGACCAGCGCGGCCAGCTTCTCGCGGCGCTGCTGCATGGCCAAGTTCATGCCGAAGCCGAACTCGGCGTTGTCCTCGAACAGGGAGTTGGCCCACGCCGGGCCGTGACCCGCATCGTTGGTGGTGTAGGGGCAGGTCGGGGCGCTGCCGCCGTAGATCGACGAGCAGCCGGTGGCGTTGGCGATCATCATGCGATCACCGAACAACTGGGTCACCAGCTTGATGTACGGCGTCTCGCCGCAGCCAGCGCACGCGCCCGAGAACTCGAACAGCGGCTTTAAGAACTGGCTGCCCTTGACGGTCTTGGTGTCGATGGGCAGGTTGAACTCCGGCTGCTTGATCGCGAAGTCCCAGTTGGCTTCTTCCTGCATCTGGGTCTCCAGCGGCTTCATCTCCAGCGCCTTTTGCTTGGCGGGGCACACCTGCGCGCAGTTGCCGCAACCGGTGCAATCCAGCGGCGAAACCTGCATGCGGTACTGTTTGCCGGCAAATTCCTTGCCGGTGGCCGGCTTGGTCACGAAGCCCTCGGGCTTGCTGGCGCCGTCGTCCACCAGGATCGGGCGCAGCACGGCGTGCGGGCAAACCAGCGAGCACTGGTTGCACTGGATGCAGTTCTCGGGGATCCACTCGGGGACCTTCACGGCGATGCCGCGCTTCTCATACTTGCTGGTGCCGGTGGGCACAAAGCCAGCGGGATCAAACGCGGACACCGGCAGCTTGTCGCCTTCCTGGGCGAGGATGGGCTGCACGACATCGTGGAAGTACGCGGTGGCGGGCACCTTCACCGGCTCGGCACCAGTGGTGGCGTTGGCCCACTCGGCGGGCACCTTGATCTCCACCAGCTCGGCGATGGCGCCGTCGATGGCGGCATAGTTCATGTTGACGACCGCGTCGCCCTTCTTGCCGTAGGTCTTCTTGACCGCTTCCTTCATGTACTTCTCGGCGTCGGCGTAGGGCAGCACGTCCGAAAGCTTGAAGAACGCAGCCTGCATGATGGTGTTGATGCGGCCGCCCATGCCAACCTTGCCAGCCAGCTTGATGGCGTCCACATTGTAGAAGCGAACCTTCTTCTTGGCGAGGATTTGCTTCATCGAGGCGGGCAGCTCTTTGTCCATCTCGGCAGCCGACCAGGGGCTGGCCAGCAGGAACACGCCGCCGTCCTTCAGGGACTTGAGCATGTCATAGCGCGTGACGTACGACGGATTGTGGCAGGCCACAAAGTCGGCGGCGTCGATGAGGTAGGGCGACTGGATCGGCTTCTTGCCAAAGCGCAGGTGGCTGACCGTGAAGCCGCCGGACTTCTTGGAATCGTAGGAGAAGTAGCCCTGCGCGAACAGATCGGTGTGGTCGCCGATGATCTTGATGGAGTTCTTGTTCGCGCCCACCGTGCCGTCGGAGCCCAGGCCGTAGAACTTGCAGGAGATCGTGCCTTCCGGCGCGGCGTTGAACTGCTCGCCGATGGTCAGCGAGGTATTGGTCACGTCGTCCACGATGCCCACGGTGAAGTGGTTCTTCGGGCTGGCGGCTTTGGCGTTGTCATACACCGCTTTAACGAAGGTGGGGGTGAACTCCTTGGAGCCCAGACCATAGCGGCCGCCCACGACGTCGAGCTTTTTGCCAGCCTCGGTCAGCGCGGTGCACACGTCCAAGTACAGCGGCTCGCCCAGCGAACCGGCTTCCTTGGTGCGGTCCAGCACGACAAGGCGCTTGCAGCTGGCCGGAATGGCCGCGACAAAGTGCTTGGTGGAGAACGGACGATACAGGCGCACCTTGATCAGGCCGACCTTCTCGCCCATGGCCACGAGCTTGTTGATGGTCTCCTCGATGGCGTCGCAGCCCGAGCCCATCGCGATGGTGACATACTCGGCATCCTTGGCGCCGACGTAGTCGAACAGGTTGTAATTGCGGCCGGTCAGCTTGCCGACTTCCTTCATCACGCCCTCGACGATTTCCGGCGTGGCGGTGTAGTACTTGTTGGCCGCTTCGCGGTTCTGGAAGTAGATGTCGGGGTTTTGCGCGGTGCCCGCCTGATGCGGATGCTCGGGATTGAGCGCACGGGCGCGGAACTCCGCGATTTTGTCAAACGGCGTGATCTTGGCGATCTCGTCGTAGTCGATGCCGTCGATCTTCTGCACTTCATGGCTGGTGCGGAAGCCGTCGAAGAAATGCAGGAACGGAACCGAGGACTTGAGCGTCGCGATGTGCGACACCAGCGCCAAATCCATCGCCTCCTGCACGGAGGCCGAGGCCATCATCGCAAATCCGGTCTGACGGCAGGCCATGACGTCCTGATGGTCGCCGAAGATCGACAGCGCGTGCGCGGCCAGCGCGCGGGCACTGACGTGGAACACGCTGGGCAGCAGCTCGCCCGCGATTTTATACATGTTGGGGATCATCAGCAGCAGACCCTGCGACGCGGTAAACGTGGTGGTCATCGCGCCGGCAGCCAGCGAGCCATGCACCGCACCGGCGGCACCCGCTTCGGACTGCATTTCCGCCACGCGGACGGTCTGGCCGAACAGGTTCATGCGGTCGTGCGCGGCCCACTCATCGACCACTTCCGCCATGTTGGAGGAAGGGGTGATGGGGTAGATAGCGGCCACATCGCTGAATGCATACGCGACGTGGCTGACGGCGGTATTGCCGTCGATGGTCATCTTCGTGGCCATGGGGGTCCCTCCTTATGTCCATCCTTTTTACGCAAAAAGTTGCGAGCAATCAAACATTCTCATTATAGAGAAAG
>JAVBMF010000073.1:0-10385 GCA_031552735.1 Eubacteriales bacterium
CGAGCTGGAGGGCTCGCTGGCGCGCGTGATGATGTACGCGTCGCTGGTGGGCAAGCCGGTCGATGTGGCCGTGGCCGAGGAGGCGCTGCGCGATATCCTGAGCGTGCGCGATCCCAAGCGCATCACCTGCGCGGGCATCCAGAAGGCGGTCGCCACCTACTACGGCATTGATGTCGCCGAGATCAAGGGCCAGAAGCGCACGCGCGAGATCACCGTGCCGCGCCAGGTGGCAATGTTTCTGACGCGCGAGATGACCGACCTGTCGCTGCCGAGAATCGGCGACGAGTTTGGCGGACGCGACCATACCACCGTGATGCACTCCTGCGAAAAAATCGCCGATTTGACGCGCACCAGCGCCAAGATGCATCAGGAGCTGGACGACCTGCGCAAGAGCCTGAACGAGAAATGATTTCGTTCGCGTGACGAACAAGGGGGCTGCGACAAGCGGCCTCTTTTCTGAATTACCGCGCGGCCGCATATCGCTTCTTGTTTCGCCACCGGGCGTAAGGTATAATGAAGGCATCATATCTCACTCGCCGAAAGGGGTGCCCGTCATGGTGCATGTGCTGGATCAGGGAGTTTATCTTGTCAAGGGGAAAGAGGTCGTCAGAGATGACGAACATGCCGCGCAAAAGCTTGCCCAGATGACCGGACAAACGGTTGTGCGCGATCAGGCGCGGCAGGGCACTATCGCGCATGGCATCCTGATGGCGCACAACACGGTGTCCGATCCTGACAAGCTGCGCATTCGCTTTGACGCGCTCACATCGCACGACATTACGTATGTCGGCATCATCCAGACCGCGCGCGCCAGCGGCCTGACGAAATTCCCGATGCCGTATGTGCTGACCAACTGCCACAATTCGCTGTGCGCGGTCGGCGGCACCATCAACGAGGATGACCACCAATTTGCGCTGTCCGCCGCCAGGAAGTTCGGTGGTATCTACGTGCCCGCGCATCTGGCGGTCATTCACCAGTACATGCGCGAGTGCATGGCGGGCTGCGGCAAGATGATTTTAGGCTCTGACAGCCATACCCGCTATGGCGCGCTGGGCACTATGGCCATTGGCGAGGGCGGCGGCGAGCTGGCCAAGCAGCTGCTGAACAAGACCTACGATGTCACCTATCCCGGTGTGGTCGCGGTGCGCCTGAGCGGCAAGCCGAACATCGGCGTCGGCCCGCAGGATGTGGCGCTGGCCATTATCGGCGCGGTGTTTGAGCGCGGTGCTGTGAAGAACAAAGTGATGGAATTTGTTGGCGACGGCATCGCGAACCTGTCGGTGGAGTATCGCAACGGCATTGACGTGATGACCACCGAAACCACCTGCCTCAGCTCCATTTGGCGCACCGACGATCAAGTGAAGGATTACCTGACCCTGCATGGCCGCGCCGGAGATTATAGGGAGCTGAAGCCCGCCGACATCGCGTATTATGACGGCTGCATTGATGTCGATCTGTCCGCCATTGTGCCGATGATCGCGCTGCCGTTCCATCCCAGCAACGTGTACACCATTGACCAGCTGAACGCTGACGGTGCCGATATTCTGGCCAAGGTGGAAGCCGATGCCAACCGCGCGCTGGGCGGCAAGGTGACGCTGGATTTGCGCGGCAAACTGCGCGATGGCCGCCTGATGGCGGATCAGGCGGTGGTGGCTGGTTGCGCGGGCGGCACCTATGACAACATTGTCGATGTCGCCGACATTCTGCGCGGCAAGAACATCGGGCACGAAGCGTTCACCATGAGCGTGTATCCGTCCAGCCAGCCGACGTATCTGCGACTGGTGGAGAATGGCAGCGTCGCCGCGCTGATGCAGGCCGGTGTGGTGGTGCGCTCGGCGTTCTGCGGGCCTTGCTTTGGCGCGGGCGACACCCCGGCCAACGGCGCGTTCTCCATCCGCCACGCCACGCGCAACTTCCCCAACCGCGAGGGCAGCAAGCCCAACGAGGGGCAGCTTGCGTCGGTGGCGCTGATGGATGCGCGCTCGGTAGCGGCCACGGCGGCAAACGGCGGTCGATTGACCTCCGCGACCGAGCTCAAACTCAACTTCACCAAACCGGCGTATGCGTTCAACGGCGGCATCTATCAAGCGCGCGTGTTCGATGGGGTCGGCCATGCCGAGCCGGACACCGAGCTGCGCTTTGGCCCGAACATCGCCGACTGGCCGCGCATGCCCGCCCTGACCGACGATGTGCTGCTGCGCGTCGCCAGCTTCATCACCGATCCGGTGACCACCACGGACGAGTTAATCCCTTCCGGCGAAACATCCTCCTTCCGTTCCAACCCCGAGCGGCTCAGCGAGTTCACCCTGTCGCGCAAGGACCCTGGCTATGTGGGCCGCGCCAAGACTGTGCGCGCGCTCGAGCGTGCCCGCGAGGCGGGGCAGCAGCCGGAGGCGCTGGTTCAGGACGCGTACGCGAAGCTGGCGGCAGCGGGCATCGCGGTGGACGCAGCCCGCACCGGCATCGGCAGCATGCTCTACGCGCTGCGCCCGGGCGATGGCTCGGCGCGCGAACAGGCGGCAAGCTGTCAGCGCGTGCTGGGCGGTTGGGCGAATATCGCGCGCGAATATGCCACCAAGCGCTATCGTTCCAACCTGATCAACTGGGGCATTCTGCCCTTTACGTTGGCGGACGAGCCGGCATTTGGGCTGGAGGACTTCATCTATGTGCGCGGGGTGCGCGCGGCGCTGAAGGAGAAGACGCCGACCATCGAGGCCTATGCGATCGGCGAAGCGGGCGTGACGCCGTTCACGCTGACGCTGACCGATCTGACCGACGAAGAGCGCGCGATCCTGATGGCTGGGTGCCTGATCAACTACTATCAGTAACTTGCGCACGCGAAAAATGGAGGCGATCGCATGGCCCCGGTGAAGCGCGCGGAGTATAACCAACCGTTCTATTTTACCGGAGATCAGCGCCCCGGTCACCGGCATGGCGTGCTGCTGATTCACGGATTCACAGGCACGCCTGCCAATGTGCGGCTGCTGGGCGAGCGGTTGCACGCGGCGGGCTTCACCGTGCATGGGCCGCTGCTGCCAGGCCATGGCACCAAGCTGGAGGATATGCGCACGTTTGGCGGGCGCAAGCCCTGGCGGGACACCGTGCTGGCGGCGTATGACGCGCTGGCGGAAACCTGCGATACCGTGTCGGTGGGCGGTTTGTCCATGGGCGGGGTGCTGTCGCTGATCCTCGCAGAAAACCGCACGACGCGCGCCTGCTTCCCGATGGCCGCGCCAATGCGCCTGATCAAACGCAGCACGTATTTCGCGCCGCTGATCGCGCCGTTTTATCCATTCTCTAGGCAGCGAGTGCAGAAGCCGCGCGGCGACGACTTCCTGCGCGAATATGACACCGGCTATCCAGGCACGCCGGTCTGTCGCGTGGGCGACCTGCTGTGCCTGATGCGCGAGGCGGAGGGACATTTGCCGCGCGTATCCTGCCCGTTGCTGGTGGTGCAGTCGCACGGCGATGAGACCGTGCGCCCCGACAGCGCGCAGATCATCTACGATAAAGCGGGCAGCAAGGACAAGCGGCTGCTGTGGTTCACGCGCTCCGGCCATGTATGCACGATTGGGCCGGATCGCGAGCAGTTGTATGCAGAGGTGACCGCCTTTTTGCGCGGTGTGCTGGGCGAAGAGGCGCCCGAGCCCGCGCCGCTGGAAAAAGGCTTGCCGGATTGACCGCTTTTCGCTATAATGAGTCGGTATGACGTGTCCACGTGACACCAAAGGGAGAGAAATACTATGAAGAAACCCGTTGCGCTGCTGGCGCTGCTGCTCGCCGTTCTGTTCACGCTGTCCGGTTGCCGTCTGATCGGCACCGATGCCGAACTGGACGCCAAGCAAGTGGTGCTGGATGTAAACGGACAGACCGTGACCAAGGGCGAGTTCGTCAAGGACTGGAACGACAACGTCAATTATCTTGCGCAGATGTATCAGATGTTCGGCCAGGCGATGGACCCGAACGACCCGAATCTGCGTGCGGATACCATGATCGAGACGCGCGACATCTTCGTGCGCCAGTTTGTGACCGAGCAAAAGGCGAAGGAACTGGGTCTGGATCAGTTCAGCGAGGCCGACGAGAAGGCACTGGCGGACGAGGCGCAGACCTCCTTTGATTCCACCGTGCAGCAGTACGTGGATACGTACCTGACGCATACGCATGTCGAGGGTGAGTCCGAGGAAGTGCACGAGGAAGACAACATGACGCCAGAGCAAAAGACCGAAGCCGCCAAGACCGAGATGGCGGCGGAAGGCTTTACGCTGGATACCGTGCTGACCGGCCTGCGTGCGCAGAAGCTGGAGCAGCGCGTGCGCGAGCATGCGATCGCCGATGTGGCGGTGTCCGAGGAGGACATCACCACCGAGTACAATACCAAGCTGCAAGCCGCCAAGGAAGCGTACACCACGAATCTGGCGCAGTATGCCAGCGATGTGTCCGGCGGACAGGATATCTACTATGTGCCTGCGGGCTATCGCTATGTCAAGCATGTGCTGGTTTCCATCTCGGACGCGGACAAGGCGCGTATGAGCGAGCTGCAAAGCGCACTGGACGCCAACAACGCGACCCGATCCGACCTGACGCAGAGCGTCGCCGAGGCGGTCATCCCCGAGGATGCTACCGAGGAGGAAAAGACCGCGATTGCGCAGAGCAAGACCGAGCTTGAGGCACAGTTGGCATCGGTTGAGGCGACGATCGCCACCACCCAGCAGGAACTGGATGCGATCAAGACCAGCGCGTTCGCCGCTGTAAAGCCGCAGGCGGACGAAGTGCTGCAAAAGGCGCAGGCGGGCGAGGACTTTGACGCGCTGATCACGCAGTACGGCAAGGACCCCGGCATGACCACCGAACCAGCCAAGACGCAGGGCTATCCGGTGTGCGCCGGCATGAACACGTATGAAGCTGCCTTCCAGGACGCCGCGATGGCGCTGCCGTCGGTCGGCTCGCTGTCCGGTCTGGTGCAGACCGCGTATGGCTACCATATTATGAAGTATGTCGGCGACTCGGTCGAGGCGGAAACGCCGATCGCGACGCTGCACGATAAGATCCAGCAGACGCTGCTGACCCAAAAGCAGGATAGCACCTATGATGCTAGCATGCAGGAATGGATCGCCGCGACCAAAGTCACCTTCCACGAGAACCTGTTGAAGTAACACACGCTCATCCCAACTGCTCCGCGCCACTCGCACGGGGCAGTTGGTTTTTTCCGGGGAAAACGGCAGGCATTGACAGGCTGCGCAAATGCGCTATACTGAGAGAAACGACGCACATACGAAGGCCCTTGTCTGCGTACGCTTTGCGCGCGGACAAGTAATAGGAGGAGGATGACCCCATGAACCGTGTACGTATTCTGGCGCTGGGATTGTGCATGCTGCTGGCGCTGTCCGGCGTGAGTCTGGCCGACACCGCAACCGCTGCCCCGCCGACGCAGGCACCCGAAGCGACCCAAGCGCCCGCAGACACGCAGGCGCCGGAAGCAACCCAAGTGCCCGCAGACACGCAGGCGCCTGAAGTCACTGCCGCGCCGGTCGCGACAGATGCGCCGCAAACCACCGATGCTGCCGACACCACAACAGAGACTGCGGAAATCGAGGATGCGTTCGGTCCGCTGGTGTACGATGTGTCTGTGACGGAGATCAATGAATCCAATGCGGGGCTGACCAGCCTACAGGGCATCGAGCGTCTGATCAACCTGCGCTCGGTGACGCTGGAGAACAACCGAATCACCGACCTGACGCCGCTGGCCAAGCTGCCGCAGCTGACGACGCTGCGCCTTGCGGGCAACCAGATTGCCGACCTGTCGCCGCTAAGCGGGATGAAGCAGCTGTCGGTGCTGGATCTGACCGGCAACCAGGTGAAGGATTTGTCACCGCTGGCCAACCTGTCGTCGCTGACCACCCTGCGTCTGGAAGGCAACCAGATTGACAAGCTGCCCGACACGGTAAGCTGGACCAAGCTAACCAGTCTGGACGTAAGCGCCAATCAAATCAGCGACCTGAAGGTGCTGGGCGGGCTGCCCATGCTGGGCGAGCTGGGCGTGGCGGACAATAAAATCACCGATGTGTCGCCGCTGGCCAACCTGACCGCGCTGCGCTCGCTGCGTATTGGCGGAAACGGCGTGGAGGACTTCTCCGCGCTGCTGCCGCTGACACAATTGAGTGCGGTGGATCTGGGCGGCAGCGACAGCGTCAAGTTGACCTCGCTCAGTGGGCTCAAGTCGCTGCTGGTGCTGACCATCCCGGTTTCTTCAGCGGGCGACCTGATGACCATGACCAACTTGGGCGAGTTGATCGCGCTGACGCTCGACGGCGAGGGCAGCGTGGGCAATCTCAACTTCATCACCAAGATGCCCAAGCTGGAGATGCTGTCCATGTCCGGCGCTGGCATCACGGATTTAACGCCGCTGGCGGAGCATACCGCCATGTCGGTCATCTCGCTGCCCGGCTCCAGCGTCACCACGCTCAAGCCGCTGACCAAGATGAAAGACCTGCACACGCTGGTGTTGTCCGGCGCGGGAATCAAGGACGTCAAGCCGCTGGCCAATATGAAGCACATGCAGGTGCTCGACCTGTCGGGCAACCAGATCAGCGACATCGCGCCGCTGGCGAAGATGACCGAACTGACCACGTTGAAGCTGGCCGACAATCAGATCACCAAGATCGCGGCCATTGACAAGATGAGCCTGTTGGCGCATCTGGACGTGAGCCATAATCCGCTGGTTGACCTAGCGCCGCTGGCCAAGACCAAGTCGCTAGAAACGCTGCTGCTGGCCGGTGTGCCGGTGCAGGATGTATCCAAACTGGCGGTCGAGGAGAGTAAGGACAAGCTGCTGCGGCTGGACCTGTCGCAAACCGGGCTGACCTATGAGGCGGTCACCGACGCGCAGGGCAAAACACGGGTGATCAAGAGCATCATCCAGCTCTACAAGTATTTCAACCTGCGCGAGCTGAATCTGTCGGGCAACAACCTGGGCGATGACGCGCTGCTGGAAAAAGGAAGCGCCGACAAGGGAACGGAAGACGGCTCGTGGCTGCCCAAGCTCAACGCGCTGGTGCATCTGGACCTGTCCGACAACAAGCTGGATACGCAGGTGCAGTATCTCTACCAATTCCCCAATCTCAAGACGCTTACGCTGACCGGCAACCCAGTGTCCGATGCGCAAAAGAAGCTGCTGGAGGAGAACCGCGCCGAAGAAGAGGCGAGCAGCGACACCGTGCCGCATCTGGAAGTTATCTACTAAGCCCATGTACCGCCGCCGCCTGCCCAAAGCAGGCGGTGTTTTTTTGCTTTTTCGCGCCCTATATCTCGCATAAAAGGCAAGTGCCGCCAGCATACTACGATCAAGCCGGCTATCACATTAGCCCATTGCAAGGAGGGCGTCCGCATTGAGAGCAACTGGTATCGTCAGAAGAATCGATGAACTGGGTCGCGTGGTGATTCCCAAGGAGATCCGTCGCACGCTGCGTATTCGCGAAGGCGATCCGTCGCTGATAACATGGGGAGCGAAGGAAGGGTTCTGCTTCGCGATGTGTGATCTGGGGAAGAGGAGAGGGTGGTAGGCACACACAGCGAACCTATTGCGAGGCTGCATATGCAGGCTCGCATTTTTTGATAAAATTTGCTAGAATGATGGACAAAGACTATATCAATGCGCGGCGGTGATGTGATGCGCCACAAATCCTTGAAATCCCTTCAGTCTATCGAAAAATGGCTGCCCCTGCTGATGCTGCCGCTGATCGTGGCGGTGTGTTTCACACTGTGGCAGAACATGAGCAGCGCGCCCTACACCGTGATGTACAGCGACACCGGCGTGTGGGACTTGCGCGGCTTTGACTTTGCCCACGGCAGCGCCAGCGTGCGCGGCCAGGTGGAGTTCATCCCGGGTGCGCTGCTGACGCCCGGGGAGTTTGCCGCGCGCGAAAACGAGATCAGTCTCGGCAACCCGCAAGACGTGTGCCAGTACGCCACCTCGCGCATCCGCATTCTGCTGCCCGAGGGCAAAACCTATATGCTGGCCGGGCGCAGCACCGACTACGCCGAGCGCATTTTTGTCAACGGCCAGCACGTGGCCGACGTGGGCACGCCGGGCGCGAGCGGCGAGACCATGGTGCCCAACACAGCCGACTTGAATTTCATGTGCGAGCCCAAGGACGGCGTGATCGAGATCGTGCAGCAGGTCAGCAATTTCGTGCACCGCGAGGGCGGCTGGCACGACTACATCCGCGTGGGCTACCCCGACGCGGTGCGCGCCGCCTACCGGCACGATTTCGCGGTGCTCATCATGGGCTGCTTTCTGGCGCTGTTCATCGTGCACATGACGCTGTTCGTCCAACTGCGCAGCTACCGTGCCAACCTGTATTTCTCGCTGTTCTGCCTCACCTGGTTTTTGCGCAGCGGCGTCACCGGGGCCAAGGTGTTCTCGGCGCTGCTGCCCCAGCTGTCGTGGTACATCAAGTTCCGCATCGAGTACCTGTCGCTGCCGGTCAGCGGCCTGCTGGTGATCCTGCTGCTGCACGCGCTGTTTCCCCGCCTGCTGCCCACATGGTTCCGATACGCGGTGTATACGATCTCCTCGGCGTTCATCGGGCTGTTCCTGTTCGCCGATACCGTGCTGATGAGCTGGGCGATGCTGGGCTGCTACGCCTACCTGTCGGCTTCCATCCTGTTTGTGGCTGTGCTGCTGTGCCTGCGAATCCGGCGACCCGATCTGCCGCAGTCCATCACCCTGGCCGGATTGGCAATATTCTTCTACGCTGGGATTCGGGACATGTTTTATCATAGCGACATCCTTCTGCCGCCCAACCTGCCCGCCACGTTCTCCGAAATCGCGATGCTGATCTTCGTGTTCTTCGAGATGACCGCCATGTTCATTGGCACCGCCCGCGCTACCGAGGAGGCCAAGGCCATCGAGCAGCGCCTAAACGCCGAAAACGCCATGCTCGACCGCATGAACCGCCTGAAAAGCGACCTGATGGCAACGGTCAGCCACGAGACGCGCACGCCGCTGGCGGTGCTATCCGGCTACGCGGAGCTGATCGCGATGGGGATGCGCAAAAAGGGTGTGGACGAACAGACTGCCGCCGACCTGGATCGCATCGCCGACGAGACCCAGCGCATCGCCAAGATTATGGCGGAGATGCAGGATCTATCGCGCAATCGGGACAGCGCCGCGCATCGAACCGAGGTGCAAATGGCCGACATCCTGCGCCAGACCGCGCGGCTGTACGAGCCGATCCTGGCGCGCAAGAACGTAACCTTGACCGTGGATGCGCCGGAGGATCTGCCGCCGGTGTATGCCAACCCGGACGAACTGACGCAGGTGCTGTTTAACCTGCTGCAAAACGCGCGGAACCACACGGAGAACGGCAGCGTGGAGGTTAATGCACAATGCACAATGCATAATGCACAATTAGAGGTGACGGTGCGGGATACGGGGGCGGGGATTTCGCCGGAGTTTTTGCCGCGTGTGTTTGACCGTCACGCCCATGCGCACCCGGAGGGCATGGGCTTGGGCCTGCCCATCTGCAAGGAGATCATCGACGGGCTGGGCGGACGCATCCGCGTGGAGAGCGAGCTGGGCAAAGGCACGACGGTCAGCTTCACATTGCCGGTATGGAAGGGAGGGGAACCGTATGGCGAACAGGACGGTCTTATTGGTTGAAGACAATGAACAATTGAACGAAATCAACCGTCGGGCGCTGACCCAAGAGGGCTATGCCGTGCTGACCGCGCTAACTCTGGGTGAAGCAAGAGCGCACCTGGCAAAGACCGCCCCCGACGTCATCCTCCTCGATGTCCTTCTGCCCGACGGCAACGGCATCGACTTCTGCGGGGAAATTCGGGACCAGACCGACGCGCACATTTTCTTCCTCACCTCCAAGCAGGATCAGGAGAACCGCATTCGCGGGCTGGACACCGGCGGGGACGATTACATCACCAAGCCCTATAAGCTGGAGCAGATGCTCTCCCGGGTGCGGGCCGCCATGCGGCGGCGGGGCATGGACAGCGCGAAGCCGCTGGAACAGACGATCACCTGTGGCGCGCTGACGCTAGATATGCTAACCATGAGTGCTTGCCTCAATGGTGTGGATTTATCACTTAGTCAAAAAGAGTTTACCTTGCTTTTTGCGCTTATGCGAGTCGAGGGGAAAAACCTATCCCGCGAAGCACTGTATGAGCAGGTATGGCGTCAGCCTATGGCAGGAGATGGGAATGCGCTGTGGAAGCAGATTTCATGCTTGAATGGAAAACTTGCAGCACACGGCGGCACCGTCAATGTTGTCGCCATACGTGGAGAAGGGTATCGGCTGGAATTCGAATAGTTGCTAGGAAAGCATACATCCCGAACGAACCGCGAGCCTGACATTTTTGACAGGTTCGCGGTT
>JAVBMF010000026.1:0-65454 GCA_031552735.1 Eubacteriales bacterium
GCCATCATTGAGGACTGCGGTTTCACCGACGCGGGCACGCAGATACAGCATCAGCTGAAGAGCATGTCGCTGCCGATGAGCGGCATACTGGAGAAGTCGCTCAGCCTGGTGTGCAAAGTGCGCGCCGGTTACTTCCTGGGCGAGGCGTCGGCGGTGAAACAGCTGCGCAAAAACACCCTGCCGGTGCTGTTCATCCACGGCGAACAGGACGATTTTGTGCCCTTTGAGATGGTGCACACCCTATACGACGCCACGCAGGGGCCCAAGCAGCTCTATACCGTGCCCGGCGCGGAACATGTGGCGTCCTTTCAGACCGATCCGACGGCATACATGGAACACATTCGTGGCTTTTTGCAGCAATACATCGCGATGGATTAGGAGGGGACAATATGGAGCGAAATGTAGCGTATCCCGCAGGGCTGGTCACCGGCGTGCAGGTGCGTTCCGGCTGGGCGCAGGTCGAATTGTTCAGCGGCGAATGCAGTGATGTGCAGGCCATCATCTCCGGCGACGAGCACTCGGTCAAGAACCTGATCGTGCGCCACGAGAATGGCAAGCTGATCATCGAGCAGCCGACCTATGGCCTCAGTCTGGATTTTTCCACCGGCAAGTGGATGCAGATCGTCATCTGCGTGCCCAACGCGTGGCGCGGCGATGTGGCGCTGAGCACTGTGTCCAGTCCGATCTCCGTGAAGAACATTGAGGGCAGCGAGATCAGTGTGGATACGGTGGCCGGTACGCAATATGTGGATCGCGTACGCGCCGAGTCGCTGTCATTAAGCGCCATCACCGGCTCGCTGCAAGCCACGCGCACCGCCGCAAAGGCGCTGAAGGTGCGCAATGTGTCGGGCACGATCGGCGTGTATGACGCGCAGGCGGAAACCGTCAAGGTGACCACCGCCGCTGGGGATGCGACGCTGACCTTTGAGCAGCCGTTCGCGTCGATGGATGTGCAGACCGCGACCGGCGCGGTGCGCGTGACGCTGCCCGCAAACAGCGTGGACACCAGCTTCCGCTCTGTGACCGGCAAGCTGAACCTGAAGGGCTTTTCCACCGGCGGGGAGGGCGCGCCCGCTATTTCGATCACGTCGGTCACCGGCGATGTGACCCTGCGCAGCAAGAGCGAAGAAACCGAAGAAGATCAATAGATTACGAATCATTGGAGGATACACGCATGGGCAAGGGCGGATTTCCCGGCATGGGCGGCATGGGTGGCGGCAACATGCAGCAACTGATGCGCCAGGCGCAGCAGATGCAGCAGAAGATGGTGGCGCTGCAGGAAGAACTGGACGCGCGCACCTATGAGGCCAGCGCGGGCGGCGGCATGGTAACCTGCCAGATCAGCGGCAAGCGCGAGCTATTAGCGCTGGCCATTAAACCCGAGGCGGTCGATCCCGACGATGTGGAGATGCTGCAGGACATGATCCTGGCGGCGGTCAATGAGGCGCTGCGCATCGGCGAACAAACCCGCGAGAACGAGATGGCCAAGGCCAGCGGCGGCATGGGCGGGTTGTTCTGACCATGGCCGGGCAAGTAGAGCCATTACAGCGCATGGTGACGCAGTTGGCGCGCCTGCCGGGCATTGGCCCGAAAACCGCGCAGCGGCTGGCGTATTTCATTGTCGGCCAGCCCGAGGAGCAGGTGCGCGAGCTGGCGGCGGCCATCTGGCAGGGGCGCAAAGCGATCCGCTATTGCTCGGTGTGCGGCAACTACACCGCCGATGATCCATGCCCGATCTGCGCCGATGACAAGCGCAAAAACGGCATCCTGTGCGTGGTGCGCGATCCGCGCGATGTCGCGTCCATTGAGCGCATGCGCGACTATCGCGGCGGATATCATGTGCTGCACGGCACGATCTCGCCGATGGAGGGCATTGGCCCCGAGGACATCCGCATCCGCGAGCTGCTGGCGCGCGTGGGCAGCGAAACCGTGCAGGAAGTCATCCTAGCCACCAACCCGGACATCGAGGGCGAGGCCACCGCCGCGTACATCGCGCGGCTGCTCAAACCCATGGGTATACTGGTTACGCGCATCGCGCATGGCCTGCCCATCGGCGCGGATTTGGAGTATGCCGATGAGGTGACGCTGGCCAAGGCCATCGAAGGGCGCAGGGAAATGTGACCCAGCCTACCCCAACCGGCTGATCTGCGGTGTCGACGCTGCGCCCGTCTTGTCGGCGTATTGGCCATACGCCTCCGGCGAACGGGCTTGCGATCTCCTAGCATCTCAGCCATTTGGGGCAGTCTGGCGGTTTTCGAACAAATTAGTAACCCAGCCTACCCCAAACGACTGATCTGCGGTGTTGGGCTGCGGGCTGCGAGCTTTCATAAAATAATGAGCGCGATGAAGCAAATTGCTTTCGTCGCGCTTTTGCTTTGTCCCCGGCGTGTATGAAAACGTGGACACCTGCGTATCAATAAAGCATGGCCGTATGCCAAGCAGGCATGGCGCACAAAACCGAGTGAAAGAGGATGAGCGGAATGAACACACTGCAAAAGAACTGGGTATTTATCGCGATGCTTGCCCTGGTACTGATCGTGGCCTGCGGTTGTACCACCACCACGGAGGTGCCGCCGACAACGCAGCCCACCGTCATGGCCAGCCCCTCCCCGGCGGCCACAGTCGCCGTCACCACATCCCCGGCGGCATCGCCGGAGGCCGCGGGCGCCGAGTTGACCATCACGGTCGATGGCAATGCGCTCACCGAGAAGGGCATGAACAAGGGCGGCGTCAACTGGCTGCCGGTCGAGCCGGTGGCCAAGGCGCTGGGCTATACCGTCACCGAGAACAGCATCGAGGAGAACGGCGCGCCGCGCAAGAGCGTCACGCTGGTCAAAGGCGACGACACGGCGGGCACGGTCAAAATCAGCTATACGGTCAAGGACAACACGATCGCCGATGTCACCGTGACGCGCGGCGGCACGACCATGACCACCACCGCGCAGATCACCGATCCGATCATGATGGACGGCGATACGCTGTATGCCAGCGAGAAGTTCTTCACCGATGTGCTGATGGCCAAGGTGGAGGTCAGCGGCAACGCGATCACCGTGGGGATGCCGACCTGATACGCTTTCGAGCGCCTGTACCTGCCTTCGGGCAGGTTTTTTTGTTTCCCGCGCATTGCGAGTGGACAAGCCCTGCCCAATGGAGTAATATGGTATCAGAACGGTGGGCAACCGCCCCGTGGGAGGATGGCATGCTGCGTTTTTACTTCGGTGTGATGGGCTCGTCCAAGAGCGCGATGCTGCTGATGCAGCGCTACAACTACTTGGAGCTCAATCAATGCGTGGCGCTGATCAAGCCCGCCATCGATACCCGCGTGGGGCGCGAGATTGTGTATTCGCGCGTGGGACTCAAGGCGCACGCCGATTTGGTCTGCGACCAAGACACCGACCTGATCGAGCAGATTCGCTGGTTTGAGGCGTATCAGGGGCGCAGGCTGCAACATATTTTCGTGGACGAGGCGCAGTTTTTGACAGAGAAACAGGTGATGGCGTTGGCCGAACTGGCGCCGGAGTATGAAATCCATTGCTACGGGCTCAAGACCGACTTTCTGGGCAACTTTTTCCCGGGCTCGCAGGCATTGCTGCGCTTCGGCGATTCGTTCCAGGAGCTGGAGGCCAGCCTATGCTGGTGCGGCGCGAAGGCTACAATGAACACGCGCGTGGACCAGCACGGCACGGTGATCAAGCAGGGCGAGCAGGTGCTGATCGACGACGGCACGCAGATCAGCTACGTCGGTCTGTGCTACAAGCATTGGCGGCTGGGCGTGTCGCAGCCGCGCGTGCCCGTGCCCAAGAAGCGGAAAAGGAAGATCTAGCCAGTATGCGGCGCCCATCCGGCGTCGTTTTTTTGTGTCTTTTTGGGGTAATCGTTGCACCGATTGCGCACAATAAGCCATCGAATCCAACGCAAAGGAGATCCGCGATGGCTGTGCGAGCAATCATCATGGCGGGCGGCGAAGGCACACGGCTGCGCCCGCTGACCTGCGATGTCCCCAAACCCCTGGTGCCTGTGCTGGACCGGCCAGTGATGGAATATGCGCTGCAACTTTTGAAACGGCACGGCATCACCGAGGTGGGCGCGACGCTATTCTACCTGCCCGAACGCATCACGCAGCACTTTGGCGACGGCGCTGCCTGGGGCGTGTCGCTGCGCTACTGGCAGGAGCAGACGCCGGTGGGCACAGCGGGCAGTGTGCTGATGGCGCGGGATGATCTGGACGATACATTCGTGGTGTTGTCAGGCGATGGGCTGACCGACTGCGACTTGACAAAGGCGCTGGATTTTCACAAGCAGAGCGGGGCAGTGGCCACGCTGGTGATGAAGCGCGTGCCTGTGCCGCTGGAGTACGGCGTGGTGATCACCGAGGGCGCGGGGCGCGTGCGGCGCTTTGTGGAGAAGCCGGGCTGGGGCGAGGTGTTCAGCGACACCGTCAACACCGGTATTTATATTTTGCAGCGCGAGGTGCTGGACTTGGTGCCTGCGGGGCAGAGCTACGACTTTGGCCGCGATCTGTTTCCGCAATTGGTGGCGCAACAGAAGCCGGTGTTCGGCTGGGTGATGGACGGCTACTGGTGCGATATTGGCAACCAGGAAGCCTACGTGCAGGCGCAGGTGGACTTCTTGCAAGGGCATGTGGCGCTGGACGCGGCGCTAAAGCCCGACGACGAGGGCCGCTGCATCGCATCTGATGCCAGGATCGCGCCCGATGCGGTGATCACCGGCCCTTGCTGGATCGGCGGTGGCGCGCGCATCCTGTCCGGCGCGGTGATCGGCGCGCATGCGGTGATCGGCGAGAAGGTAACGGTCGGCGCGGGCGCGTCGGTCAAACAATCAGTGCTGTGGCGCGGCGCGTCGGTTGGGCAGCGCGCGCAGGTGCGCGGTGCGGTCGTCGGCAAAGGCGCGCGCGTCGGTGACGAGGCGCGGCTGTTCGAGGGCAGCGTGCTGGGCGATGCCAGCGTGCTGGGCGCGCGGGCGCATCTGTCACCTGGCGTGAAGGTGTGGCCGGGCAAACATGTGGACGACGGGCTGCGGCTATCCGGCAACCTGGTGTGGGGAGACGTGCAGCGCTGGAGCGTGGATGGCAGCGGCGTGATGGCGCGCACGCCGGAACAGGCGGCGATGCTGGGCGCGGCGTGGGCGCACGCGGTCAAGGCGCACGAGGTGGCGCTGATGCGCGGCGGCGGCGCGGTGGCGCAGGCGCAATACGCGGCGGTCAGCGCGGGGTTGATCGCACAGGGCGTGCGCGTGACGCTGATCGGGGAGGGCACAGTGCCTATGCTGCGCAGCATGCAGCGGCAGTTGGCAGTGCCTGCGGGCATCTATGTGCACGGCACGCGCCTGGAGGTTACCGGGAAAATGGGTAGCGCGCCGACCCGCGACGCGCAGCGCAGCCTGGAGACGCTGGCCATTCGCCAGGATTTCCCCGGTGCATTCGAGGGCACGGCGGTGCTGCCGCGTCACGTGCACGATGCGCAGGCGTTCTACATTGGCGCATTGGCGGCGCGCGCCGATAGCAAAGCGATCGCCGCGTATCCGCCGCGCATCGCGATCTTTGCGCATAGCGGCATCCAGCAGATGCAGGCCGAGGCACTGATCGAGGCGTTGCACCTGCCGCAAGCGCGCGTGGTGCATGGCGAGGCGGTGCGCGTGGCTGCGTGGGAGACCGGCTTCCTACTGGCCGCCGACGGTGAGAGCGCGGTGGCGTTCGACAGCGAGGGCATGCCGGACGAGGCGTCGCAGGCGATGCTGCGCTACCAGGCGCTGCTGGCGGGCGGTGTGACCGAGATGATCGCGCCAGTGCACGCGCCGCGCACGCTCGAGCGCATCGCCACCGATGCGCAGGCCACAGTGACGCGTGTGAAATCCGCTCGCGAGGCGATGATGCAGGCGCTGCTCGACGCGCCCAGCGCGCAGCAGCCCGAGCGTTTGTGGCAGATGGATGTGCAGTTCGATGGGCTGGCGGCCATTGTGGCGGTAACCAGCCTGCTGGCGCAGCGCAGCACGACGCTGCGAGGGCTGCTTATCGCGCAGCCCAAGGTGCAGCGCGCGACGCGCGAGGTGGCCTGCGCGCTGGCTGACAATGGGCGTATCCTGCGCGCACTGGCCGAGGAGGCCGAGAACGCAGATCTGACCGACGGTCTGCGTGTGGAGCACGACCGCGGTTGGGCGCTGTTGTTGCCGGTCCCCGCGCAAGGCGTGCTGCGCGTGCTGGGCGAGGCGCAGGATGCGGAGTTTGCCCAGGAGTTGTGTGACCGGTACGCGCGGCGCATCGAGCAGATCGCCAGGGAAAAAATGTGACCGAGCCCTGCAGGCGAAATGCGGCCAAACCCGCTTGACACAACGATTTTCGGATGCTAGAATAAAACTGCAATCCGTCACTGGATTGCGCGCGATCGGCATCATCCGACCGACGCAGTACCAATGATAATTCCTGGGGTGTGCGCGAGCTGTCAGTTTTTACCCACATTTTCACAAATGGAGCTTTCGTCGGCGCGCGGATGTCAGGCCCCCGTGGCGACACGATTGGGGAAGGCAGAAGCGCGGCGCGGGGCACCACCCTGCCGAGCGGCGGGTGAAAAGACTGGCGGCGGACGGCACTTTGGGATTATTTTTTATCTCGAGTAAAATGCATGCTGCATTTTGCTCGATTGCACGGCGAACGCCGTGACTCGCTTTGCTCGTGGTGGTCGGTGCGTTTTCCCGATGGAAAGCTCCCCGCCCGCGAGGCAGAGCCTCGCGATACGATTTGACATGAAAGGGGCTCGCCCCCTTTATATATCCCCGGATTGGAAAACATGCTTTACGAATGGTCTGAAGGCTCACCCGTATGTACGGGTGAGCCTTCTCTCATGGTAACTTTTCACGGTATTTGTTTGAGCGACCCAATCCCATGCCAGACGCGCCGCCACACGGCCTTGAGCTTCTGCGGAAGCTTGAGCGATTGCCACACCACCAGGTATGCGCGCTCGGCGCGGCCGATCACCTCGGCGCTCGGCGCGCGCGCGCCGTAGCGCAGCGTGGATACCGCAGTGGCGACCGGCGCCAGCTTGCCCTTGCGCTGATCGCGCTGGGCGGCCTCGGCGCGGGCGAAGTAGGTCATCGGCGCTTCGGCGGGATCGGCGAGCATGCCCTGCGCGGCCAATAATTGACCGATACCCCGATACCAGACCAATAGCTGAACGCTGTTGTCGGACTGGCGGGCGGCGACGCGGCGCGGGTGCGACAGCACAATGCGCAGGATAAGCGCGGTGAACAACGCCAGCGGAATCAGCCACAGCCACCAGAGCGGTGGGGGCGTGGGTTCAGGCGGATCGGGCGGCAGCGGCGTGGGGGATGGGGTTGGCGCCGGTTCGTCGGTCGGCGGCGGGGTGGGCGACGGGGTCGGCGTGGGCTCGTCGGGATTCGGCGTGGCCTCGGGCGTCGGGATGGGCGTGGGTTCCGGCGTGGGCGTGGGCGAGTTGTTGGCGTTGGGCGGCTCCGACGGCGGCGGCGGCGAATCCTCGGGGTTGCCGTGGTCGCCCATCGGCGGCGGCTTGCCGCTCTGGTCGTCGCCGGTATTGTGCATGGACGGCGTCGGGTCGAACGGCAGCCAGCCGAATCCGTTCAGGTACAGTTCCACCCACGCGTGCGCGTGCTCGCCTGTGACCTGCGCGACGCCGTCCTCCGGGCGCGCGCTATAGCCCTCGACATAGCGCATGGGCAAGCCGACGCAGCGGCCCATCACCGCCAGCGCCGACGCGAACGAGGTGCAATAGCCCTTCTTTTCCTCGAGCAGGAACCAGGACACAAAGTCGCGCGTGTTGGGCGGTACGTTTTGCTCCAGCGTGTAGGGATAGGTCTGGCGCAGATGGCGGGTGAGTGCCTGCGCCTTGCCCAGCGGGTCGGCGATGCCTTCGGTCAGGCTGCTCGCCAGCTGCATGACACCCGGTTCGACTGCCGGAGGCAACTGCGTATAGCGCGACAAAATGCTGTCGTAGTTGGGATCGTCGGCTTGCGCGCAGGCGGCGACCGCTTCGGCGACGCCTGGGGAATCGGCGGTGATGGGAAACGCCTCGAAGCTGTATGCATCGGCGGGAACAGTGTTGCGTGTGATGAAAATTTCGCTGGTAACATTGAAATAGGGGACCATCTGGGTGCCGGTGGTGAGGTCGGAAAAGCGCTGTGGCATGAACAGCGTGCTGACGCCTTGGTTGGCCATATGGATCTCGACCGGTGCCCCGGCGAACAGCGCCGTCGCGCCGCGTGTGTTGCTATCCGGGCGCTTCATGTCCAGCAGGTCGTCGCGCAGCGTGGCGTTGCGCGGGTCAATGTAGAGGTAGCGCCGTCCGGCGTTGTTGCCCAGCCAGGTGAGGCCGGTGTAGGTGTCCATGATCGCACCGCGCAGCAGCAGCGGCCGTTCGCTGTGCACCTGCATGACCGATCGCTTATGCGGCGAGGCGGGGCCGCCCAGTTGCGCCGCGCTCATGGGCATGTAGCCGTCGTTTTGCAGCGAGTAGGGCGAGCGCTGCTCGGTGAAAAACAGGTAATCATACAGCGTTTGACGCAGGTCGGCGGCGCTTTGCTCCAGCGGTGGGGAGACTAATTTTTGCGCGGGCAGCAACGCGAAAGCCAGCAGCACCGACAGCAGCGCCATCGGCAGCACGCGTCCTAACGACACGCCCATCTCGGAGGACGCGGCATACAGAATGCACACCGCGATCAGCGCGGGCAGACATAGCGGCAAATGCGCACGGTTGCCATAGAACCATACGCCGAGCAGCACCATCAGCGTCATCGCCAGCGCGGGATAAAAGCCGGTGGCGCGGCGCGCCAGCACGTAGCCGGTCAGCGTCATGATCAGCGCGATCAGCGTGGAGAGGACGCCGGAGTAGAGTTGCAGGCCGACGGTCTGTCCCCGGAGAAACAGCGCGATAGCCAGCGGCAGATCCATCAGTTGCGGCAGGCGTGGCAGCAGGAAACCGGCACAGACGATCAGCAGCAGCGGCACGCCAACCAGCGCGACCCACCGCCGCACAGACAGCGTGGCCAGCAGTGCCGCGCACAACACGCAGGCCAGCACTGCGCTGGCCGCGCTGGCGGTCAGTCCCAACGCGGCATGCACAGGCAGCGTCAGGCCGCACCCGAACAGCGCCGCCACCAGCGCCTGCGTCAGCAGCGGGTGGTTCAGCGGTGTCAAGAGGCGCGAGGCCGCGCTCTGCGGTTTTGTCGGGCGTTGGCTCAATGCAAGAAGTCCCTTCTTTTATGCGGTCTGCGGCGATGTGGCAGCGCTGGTCAGCGAGACGGTCTCGATCTCGATGTCGTTGCGCTCTAGGTTGTTTAACAGCATGTCCATCTCGGCGGCGAGCGGCTGCTCATGGATCAGGTACAGGCGTGTGCGCGGCCCCATGCGGCGAATGCGCAGCAGCATGTCGGCGGTGCGCGCATCCATGCGGCTGGTGATCACCACCGTGCCGCCGGTGCGGCGCAGGCGGCGCGTTTCTAGCAGCAGCACGCGCTCGAAGCGGTCTGTGCCGTCGAAGGGCACGTGTGCCAGCGCATCCAGCACGAAAGGCAGCTCGGCAGTGCTATCGCACTGCACCTCCTGCGCGTGCGCGCTGAGTAGCGGCATGCGCACGGTATTGCCCTGCGCCAGCTGCGCCTCGGCCAGAGACGCGGCGGTCTCGCACAGTGCATCGCGCACGGTATACGACGCCTCGGGGTCGTCGGTGGGCGGCGCGCAATTCATCAGGATCAGCGCATCGGGGCGCGCGGGCTCCTCGAACCGGCGCACCATCAGCTCACGCTTGCGCATGGTCAGCTTCCAATGCACGCGCTTGAGCTCGTCGCCGTCCTGATACGCGCGCACATCGGCGGGGGAAGTGGCGTCGTCGGTGGCGCGCGCCATCAGGTCGTTGCCCGAGTCGCCGGGCGCGAACGGCAGCGGGCGCACCGGGAACGTGCCCGGGACCACGATGGCCGACAGCATGCCTTGCGTGGCTTTTTTGCGCAAGGAAAACAGTCCGAACACATCGCAGACCTCGCAATACACCAGCCCGACAGGGTACTCGCCAACGTGCGGGCAGTACAACTGTTGCGTCAACTGCGTGCGGCGAAATGGGATGACCGCCAGGCGCACGTCCATCGGCCCCGCGGCGTCGGGCACGACAAAACGAAGCAGCACCGGCGCGATCGGAAGCGGCGCGCTGTGCTGCACGGTGGCTAATAGGGTGATTTCGCCGGTGCGCTGGACGCGTGCCTCGGGCAAGGCATGGCTGCAAGACAGAGTGGCCCACGCGATGAGCACGCTAATCAGCGATAGGCCGCCCATAACCGCCAGCACCAGGAAAAACAGCCAGTAGATGCTGCCGCCGGTGGACAGCGCGGCCAGCAAACAACTGACCATCACCAGCACAAAGACCAGCGCGCGCCCTTTCATGGCAGCTTGACCGGCACGACCACGTTTTCCAGCACCGAGCGCAGCACGCGCGGCGTGGTCAGGCCCTTCATGCGTGCGTCGGGGCTCAGCAGAATGCGGTGTGCCAACACCGATTCGGCCAGTTGCTGCACATCCTCGGGTAGGATAAAATCGCGGCCGGCCAGTAGCGCGTTGGCCTGGGCGGCGCGCACCAGCGCGATGGCCGCGCGGGTCGATGCGCCCAGTTGCAGCGCGCTGTGCTTGCGCGTGGCGGCGCAGATATTGGCAACGTAGGAACGCACTTCCTTGGAGCAGTAGATCTGCTGCACCGCGCTTTGTAACGCGACCACATCCTCGGCCATGCACACCGGTTGCAGGGTGGACAGCGGGGTGGTCGGGCTGGCGTAGCGCTCCAGGATGTCCATCTCGTCCTCCACCGAGGGGTAGCCGATCGAGATGCGCATGAAGAAGCGGTCGAGCTGTGCCTCGGGCAGCGGGTACGTGCCGACGAACTCTACCGGGTTTTGCGTGGCCAGCACCATGAACGGCTGCGGCATCGCATAGGTGACGCCATCCACCGTGACCTGCTTTTCCTCCATGACCTCCAGCAGCGAGCTCTGCGTCTTGGGCGATGTGCGGTTGATCTCGTCGGCGAGCACGATTTGGCTCATCACCGCGCCGGGGCGGAACTCCATTTCGCCGGTCTTGAAGTTGACGATGGTGAAGCCGGTGACATCCGCGGGGGTGACGTCGGGCGTGAACTGGATGCGCTTGAATGAGCAGGCCAGCGACTTCGCCAACGCGCTGCACAGCGTGGTTTTGCCCACGCCGGGTACGTCCTCGATCAGCACATGGCCGCCGCAGAGCATGGCAATCAACGCCAGCTCGACGACCTCCTCTTTGCCGACGATAACCTTGCCAATATTCTGCTGAAGCGCTCGGATGATCCTGCGTGGTGGCTGCATGCTGGTTCTCCTCTATATCGTATCCGTATGGTGTACCGAAAGATGGCTTCTTAATCCTTCAAATTATATAAGAATGGGCGCGGTTAATCAAGCGTATTGCAAAAATGCAGGGATTGGGCTAGACTGGGAGAAACGGAAAAGGAGGCGGCGCATGGACGATCTGCTGGCGATGCTGATCGCTGAACCGAGCGTGTCCGGCCAGCGCATGTGCGCACAGCTGGGCGTCACGCGCGCCGCCATTTGGAAGCGCATCGAGAAGCTGCGGCGCATGGGTGTGGTGATCGATAGCGTGGGGCGCAACGGATATGCGCTTCGCGCGCTGCCCGATGTGCCATTTTCACCGGTGCTGGCAGCCAGGCTGACCACCCGGCGCATGGGGCGGCCTGCCTTCTATTATGAGACCATCGGCTCGACTAACGCCGAGGCCAAGCGCCTGGCGCGCGAAGGCGCGAGCGAGGGTACGCTGGTCATCGCCGCCGAGCAAACCGATGGACGCGGACGGCGCGGACGCGAGTGGCACTCTGCATCAGAAAAAGGCGTGTGGTGCACCACCATCCTACGTCCCGCCGTGCCCGCCGAGCGCGTGCCCAGTTTGGCGATGGTATGCGCGCTGGCGGTGGCCGACGCCATCGCGGACTGCTGTGGCCAGCGAGCGGGCATCAAGTGGCCCAATGATGTGATTATCGGCGGCAAGAAAGTGTGCGGCATCCTGTTGGAGCTGTCGGCCGACATGGAGCGCGTCGATTGGGTAGTGGCGGGGATCGGCATCAACGGCTGGCACACGCAGGCCGACTTCCCGCCGGACATCGCCGACACGGCGACTTCGCTGCTGCTGACCACCGGTACAACGCCGGAGCGTGTGTCGCTGATCGCCGCGCTGATGCGGGCGCTGGAGGCGCGCTACGATACCTGGAGCAAGGCCGGGCTGGTCGGCCTGATGGACGATTATGCCGCGATGAGCGTGACGCTGGGGCAGCCGGTGTGCGTGATCGCCACCGACCAGACCTTTGAGGGCGTTGCGCGGCGCATGGACGAAACCGGCGCGCTGTGGGTAGCGCTGGCCGACGGCACAGAGCGGCGGGTATTGGCCGCAGATGTATCGGTGAGGGGAGTGATGGGCGCGTGAAGCAGCGGTTTGAGGGCAGCATCACCGACGTGGCGGACATCCGCGTCGGTCAGGTGCAGGATAAGAAGGCGTGCACCGGCGTGACCGCGATACGCTGCGGCACGCAGGCGGTTGGCGGCGTGGATGTGCGCGGCGCGGCCCCAGGCACGCGCGAGACCGATCTCTTGTCCCCCGGCAACCTGGTGCAGGGACCGCACGCGGTGCTGCTGTGCGGCGGCAGCGCGTATGGCCTGGCTGCGGCGGACGGTGCGATGCGCTTTCTGCGCGAGGCAGGGGTCGGGCTGGACGTCGGTGTGGGCATTGTGCCCATCGTGCCGGCAGCGGTGCTGTTCGATCTGGCCTGCGGGGCCAGCGATGTGTTCCCCGACGCGGGCATGGGCTATGCCGCATGCCAGGCGGCGACGCGCGAAGTGGCGCAGGGACGCGTCGGCGCGGGCGCGGGCGCGACCGTCGGCAAGCTGATCCCGGGCACGCAGCCGCAGTTCGGCGGCATCGGCACGGCATCGGTGCGCGTAGGGGGAGTGACGGTTGGCGCGATCGTCGCGGTCAATGCGGCGGGCGATGTGTACCACCCGCACACCGGAGAATGGCTGGCGGGCGGCACGCTACCCGATGGCAAGCCGGTGCGGGCGCAGGAGGTGCTGTGCAGCGGCGCGCAGGTCGGCACGCCGATCGGGCGCAACACCACCATCGGCGTGGTGGCCACCGACGCCAAACTAACCAAAGAGCAAGCGATGCGCCTGGCCACCGTGGCGCATGACGGCATCGCGCGGTGCGTGCGTCCCGCGCATACGCAGGTGGACGGCGATACGATCTTCTCTGTCGCCACCTGCCAGAACAGCGAGGACGCGCCCTTCATCGCGCTGTGCGCGGCGGCTACCGAAGCGATGGCGCGCGCCATCTATAATGCGGTGTGGACGGAGGCGCGCGCATGATTGTCGGCTGCGGCGTGGATCTCTGCTCGGTGTCGCGCATCAGGCGCATGATGAACAAAGGTTTTGTGCAGCGGTACTTTACCGACGAGGAGCAGGCGTATCTGGCGGACAGGAACAACGCAGCGGAGAGCACAGCGGGCATGTTTGCCGCTAAGGAAGCGATGCTCAAGGCGCTGGGCACCGGCATCGCGGGCATCGGGCTGACGGCGGTGGCGGTATCGCACGACGCGCAGGGCGCGCCCATCGCGGTGCTGACCGGCGCGGCGATGGAGCGGCTTATCGCCATCGGCGGCGCGCGCGTGCACCTGAGCATCTCGCACGAAGGCGATATGGCGGTGGCGCTGGCCATCGCGGAAACCATATAATAGGAGGAACGACCATGAACTATTGGGGCACACTCATCGCGGTGGAGGACGTGGCGAAGGCCAGAAAATTCTACGAGGAATTGTTCGGCATGCGCGTCGAGTACGATTTGGGCGACAACGTGGCATTCGACTGCGGCGTGGCGTTGCAGCAGAACTTTGGCCGCCTGATCGGTTTGCCCGAGAGCATGCGAAAGACCCAGGCGCACAACGGCGAGCTGGTGTTCGAGCACGACGATATGGATGAGTTCATGCGGAAACTGCGCGCACGTGGTGACATCCGCTATGTGCACGAGCTGCAAGAACAGCCGTGGGGGCAGCAGGTGGTGCGTTTTTATGATCTGGATGGGCACATCATCGAGGTGGGCGAGCCGATGCTGGTGGTGGTGCGACGCATGCTGCGCTCCGGCATGTCCGAGGCCGAGGTCGCCAAACGCACCGAGTTCCCGCTGGAGTTTGTCGAGCAATGCGTGGATCTGTCCCGATAACGGATCGCGCGGGCATTCGGGCGATACTGCCCGCGCGAGCGCGTGACGCGCACAAGGGCAGCCTGGGTCATGTGCTGGTGGTCGCGGGCGGTCAGGGCATGGCGGGGGCAGCGGCGCTATGCGCGCAGGGCGCGCTGCGCGGCGGATGCGGCCTGGTGACGGTGGCGTGTCCGGGCAGTATCGTGCCGATCGTGCAGCAACTAGCCCCCTGCGCGATGGCCTTGCCGCTGCCCGAGCGAGATGGGCGATTGGACAGCGCAGCGGCAGAAGAGCTGGCGCGCGCATGGGCGGGAAAGGCCGCGCTGGCGGTGGGCCCGGGCTTGGGCGCGATGCCCGAGGTGGCCGATGCGCTCGCGCCGCTGTGGCAAGCCGACGTGCCGCGCGTGCTCGACGCTGACGCGCTCAATCTGCTGGCCGCGATGGATACATGGCCTCTTCTGGGAGGCAAGGCGATTCTCACGCCGCACCCGGGCGAGATGGCGCGGCTGCTGGGCATGCCCACCGATTTGGTGCAGGCCAACCGGCAAGGCAGCGCATTGCGGCTGGTCGAGCGCACCGGCGCGGTCGTGCTGCTCAAGGGCGCGGACACGTTGATCGCCGATGCTAGTCGCATGCGCATGAACCCCACCGGTTGTTCCGGTATGGCGACTGGCGGCAGCGGCGACGTATTGACCGGCCTGATTGCGTCGCTGTGCGCACAGGGCATAACGGCTTACGAGGCAGCGGTAGCCGGTGCGTACATCCACGGCTTGGCTGGTGAGATCGCGCAAGATGCGTACGGCACACGCGGCATGACTGCCTGGGATTTGCAGCTATGCATCGCCGAGGCACTCAAACAGTTTGAATAGTCTAGTCCAGAACGCTCCCCCATACAATGGGTGGAGTGTTCTTTTTTTGCTCTGCCAGGAGGGACGCCGATGGAGAAGCGCAAGGTGCTGGTCTCGCTGCCCGAGCGAATCCTCGAAAAAACGGATGCCGCCGCCTTTTCTGAGGGGCTGACGCGCAGCGCGCTGATTGGCAAAGCGCTGTGGCAGTATTTGCAGCGGCGGCATATGGTAGAGAGTGGAGAGAGAATGAAAAGAGGATATGAACAGATGGCGGAGATCAACCGCGCATGGGCGCAAGAAGGAATAGAGCACGATCTTCGCGCCTTAGACATATACGAAGCTATGCTGGCGGAGAGTGAAGAATCATGATCAAACGAGGCGAAATCTACTTCGCCGATTTGAATCCTGTGGTGGGTTCAGAGCAGGGCGGCATTCGCCCTGTGCTGATCATCCAGAATGATATTGGCAACCGGCACAGCCCGACGGTGATCGTGCTGGCCATTACCTCGCGCATCGAGAAGGCGAAGCTGCCCACGCATGTGGAGATCAGCGCCGGGGCCAGCGGGCTCAAGCGCGATTCGGTCATACTGGGCGAGCAGGTGCGCACGCTGGAGAAAAAGCGCCTGCGCGAGCGGCTGGGGCAACTGCCCGATGCGCTCATGGCGCAGGTAGATGATGCGATGCGCATATCGCTGGGCTTTACACAGGAGCTTTGAGGCGTATAATAGAGGAACAGGCAGTCGATAAACGCCCATCTGCGGCGTCAGCGCTTTGCCGATCTTGTCGGCGTATGAACCATACGCCTGCTGCGGGCGGTCTCGCGCTTCCGCCACATCTGGCATTTCTCGGCGGCCTGTTTCTGCAAAAGCTTGCGGGACAAGCTAAGGGACGCACCGCGTCACTTCTATTTCTATTTTTGATTATGGCTGGAGGGCTTTGATGCAAGCGATGTGGACCCGGGAGCGCGTGCGCGCGTATGTGGAGCTATCGGTGGGCTGCGTGATCGCCGCGCTGTCCTTTGACCTGTTTTTTCTGCCCAACAATATTGCGCCGGGCGGTATTACCGGTATCGCGACGCTGATCAATTCCATGGTTGGCGCGCCGGTCGGATTGACTGCCATCGTGCTGAATATCCCGCTGTTTTTATTCGGCTATCGGCTGGTAGGTCGATCGTTTGCGCTGCGCTCGCTGGTGGCGATGCTGCTGTTGTCGCTGCTCATCGACCTGATTCCGCAGATGCCGCCGCCGCACGACATGCTGCTGGCGTCGGTATTCGGCGGGCTGCTGATGGGCATCGGCCTGGGCATGGTGCTGCGCGCGGGGGCGACGACTGGCGGCACCGATCTGCTGGCCAAGATGATCCATTACCATTGGTCGCCGATCTCGGTGGGCGGCGTGCTGCTGATCATCGACTGCCTGGTGGTCATCGCCGCCGGATTCGTGTTCGACGCGCAGGCCGCGTTGTACGCGATGGTGGCGCTGCTGGTGTGCAGCAAGGTGATCGATATTGTGCTGCAAGGATTCAACAACGCCAAGCAGCTGTGGATCAACACCGCCCGGGGCGCCGACATCGCCGCGCGCATCACCAGCGAGATGGATCGCGGTGCGACGCTGATCCCTGCGATCGGTGCGTATAGCGGCGCAAAGCGCGACATGGTATTCTGCGTGGTCAGCACAGTGGAAGTCGCGCGGCTCAAGGCGCTGATCGCCGAAATCGACCCACGCGCGTTTGTCACCGTGTCGGATGTGCACGAGGCGATGGGCGAGGGCTTCCGTGGGCTGGAGCAAAAGAAGTAGAGAATACGAAAGAATCGGTGCGGGGAGGGGACGCGCGTGGACAAGCCCGGCAACGGCGGAGCGGGATGCCGCGTGCGTGCCGCTGTGCGCACCGTGGTAGAGTTTTCCATCCACGGCGAGGATCTGGCGCCGGGTGGCAGCCAGGTGGGCGCGATGCTCGACGGCGGACAGGCGCACCGCGCGCGCCAGAAAACCGCGCGCGAACGGCACGAGGATTACGAGGCCGAGGTGGCGCTGTCGGCGACCGTGCCAGGCGAGCTGGTAACGCTGGAGATCACCGGCCGCGCGGATGGCCTGTTTTTGCGCGATGGCGTGCTGGTGGTCGAGGAGATCAAACACAGCGCGCACGGCGCGGCGTTGGCCGACGCATGGCCGGAGCACTGGGCGCAGGCGGCGTGCTATGGACACATGCTGTGTGCCGGGCGCGACCTGCCCGAGGTGCTGCTGCGCGTTCTGTACGTAGACATTCGCGGCGAGCAGGTGGCCTGCTTTGAGCGGCGGCAGGACGCGGATTGTTTGGCGAATGATTTTGCCGCGCTGGCGATGCGCTACCTGGCTTTTCTGGAGCGCCAGGCCCATTGGCGCGCGCGGCGAGACCAGGGCATTGCGGCGCTGGGCTTTCCGTTTGAGGGCTATCGTGCTGGGCAGCGCGAGTTCGCGGCCAACGCCTACATCGCGATTCGCGAGAAGCGGCGATTACTGGCGCAGGCGCCCACCGGCATCGGCAAGACCGTGGCGGCGCTCTTTCCGGCGCTCAAGGCGCTGGGCGAGGGCCTGACCGCGCAGATCTTTTATCTGACGGCGCGCACCACTGGCCGCGCGCTGGCACTGGACGCGCTGGCGCAGCTCTGTGAAAAGGGGTTGCCGCTGCGCGCGCTGGAGATTATGGCCAAGGAAAAGTGCTGCCCGCGCGAGGGCGGCATGCATTGCGACCCATTGGCGTGCAAGTATGCCAAGGGTTTTTTTGTGCGGCTGGATGATGCGCTGGACGACATGTGCGCGCGGGAAAGCTGGCGGCATGAGGTGGTGCGCGAGGTGGCGCTGGCGCACGAGGTCTGCCCGTTCGAGTTTTCGCTGTGCCTGTGCGAGATCGCCGACGTGGTGGTGTGCGACTACAACTATGCGTTCGACCCCAACGCGCGGTTGATTCGCGTGTTTCAGTTCCGGCGCGACATGACGCTGCTGGTGGACGAGGCGCACCATCTGGTGGATCGCGCGCGCGACATGCTCAGCGCGCAGATGGATAGCGAGGCGCTGCGGCTGGCCAGGCGCGTCTGGCGCACGGCGCAGGGCAGCAAGAACGCGCTGTATCGCGCGGTCACCGCGCTGATGAGGGCGCTGGAGGCACAGCGCACCGAGATGGTCGCGCACGAGGATATCCCTGTCGATTTTGTCGATCTGCGCGGGGAGACCGAGGCGTTTGTCCATGTCGCGGGGGATGCACTGGGTCTGTCGCCGGGTCGCGAGTTGCTCGATGCGTTCCTGATGGCGCAGCAGTATGTGAGTTGCCTGTCGCGCATGGACGACGCGTACATCCCGCTGCGCGAGAGGCGCGGCAAGGAGATTGCGCTGCGCCTGCGCTGCCTGGATCCAGCGGCGTATCTGAAAAAATGCACCGAGAAACTGCGCGGCGTGGTGCTGTTCTCCGCGACGCTGTCGCCGCTGCGCGGGTATGCGCGGCTATTGGGTGTGGACATCGAGGCAGACGGCCTGCTGGCGCTGCCCTCGCCCTTCCCGGCGGAGCACCTGCGCGTGGTGTGCCGCCGCGCGTCCACTCGCTATGCGCACCGGGGCGACACCGCGCATGCGGTCGCCGAGGCAGTGGCGGCGATGGCGCTCGCTGAGCCAGGCAACTACCTATGCATGTTTCCCTCGTATGCCTACATGCGCCAGATCGCGGAATTGCTGCCGGAGCTGCTGCCCGGGGTGGACATCCTGATCCAGCAGAGCGGCATGGACGAGGCAGCGAGGACGGCGTTTCTGGATTCCTTTGTGCCGCGCGACAAGACGCTGCTCGGTCTGTGCGTGATGGGCGGCGCGTTTGCCGAGGGCATCGATCTACCGGGCGACCGGTTGAGTGGCGTGGCGGTGGTGGGCATCGGCCTGCCGCAGGTGTGCGTGGAGCGCGAGGCGCTGCGCGACTACTACGAGCGCAAGCTGGGCGATGGCTTTGCCTATGCCTATCGCTACCCGGGCATCACGCGCGTGACACAGGCTGTGGGGCGCGTTATCCGCACCGAGCGCGACGTCGGTGTGGCGGTGCTGATCGACGACCGCTTTTTGCAGTCGCAGGTGGCATCGCTGCTGCCGCCCGGGTGGCACCCGCTGCGCGTGGCGGGCGGCGGAGACCAGGTGCGCGAGCAACTGGAGGCGTTTTGGCGGGCACAAGTGTCTGGTGAGCCGATGGGGTGACCGGGGTGGTTTTTGCTTTTATGGGTTGACAATTTTACGGAGAAAAGCGTATACTATTCTTACATAAGAACATCGTTCATATATAAGAACGATAACCGATCGTTTTGTATCGGCGGTATTTTGTGTGCGCAATCAGGATGCGGAGGAGAACGGCATGTCGGAATCTGTCAACCGTACCCTGGCGCGCGGACTGGACATCCTGACGCTGCTCAGCGAGACGCCGCGTGGGCTGGAGCTGCATGAGGTCGCCCGCATGCTGGCGCTGCCCAAGTCCAGCGCGCACAACCTGCTGCACACGCTACTGGACAAGCGCTTCATCCGCTACGACGCAGACACCGCGCACTACTCGCTGTCCTATAGGCTGATGGAAATCGGCGCGGCCGCTCGCGCGGAAACCAGCGTGGAGACCATGATTCGCCAATACATGCAGGACATTTCCAGCACCTGCAATGAGACTGTGCACTGCGGCGTGCCCGACGGCACCGACGTAGTGTACGTGGATAAAATTGAGAGCACGCGCTCGATCCGCATGACCTCGCGCATCGGCCTGCGCATGCCGCTATATTGCACGGCGATGGGCCGCGCGATTCTGGCGGCGCTGCCCGACGAGCAGGTGCGCGAGTTGCTGGCGCATCAGCAATTTGAACAACTGACGCCGCACACCGTCTGCTCGATGGACGAATTGCTGGATATCCTGGCAATCGTGCGCGAAAAAGGCTTCGCGACCGAAACTGAGGAAAACAACGAAAATGTCTGCTGCATCGGCGTGGCCATTCGGGATCGGGACGGCATTCCGCGCTATGCGATCAGCGTGTCGATGCCCACCTTCCGTGCCGATGCGCACCAGAAACAGCAAGCCGAGCAGCGTCTGCTGCGCGCGCAGCGCAAGATCGAACAATACTTCTGCATGGCATAGAGAAGCTGAAAAGTGGGAGGCGGGCATATGGAGCGGCTCAGCAAAGCGGTGGCGGCCAAGGCCAAGGTAGCGTATACGCCGATCATCGCGCGTTCGGAGAAAGTGTTGCAGTTCGGTGAAGGCGGCTTTCTGCGCGCGTTCGTCGATCAGATGATCGACGCCGCCAACCAGAAAGGCGTTATCGACGCTGGCGTCGTGGTTGTGCAGCCCATCGAAAAGGGGCTGTGCCATATGCTCGACGAGCAGGAGGGGCTCTACACGCTGGTGCTGCGCGGCAAGGAGGACGGTCAGGTGGTGCGCGACAAGCGCATCATCACCGCGATCTCGCGCACGGTCAATCCCTACAGCGATTACCAGGCCTACCTGGACTGCGCGAAGAACCCCGACCTGCGCTTTATCGTGTCCAACACCACCGAGGCGGGCATCGTCTACACCGGCACGGACAAGTTCGACGACGTGCCGCAGGCCTCGTTCCCCGGCAAGCTGACGCGCCTGATGTATGAGCGGTTCAACGCGTTCGGCCAGGAGCCGGGCAAGGGCTTCATCCTGCTGCCCTGCGAGCTGATCGACAAAAACGGCGACGCGCTCAAAGACGCGGTGATGAAGACCGCGAAACAATGGGCGCTGGGCGAGGCATTCCTGGACTGGATCGACAAGTCCAATATCTTCACCAATACGCTGGTGGACCGTATCGTGACCGGCTACCCGCGCGACGACGCGGCGCAAATCCTGGCCGAGCTGGGCTACGAGGATACGCTGCTGGACGCGGCCGAGCCGTTTGGCCTCTGGGTGATCGAGGGGCCGAGCGCGATCTCCGCCGAGTGGCCGCTGGACAAGGCCGGTCTGCCGGTGATCTTTACAGACAACGTGACGCCCTACAAGCTGCGCAAGGTGCGCATGCTCAACGGCGCGCACACCTCGATGGTGCTGGCCGCGTACCTGGCGGGCAAGGACACCGTCGGTCAGTGCATGGAGGATCCGGCAATCCGCGCGTACATGACCCGCGCGCTCAATGATGAGATCATGCCCATGCTGCAATTGCCGCAGGACGAGCTAAAAGCATTTTCTGACGCGATCTTTGAGCGCTTCGAGAATCCCTTTAACCGCCACTATCTGCTGAGCATCGCATTAAACTCCGTGTCGAAGTTCAAGGCGCGCGTGCTGCCTACCCTGCTGGAGTATCAGAAGGCGAAGGGCGCGCTGCCCACGGTGCTGACCTTCTCGCTGGCGGCACTGCTGGCGTTTTATCGCGGCAGCTTCGTCGATGGGCTATATCAGGGCACGCGCGGCGATACGCGCTACCCGATCGCCGACGACCTGGATGTGCAGAACTTCTTCGCCGCGCACAGCGGCGACGACGCGCAGGCGTTGACGCATGCCGCGCTGTCGCAGACCGGCTTCTGGGGCGAGGATCTGTGCGCCGTGCCTGGGCTGGAAGCGGCGGTGGCGAAGCATCTCGCGGGGATTCTCTCGGACGGCGCGATGGCCGCCATCAAAGCCCTGTAAGCAGGAGGCACCATGCACGAGCAAGCCATTCGCATTCATCCGCGAGACAATGTGGGCGTCGCCATCGTGCCGCTGATTGCGGGGCAGACGCACCTGGGCGTGACGCTGCGGCAGGATATCCCCGCGGGGCACAAGTTCGCGCTCATGGATATCGCGGTGAACGATCACGTGGCCAAGTACGCGTTTCCCATCGGCAGAGCGACGCAGGCAATTGCAGCTGGGGACTGGGTGCACTCGCACAACCTCAAGACCAACCTGTCCGGCATCCTGGACTACACGTACCAGCCGCACCGCATCGCGTCGGTGCAAGACGCACCGCCGCGCGCGACTTTTGCGGGCTACCCCCGCGCCGACGGTCGCGCCGGTATCCGCAACGAGCTCTGGATTCTGCCGATGGTCGGCTGTGTGAACGGCACGGCGCAGCGCCTGGTTAGGCAGGCCGCCGAGGCGCTGGGCAAGCGGGTGCCCGATGGCATTCATACCTTCGTGCATCCCTACGGCTGCTCGCAGCTGGGCGGCGACCATGAGATGACGCAGCGCACATTGGCCGCGCTGGCCACGCACCCCAATGCGGGCGGCGTGCTGGTGCTCGGCCTGGGCTGCGAGAACAACACGATGGAATCCTTCCGGAAGCTGCTGGATGGCGCGGATCAGACCCGCATGCGCTTCCTGGTGACGCAGCAGGTTGAGGACGAGGAGTCGGCCGCAATGGCGCTGCTCGGCGAGCTGGCCGAGCGCATCGCGCAGGATCAGCGCGAGCCGGTGGGCATCGACAAGCTGGTGGTCGGCCTGAAGTGCGGTGGCAGCGACGGATTCTCCGGCATCACCGCCAATCCGCTGCTCGGCGCGTTTTCCGATGCACTGATCGCTGCGGGTGGAACCTCCGCGCTGACCGAAGTGCCCGAGATGTTCGGCGCGGAGACGCTGCTGATGAACCGATGCAAGGACGAGCCGACCTTCCAGAAGGCGGTTGCGCTGATCAATGACTTCAAGCACTACTTCGAGCGCCACAACCAGGCGATCTATGAAAACCCCTCGCCGGGCAACAAGGCGGGCGGCATCACCACGCTGGAGGAGAAGTCGCTGGGCTGCACGCAGAAGGGCGGCGCAGGCGCGGTGACCGACGTGCTGGGCTATGCCGAGCGCATCAAAACCCCAGGGCTCACCCTGCTGTCCGGCCCGGGCACCGACATCTGCGCGGTGACCGACCTGGCGGCGGCGGGCTGCCAACTGATCCTGTTCACCACCGGGCGCGGCACGCCGCTGGGCGGGCCGGTGCCCACCGTGAAAGTGTCCACCAACAGCGACCTGGCGAGGCGCAAGCCGCACTGGATCGACTTCGATGCGGGGCGGCTGCTCTCTGGCACCGCAATGCCCGCGTTGACGCAGGAACTGTTCAGCCTGGTGCTGGACATCGCCGACGGCAAGCGCCAAACCATGAATGAACAGCATGATTACCGCGAAATCGCGATTTTCAAAGATGGCGTCACCATGTGAACACGCAAAGGAGGCACGGGGATGAAAGAGTTCATGGATCGAGAGTTTATGCTAAGCAGCGAGACCGCGCGCACGCTCTTCCACGACTACGCGGAGGACATGCCGATCTACGACTACCATTGCCACTTGAGCCCGCGCGAGATCTATGAGAACGTGCAGTATCGGAACATCGGCCACCTGATGCTCGGCGGCGACCACTACAAGTGGCGCGCGATGCTGTCCAACGGCGTGCCGGAAGAAAACATTCGCGGCAAGGGCAGCGACTGGGAGAAGTTCTATGCGTTCGCTGGCACGCTGAAGTACGCGATTGGCAACCCGCTGTTTCATTGGACGCATCTGGAGCTCCAGCGTGTGTTCGGCATCCACGAGGTGCTCAGTGAGGCCACCGCCAAGGCGATCTGGGACAAAGCCAACGCGATGCTGGCTACCGAGGACTTCCGCTGCCGCCGACTGATCGAAAAATTCAACGTGACGCTGTTGTGCACCACCGATGACCCGTGCGACGACCTCGAGTTCCACAAGAAGCTGGCCGAGGACAAGAGCTTTTCCGTCAAGGTGCTGCCCGCCTTCCGCCCTGACAAGGCCATCAACATCGACCGTGGCGGGTTTGTGGACTACATTGCGCTTTTAGGCCGCGTGTCGGGCATGGATACGCTGAACTTCGACACCATGCTCGAGGCGCTGGAAGCGCGCGTGGCGTACTTTCACAAGTGCGGCGCGCGTGTCAGCGACCATGCGCTGGACAAGGTGGCCTATGCCACGCCCAGCTACACCGTGGCGCGCGAGGCGTTCCGCAAGGCGCTGGCCGGTGAGCCGCTGCACGACTACGAGGTGGATACCTACAAGACCTGCGTGCTGCTGAGCCTGGGCAAGATGTACCACCAGCGCGACTGGGTGATGCAGTATCATATCGGTGCACAGCGCAATAACAACCCGCGCATGTTCAAGCAGTATGGGCCGGACGTGGGCTTTGACTCGATCGCAGACGGCGAAGTGGCCGAGAATCTGTCCAAACTGCTGGCTGCGCAGGATATCGACGATCGCCTGCCCAAGACCATCCTCTATTGCCTGAATCCCAAGGACAACTATGTGATCGGCACCATGCTCGGCAACTTCCAAGGCGGCGTGCCGGGCAAAATCCAATTCGGGTCGGGCTGGTGGTTCTGTGATCAGCGCGACGGCATGACCGAGCAGCTCAAGGCGCTGGCCAGCCTGGGCCTGCTGGGCCGCTTCGTGGGCATGCTGACCGACAGCCGCTCCTTCGTCTCCTATCCGCGCCACGAGTACTTCCGCCGCATCCTGTGCGATCTGATCGGCACCTGGGTGGAAAATGGCGAGTATCCGGCGGACATGGACACGCTGGGTGATCTGGTGAAGGGCATTTGCTATCACAATGCCGTCGAATACTTCGGCATCGAACTATAAAGGAGCACACCATGCGAATCATTCATTCGACACCCGATGGCGCCTTCAAAGAGCTGGGTGGCGGCGTGCGCCGCCGTATCCGCTCGGTGGGCGAGGACATCATGGCGGTCGAGGTCGCGTTTGACAAGGGCGGCGAGGGCTCGCTGCACCGCCACGCGCATCGCCAGCTGACCTACTGCCTGGAGGGCACGTTCCGCTTCATGGTGGATGGGCAGCCGGTGGAGCTGAAAAAGGGCGACACGATCTTCTTTGAGGGCAACGGCGAGCACGGATGCGTGGCGTTGGAGCCCGGCGTGCTGCTGGACGTGTTCACGCCGCTGCGCGAGGACTTCCTGAAAGCCGACGGCCTGATCGACGCATAGCATTCCGCGAATTCTCAAACGTTTCAAGGATTTGTCTATTCACTTTTTATGGAGGTGTGATACAATGGAGGTACTAGAAAGACTATCGCTGGCTGGCATCGTGCCGGTCATCAAAGTGGACGACGCGGCGGATGCCGTGCCGCTTTGCCGCGCACTCGCCGAGGGCGGGCTGCCCGTTGCGGAGATCACGTTCCGCACCGCCGCTGCCGCCGAGGCCATTGAGAACGTACACAATGCGCTGCCCGATGTGATTCTGGGCGCGGGCACCGTGCTGACCTGTGAGCAGGTCGATCGCGCGGTCAAGGCGGGCGCGACCTATATCGTGTCCCCCGGCCTCAACCCCGAGGTCGTCAAGCATTGCCAGAAGGTCGGCGTACCCATCCTGCCCGGCTGCGCCAATCCCAGCGACATCGAGGTCGCGTTGGGTCTGGGGCTAAAGACCGTGAAATTCTTCCCCGCCGAGGCGCTGGGCGGACTGCCGCTGATCAAGGCGCTGGCCGCGCCCTATGTGGATATGAAGTTTGTGCCCACCGGCGGCATCAGCGAAAAGAACCTGCTGGAGTACCTGGCCTTCCCGAAGATCGTGGCGTGCGGCGGCTCCTGGATGGTGCCCGACGCGGCGGTCAAGGCCAAGGATTGGGATCAGATCCGCACGCTGACCGCATCGGCGGTGCAGCTGATGCTCGGCTTTGAACTGGCGCATGTCGGCGTCAACTGCGAGAACGCCGATGCCTCCCTCAAAGCCGCGCGCGATTTCGCGGCGCTGCTCGGCTGGCCGGTCAAAGAGGGGAATTCCTCCAATTTCACCGGCACCGGTCTGGAGATCATGAAGGGCGCGGGGCGCGGCAAGCATGGCCATCTGGCGATTCGCACCCATTCGCTGCCGCGCGCGAAAGCGCATCTGGAAAGCTGCGGCTACCGCTTCGCCGAGGACTCCGCCGCCGTCAAGGATGGTAAGACCATCGCCATCTATGTTCAGGATGAGATCGCCGGATTCGCGGTGCACCTGCTGCAAAAGTAGTCTCGTTGTCAGGTTTTGCCCGCTTCGCGCGTGCAAATATATAATACTTGAGGAGGTTCCCCCGTATGAAGAAGATCCTGTCTCTGGCTCTCGCTCTCGTGCTGGTTCTGTCGCTGGCCAGCGTCGCTTCCGCCGAAGTCGTGCTGAAGCTCTCCGAAACGCATAGCGAAGGTTACCCCACCACTCTGGCTGACCAGGAATTCGCCAAGATGGTCGAGGAGAAGACCGAAGGCCGCGTGAAGATCGAAGTGCATAGCAATGCTACCCTGTTTGCTGACGAGCCCGGCGCTATCGAAGCGCTGCAGACCGGCGACCTGGGCTTCGCCCGCGTGTCGGCTTCCCCCGTGGGCGCGTTCGTGCCCTCCATCAACGCGATCCAGATGCCCTACCTGTACAACAACAAGGATCATATGTGGAACGTGCTGAACGGCGAAATCGGCCAGAAGTTCCTGGCGGATATCGAAGCGTCCGGCTCCGGCCTGATCGGCCTGTGCTACTATGATGCGGGCTCCCGCTCCTTCTACCTGACCAAGGAAGTGCACACTGTTGCGGACATGAAGGGCCTGAAGATCCGCACCCAGGGCAACCCGATGATGGTGAAGATGGCTGAGCTGCTGACCGGCGTGCCCGGCGTGACCGGCATCGGCGCTGGCGAAGTGTACTCCGCGATCCAGAACGGCACCGTGGACGGCGCCGAGAACAACTGGCCGACCTACCAGAACAACTCCGACTACGAAGTCGCGAAGTTCTACATCCTGGACGACCACACCCGCGTGCCGGAGATCCTGCTGGGCTCGGTCGCCGCGCTGAAGGACGTTTCGCCGGAAGACCTGCAGATCATCAAAGACTGCGCCAAGGCCACCCAGGAATTCGAAATCCAGAAGTGGGCTGAGAAGGAAGCTGATTCCGAGAAGATCGTGCGCGATGCTGGCAACACCATCGTCGAGCTGACCCCGGAAGCCTATGCCGAGTTCCAGGCTGCCATGGCTCCGCTGTATGACGAGTTCGGTAAGGACTACGCCACCGAGATCCAGGCGATCCGCGATCTGGGCAAGTAATCTTAGAACACACATTTGTTGCTTGGGGGGAGCCCTAAGGGGTTCCCCCTTCTTCTTTACAATTGTCGTTTTCCTTATTGTTCCATGTATCATAAAGGCTTGCCCTGATTTGGCGGCTCATAGGTAGGAGGGGTAGATATGCAGAAAACGCTGGTATCGATCGATCATGGCATCCAGAAGGTTGTTCTGCTGATTGCGCAGGTTGCGCTTTGCTCGCTGGTATTGCTGGTAACGGCTAACGTGGTGCTGCGCTATGCGTTTGGCATGGGGATCAAGTGGTCGGAAGAAGTGCCCAGTACGCTGGTGGCGCTGTTCGCGTTCTTAGCCTGCGCGATGGGCGTGCGCGATCATCTGCATGTGGCGGTCAGCGTGATCTATAACCGCTTTCCCGAAGGTGGTAAGGGCCGCAAGGTGCTGGATATCCTGACCGACCTGTGCTCGCTGCTGGTGGGTCTGTTCATGCTGTACTATGGGTATCAATATTTCGCTAAAATGCGTCAGTTCCCCAACAACAAGCTGCCGATGACCGGCTGGCCGCGTTGGGTGCAATACTTCTCGGTGCCGATCGCCGGACTGGTCATCACGTATGACTCGCTGTTGTTCCTGTTCGGCGTGATCAAGCCCGATGACAAGATCTTCTCGGATACCGAGGAAGATCCGATGGATAAGGCGCTGCGCTTGCGCGCAGAACAGTTGGCTGAAGAGGCCGCCAAGCTAGAGGGGGGTAAGGCGTGAGCGTACAGGCATTAGCGATTACCGTACTCATTGGTGGATTCGCGCTGCTGGTATTGGTTCGCGTTCCGGTCGCGTTTTCACTGTTGCTCTCTACCGTTGCCGCGGCGATGATTAACAACACCGGCTTGACCGGCCTTGTGCAGCAGATGGTCAAAGGTGTGGACAGCTTTTCCATGCTGTCGATTCCGTTCTTTATTCTGGCTGGCGAGATCATGGGCGCCGGCGGCATCTCCAATCGCCTGATTGACTTCTCCAACCTGCTGGTTGGTTGGATGCGCGGCGGTTTGGCGATGGTTAACTGCGTGGCGTCGATGTTCTTTGGCGGCATTTCCGGTTCCGCCGTGGCCGACGTGTCCTCGCTGGGCACGGTGCTGATCCCGATGATGGTCAAGCAGGGCTATGATGAGGACTTCGCCGTGGGCATCACGGTGACCAGCGCCTGCCAGGGCGTGCTGATCCCGCCGAGCCACAACATGGTCATTTACGCGCTGGCGGCGGGTACGTCGGTGTCGGTCGGCAAGCTGTTCATGGGCGGCATGATCCCGGGCATCCTGCTCGGCTTGGCGCTGATGGTGGCCAGCTATGTACTGGCCGTGCGCCGCAATTACCCGCGCGGTGAAAAGATTGAGATGAAGCGCATTCCGGGCGTCGTTGGCCGCGCCGTGCTGCCGCTGCTGACCATTGTCATCATCATGGGCGGCGTGATGCTGGGCATCTGCACCGCCACCGAATCGGCGGCCATTGCCTGCGTGTACGCGTTTATCGTCACCTTTGTGTTCATCCGCGAAATCAAGATCACCGCGATGGGCAAGATCCTGCGCAATGCGCTCAAGACGCTGGCCATCGTGCTGACGCTGATCGCCACCGCCAAGGCTTTTGCCTACATGATGACCACGATGCGTGTGCCGGAAACCATTACGGGCGCACTGCTGGGCATCACCAGCAACAAGTATGTGCTGCTGATGATCATCAACGTGCTGCTGCTGTTCTTGGGTTGCATCATGGATATGGCGCCGCTGATCCTGATCATGACGCCCATCCTGTACCCGGTGGTCACCAACCCGGTGGTGGGCATGCATCCGGTGCACTTTGGCGTGATGCTGATCTTCAACCTCGCCATTGGCCTGTGCACGCCGCCGGTTGGCTCGGCGCTGTTTGTCGGCTGCGCGATTGGCAAAACCCCGATCGAGCGCACCAGCAAGAACATGCTGCCGCTCTTTGGCGTCATGGTGGCGATGCTGATGCTCATCACCTATGTGCCCGCGGTGGTGATGACCGTGCCGAACATGATCAAGATTTGATAGAGCCGAATCAAAACGATTCAAGGAAGAGGAAGGTATACGCATGGCAAGGGTTATCACATTTGGCGAGATTATGCTGCGGCTGAAGAGCCCCGGCTACGAGCGGTTTTTCCAAAGCAGCATGCTGGAGGCGACCTTTGGCGGCGGGGAGGCCAATGTGGCGGTGTCGCTGGCCAACTATGGCATGGACGCGGGCTTCGTGACCGTGCTGCCCGATAACGACATCGCCGCTGCTTGCAAGCGCGAGCTGCGTGGCTTTGGCGTGGATGTATCCGGCGTGCAGTCCGGCAAGGGCCGCATGGGCATCTACTTCCTGGAGACCGGCTCGAACCAGCGCGCGTCCAAGGTGATCTATGACCGCGCCGAGTCCAGCATCGCGCTGGCCGAGCCGGGCAGCATTGACTGGGAGAAGGCGCTAAAGGGTGCGACGTGGTTCCACTTCACCGGCATCACCCCGGCGATCAGCAAGACCGCCGCCGACCTGACGCTGGAGGCGCTGAAAGCTTGCAAAAAGCTGGGCGTGCATGTCTCCTGCGACCTGAACTATCGCAAGAACCTGTGGAAGTGGGGCAAGAAAGCCAACGAAGTGATGACCGAGCTGGTGCAATATGTGGACACGGTCATTGCCAACGAAGAGGACTTCCAGATGTCGCTGGGCCTAGAGTCGGCGTCGCACGTCGAGTCCGGCGAGCTCAACGCCGAGGACTACAAGAAGATCGCGCAGACCGCGATGGCCAAGTATCCCAACATCCAGCGTGTCGCCATCACCCTGCGTGAGAGCAAGAGCGCCAACATCAATAACTGGGCGGCCTGCCTGTATGACGGCAAGCAGTTCTATCTGTCGCGCAAGTACGCGATCACCGATATCGTGGATCGCGTCGGCGGCGGCGACAGCTTTGGCGGCGGTCTGATCTACGGCCTGAACACCTACGACGATCCGCAAAAGGGTCTGGAGTTCGCCGTGGCGGCCAGTTGTCTCAAACACACCATTCAGGGCGACTTCAACCGTGTCAGCGTGGCCGAGGTCGAGGGCTTGATGAAGGGTTCCGGCTCGGGCCGCGTGCAGCGGTAGGCACAGTTTTCGCGCAAAAAAGAAGGGCCCTTTGGCCCTGCGCAGCGGCAAGAAGCTGCGCTGGAATGATTGACCCTGCGGCATAGCGGAATGGCTATGCCGCTTTTTTGTGGTGCTTTGCGGCGCTCAGTCCACCAGATATACATCAAAGGGCTTCTCTTTTCCGCCGACACAATAGCGCCGGACCTCCTCTTGCCACCATGGCAGTATCGTGTCGGAAAAAAGTCGGATCAGCTCCTTCTTCAAAGGCGGGTCATTTTCCAAGAAAGCTTCAAAGTTGTATAGAATGAACACATATTTGTCTTTTCCTAGCCAACTCAAGTCACGCATCCAATCCAAATAGCCATTAAGACATTTTGCCGCGAAAGGAAATTGGAATTTTTGACCCATGATGGACAAATAATCTTGAAGAGAGCGCACCGCGCCCCCATCAAGTTCGGCAAGAAATACCGCACTGTCTTGCAACAGCGATTCCTTTTCCCTCCGTATTTTCTCTTTTGAAGTGTGATGAATTTTGTTTTTCATCTTGATACGATATCTCCTTTTCAGCACAGGAATCGGCGAACGTTCTGCTTTGCCCGATTATTGCATATCGGCAAAGGATTGAATCCCGTCCCGGTGCTCATCATAGTCAATTGGAATCGGTAATAGCGCAAAAAGAGCCTGAAAAAGCGGTCTGTAGGGCTCCATACACAAATAGTGCTTCATCATTTCCCACGCTGCCCCTCCCCATCATCAGTGCACACGGATTCGAAACCTCATATTTCCATTCACATTCTACACAATCAGTTGAATATCCTGTATAATATTTGCGTTATGTAGAGGGGAGGGATGGCTGGTGGGCGAAACGACGCACCCCGCGATGGCGCAGGAGCGCGCGCAAGTGGCACGGACACTGGCCATCATTGCCGATGAACGCGTGATTGCCGCGCAAGAGGCGACCGAGCAGGCAGAGCGCATCGGTCGGCTGGCGCGCGAGGCGGGTGGGATTTACAGCGACGAGGAGGAAGTGGCGCGCTTTGTGGGGCGCACGCTGGATCAGCGGGTCGATGCGCTGGCGCGCGCGGCCAATCGTCCCTACTTTACGCGTGTGGACTTTATCCCGCAGGGCGGCCGCGCGGAGACACACTACATTGGCAAGTGGGGCGTGCTGAAGAGCCCGGACTTTGACAGTGTGGTGGTGGACTGGCGCTCGCCGGTGGCCAATCTGTACTATTCGGGGCAGGTCGGGCCGCTGTCTTACACGGCGCCGGATGGCGCGGTGCACGGTGAGCTGACGCTCAAGCGGCATCTGGCGGTGGAAAATGGCGAGCTGCTGTCGGTGTTCGACACCGATGTAGTGTCGCAGGACGCGTACTTGCAGCAGGCGCTGGCCGCGATATCCCCCACAAAACTGCGCGAGATTGTCTCAACCATTCAGGCGGAGCAGAACATCGTGATCCGCCATTCGCTGGATAAGCCGCTGGTGGTGCAGGGCGTTGCCGGATCGGGCAAAACCACCATCGCGCTGCACCGTATCGCATGGCTACTGTACGCATATCAGCGGCGGCTTGCGCCCGAACAGATGCTGATCCTCGCGCCCAGTCCGATGTTTCTGGACTATATTTCGGCGGTGCTGCCCGACCTGGGCGTCGAGCATGTGCGGCAGGATACGGTGGCGTCGCTGCTCAATGCGACACTGGGCAAGGAAGCGGTGCGGTTGCATCCCGACGACACACTGGAGCAGGTGCTGGCGCAGGACGACGCGCAGCGGGCGCGCACGACCGCGCGACTGCAATACATGGGCTCACTGCGCTTTGGTCAGGCGATTGAAGCGTTTTTATCCGGTGTGGAGCAGAACCTCGCGCCCGAAGGCGATCTGCGGTTTGGGCCAGCCAAGCTCTACACGCAGGCTGAGTTGCAGCGTATCCTGTCCGAGGAGCTCAGCGCGTTTCCACTGCGCCGCCGCGTGCAGGAATTGCGCAAGTATATCCAGCGCAAGCTACAGCATGCTGCCGGTCAGGTCGAAGCCTGGCTGCGACAGGAATGTGAGCGTCGGGTGCAGGCACTGCTGGACACGCTGCCCGATGGAGAGACGCGCCGCCAGCGCATGATGAAGCTCTATGACAGCCGAGACGCGCGCATCCGGGAGTTGAAGGATAGCGCCAAGGCGTTCATACCCGAGGCGCTGGCGCGCTTTGCCAAGCTGGACATCCTCTCGCTGTACGCCGATTTTTTGCGTACGCCGGTTGAGCGCATGCCCGCAGAGGATCGCGACGCGTGGCTGTTGGTGCAGGCACACAGTGGCATCCTGCGCGGCGACAAGCAAGCGCGCACCGAGGATGTGCCCGCGCTGGCGCTGATCGCGCGCCGGGTGGCAGGCTGGGTAAAGCAGGACATTCGGCATGTGGTCATCGACGAGGCGCAGGATTTGTCGCCGCTGATGGTCTATGCGGTGAAAGAACTGGCGGGCCACGCATCGTTTACCATTGTGGGCGATCTGATGCAGGGCGTGCACGCCTATCGGGGGCTGACCAATTGGTCGCAGCTAACCGACGCGGTATTTGGCGGGGCGGCAACTTTTCACGAGTTAGTGGTGAGCTACCGCAACACGGTGGAGATTATGCGCTTTGCCACTGAGGTGGCGCGACGGCATGCGCCGGATGGCCAGACCGAACCCATGCCGGTGCTGCGCCATGGGCCGGAGCCAATTGTGACCGAAGTCGCGCCAGAGGACAGCGGGCGCGCCATCGCCGAACAGGTGCGCGCATGGCGGCAGGAAGGATTTGGCGCGATCGCTATCATTGGCCGGGACGCTGTGGCCTGCGCCGCGCTGATGCGGATGCTGCCCCAGGAATTGGAGGCCAGGCTGGTGCGCGCGGAGGACACCGTGTTTCGTACCGGGCTGTCGGTGATTCCGGCGGCGCTGGTCAAGGGGCTGGAGTTCGACTGTGTGCTGCTGCCAGATGTCAGCGCTGCGCTGTGGGCGGATGCGGCGCTTCAGGCGCGGTTGCTCTATGTGTGCGTCACGCGGCCATTGCATCGGCTGACTTGTTATTATTCCGGCGTGCCTAGCGCGCTGCTGCCAGAGGAGAGGAGAAAACCGCATGCGCACGCAACCCGATAAGCACCGGTATGAAAAGCGCGGTTTGGTTCTATTGCTGTGGGTATCGCTGCTGGTCTTTTTGGGCGGCTGCGCGATACACGCCCGGGCACAGGATGCGGCACCCGTGCCGTCCGATATGCTACTGAGCGCGTCGGCGGGTATGGATGCCTATGTGATTGACGCCGCGCTGGACGTGAAGGCGGCTACGCTGACTTGCACGCAGCAGGTGGTCTACACAAACCGCACCGGGCAGGTGCAGGACATGCTGTATTTTCACGCGTATGCCAACGTGTTCAAGCGCGAGGATACCTCGCCGGCCACCGATCCAGCGTTGATGGAAGAGACCTACGGCAAGCAGGGCTTTAACCCCGGCGAGATTTCCTTTGCTGAGGTGCTTGTTCAGGGCGCGCCGGTGGCCTTTGCGCTGGCGGGAGACGCCGAAACCATCCTGCGCGTGCCGGTGGGCAATCTGGCGGACCGTGCCACCGTGCGCATTGATATGCGCTATACGATCCGTGTGCCCAAGCTGGGCTTCCGCTTTGGCGTGCGCGAAAATGTATGGAGCTTTGGCAACGTATTCCCGATTGTCGCAATATTCGAGGATGGCGCGTGGCGGCTCGATCCCTACGGCAAGATTGGTGATCCGTTCTACAGCGCCTGTGCCAATTACACGGTGACATTGCGCGCGCCCAAGGGATATCTGGCCGCCGCAACCGGTACGCTGACTGCGCAGGACAAGCAGACGGATGGTTCGACGCAGTTCCGCTTTGAGGCGCTGGCTGTGCGCGATTTCGCGATGACTGTCAGCAACAAGTACAAGACGGCCATACGCACCGAGCAGGGTGTACGCGTCACCGCCTATGCGATGAGCGATAAGCTGGCCAAACGCACCGCCGAGATCGGCGCACAGGCGCTGACGGTGTATGCGGACATTCTCGGCGAACCCTACCCCTATCCGACGCTGACGCTGGCCGCCAGCGAGATGGGCGGCTATGGCGGGATGGAATATCCCAGCTTTGCGATGATCGATCTGGGGCAATACGAGGACCGAAAGGTCAAGGATGGCTCGCTGGAAATGGTGATTGCGCACGAGGTAGCGCACCAGTGGTGGTACGCACTGGTGGGCAGCGATCAGATTCGCGCGCCGTGGCTGGACGAGGCGTTGACGGAGTACAGCGCGATGCGTTACTTTGAGCGCATCTATGGACAGAAAATATTCGATGCGCTGTTTGCGCAGCGTGTGGAAAGCGCGATGCGCGTCACCGTGCCCAGCGACCGCACGATTGCCGCTGAGGCCGAGCGGTTCTCCTCGCTGGCGGAGTACAGCCTGGTGGTCTATCGCCGCGGCGCGGGCATGATGCTGGGACTCAAGGATGCGCTGGGCGAGGATGTATTTCGCGAGGTGCTGCGCCGCTACATCGGTACCTACCGGTTTGGCTTTGGCACGCGCGAGGGGTTCGAGCGCATCGTGAACGAAGTGACGGGCGCAAACTGGAGCGGGTACTTGGATGACTATCTGGATGGTACGATGTGATGCAAAAAACAATCCCCCGGCAGTGCATTTTGCCGGGGGATTATTATTATTGAGGTGACGTTACACGTCGCTGCGCACAGAGAACTTGTAGACGGTAGTGCTTTCGTAGGACTGGTTGGCCGCAAAGATACAACTGGGGAAATTCGGGTGGTTGGGCGAATCCGGGAAGTACTGGGTTTCCAGACACAGACCGCCGTGCTTTCCATACAAGGCATTGTCCTTGGCCGGATGATCGACCGAGAGCATATTGCCGGCATAGAACTGGATGCCTGGCATGTCAGTGAAGGTTTCCATCACGCGGCCGCTGGCCGGATCATACAGCTCGCTGGCTTTGCAGACGCCTTCGCTGGCATCCACCAGCACGAAGTTGTGATCGTAGCCATGGCCATTGCGCAGTTGTTCATCCTGCTCGGTCATTGCCAGACCATCACCAATGTGGGTCAGTTCGCGCAGGTCCATGGGCGTGCCCGCCACATCGCGCAATTCGCCAGTGGGGATACACTGCGCATCGACCGGGGTGAATTGCTGCGCGCCGATCAGAATCTGGTGCCCGGCGATGCTGCCCGCGCCATGACCGGCGAGGTTGAAGTAGGCGTGGTTGGTCAAATTGATGACCGTCGTCTTGCTACACTGCGCGCGATATTGAATGATCAGCTCGTTGTCGTCGTTCCAGGTATAGGTGACGTGCACTGTCAGCGTGCCAGGATAGTGCTGATCGCCATCAGGACTGACCAAGGTCAGCACCACGCTATCGCTGCCTTCGCCAGATTCGCAGGCGTGCGTCCATACACGCTTGTCAAAGCCAACGTTGCCGCCATGCAGGTGGTTGTCGCCCTCGTTGGTATCCAACTGATACAGCGTATCGTCGATGGTGAGCCGACCGCCAGCGATGCGGTTGGCATAGCGACCGACCAAAGCACCCAGATAGCCGCCGGTGCGCTCATAATCCGCCAGCGTGCGATAACCCAGCACAACATCGCCAAAGATGCCGAAGCGGTCTGGTACGATCAGTTCGGTCAGCGTGCCGCCATACGTGATCAGCGAAACACTGGCACCGGACTGGTTGGTCATGGTGACGCGCGTCACAGGCTCTCCGGCCTGCGTTATGCCATATGGGGTTTCGGATATGGCCATGCGAACTCTCCTTTGTGGTCGCTTGGGAAAGGTGGCTGCAAGTATTGCAGTCAAGAAGATATTATACTGCCTTTAGCAAGGATTGGCAAGTGGGTGGGGGGAAAGGACTTGCCACCAATCGGCGCATATCGTATAATATGAAGGAAATTCTCGCACACATAGAACAGGAGACAAACATGCAAGCATTTTTCGCGCGGTTGGCGGCCTTTTGCCAGAAGCATAAAACCATCCTGCAATGGGCGTGCATGCTGGGGCTGGCTGCGGCGTTTTTTGGGGGCAGCGTATACTTTGGCCCGGTGTCCATGCTGTCGCACTGCAAGGACTGGGCGGAGCGCAAGCTGCTGCTATTTCTCTTTACCGCGCTGTATATCGCGGTGATGGCGGTCTACCTGATCTGGAAAAAGCCGGACTGGACGCGCTTTGCCTACGTGCTGGTGCTGATGATGGTGGCACTGGTGGTGCGCATCGCGCTGTTTAACCAAATCACTGCGGACTACACGTCTTTCCTGCGCGAGTGGGTCAATGTGTTCAAGGCCGAGGGGTTCAGTGCCATCACCAAGGAAATTGGCGACTACAATCTGCCATACCAGTACATTCTAGCGGTCATCGCCAAGGTACCGATCAACCCGCTCTACCAGATCAAACTGGTGTCGGTGACCTTCGACTTTGCACTGGCGCTGCTGCTGATGGGCATGACCGACCGCTTCCTGCACAAGCGCTACGGCATGGTGGTGCTCACTGCGGTGCTGCTGATGCCGACGCTGTGGTTCAACGGCGCGTTCTGGGCGCAATGCGACGCGATCTATGTGTTCTTCGTAATGGCGTGCCTGTACGCCATGCTGGCCGACCGGCCGGTATTGTCGGTGGCCATGCTGACCATCGCGTTCTCGTTTAAGATTCAGACCATCTTCTTTTTCCCGATGGTGCTGTTTGGGCTGCTGCACAAAAAATACAAGCCGCGTCACGCACTGGTGTTTATCGTGACATACATGCTGATTATTACACCGGCGCTGCTGATGGGCCGGAGCCTCGTCAGCGCGCTGAGCATCTATTTCCGCCAAGCGGCGCAATATAACGACCGGCTGACGTACAACGCACCGAACATGTATCAGTTCATGCCCTTTGGCGAAGTGAGCATGCAGCACGATTATCGCAGCATTTTGCAGTACTTTACGCAGATTGACCCCGCGACTTGGGGAGAGTGGTGGACGCCGGATACGGTGCGCTACTTGCAGGCGTCGCTGGTGCCCTATGCCGCGATGTTGGTGCTGGCGCTGGTGTTCTATCTCTTCAATAACCGCAAGTATATCAAGCTGGAGCACGTGTGGATGATCGCGATGGCGTTCACACTGCTCATTCCGCTGGTGCTGCCCAAGATGCATGACCGCTACTTCATGCTGGCCGAGATATTCGCGATTCTCTACGCGGTGCGCTATCCCAAGCGCTGGTTTATCCCGGTGCTGGTGATCTGGGCGTCGTTCGAGAGCTACATGCCCTTTATCGCGCGCGAGCGGCCGCTGGACATGCGCATCGCGGCGGTGATGATGATGGCGGCGATGGGCGTGGTGCTGTGGGATATGATCCGCGCGATGCGCGCCGGACGCGCACTGGACAAGGCCGACAAAGCGACGATGGACGAGCCGTACGCGGTTTGACCGGAAAAAATTTGAAAATTGCCGGTCGTTCTTAATCCAATTCTCATGCACTCCTTAGCGCATCTTCAAGCGAAAAGCCGTCGCGTGCGGTATTCTATGCTTGCGAGGCGGAAACAGCCTGCATGATAGAAAAACGCATGAACGATAGAGGAGGACACAATCATGGCAAAGTTTACGATGGAGCAAATTGATTACCTTCGCGAGAAGGCTGCCATTTCGTACGAAGAGGCGGTCGAGGTGCTGGAGAAGAACGATGGCGATCTGGCACACTGCATGGTCGACCTGGAGCGGCGCGGCCGGTTAAAGCCGCAGGCCAAGAAGGCGGGTGGCCGTGCCAACTACAATCCCTTCGCCGGGATGGAAGGCACCGCCGAGCAAGTGTACCAGAAATACCAGCAGAGCCGCAGCCAAGGCTATCAGGGGCAGGGCCAGAGCACCGGCGAGCGCCCCAAGGCGTTTGTGCTAGATCCCGCGTGGCTCAAGAGCACGCTGTTTTCCCGCGTAGTCGTGCGCAAGAACGATGCCGTGGTGGTCAATCTGCCCGTGCTGCTGATCCTCATTGCGTTCATTCTGGCCTTCCCGGTGTCGGTGGCGCTGGTCATCCTGACCTTCCTGATGGGCTGCACCATCAAATGGGAGCGCCCCGCCGCCAAAGACGAGCGGGAGAACGACTTGTATACCTTTGTGGACAAGACTGCGGAGAACATCCGCCGCACCACCGACAGCTTTGTCGAGACCTTCAAGAACGAAGTGCGCCCGCAGGACCCGCGTCCGGAAGACCAAGCGGAGTATGGCACCACCAAGGAGCCCGATGCCAAAGCGGACGCCAAAGCCAAGAAGGGCAAGCCGGGTGACGTGGCTGCCGCTGCCGATGCGGCGGAAGGCGAGAGCACCGAGGGTGAGTATACGGTAGAATAACCGCCAAAGCTTGATGCGGGACGCGTTCGTCCCGCATCGTTTGCGTTGTGCGAAGCGGGAAAGACTGGGGGAGCGACACAGTGGCCAAGATTCTGATCGTAGAGGATGAAAACAAGATCGCCCGCTTTGTAGAGCTGGAGCTGTCGCACGAGGGCTATTCGGTGGAGATTGCCAGCGACGGACGCGAGGGCCTGAACAAAGCGCTGTCCTGGCAGCCTGATTTGATCGTGCTCGACCTCATGCTGCCGGGACTGTCGGGCATCGAGGTATGCCGCCGTGTGCGTCAGGAGAGCCAAGTGCCCATCATCATGCTGACTGCTAAGGACGATGTGTCCGACAAGGTGATGGGGCTGGACATGGGCGCGGATGACTACATGACCAAGCCCTTTGCGATTGAGGAATTGCTGGCGCGCATCCGCTCGATGCTCAAGCGCCAACGGCAAGCCGCCGAACCGGAAGCACCGCAAAAGCTGACTGTCGGCGCGTTGATGCTCGATCCGCGCGCATACACTGTGACCTGCCGGAACGAGTCCATCACGCTGACCAAGAAGGAATTTGACCTGCTGGCCTACCTAATGGCCCGCGCGGGCGAAGTGGTGACCCGTGATGAGCTGTTGGACAAAGTATGGGGCTATGCCTATGCCGGGGACACCAATATCGTGGACGTGTATGTGCGTTATCTGCGCACCAAGATCGATGAGCGCATGGGCGTGAAATATCTGCACACGGTACGCGGTGTCGGCTACATGATAAAGGATGAAGAAAAGCAGCATGGATAAGAAGCAGGCGTCCGACAAAGCGCCCAAGCCGCGCTACAAGCGGCCCAAGGGCCTGACGCGCAAGGAGCGCAAGCGCATCCAGCAGCAGCAACGCGAAGCCTATCGCGCGCTGGTGAAGGAGCAGGCTGCCGCCACCGGCGAAAGCCCGCTCAACCGCTTCAGTCGGCTCATCCATGAGTTTTTCGTGCATGGGCTGAGCAACCTGCGCTTTTCGCTGAGCCTGCGCATCGCGGCGACGTATGCGCGGCTACTGCTGGGCATGTATTTTCGCAATGTGACGCTGCTGCTCCTGGTGTTCTGCATATGGCAAGCGCCGCAACTGATGCTGCGCAATGGCAAAGTGGTAGAGGCGGTGATTGCGGCGGAGAATCCGCTGGCACTGCCGCCGCTGCCCTATGCCGAGCAAGTGGTAGCTGAGGCGCTGCCGGGCGATCCGCCCGCGCCGGTGGGCTTCTGGCAGCAGCGTGTGCAGCCGCACCTCGGCGCGCTGCGCGGGGTCACACTGGCGCAGGTGTATCATCCGGTGCTGCATTTTGAGACGCTGTACGCGCATGGTGGGCAAACCTGGCGCGTGCGCACCGCGCACGACCTGTGGCCGCTGTGTGTGATGTTTTTGCAGCTCATGGCTGCACTGCTGGTCTTTGATATCGGGCGCGCGGTCGCGTTCCTTTTTGAAGGGCGGCGCATGAACAGAAAGACGCTGCAACCGATCGCCGATATGAGTAAGAGCGCGCAGATGCTGTCGGAGAACGACTTGAGCCTGCGCCTGAACGTGGCCGGGGCCAAGAGCGAGCTGCGCGATCTGGCCAGTGTGCTCAACGACATGCTGGACCGCGTGGAAGTAGCCTATAACGGGCAGAAGCAGTTTGTGTCCGACGCGTCGCACGAGTTGCGCACGCCCATCGCGGTGATTCAAGGCTATGCCAATCTGCTGGAGCGATGGGGCAAGGATGATCCGCAGGTGCGTGATGAGGCGATCACCGCCATCGTGCACGAAACCGCCAACATGAAGGAACTGGTGGAGAAGCTGCTGTTCCTCGCGCGCCACGACAAGCAGCCCTTCGCGCTCAAGCTGGAGCACTTTGAGCTGCGCGAGCTCATGGAGGAAACCATCCGTGAGACCGAGATGATTACCGCCAATCACCACGTCGAGACCGGCGCGCTGACCAGCGGGATTCTCTATGCCGACCGCAACGCCATCAAGCAGGCAATCCGCATCCTGATTGACAACGCGGTCAAGTACACACCGGCGGGCGGCACAATCCGCATTGGGTGCGAGCGGCAGCAGGGCACGGTAACCATCGCCATCAGCGACACCGGCGCGGGCATCGCCACCGCTGATCTGCCCAACATATTTGACCGCTTTTACCGCGCCGACGCGGCGCGCGCCGGACAGACCTCCGGGCATGGGCTGGGGTTGTCGATTGCCAAGATCATTGTGCTGGCACACGGCGGAAAGATCAAAGTGCGCAGCCAGAAGGGCAAGGGAACGACGTTCAGCATGGTGCTGCCGAACTGAAAATGCCATCAAAAAAAGCCCCCGCAGGGGCTTTTTTTACTTACCTCAGGTGCCGCGCGGTCTTTTCCAGCAGCACGTTCTGGCTGATGGGCTTGGCGATGTGGTCGTCCATGCCCACGGCTTTACAGCGCGCGATGTCCTCCGCAAACGCGTTGGCGGTCATCGCGATGATGGGGACTTTCTTCGCCTGAGGGATATCCACCGCGCGGATTTTTTCCGCGGCGCCATAGCCGTCCAGTATGGGCATGTGGATGTCCATAAAGATCAGATCGTAGCGATCTGGATTGGCGACAAACATCTCGTAGGCGATCATGCCGTTCTCCGCGCAGTCCACTTCCGCGTCGGTTTCCTCCAGCAGCGCGAGGGCGATTTCGCGGTTGATAGCGATGTCCTCGACCAGCAGCAGGCACTTGCCCGAAAAGTTGTAGGTGGTCTGCTCGAGGACTTCGGTCTGGATGTCCTCGCGCTTGCGTGTGCCCAACTGCACCGGGATGGTGAGGGTAAAGGTGGTCGATTTGTTGGGCACGCTCTCTACGTCGATGCGGCCGCCCATCAGTTCCACGATGCGCTTGCAGATGGCCAAGCCCAGCCCGGTGCCGCCGTATTTCTTGGACACGCCGCGGTCGAGTTGCTCAAAGGCATCGAACAGGACGGGGATTTTCTCCGCCGCGATGCCGATGCCACTGTCGGCGACCTTGATTTGCAGCACCGGCTGTTTGGGATCAGGCGAGACTTGTGTGACCGTCAGGTCGATGTGTCCGCCTTCCGGTGTGAATTTGTTGGCGTTGGACAGCAGGTTGGTGATCAGCTGCGAGATGCGCAGCTCGTCGGAGATCACCGAGAACGGCACATCGTCCGCAAGCGAAATATTGAACTGCTGCTTTTTTTCGTTCATGCGCGACATCATGATGCTGCGGATAGTGGACAACAGCCCCTCCAAGACAAACTCCTCGGAGATTAATTCGAATTTGTTGGCTTCGATCTTGGACATGTCCAGCACGTCGTTGATGATGCCCAAGAGGTGCTTGGATGCGCTTTGAATCTTGTTCAGGCAGTCGCCAATTTTGTCGGGGTCTGTGGTATTTTTGGCAATGGCGGTCATGCCGATGATCGCGTTCATCGGCGTGCGGATTTCGTGGCTCATGTTGGCCAGGAAAGCGCTCTTGGCCTGCGTGCTGGACAGCGCCTCTTCCTTGGCCTGCACCAGGTTTTCGGTCATGAGATTGCGCAGCATTGCTGCGGAGATGAGCAGCGCCGCCGATTGGAGAATGCGCTCCTCGATATCGGTAAACACGCGCTCGTGCTTGCAATCGTCAAAGCCGATAAAGCCCCAGAACTCGTTTTGCATCAGGATGGGCAGCACCAAGATGGAGAGAATGGCCTGCGGGTCGAGCAGCCTGCGTTCGGACGGGGACATGTCGCGAACCAGCGAATTGACGCTGTGGCCGTTCGACAGCCGTTCACGCCAGGTGGGAATGGCCTCGTCCATCGGGATGGCGACGGTCAATTCGTTGCCCTGCTGCGGCTCGGCGCCGCCGGACCATTCATGTACCTGGGAGCTGTAGAGCACACCGTTTTCAACATAGTTTTTCCAGATATAGACGCGATCAACGCCCACCGCTTCACCCAGGATGCGCAGGCTTTCCCACACAGTTTGCTGGAAGTCAGTCTGCTCGGCGGAAATCAGCATGGTCGCGATGGTGTTGACGCTTTGCAGCAGCTTGTCGCGGTGCGCCACTTCACTCTCCGCTTTTTTCAGCCAGCGCAGGTCAAGCTGGTACGCGGCGATGCCGAATGTCTCGTTGTAGGGGATTTTCTTGAAGATTAAATCCAGCGGGATGCATTCGCCTTCGAGGATGATATCGGTTTCAAACTGACAGAAGCCGTGCTGCATGGCGTAGGTGAGCCGATCGTGAACCGATATCGCCGGGGTTCCGTCCGAATTGACGGTCGGGATACTCGTGGCCAAGATGCCGTCGATCTGCTGCAAAAATGCTTCCTTCGAGGGAATGCGGAAGAAGTCCAGCGCCGCAGGATTGCAGTCAACAATCTTGAATGTATCATCAAAAATCACGCTGACATGCGGGTTGGCGTCGAACATGACGTGCGCGTTTTGCTCCATGCGCTCCAGATCACGGATGCCTTGCTGAATCTTGTATTCGAGGTCTACGTTGGATTGCTCAATTTCTCGCAGGGCCTGTTGCAACGCCTTTTCCGTGCGCTTGATTTTGTCAATGTTCAGGTGGCCGCCCAGCACACGCGTTGGGGTGCCGTGCTCGTCCCATTCGCTGATGCGCCCGGTGTCCAGCGTCCAGATATAGTGCCCATCCTTGTGGCGCATGCGGATCTCGCAGGAGTACGCGTCGATCCGGCCGGACAAATAGTCGTCCAGCAGCTTGGAGGAATGCACCAAGTCTTCGGGGTGGTTAAAGGACTCCCATTCTTCCAGTGTGCCGGTGATTTCATCCTGCGTATAGCCGATCATGCGCAGGTATTCGTCGTTGTAGGAGATGATGTTGGTCGTTAAGTCCCAGTCCCACATGCCCAGCTCCGACAGCTTGGCGACAAAGTCCAGCTGCTCGCTGTTCTGGCGCGCTTTCTCCTCGGCTTCCTTGATGAAGGTGACGTCTTGCAATACGCCGAGTAGGTGCGTTGGGTTGCCGTCCTCGTCGCGCTCGGTGATGGTGCCCTTGTCCTGCGCCCAGATGATGCTGCCGTCCTTGCGCACCATACGAAACTCCGCGACGTAGGCGGATGTCTCACCGGCCAAATAGCGAGAAATCTCGTTTTCGGCCAGCGCCAAGTCGCCGGGCAGAACGGCTTTTTCCCACGAGGATACATCTTGAGGCAGCTCACCCTCGTTATAGCCGAGGATGCTCTCCCATTGCTTGCTATAAATGACGCTGCCTGTGCGCAGGTCCCAGTCCCACAGACCGATCCTTGCTGCGTCGTAGAGTATTTCCAGATATTTTGAAAAGTGTGTGGCGACGTCGGTTGCGCGGCGCTTGGGCATTGGGAGACCTCCTTTTGTACAAAAAGACAGAGCATCCGCCCCTTGGCTGTTTTTATTCTAATAGGTTGTGCGACACATTTCAATGTTTTTTGGGAATATGATGCAATTCTTTATATAGGAACAAAAAAACCGCCGGGTAGGCGGTTTTATCGCGTGGAGGAAGTGGTAAGGCGCAGTAACGCGATGCGCGGCGCGTTGAACATGCGAAACGGTACCGAATACGCGCGCGACACACCCAGCCCGGCGCTGACGAACTGTGTGACGCCGCCTACCTGCATGAGTCCGTGCGTGCGCCTTTCGCCGGGCAGCCAACCGCGCCCCGGCACATACAGCGGGCCGATGAAGGGGAGACATGCCTGACCGCCGTTGTTGTGCCCGGCCAGCACCAGATCGACCTGACGCGCCTGCGAGGAAACGGTGGTGGAGTCGGTGGCGCTCCAGTTTTGGAGATTTCGCACAAAGTCGCTTTGCAGCGGGTGATGCACCAACGCAATTTGCAGGTCGGCTCCCTGCATGCTGGCGCGGGCCTCGCGCACCCGGTTTAAGATTTCCAGTTGATAATTCAGCGCGCGACTGCGCGCCTTGATGCCAGCGAGTTCGGCGTTTCCGCCTTCTTGATCGCGCTTGAGCTGATTGCGAAAGCTTTGTTCCGCCGCGTCCAAATCCAGACTGAGCTGCGATTCGGGCAGCACCCACAGCTTTTTGCCGCCGACCACCAAGGAGCGCGGGGCGTCCAGATAGATGGCGCCGCGACGCTGCGCGCCCTGCACAAACTCTGCGAGTACGTCGTTGGAATAGTGCGGCTCGGTCATGATGACCTGCGGGTCCTCATCACCGGGGATAAAGTAGATGGGCACGCGCGGGTCCAAGCACTCGATCAGCTCGTAAAAGGGGTAGGGGTCGCCATCCGGCCCCACCATGTCGCCGGTGATGCACACCACATTGTAGCTGCGGTTGCGCAACGCCGCGCGAATCAGGCTTTGCCCGGAGCCAAAACGCTTGCCGTGCAAATCGGAAATGTGCAGGATGCTGTACCCTTCGAACGTGGGATCCAGTGCGGGAACGGTGACGGATATGCCTTCCACCTGCACCATGTTGTTGACAAAAATGTTGTATGTGATGGACAGGCCGACCACAATGAGCGCAACCAGAAAAAGCCAACCGCCGGAAACTCGCGTTCCGCGTTGGCCGGAAAACATGCTGCGACTGGGTTTGCTGGCCCGCATGCGCACTGTGGCACGCAGAGGCTGCGTTCGGGCTTGCCCGCTGGAACGGAATGGGTTTGGATTGTGGTTCATGAGCGCCTCTATCTTGCTCGCGCAGTGCGCGGAATGGATGCAACAAATAAAAACTTATTTCGACAAGATTCTGTCACAAGTTTCCTGTATGCTATGTATTATAGGGGGAAAAATGTCGCATTTCAATAGACAACTGCTTGCAAAGTGCTTGAAATTTGTTACAATTATATTGAGAAATGCTCCGCGAAGATTTGTGCGAGAAAACGCGAACGAAAAGTGAAGGTTTCGTCAGGATTCTTCGTTTGTTGTCATAGGAAGGAAAAGCGCGCTGTGATATACTCACGGCGTAGCACATAGGAGAGCATATGGCCAAGGCAAAGACCGTATATGTGTGCAGTCAGTGCGGATACGAAACCGCGCGGTGGCTGGGCAAGTGCCCCGAGTGTGGGGAATGGAACACATTGGCAGAACAGACGGCGGCACCCATGCTTGCGCAAAAACCAGCCAAACGCCAAGGCGGCACCGGTGCGGTGGCGCTGAAGCTGCACGAAATCCCCGAGGACGGACAGCTGCGCGCCGCCACCGGCATTGGTGAGCTGGATCGCGTGCTGGGCGGCGGTGTGGTGCAGGGGTCGCTGGTGCTGGTCGCCGGGGAACCGGGCATTGGCAAATCCACCTTGTTGCTGCAAGCCAGCGCGCTGCTGGCGCAAAAGGGGCGCGTGCTGTATGTGACCGGCGAGGAGTCCGCCCGGCAGGTCAAGATGCGCGCGCAGCGGCTGGGGCTGGCCGATGGGCAGCTGTACATTCTGGCGGAAAACGCGATGGATGCCGTGGAAGAGCGTGCGCAGGAGATCGGGCCGGACTACATGGTGGTCGATTCTATCCAAACCATGTACCGCCCCGAGATGGCGTCTGCGCCGGGCAGCGTATCGCAGGTGCGAGAGTCCGCAGCGGTGCTGATGCGTTTGGCCAAGACCAGCGGGTGCGCGGTGTTTCTGGTGGGGCATGTCACCAAGGAAGGCGCCATTGCCGGGCCGCGTGTGCTGGAGCACATGGTGGACGCGGTGCTGTACTTCGAAGGCGACCGCCAGCACGAGTACCGCGTGCTGCGCGCCGCCAAGAATCGCTTTGGCTCGGTCAATGAGCTAGGCATCTTCCAGATGCATGAAAACGGCATGGTGGAGGTGCCCAACCCCTCGGAGATGTTGCTTTCCGCCCGGGCAAAGGATGTGGCGGGATCGGCGGTGTGCTGCGGGCTGGAGGGTACGCGGCCGATGCTGGTCGATGTGCAGGCGTTGGTATCGCAGACCGCCTATGGCACGCCGCGCCGAACCACCAATGGGTTCGAGTTGGGCAGGCTGGCGCTGCTGCTCGCCGTGCTGGAAAAGCGCGCCAAACTGCCGCTGTACAACCAGGACGTGTACATCAACGTCGCCGGGGGACTGGAGCTGACAGAGCCTGCCGCCGATCTGCCGCTGTGCGCGGCAGTGGCGTCGTCGCTGCGGGATATCGTGATTCCGCCGGACTGGGCGATGATGGGCGAGGTGGGCCTGGCCGGCGAAGTACGCGCCATCGGTCAGGCTGAGCGACGGCTGGCCGAGTGTCAGCGGCTGGGCTTTACGGCCTGCGTGCTGCCCCGGGAGAACATGAAGCGCCTGCGCGCGCCGGAGGGATTGAAGCTCTACGGTGTGGATACGCTGTCGGAGGCGCTGTCTATTCTGCTGGGATGAGGTGCTGTATAAACCTGAACAATCGGAGCACAATAGGGTAACGGGAACAAGAAGAGAGAGTGATGCGTATGAAGAACCCTGTGGTGAAGCGATGGCTGAGATGGGTTATTACCGCGATGGGTACGGCGATTGGCGCCGGTCTGTCGGCGCTGGCGGTGCGCCTGTGGCAGTTGCTGGCGCGCGGTTCAGCACGCGTTCCGCAGCCAACCGCGTGGATGCTGCTGGCGGTGTATGTAGTACTGACAACTCTGGCACTTATCCTGACATTTATCTGCGCGCCAAGGCTGATCGAAGGATTCGCGAAACTGGTCAACAAGATTGAGCGCAGGCTGGATGCGACGCCCATGTCGCAAGTCATCCTCGGCGCGCTGGGGCTGTTGGTTGGCCTGGGCATTGCGGCGCTGGTGTCCTCGCTATACCGCTTCGGCGACCTGACGGTGCTGTCCATCGCGCTGTCTGTGCTGACGTATATGGCGCTGGGCTATTTGGGCGTGTCGCTGGCGACACGAAGGTGGAAAGAATTTCCGCTGATGACCAAGCGTGCCGATCGCCAGCGTGGCGTCGCGCAGGTTAGCACCAGCGGCATTCCGCCCAAGATACTGGATACCAGCGTGATCATCGATGGGCGAATCTTTGACATCAGCAAGACCGGCTTTGTGGAAGGCATGCTGACCATCCCGCAGTTTGTGCTGGACGAGCTGCGCCATATCGCTGACAGCAGCGACGCGATGCGCCGCACGCGCGGCCGCCGTGGGCTGGATGTGCTGCAACGCATGCAAAAGGAGTTGGGGTTGCCCATTCACATCGACGACACCGATTTTGACGACACCGACGAGGTCGATGTCAAGCTGCTCAAACTGGCGCAGCAGGTCGGCGGCATTGTGGTGACCAACGACTACAACCTGAACAAAGTGGCGAGCGTGACCGGCGTGAAGGTGCTGAACATCAATGAGTTGGCCAACGCGGTCAAGCCGGTGGTGATGCACGGCGAGGAGATGACCGTGCAGGTGGTGCGCGAGGGCAAGGAACCCGGTCAAGGCGTTGCTTACCTGGACGACGGCACGATGATCGTGGTGGACAATGGTCGCCGCTGTGTCGGGGAAACCGTAGAAGTGGTGGTGACCACCGTGCTGCAAACCGCTGCCGGGCGCATGATTTTTACCAAGCTCAAGGGGATGGATAAGGTAGGATAAGCCAGCGCGCTGCCCCCCGCTTCGTGAGACACGGAGCGGGGGTTTTATGTCCGAATGCTTTGAATTGTGGGGCTTTTTCGGCTGTGGTACAATAGGGCATATTCTGTGCTTATTCTTTCTTCCGAGGAGCATCTTATGACATCCATACCGCAATTTTTCGCGCATGATTCCCAGTTTCTCCCCGGCATGGGCATCCCCAATTTCAGCCCGACGCATCTGACCTATCTGGCGATTGTGCTGGTGTTCATCCTGTGCTTTGCGTGCGCGTTTCGCGCATGGTCCAAACCGGCGCAAGAACGAACCATCCGCGCCATGGCAGTCGCGCTGATTGCGCTGGAGCTGATCCGCATGGGTTGGGGGGGCGCCATCGGCCACTTTGATCCGACCCAGATGCTGCCGCTGCATCTGTGCGGCATCATGGTGTTTGCGATCCCAATCGCAGTGTTTTCAAAAAACCCGCTGGCGCAGCAGTTCGCGTATTGCGGGGTGTCCGGCGCGTTGATTGCGCTGATCACGCCGGATGGCAGAAATTATCCGCTGTGGCATATCCAGACGTTGCAGTCGATCTGCACGCACACGCTGATTGTGCTGGTTCCGATCCTGATGCTGGTTGCCGGGCAGTTCCGGCCGCAGATCAAGTGGCTGCCCGCGTGCTTTGGGCTGCTGGTTTGCGTTGCTTTTCTCGATGGCATCATCAACACGCTGATCGGCAGCAACTATTTGTTCATTTGTCAGGCGCCGCCCGCGACGCCCGCCGCGATCTATGAGCAGTGGGTCGGCAGGCCGTGGTACGTCGGGTTGCTGCTGCTGACGGTGTTTGCCGTGTGGACACTGATGTATGTGCCGTGGGAACTGGCGAGCAAAAAGCAGACCGCGCAAGCGCCCGAGGCGGAGCAAACGACATAAACTTTCGGCATGTTCTGCCGCACTGCTGCGCACACTACGCGCACAGTGAAAGGAGAATGTGCATGCGAAACGTGATTCTGTGCCTCTTTTTGGCCTGCGCGCTCGTGCTGAGCGGCTGTGCCACCAACAACCAAAGCGGGGGCGGCGGACAGCCACTGCTGCCCAGTGCCGACAAAAGCCCGATGCCTACGCTGGGCGCGAAGGGCACCGGTGGCCCGAGCAGTGAAGAGCGACCGATCAACGAACAGGTGCAGTTGCCCGAGAAACTCCGCAAGGGCGCGAATGGTGAGCCCGAGCTGACGGTGTATGTGACCGGCAAAAAGCAGCTGGAGGACATGTCGCTGGAGAAGTATCTGGAGGGTGTGCTGGCCGGAGAGATGAAAAATGATTGGCCGCTGGAGGCGCTCAAGGCGCAGGCCATCCTTGCCAGAACCTTTGTACTCCGCTTTCTGGAGGAAAAAGATTCGAAGTACCCCGGCGCCGATGTATCAACCGATATTGAGGAGGCGCAGGCCTACGATGCGTCGGGCGTCAACGACCGTATCCGCGACGCGGTAAAGCAGACGCGCGGTGTTGTGCTGCTGGCCGACGGCGAGTTCCCGTTTAGCTGGTTTCATGCGCACTCCGGCGGCATCACCGCCCAAGCAAAGGAAGGCCTGGAATACGAGAAGGATGAACCTGCTTACATCCACAGCGTGAAAGGCATGGAGGGCGATCAGGCGCCTGCGGATGTTGCCAAGTGGAGCGCCAGCTTTTCTGCGGACGAGGTGATGAAGGTCGCCGCAAAACTGGGCGCGAAGGGTGGCGCGCTAGATAGCATCCAGATCGGACAGCGGGGCGCATCCGGCCGCGCGACCACCATCGTGATCAACGGCAACAGCGTACCCGCCGCGTCCTTCCGCATCGCGTTGGGCAGCACCAAGATGAAATCGACCCTGTTGGATGAAATCACGCTTTCCGGCGGGCAGGTCAAGATCAGCGGCCGTGGCTATGGGCATGGTGTGGGCATGTCGCAGTGGGGCGCGTATACGCTGGCGCAGCAGGGCTACGGCGCGGATCAGATTGTGCAGTATTACTTCAACAAGGTGCAAGTGGACAGGTTGTGGTAACAAAAGGGCTGGCGCATTGCTGCGTCAGCCCTTTTTTGTGCGTCTCATTTCGCGCCTAAATATCCGGATCGGCAAATTCGATATCTTCAATTTTCTCCCAGTTGTCAAAGTTTTCCGCATAATCGTGGATCTCGAAGTGCTCCAGATAACACCGCTGTCCACCCGGGCGCTGTTCATCGACACGGTAATAAAAATCGCGCACAGTGCCGTCACCCTCCGCCACATCCGCGACAGGACGGCCGAAGGGTGCGGGGTCCAGCCCGGCTGCCTGTATTAGCGTCGCCTGGAGGTTGGCATGCGAGACCGGCGCGTCGGAATAATCCATCGGCACACCGGCGCTGCCCTTGGGCTTGTAGAAGAACGCGGTGGTTTTATAGGTGTCCAGCGGCGTATAGGTGTCGGTTTCACCATGGTCGCCGGTGATGATGATGGTGGCGTCGTCATAGAGACCGAGCGCTTTCATCTGATTAAAGTATTCGCGCAGGATGTGGAAGCAGCCGCGCGTTTGCGTATACTCGTCGCTTTCGGTTTGCGGCACGAGTTCGGCTTCATCGGAAAGCTCAAAAGCGGGATGGCTGCCGTTGAGGTGCAGGAACATGAAGTTGCTTTTCTCACCCTGTGTGGTCAGCCGGTTGTTCAGCAGTCCCTGATAGAAGCGGTAATCGTACATCTGGTAGGGGCCTTGGCCGACGGGCATTTGGCGCAGGGCATCAAATGCGTTGCTCGGCAGCCAAAAGGAGGCCTTGAGCGCATGCGGCACGAACCGGTTGGCAGACAACAGCGACATCTGTCGCATCAGCAGCGGTATATCCAGCGCCACGCTGCCCGGGTCGATGTTGTCGGCTAGGGAGGCGATCTGCGATATATCGCCGTAACTGTATTTCTCTTGGATGTAGAGCTTGGTGGTGTAGCCCGCGGCGCGCAACGCGGGTAAAAACGGAGACTCGGCATACGCCTGCTGCATATACGCGGAAGGCGGCATGTCAAAAAAGCAAAGCTTGCCGGTGAGCATGTAAGGCACGGAGGGAAACGTGCGCGAGTACATCGAGGTGTTGTCCCGATAATACGTGAACCCATCCAGATCATCGAAGTAGTCCGCGCCGTCGTTGATGATGCCATCGACATACAGCGCGTCAAACCGATCCAGCACGAACACCAGGATGTTGTCCTTGGTGGATACCTCGTAGAGCCCTTGCTCGGAAAGGAAGCCCTTTCGCGCCAGAAAAACATCCTTGTCAGCGGTGGCCAGCGCGCCGACCAGCCCGGCGAGCTGCATGCCGATGAGAAGCAGCGGCACAAAGCGCAGCGCATAGCGCCACACCCGCCGCGAAAGCCACAGCAGGACCAGCGGCGCGAGGAGCAGCGCCTGCCACAGCAGCAGATTCAGTACCGCGTGGGTGCGGTGGGCTTCCCACTGCACCGCGTTGCCGTTGAGCTGACCAAGCGGCAAGTTGAGGAACGTGCCCTGTAAATAGCCCGCCACCAGCACGCCCAGCAGCAGCGACAACGCGATGTCCAGCAGCTTGCCGCGCAGCAGCGCCAGCACCGCGCACAGCAACAGCAGCGAGGCAAGCCAGGTCAGCGCGAACGGGCCGATGACCTCGCTGAGGAACAGCGGCATGGAGTTGTGATTGCGCAGAAACAAGTCCAGCATGCCGAACAGGGTGAAGGTGAGCGTAGCGCCCAAGGCGACCGGCAGAATCAGCGCCAAACGCGCGCGAAAAGGGCGCGCGTCTTGCCAGAGGTTGCGCGCGGAGGAGACGGGCGGGCGCGGCATGGACATCGGTGCGCACCTCCTAGCGATTTTGGGTCGGCGATCAGCCGTCCGGATACGTCATGTCGATTTCTTCGATCTTGGTCCAGTTATCAAAATTTTCGGCATAATCGTGTATTTCGTAGCGTTCGAGGTAATGGCGGCGGTTTGGCGGCCAGATATCGACACGATGAAAGTGCGTGCGCACGACCGGATCGCCCTCGGCAAGGTCTTCAAACGGAACGCCGAACGGTTCCGGATCAAGGTCGGCTGCAAGGGCAATGGTGGCTTGGAAATTCTCCAGCGAGGTCGGCGCGTCGGAATAGTCCAGCGGCACATTGGCGCTGCCGCGGGGCTTTACAAACAGCGCGGTGGTGCGGAAGGTGTCCAGCGGACGCTCGTTTTCCGCGTTTTCGTGGTCGCCCAGGATGAGGATGGTGGCGTCCTCGTAAACGCCGAGGTCTTTCATGCGCTGAAAGTACTCGCGCAGAATATGGAAGCAGCCCATGGTCTGCTTGATTTCGTTGGCTTCGTCCTCGCTGATGGGCTTTGCCTGCGCATCCATCAGATAGGGCGTGTGGCTGCCGTGCATGTGAATATAGGTGAAGTTGTTGTGGTCGGACTGCGTGGTCAGACCGAGCGAGAGCAGGCGATCATACAGACGCATGTCGTCCAGTTTGTAGGGTTTTTGTCCTGCCAGCAATTCCAGCACGTCGTCCATGACGTTGCTGGGCAGCCAGAAGGTTGCCTTCAGCGCGTGCGGCACATAGCGGCAGGCTGACAACAGCGACATTTGCTTGATGACTTCGCTGGTGCGCAGTTTGACGCTGCCGCTGCGGATGTTGTCGGCCACGCCGGAAAGCTGCTCGACATCGGTATACGTGTAGCCCGACTGGATGTAGAGCTTGGTGGTGTAGTCTTGCTCGCGCAGTGCTTTTAGCAGCGCGGAATCCTGATACGCCTTGAAATACTCGTTGGCGTGCAGGTTGAAATCGGCGGGCTTACCGGTGAGCATATAGGGGATAGAGGGATAGGTTTGCGTATAGACCGAAACGTTGTCGCGGTAGTAGGTGAAGCCTTCCAAGTCATCAAAGTAATCTTCCTGCTGGTTAAAGATGTCGTCGATATAGGAGCCGTCCATGCGGTCAATCACAAAGACCAATATGTTGTCTTTGGTGGACAGTTCGAACATGCCGTCCTCTGACAAATAACTTGAACGGGTAGAGGGTTCGGCACTGGCGGCAACCAGCGAGCTGACCAGCGAGGTGAGCTGCATGGCGACCAGCAGCAGCGGCACAAAAAGCAGCGCGCGACGCCACCACTTCGGCGTCCAGGCAAGCAGCAGAAAGGGCAGCGTGATCAGCGCATACCAAATGAGCAGATTGGTCACCGCGTGCGTGCGGTACTTGTCCCACGCGATGGTCGCGCCGGTCAACTGGCCCAGCGAAAGGTTGAGGAACGTGCCTTGCAAATAGCCGGCAAGCAGCAGCCCGAATAGCAGCGACAGCGCGACATTGAGCACACGGCCGCGCAGCAGCATCAGCACCGCGCTGAGCAGCGTGAATACGCCCAGCCACAGCAGCAGGACGGGGCTGATGATTTCCGTCAAATAAAACGACATAACGTTGCGGTTGTTGAAAAACAGGTCCAACATGCCGAACAGGATGAATGTGAACGAGCAGCCCAGCGTGACCGAGAGCACCAGCATCAGGCGCTGTTTCAGCGAACGATCGTCCTGCCAGAGCGCATGCCCAAACGAATGCGGCTTTGTTTGTGTGGACAAAGAAGTTCTCCCCTTCTGGTGTATAAATGCACAGCATAGTGTAAGCCAACATATATTACCACAAAACAGCGCGTGCGGCAAAGCAAAAAGCGCGAAACGGTGACGCTTCGCGCTTGCGTGAGAAAAACGCTTTACTTGGTCTTTTTCGCCTCGGCCTTCTTATAGAGGAAGCTATGCGCGCATGCCGCCAGCGCCGCGCCGACCAGCGGCCCGACAATGAACACCCACACATTGGCCAGCGCCTGTCCGCCGACAAACAGCGCGGGGCCGATGCTGCGGGCAGGATTGACCGACGTGCCGGTCAGCGGGATGCCGACGATGTGCACAAACGCCAGCGTCAGGCCAATGACGATGCCCGCCACCGAGCCCTTGCCCTCATCGGAGGTGACGCCCAGAATGGTGAACACGAAGATGGCGGTCAGGATAACCTCGATGATCAGCGAGCCCGCGATGCCCATCGCGGCGACGCCGTTGGTACCCAAGCCGCCGGTCAAATCCGGCATGCCGGTCTTGGTCAGCGCGAAGAGGATGCCGCCGCCTGCGGTCGCACCCAGCACCTGCGCCACAACATAGCCGCAGAAGTCCTTGACGCTCATCTTGCCCTTTAGCAGCACCGCCAGCGACACCGCCGGATTGATGTGGCAACCGGACACATTGCCGATGACATAAGCCATCGCGACAATCGACAGGCCGAACGCCAGCGCCACGGCAAGGTGGCCGCCCGCCGGATCGCAGCCCAGCACCATCGCGCTGCCACAACCCATGAATACCAGTACCAAAGTGCCCAGAAATTCCGCCGCGTACTTTTTGAAGCCGTTCATGTGTATACACCCCATCCTTTATCAATTCCACCCGATATTATACAAAAAAATCCAAGGAATGCAAGCCGTGCGCGGCATGTGCCGCGATATAAAAGAAAAACGTGTGCAAATGCACACGAAAGGTTGACAACAGGCTGGGTGCATGATAGACTTATATCTTGCATCAGTATGCTACATTGTGCCAACTATCCCCATTTTTCGTTGTTGTTGAATCCATTGTACACCGTATATTGTGGTTTGGCAATGGGGAAAATAGGGAGAATCGCGCAAGCGGTCCGGTGCTTCAAGAGAATAAGGGGTGATGGCGTTCATGGTTCATGAGGTAAAGATGGGCAAGCGTCGCACAAGGATGAGCTTTTCGCGCATCGACGAAGTGCTGGATATGCCAGACTTGATCGAGGTGCAGAAAAATTCATACCAACGCTTCCTGCACGAAGATTTGCGCGAAGTGCTCAACGACGTATCACCAATTACCGACTATAGTGAAAACCTCGTGCTGGAGTTCGTTGACTATTCGCTCGACGATACGCCCAAGCATTCCGAGGCCAAGTGCAAAGAACGCGACATGACCTATGCCACCGCGCTGAAGGTCTTTGTTCGCCTGAAAAACCGCGAAACCGGCGAAATTAAGGAATCCGACGTGTTCATGGGCGACTTCCCGCTGATGACCGAAAACGGTACCTTCATTATCAATGGCGCGGAGCGCGTTATCGTCAGCCAGCTCGTGCGTTCGCCGGGCGTGTACTACAATGTCACCATTGACAAGGCGGGCAAGCACCTGCACACCGCCACCATTATCCCCAACCGTGGCGCGTGGCTGGAGTATGAAACCGACTCCAACGACGTGCTGTGGGTGCGCGTGGACCGCGCGCGCAAGCTGCCGATCACCGCGATTCTGCGCGCGCTGGGCTATGGCACAGACGCGGAGATTCTGAACCTGCTGGGTGAGGACGAGCGCCTCTCCGCCACCATCGCGCGCGATGAGAACAGCAAGTCCATTGAGGATGGTCTGCTGGAGATCTACAAGCGTTTGCGTCCCGGTGAGCCGCCGACCGTTGATTCGGCGCGCAGCCTTTTGAAGAGCCTGTTCTTTGATCCCAAGCGCTACGATTTGATGCGCGTAGGCCGCTATAAATTCAATAAAAAGTTGTCGGTGGCTACCCGCATCGCCGGGCACATTGCCGCCGAGGACATCGTCAACCCCGAGACCGGCGAAGTGATGGCCAAGGCGGGCGACACCATTGACCGCGAGATGGCGCACGACGTCCAGAACGCCGGCGTGAATGTGGTCAACATCCAGACCGACAACCATGTGGTGCGCGTGCTGGGCAATAACTTTGTCGATGCGGCCAAGTGGCTGCCGTTTGACCCGGCCAAGTGCGGCATCGTGGAGAAGGTCCATCTGCCCACGCTGAAAGAGATCATCGCCGCCGTGCCCGCCGAGGATTTGGAGCAGGCGGTGCGCGAAAACGCCGCGCATTTGGTGCCCAAGCACATCCTGATCGACGACATCGTGTCTTCGATCAGCTACATGATTGGCCTGCCCTACGGTCTGGGCCACACCGACGACATTGACCATCTGGGCAACCGCCGCCTGCGCTCGGTGGGCGAGCTGCTGCAAAACCAGATCCGCATTGGTCTGTCGCGCCTAGAGCGCGTGGTCAAGGAGCGCATGGCCATCCAGAACGCCAACGACGTGCGCCCGCAGGATTTGATCAACATCCGCCCGGTATCGGCGGCCATCAAGGAGTTCTTTGGCTCCTCGCAGCTTTCGCAGTTTCTGGATCAGCCCAATCCGCTGGCCGAGCTGACGCACAAGCGCCGCCTCTCCGCGCTGGGCCCCGGCGGTCTAAACCGCGACCGCGCTTCGTTCGAAGTGCGCGACGTGCACTACAGCCACTACGCGCGCATCTGCCCCATCGAGACGCCGGAAGGCCCGAACATCGGACTGATCGGTTCGCTGGCGACCTACGCGCGCATCAACGAGTACGGCTTTATTGAGGCACCGTACCGCAAGGTTGATACCAAGAGCCATAAGGTGACCGATGAGATCGTCTATCTGACCGCCGATGAGGAGGACGACTACAACGTCGCGCAGGCCAACGAACAGTTGGCGGGCGACGGCGCGTTTATCAATGACCGCGTCACCGTCCGCTGGCGCGAGGATGTCATCTCGGTCGATCGCGACCGCGTGGACTACATCGACGTGTCGCCCAAGCAGGTGGTGTCGGTAGCCACCGCCATGATCCCCTTCCTGGAGAACGACGACGCCAACCGCGCGCTGATGGGCTCGAACATGCAGCGCCAGGCGGTGCCGCTTTTAAAGCCCGAGGCGCCCTACATCGGCACCGGCATGGAATACAAGGCCGCGGTTGACTCCGGCGTTGTGATTGTCGCCAAGGCCGACGGCGTGGTCGAGAAAGTATCGGCCAGCGAGATTCTGGTGAGGAGCAAGGCCGACAAGTCACTGGCCACCTATGAGCTGAGCAAGTTTACCCGCTCCAACCAGTCCACCTGCATCAACCAGCGGCCCATTGTGTCCGCCGGGGATGTAGTGGAAAAGGGGCAGGTCATCGCCGACGGCCCGTCTACCGAGATGGGCGAGATCGGTCTGGGCCGCAACATTCTGATGGCCTTTATGACCTGGGAAGGCTATAACTATGAGGATGCCATCCTGATCAGCGAGCGGCTGGTCAAGGAGGATGTGTACACCTCCATTCATCTGGAGGAGTACGAGTGCGAGGCGCGCGACACCAAGCTGGGGCCCGAGGAAATCACCCGCGACATCCCCAACGTCGGCGACGACGCGCTGCGCGATCTGGACGAAGAGGGCATCATTCGCATCGGCGCCGAAGTGCGTGCCGGTGATATCCTGGTCGGCAAAGTGACGCCCAAGGGCGAGACCGAGCTGACCGCCGAGGAGCGCCTGCTGCGCGCCATCTTCGGCGAAAAGGCGCGCGAAGTGCGCGATACCTCGCTGCGCGTGCCGCACGGTGAGAGCGGTATCATCGTGGATGTGAAGATATTCACGCGCGAAAACCGCGACGAGCTGTCCCCGGGCGTCAACGAGATGGTGCGTGTCTACATCGCGCAAAAGCGCAAAATCAGCGTGGGCGACAAGATGGCCGGTCGCCACGGCAACAAGGGTGTTGTGTCGCGCATCATGCGCGAGGAGGATATGCCCTTCCTGCCTGACGGCACACCGCTGCAAATCGTCCTAAACCCGCTGGGCGTTCCCTCGCGTATGAATATCGGCCAGGTGCTGGAAGTGCATCTGGGCATGGCCGCCAAGACGCTGGGCTGGCACGTCGCCACGCCGGTCTTTGATGGCGCGTCGGAAATCGATATCGAGAACTGCCTGAAAGAAGCCGGTCATCGCGGCGATGGCAAGACCATCCTGTACGACGGGCGCACCGGCGAGCAATTCGAAAACCCGGTGACTGTCGGCTACATGTACATGCTGAAACTGCACCATCTGGTCGATGACAAAATCCATGCCCGTTCGACCGGCCCGTACTCGCTGGTGACCCAGCAGCCGTTGGGCGGCAAGGCGCAGTTCGGCGGACAGCGCTTCGGTGAAATGGAAGTGTGGGCGCTGGAAGCCTATGGCGCCGCCAACACGCTGCAAGAGATTCTGACTGTCAAGTCCGATGACGTGGTGGGCCGCGTCAAGACTTACGAGGCCATTGTCAAGGGCAAGAACATCCCCGAGCCCGGTGTGCCCGAGTCCTTTAAGGTGCTGATCAAGGAACTGCAATCGCTGTCGCTGGACATCAAGGTGATGAGCGAGGACAATCAGGAGATCGCCATCCGCGAGGTCGAAGAGGACGAGTTGGAGGCCATGGAGGCCAAGACGACCGCCGCACTGGATACCGAGAACATCAACTTCGAGGACGACGATCTGGACGAGGACCTTGGTCTGGAGGACTTCGACGACTTCGATGTGGAGGATATCCCGGATCTGGAGGATATTTCCCTCGACGAGAGCGATCTGTAAGTGCGGCCGCCAATGCGCACCCATCTGCGGTGTCGGCGCGGCGCTGGGATTGTCGGCGTATGACACGATACGCCTCCGCACCCAGCCCCACGCCTCCTAGCATCTGGGCACGCCTTGGCAGCCTTGGTCGGACGGCTACTACAGCATGGACGTATAAGAGGAGAGTGTTTCCTTTTGTTTGAACTGACAAACCTGGGCTCCATTCAGATTGGCATGGCTTCGCCGCAGAAAATTCTCGAGTGGTCGCACGGCGAGGTATCCAAGCCTGAAACCATCAACTACCGCACGCTCAAGCCGGAAAAAGACGGCCTGTTCTGCGAGCGCATCTTTGGGCCGCAGAAGGACTGGGAATGCAACTGCGGCAAGTACAAGCGCGTGCGCTACAAGGGCATCATCTGCGACAAGTGCGGCGTGGAAGTGACCAAGGCCAAGGTGCGCCGTGAGCGCATGGGCCACATCCAGTTGGCCGCGCCGGTGTCGCACATCTGGTACTTCAAGGGCATCCCCAGCCGCATGGGCATGCTGCTGGACGTATCGCCCCGCGCACTGGAGAAGGTGCTGTATTTTGCGTCCTTCATCGTGCTGGAGCCCGGCGACACGGAGCTGAAAAAGTATGAGCTGATCTCCGATCAGCGCTATCGTGAGTGCCAGAACAAGTATGGCGATCGCTTCCGCGCCGGGATGGGCGCCGAGGCGGTCAAGGAAATGCTGCTCAGCCTTGACCTGGACACGCTGGCGGTGAGCCTGCGCGCCGAGATCAACCAGCTGGCCGCCAAGGAAAAGGATCGCGAGAGCGAGGGGCAAAAGCGTGCGCGTGCCGTTAAGCGCCTGGAGGTCGTCGAGGCCTTCCGCGCCAGCGGCAACAAGCCCGAGTGGATGATTCTGGACGTCGTGCCGGTCATTCCGCCCGATCTGCGCCCGATGGTGCAGCTGGACGGCGGCCGTTTCGCCACCAGCGATCTGAACGACCTGTACCGCCGCGTCATCAACCGCAACAACCGCCTCAAGCGGTTGCTGGAGTTGGGTGCGCCGGACATTATTGTCCGCAACGAGAAGCGCATGCTGCAAGAAGCGGTGGACGCGTTGATCGACAATGGTCGCCGTGGCCGCGCCGTGACCGGCCCGGGCAACCGCCCGCTCAAGAGCTTGTCCGACCTGCTGCGCGGCAAGCAGGGCCGCTTCCGCCAGAACCTGCTGGGCAAGCGCGTGGACTACTCCGGCCGTTCGGTCATCGTGGTCGGCCCGGAGCTCAAACTGTATCAGTGCGGCCTGCCCAAGGAGATGGCGCTGGAGCTGTTCAAGCCTTTCGTGATGGAGCGGCTGGTCACCACCGGTGTGGCCCATAACGTCAAGAGCGCCAAGCGCATGGTCGAGCGCGTTAAGCCCGAGGTGTGGGACATCCTCGAAGGCGTGATCCGCGAGCATCCGGTGCTACTCAACCGCGCGCCCACGCTGCATCGCCTGGGCATTCAGGCCTTTGAGCCGGTGCTGGTCGAGGGCAAGGCGCTGAAGCTGCATCCGCTGGTGTGTACCGCGTACAACGCCGACTTTGACGGCGATCAGATGGCCGTGCACGTGCCGCTGTCGGTGGAGGCGCAGGCCGAGGCCCGCTTCCTGATGCTGGCCGCCAACAATATCTTAAAACCGCAGGATGGCAAGCCGGTCATCTCGCCCACGCAGGACATGGTTATCGGCTGCTACTACCTGACCTGCGCCAAGCCCGGCGCCAAGGGCGAAGGAGCGACCTTTACCTCGCCGGACGAAGCCATGATGGCCTACGAGTGCGGCGAGCTGGCGCTGCAAGCCAAGGTGCGCGTGCGCATCACCCGCGTGTGGGAAGGCGAGAAAATTCGCCGCATGATCAACACCACGCTGGGGCAGCTGATCTTCAACAACGCCATTCCGCAGGATTTGGGCATGAAGCCGCGCAATACGCTGGACGACCAGTTCCTGCTGGAGATCGACAGCAAGGTGGGCAAGAAGGACCTGACCCGCATCGTGGACATGTGCTTCCGCAAGCATGGCGTCACCCGCACCGCCGAGGTGCTGGACGCGATCAAGCGCATGGGCTTTAAGTACTCCACGCGCGGCGCGGTCACCGTGTCGGTGTCCGACATCATTGTGCCGCCGGAGAAGCCTGAGATGCTGGCCGAGGCCGACAAGCAGGTGCGCAACGTCGAAAAGTTGTTCCGTCGCGGCCTGCTGAGCGAGGACGAAAGATACAACAACGTCGTCAAAATCTGGAACGCCACCACCAACGCGCTCAAGGGCGAAGTCATGAACAACATGGACGACTTCAACCCGGTGCGCATGATGACCGACTCGGGCGCGCGCGGTTCGATCAGCCAGGTTTCGCAGCTGGCCGGTATGCGCGGCCTGATGGCCTCGCCGTCGGGCAAGACCATCGAGATGCCGATCCGCGCGAACTTCCGCGAGGGCCTGTCAGTGCTGGAGTTCTTCCTGTCGTCGCACGGCTCGCGCAAGTCGCTGGCCGATACCGCGCTGCGCACCGCCGACTCGGGCTACCTAACCCGCCGTCTGGTGGACGTATCGCAGGAAGTGATCGTCCGCGAGATCGACTGCTTTGCCACGCGTGGCGAGAAAGTGCGCGGCATCACCGTGTCGGTGATCGGCAATGAGTCCGACCCGATCGAGTCGCTGGAAGATCGCATTTTAGGCCGCGTGGCTGCCGAGGATATCGTGCATCCCGAGACCGGCGAAGTGATCGTCAAGCTCAACGAGGACATTACCTATGAGAAGGCCAAGGCCATCGTCAAGGCCGGGATCAAGAAGTGCCTGATCCGCTCGGTGCTGACCTGCCGCAACGAGACTGGCGTGTGCGCCCGGTGCTACGGCGCGAACCTCGCGACCGGCGGAGATGTGGACATCGGCGAGGCGGTGGGCATCATTGCCGCGCAGTCCATCGGTGAGCCCGGCACGCAGCTGACCATGCGTAACTTCCACACCGGCGGCGTCGCCACCACCACGGATATTACGCAGGGTCTGCCCCGCGTGGAGGAGTTGTTCGAGGCGCGCAAGCCCAAGAGCGACGCGACGCTGGCCGAGATCAACGGCACCATCAAGCTGACCGAGACCAAGAAGAAGCGCGAGATTGTGCTGACCGGCGAGGACGGCGAGACCAAGACGTACCCGATCGCCTACGGCAGCCGCCTGAAAGTGAAGGAAGGCGACAGTGTATCGGCCGGTGACGAGCTGATCGAAGGCTCGATCAACCCGCACGACCTGCTGCGAATCCTGGGCGTCAAGGCGGTGCAGGAATATCTGCTCAAGGAAGTGCTGATGGTCTATCGTTTGCAGGGCGTCGGCATCTCCGACAAGCACATCGAGGTCATTGTCCGCCAGATGCTGCGCAAGGTGCGCTTGGAGGACGCCGGGGATACCGAGATGCTGCCCGGCGCGCTGGTTGATATCTTTGCCTTTGAGCGCGAGAACGAAAGAACCATGATGGCCGGTGGCCGTCCGGCGGTCGCCAAGCGTGTGCTGCTGGGCATCACCAAGGCTTCGCTAGCCACCGATTCGTTCCTGTCCGCCGCGTCCTTCCAAGAAACCACCCGCGTGCTCACCGAAGCCGCCATCAAGGGCAAGAGCGATCCGCTGGTCGGCCTGAAGGAGAACGTCATCATCGGCAAGCTGATTCCCGCCGGTACGGGCATGAAGCGGTACAAGAACATCGATAGCCACGAGGCGTACTGACCAACGCGCCATCTGCCGCACAGGGCGGTGTCGCCCAACGCGCAAAGTCGGTCACGTATTACGACATACGCTCCCTCCTTTGCGTGATAGGCTCCTACCCCTGCACGGCATCTGACACGTTGGCGCACCATCTGCCGCACAGGGCGGTGTCGCCCAACGCGCAAAGTCGGTCACGTATTACGACATACGCTCCCTCCTTTGCGCGCGGGGCTCCTACCCCTGCACGGCATCTGACATATTGATGCGGGGTGCGCCGCATGGGGTACGAGGACCCGAACACCGCCGCCAATTGGCAAATGCAACAAATTGGATTGACACTCGCGTGGCGCAATGCTATGATATAGCGGTTGCCCTATCGAAAGGGAGGATGACGCGATGCTCACACCGCTTCGCCAGGCCACGGCGCGTGCCGTGGGCGTCAAGCAAGTGCTTCGCGCCATTCAGGAAGGCAAGGTGGAGCAGGCTTTTGTGGCCGCCGATGCCGACCGCTTCCTCACCAAGCGCGTGATGGACGCTTGCGCTGCAGCCAATATCCCCTGCATCGACGCCGCGTCGTCCAAGGAAATTGGACTGGCCTGCGGCATCGACGTGAGCGCTGCCGCCGCTGCGGCGCTGCGCTGATTCCCCACACTATGCATCCGCGAGGGTTGCGCGGGTACTATAGAAACCGCAAAAAATTCGCAATGTACCATTACATCAGGAGGTGCTTCCATGCCCACGATCAATCAATTGATCCGTACGGGACGGGAAAAAAGAACATCGAAATCAAATTCTCCGATTCTGCAAAACTGCCCGCAGAAGCGCGGCGTTTGCCTGTCGGTGAAAACCACGACCCCCAAGAAGCCGAATTCGGCGCTGCGCAAGATCGCCAGAGTCCGTCTGACGAACTTGATCGAGGGTACGTGCTATATCCCCGGCATCGGCCACAACTTGCAGGAGCACTCCGTCGTGCTGATTCGCGGCGGCAAGGTGCGCGACCTGCCCGGCGTGCGTTACCACATCATCCGTGGCGCGCTGGACGCCGCTGGCGTCGCCAAGCGTATGCAGGCTCGCTCTCTCTATGGTGCGAAACGCCCCAAGAAGTAATCCGCGCATCGTAAGCACATCCCATTGGCGCGGCGCATGGCCTCGGCTCGTTGGAACGGCGAACCGGTCGGTCCACCGCGGCGCAGGGGGAGATTCCCGATAGGGAGGCCGCATCATGCTGAGGTGCGGCGCACGCGGGGCCACGTTACTTTACACTTTTTGATTGTTTTCACACGAAGGGAGATTTGAACTATGCCCAGACGTGGATTTATTCCCAAGCGCGAGGTGCTGCCCGATCCCGTGTACAGCACCACGGTGGTGACCAAACTGATCAATCAGATCATGCTCGACGGCAAGCGCGGCATCGCGCAGGCCGTGTGCTATGATGCCTTTGAGGCGATCAAGGCCAAGACCGAGAAGGACCCGCTGGAGGTTTTCACCGCCGGGCTGAATAACATTCTGCCCGCGCTGGAAGTCAAGGCCCGCCGCGTCGGCGGCGCCACCTACCAGGTCCCGATCGAGATTCGCCCGGAGCGCCGCCAGACCTTGGCGCTGCGCTGGCTGGTGGAGTTCGCCCGCAAGCGTGGCGAGAAGACCATGAGCGAGCGGTTGGCCGGTGAGATTCTGGACGCTTCGAACAACGCGGGCAACGCGGTCAAGCGTAAGGAAGAAATGCACCGCATGGCGGAGGCGAATAAGGCCTTTGCTCACTATCGCTGGTAAGGCCTGAGGCTGGCGATAAGCGCCTAGGCACTTCTGGCCAGCCTGAAGCAACCTAAGTCCTAAGTCCGTGGGCTCGCCATACAGGCGAGCCCTTTGCCGGACAAATCCGACCTTTTTCGCAGGAAGTCAGGAGGAAACGATATGCCAAGATCCCATCCGCTGGAGCGGGTACGCAACATCGGTATCATGGCACACATTGATGCCGGAAAGACCACCACGACGGAGCGCATCCTGTTCTACACCGGCCGCACATACAAGATGGGTGAAACCCATGAAGGCGGCGCGACCATGGACTGGATGGCGCAGGAACAGGAGCGCGGCATCACCATTACGTCCGCTGCTACCACCTGCGAGTGGAAAGGCCACCGCGTCAATATAATCGACACCCCTGGCCACGTGGACTTCACGGTGGAGGTCGAGCGTTCGCTGCGCGTGCTGGACGGCGCGGTCGCTGTGTTCTGCGCCAAGGGCGGCGTTGAGCCGCAGTCTGAAACCGTGTGGCGTCAGGCCGAGAAGTATCGCGTGCCGCGCATGGTGTACGTCAACAAGATGGACATCAACGGCGCTGATTTCTTCCGCGTGGTCGGCATGCTCAAGGATCGTCTGCACGCCAACGCGGTGCCGATCCAGCTGCCCATCGGCGCGGAGGGCACCTTCCGCGGCATCATTGACTTGGTGCGTATGAAGGCCGAAGTCTACTACGATGACCTGGGCAAGGATGTGCGCGAGGAAGAGATTCCCGCGGACATGCTGGAGCTGGCCAAGGAATATCGCGAGAAGATGATCGAGGCGGTGTCCGAGCAGGACGAAACGCTGACCGAAAAGTACCTCGAGGGCATCGAGCCCACCGAGGAGGAGTTGTACAAGGTCATCCGCGCCGCGACCATTGCCTGCCAGTTCAATCCCGTGCTGTGCGGCACGTCCTATCGCAACAAGGGCGTGCAGCCCATGCTGGACGCTGTCATCGCGTATATGCCCTCGCCGATCGACATCCCGCCGATCCAGGGCGTCGTGCCCGACACCGGCGAGGAGACTGTGCGCCGCTCCGACGACAAAGAGCCGTTCTCGGCGCTGGCGTTCAAGATCATGACCGATCCGTTTGTCGGCAAGCTGGCGTTCTTCCGCGTGTACTCGGGCACGATGGAGTCGGGCAACTATGTGCTTAACTCCACCAAGAACAAGCGCGAGCGCATGAGCCGCATCCTGCAAATGCACGCCAATCACCGCGAGGAAATCGAGGTCGTGTATGCGGGCGATATCGCAGGCGTGGTCGGCCTGAAGGACACCACCACCGGCGACACGCTGTGCGACGACAAGGCGCCGGTTATCCTCGAAAAGATGGAGTTCCCCGACCCGGTCATCCGCGTGGCCATCGAGCCCAAGACCAAGGCTGGTCAGGACAAGATGACCATGGCGCTGATCCGCCTGGCGGAGGAAGACCCGACCTTTAAGACCTATACCGATCAGGAAACTGGTCAGACCATCATCGCGGGCATGGGCGAGCTGCATCTGGAGATCATCGTGGACCGCATGCTGCGCGAGTTTAAGGTGGAGGCCACTGTCGGTCGCCCGCAGGTCGCGTACCGCGAGACCATCCGCAAGTCCGCCAAGGCCGAG
>JAVBMF010000014.1:0-11580 GCA_031552735.1 Eubacteriales bacterium
AAGCTGATGATGGCGCGCTATATGTACCGGCACATCGGCGAGCGGTTCCACGGCCATATCTCCAGCGTTGTTGCGTGGGGCTTTTATGTGACGCTGCCCAGCACCGTGGAAGGGCTGGTGCACGAGCGCACGCTGGGCGAGCCGTTCTCGGTCAATCAGGTGACGCACTGCCTGGTTGGCGAGCACACCGGCAAGGTGTTCCGTCTTGGGCAGGCGGTTGAGATTCAGGTAGAAAGCGTTGATCTGGCAAGCAATCAGATCAACTTTGTGCTGGTGTGAGCGATGAAGGGTAACAAAAAAGACAGCTATATGGGCGACGTGGGCATTATTCGCAAGCTGGACGACCTGCCGGAACTTCGGCAGCGGCTCATCGAGGCGTTTGACGCAAAGAGCGACGATCACCATGCGATCTCCGACTACAGCATCCTGCTGGGCGAGCACGTACTGGCGCTGACCGGTATGGCGCGCTGCGAGGCCATGGACGCCTGCATGGACATCAACCGGCGCTGGCAGCGTGGAGAAGTGCGCTTTCAGGCGGCGCGGGACACCGCCGGGGTGGTGCTTGACCTAGCGCGAGTGGAAAAGGATCCGGTTAGGGCCAAGACGCTGCGTGTGCTGGCACAGGTCGCCAATACGCCGCACGTCAAGCGCCATGCGCTGATCGCATCGGACTACGCGGTCAAGCTGGTCAATGTGATGTGCCCAGGGGACATGCAGGCGGTGCGCAAGGAGCGCGAGGCACAGATCGCGATGATGGAAGAGGTATAAAACATCATGCCGCCGGTATCGCGCTTTTGCAGCCGCGTTGGCGACCGGGTGTGGCGTATGCAAAACAGAAGAGAGGCTTCGCAGCCTCTCTTGCTTTATTGCGCCAGATTCTCCAGCAGGGTCGCCAGCTCGTAGACATCCTGATCAATCTCGCCCTGATCCGGGCCCTCGATCATCACGCGGATTACCGGCTCGGTGCCCGATGGCCGCACCAACAACCGCCCGCGCCCTTCATATTTCTTTTCAATGGCGGCCATCATGGCCTTGACGTCGGCGTGTGCCAGCACCGCGTCACGCTTGTCGCCCGCCACCTTGGCGCTGATCTGTGCCTGTGGCAGCACCTGCATCACCGACGCGAGCTGCGCCAGCGACTGCTTGGATTCGACCATGGCGGTCACGAGCTGGATGGCGGTGATGATGCCGTCGCCGGTGGTGTTGTGGTCCAGAAAGATCACGTGGCCGGACTGCTCGCCGCCCAGATTGTAGCCCTTGTCCAGCATCTCCTCCAGCACGTAGCGGTCGCCCACGCGGGTCTTGATGAGCTGGATGCCCTGCTTTTTCATGGCGATGTCCAGCCCCATGTTGCTCATCACAGTGGCCACCAGCGTGTTCTTGGTCAGGCGGTTTTGCTTTTTCAGGTGCACGGCGCTGATCGCCATCACCTTATCGCCATCGACAATCTGCCCGCGCCGGTCCACCGCCATTAGCCGGTCCGCGTCGCCGTCAAACGCCAGACCAATGTCCGCGCCCAGCTCGCTAACCAGGTCCTGAAGGCGCTTGGGATAGGTCGAGCCGCAATACTCGTTGATATTTGTGCCGTCCGGCTCATGATAGTACGCGCTGACATCGGCACCCAGTTCCTGAAAAACGATCGGCGCGATCACCGACGCCGCGCCGTGCGCGCAATCCAGCACCACGCGCAGACCGTCAAAGCGCACCTGTGTGGTGCTTTTCAGATACTCGATATATTGCCGCTGTGCATTGGTGGCGTTGCGGATGATGCGCCCGACGCTTACCCCGGTGGGCAGCGTAATGGGCAGCGGCACATCGCCGCGGATGATTTCCTCAATGCGGTCCTCCAGCGCGTCGGGCAGCTTGCAGCCGTTGCGGTCAAAAAACTTGATGCCGTTGTATTCCACCGTATTGTGCGAGGCGGAGATCATCACCCCCGCATCGGCCTCATAGAAGCGCGTCAGATACGCGACGCCCGGTGTGGGCAGCACGCCCAGCAGCATCGCGCGGCCACCCACAGAGCAGATACCCGCCATCAGCGCCGCTTCCAGCATCTTGCCCGAGATGCGTGTGTCGCGCGCGATCAGGATGGTGGGGCGGCGCACGTTGGACGCCAGTACCGCCGCGCCCGCCTGACCGAGCTTGAATGCCAGCTCGCAGGTCAATTCGGAATTGGCGATGCCGCGCACGCCATCGGTGCCAAAGAGCCTTGCCATGGGATTGCCTCCTTGCTGCGCAGGTTGCGCAATGGAGCTATTATAGCGTATGTGGGGAGATTTTGCACGGGTTTGAGGGAAAATATTCTTTCTGTAATGTAAATAAAGAAAGGGGACGGAACATCATACGCAAAAAAAGAGCGCCGCATGTGCGGCGCCCGGTATGATGGCAAAATTACAGTGCAGATAGAATGCGTGTGAGGCTTTCGAGTGCTTGGGCGAGCTCCTTGAAGTCGCTGGCCGACAGATGGTCTGCCTGTTGCTGCACCTGCTCGGCAATGGTGCCGCGAATGGCGGCCAGCTTCTCGGTGCCCGCGTTGGTGATGACCACATTGACGACACGACGGTCGGAATTGTCGCGCTGGCGCTGCACCAGCCCCAGGTCCAGCAGGCGGTCTACCAGCGGCGTGATGTTCGGTTTGGCAATGCCCAGCCGGTGCGAAATGTCCGACACCGACAAAGAGCCGCCGTCGTTAAGCATGGTCAGCACCTGCACATGCGAAAGCGGAATGCCGTGCTCTGTCTGCACCACGTCCATATGCAGCAGACGCTTGCGCAGCAGCGGAAGCGCGTGGAACATATTCTGCGCCACATTGTCTATCATCTTCGGATCAATACTCTTCTTCTTTGCCATGCGATGAACTCCTGTTCTGGCGGCGACACAAAATACAGCCGCAGCTATTTGCAATGATCATCATAATATACATGCAACACGTATATTGATAGAGTATCATGATTGTATACGATTTTTGCGCAAACTGCAAGACCTGTTTCGTAGAAAAGATATCAATTCTTGGCAGATAAAGGCTAAAAAGAAGATTTTTTGTCGGATGGGAGCGTTCCGAGGATATGCTTCGTTATATTTTGCGAACATTTATGCGAAAACACTTGGGGCAAGGCGGTTTACAGGCTGCCTGTCATCGGGTACAATGGCGGTAGATATTCCGCCGCGAGGAGGGGAGAACGTGCTGGACGCTGTGACGACCTGGGCGTGGGCGCGCATGCCCGATATGCTGGTGTACGCGGGCATCGTGTTGGTGACGATGGTGGCTATTTTGAAATGCTGCGCGCCGGTATCGCGCAACACGCACGCGTTGCGTCGCGCTACCCGCCGCATTTTGGCCGATGCCAAGCAACAGAAGAACGCGCAGCCCGCATGGAACAATGTGCGCTTTCTGGGCGCGCCGCTGGAAAACGAGTGGGCCGCCTTCCTGCAAAACGCCGAGCAGCTTGACGCGCACGGCGATTCCTGCGATGTGGAACAGTATATCAATGCGGACACCGCGATCTACAATGCCGCCAGCACTTCGCTGGCGGATATTGCCCCCGGTGTGCTGGTGTCGCTGGGCATTCTGGGTACCTTTTTGGGCATCACCAAGGGCTTGTCCGGCCTAACGCTCAATGATTCGGTGACGATCGCCGCGTCCATCCAAACGTTGATTGGCGGTATGAGCGTCGCCTTCCTGACCTCGATTTGCGGCATCGTCGCGTCGATGCTTTTTCACCTGATCAACCGCTATACCATTGGCCGCGCGATGCGGGCCCTGAATCGTTTTGTCGAGGTGTTCCAGCAATACGCGATGCCCAGGCCCATTGATTCGGATGTCAAGATGCTGTTGATGCAGCAGCAACAGACCGACTATCTGCGCACCTTTGTCGAGGAGGTCAGCCTGCGCACCGCTACCCAGATGGAACAGGCCATCCTGCGCGCACTGTTGCCGGTGCAGCGGTCGATGGACAATTTCATCGTCGCCGCCACGCGCGAGCAAGTGGAGGGCATTGACCGCGTTGCCGCGCGCTTTGTCGAGCGCATGAACCTTGCGCTGGACGGTCAATTCAAGCAGCTTGGCGCGACGCTGGACAAAGTGAACCTGAGCCAGCAGCACGCGCAGGCCGACTTGCAGGCCGCTACCGCCGCCATCAGCGCCGTGACGCAGGATGTGGTGGCGCTTTCGCAGCAGACCCAGGCCACGCTGGACGCCATGCAGCAGGCCATCGGGCAGGTGTCCGGTGCGCACGAGCAGGCAGGGCAGGCGGGACAGGCCAGCGCCGAGCTGCTTTCGCGCATGCATCAGGCCGCACAGGAACAGGCCGAGTACTTGGGCCAATTGCAAGCATACCAGCAGCAGTTTTTAGAGCGCACCGGCGACACCAATCAGGCGCTGGGCAAGGTGGCGGACAACATGCAGACCGCGCTGGATTCGCTGAATCAGGGCATTGGTACGATGACCAGCGAATTTGACGCATCGGTGAGGGGGATTTCCGCCGCGGTCAAGGAAGTGCCCGACATGATGCACACCAGCGCCAAGAAGTATGGCGCGCAGGTGGAGCAGTTTGTTGCCGCGCTGGCGCAGCTGCAAAAGACCATGCAGAACTTTACCCAAGCGGTGGACAAGCAGCGGGAGGTTAGCTGACCATGCGCGTGAACAGCCGAACCCGCCCGCAGCGAGAAAACGCCAGCTACTGGACCTCGTACTCGGATATGATGGCGGGGCTGATGCTGGTGTTCGCGCTGATCATGTTCTTCAGCATCTTTCAGTTCATCGAGTTGCAGGAAACCAAGGCGGCGGAGCTCAGCGAGAAGGAAGTGCTGCTGCTAAGCCAGCAGACCCAACTGGACACCCAGCAATCCCAGCTTTCCTCACAGTCGCTGACGCTGGAACAGCAGCGCGCGCTGCTGGCGACGCAGCAGCAGGAGCTGGCCGCCGCCCAGCAGCAGCTTGCCATCGCGCAGACCGCCGCGCAGCAGCAGCAAACCCAGCTCGACCAGCAGTCGCTGCAGCTCTCCGCCCAGCAGACGCAGATGCAGCAGCAACAGCAGCGCATTGACGCGCTGATCGGCGTGCGCGCGCGCATTATCGAAACCCTGCGCGACGAGCTGGCCAAGGCGCGGCTGGATGTCGCTGTCGATCAGCAGACCGGCGCGATCGCGCTGAAAGGCGCGGTGTTGTTCGATGTGGGCAAGTCTGAACTGAAGCCATCGGGCATGGCGCTGCTCGACACATTCATTCCGCTGTATGTGCGCACACTGTTAGCGCCCGCCAACAGCGCGTTTGTCGGAGAGATCATCATAGAAGGACACGCCGACACCGACGGCGAATACTTCATCAATCTGGATCTTTCGCAGCGGCGCGCGTTTGCCGTGGCGCAGTATTGCTTGCAGAGCGGCTTTGGCGGGCTGACCGGTGAGGAGAGCCAGAAGCTGCGTGAGATCATGACCGCGAACGGGCGCTCGTGGAGCAATCCCGTGCGCGACGCGAACGGCAATATCAACAAGGAAGCGTCTCGCCGCGTAGAGTTCAAGTTTCGCTTGAAGGACGCTGAAATGATCACCGAGCTGAGCGCCATCATGGAGCAGAAGTCGGTGAATCCGCAATAAAAGGAGTGACAGCATGCGCGTCATCGCATGGATACTGATCGCGGTGGTGGTGGTTATCGCCGCGCTGCTTGGCTACTGCCTGTACGCGGCGGAGATCAAAATCGGCGCCGCTGGCTGCAAGGTGGTGCCCGCCAGCGAGATGGCCGAGCAGTTTGCGCAGCTACAGCAAGATGTGGCCGACCAGGCGCTCAAGGGTATTGCCTTTAGCAACGAACCCATTGGTGAGATTGGCGCGTACAGCTTCCATATCTATACGGCGGCGCTGGCCAATCGCGGTTTTTTGGCCGCCGATTGGGTGGAGCTCAATGTCGCCGCAGGAGAGGGCGACATCTTGCAGGTGACGCCGCAGTCGGTGAGCATGCTGCCCGGCATGAAAGAGGGACAGGTGACCTGCACCGTGCTGGCGCGCAGCGACGCGAGCACCGCCCGCGACTTGACGCTGACCTATTTTGTGTATGGACGTCCGTACAAGCTTGGCCTGAAGGCGCAGTAGCGCCGGATCACAAAAATTTGAAAAAGAGCCTATGGTACAGCAACGTACCGTAGGCTCTTGGCATATAGCGGGTCAGGAGTCATCGGAGAGTGGGGCTCCGTGCTGATCCAACAGCTCAAACACGCGCAGATGGTAGCGCAGCAGACCGTCCTGCTGCATGCGCGATAATTCGGCGGACAGTGCGCTGCGATCCACCGCCAGCGCGTTGGCCAGTTCCTGCCGGTTTAACGGGATGGTAAAGCTGCGGCTGTGCGCTGCCCGGGCTTGCGCCGACAGATAGGAGAGCAGCTTTTCGCGCGTGGTGCGCCGCGACATATGCTCAATGGTCTGGGTCAGGTGCATGTTTTTTTCGGCCAGAATGCGCAGCATGTTGTGCACCAGCCGCTGATGAAAGGCGCAGGTTTGCGCGCACGGTTGCGCGATGCGATCGGCGTGCAGCAGCAGCACCTCACTGCGCTCGGCGGCCATGGCCGACACCGGCAACGGCTGCGCGGCGAAAGAAAAGGCCTCGCCAAATACTTCTCCCGGCGAAACCAGCGACAGCAGTGTGCGGTTGCCCCAGAAGTCCTCTTGCAGAATCTGCACGCGGCCGGTGAGCACGATGCCCACCGCATGGGACACATCCCCCGCATGAAGCACAAACGCGTGCCGGTCATAGGTCTTTTGACCCAGACGAAGGCACGCGAGCAGTTTTGGCAGGTCGGCGGGATCGATGCCGTCAAACAGGGCACAAGCCTGTAAAATAGCGAACATTTCTTGCATTGTCCTGCTCCGGTTGTTTGGGGAAATACGTAACAAGTGTAGTATACAAAAAGTCGAAAAAAAAGGCAAGAGGGCGCGCGGAAAAATATTTTCCCGAACATTGCATTTCCTTATTGCAATCAATGTACGGATACACTATAATCGCTCCTGATGAAAAAATGGCGGTAGCAAATCGCACCCCAAAGAAGAAGGAGAGATGCATGATGTCCAAGAACACGAACGCACCGGTGGTCACTGGATACCTGCCCGACGAAACGCCTTCCCTTGGCAAACTGATCGCATTCGCTTTCCAGCAAGTGTTGGTCATGTTCCCCGCCACGGTGACGGTCGCCCTGCTCACAGGTTTCCACGTTTCCACCACCATCTTTGCAAGCGGTTTGGCTACAATTTGCTTTCTGCTGATCACCAAGGGCAAGATTCCCCTGTATTATGGTTCCAGCTTCTCTTACATTGCTGCAATTGCTGGGATTACGGGTGCCTCGTTCGGTCAGATTGCGCCTGATGCTTTGATTAGCCAGGCGCAATTTGGTATCATCTGCTCCGGTCTGGTGTCGATCATCGCGGGCTTGATCGTGTCCCGCTTCGGCATGAAGACCATCGAAAAGGTGCTGCCGCCGACCATCACGGGTTCGATCGCGCTGGTCATTGGTATCTCGCTGGCGGGCGTCGCGATGCAGCAGTCCATCGGCGCGGGGGACCCCATGAGCTCGCGCATGGTGATTGCCGCGCTGATCACGCTGGTTGCCACCATCGGCTTCTCGGTGTTCCTCAAGGGCGTGCTGGGTCAGCTGCCGATCCTGTTCGGCATCTTGGTTGGCTATGTCGCCGCACTGTGCCTGGGCTTGGTTGACTTCAGCCAGGTGATGGCCAACGGTATCATCTCCACCCCGCACTTCACGCTGCCGATGCCCAGTTGGACCGCTGTACTGGCCATCATGCCCATCGCCATCGCCACCATCCCCGAGTCCACCGCCCACCTCTTCCAGTTGGACATCTATGTCAATGACCTGGCCAAGAAAAAGGGCAAGGGCGAATATAAAATCGCGGACAAGCTGGGCCTGAACCTGATCGGCGACGGCATCGGCGATATCGTGGCGTCGCTGTTCGGTGGTCCCGCCGGCACCAACTACGGCGAGAACATCTCCACCATGGCCATCACCAAGAACTTCTCGGTGAAGATGCTGGGCGCTGCCGCCATCATGTCCATCGTGCTGTCCTTCATCGCGCCGCTGTCCGGCCTGATCAACACCGTGCCCGGCGCGGTCATCAACGGCGCGTGCGTCTTCCTGTTCGGCGTCATCGCCGCGCAGGGCATCGCGATCATGATCAACAAGAACGTCGATATGTTCGACGCGCGCAATCTGGCGGTTATCGCGGTGGTGATGATCGTCGGCCTGGGCGGACACTACGGCTTTGACGGCGGCATGATCCCGGTCTTTGGCCAGAAGCTGCCCGCCATCGCCACCGCCGCCATCGTCGGCATCGTGTTCAACCTGCTGCTGCAAATCGGCAAAAAGCCCGAAGCGGCGAGCGAGGAAAAGTAAGGCGCTTTTCCAACATGCAAAGAGGACAGGCCAGACGGCTTGTCCTTTTTCATCCCATTGACAAAGTCGTTGGGATGACAGGCCGTCTAAAAAGGGTGCAAGGCAAGGAGCCGAGCCCGCATAGGAGGGAGCTTATCGTGCAATAAGTAACCGAAATATGCGGGTGATGGCGACACAGCAAGCGAAATCACGCGCGTATGACGCGTGATTTCGCGGTTGCGCCCTTTGTGGACGGTCTAAGGGCAAGCCAAACGGCTTGTCCTTTTTCGTTGCCCGGAAAGCGGAATGATGCTATACTGATACCATGCTAGGATATGGGGGACGACATGCGAGAAGGGAATGTTTCAGCCGCGGAGCTGTCCAGATTTTTGAAAAAGGCGTGCCCGGAAACGGGACTGATCAGCAGATTGAAGATTGTTTGCCGACCGTATATCTGCCCATTTGGCGCGATGTTGCGCTGGGTGGGCGAGAATATGCGCATCACGGACATCGGCTGCGGCGCGGGGCAGTTCATGCTGCTGATGCACGAATACTGCCATCCGCGAGCCCTGCACGGCATTGAGATCGATCCGGAGCTTGTGTCGCTGTGCCGTGCGCAGGCCACCAAGCAGGGCATCGACAACATGACCGCCGAAACCTATGACGGCACGCATCTGCCCGACGCGGTGAAAGATGCCGATGTGGTGACCATGGTCGATGTGCTGCACCATATTCCGCCGCGGCAGCAGCAAGCGTACATGACCGCGCTGTGCAGGTCCATGCGGCCTGGCCAGCGGCTTGTATTCAAGGACATTGACGCCGCCAGCCCGCTGGTGGTGTGCAATAAGCTGCATGATTACCTGATCTCTGGACAGCGCGCGCACGAGGTGAAGGCCGATACATTGCGGCTGTGGATAGAGCAGGCGGGCATGCGCATCATTCATTTTGAGCGCATACGGATGCTATGGTATCCGCATGTGCTGATCGTCGCGGAGAAAGGCGGGGAGCAAGGTTGATGGCAAAGAGCCTCTTGCGGCTGATCCGTGTACGGCATTACCTGAAGAATGTACTGGTGCTGCTGCCGCTGATCTTCGGCCGCCAACTGACCAATCCGGTGGTGCGGGCGTCGGCACTGTGGGGGTTTTCCAGCTTTTGCCTACTGGCGTCGGCGGTGTATATCTTCAACGACCTGTTGGATGCGCGCAGCGACCGCATGCACCCGACCAAGCGCTACCGCGTGATCGCGTCCGGCGCGATATCGCCGCGTGTGGCGGCTGTTCTGGCGGTGGCGCTGTTGGCGCTGTCGGCGGGGCTGTGCTGGCTGGCCTGTGGCGCGAACCTGATGGGGTGGGCAGCGTGGGCTGCGTACGCACTGCTCAATATCGGGTATAGTCTGGGACTCAAGCGCGTGCCCATATTGGATATCGCGGTGCTGGTCGGCGGTTTCTTGTTGCGTGTGCTCTTTGGGTCGGCAGTGACGGGAATTGAAATCTCCAAGTGGATGTATCTGACGGTCATCGCGGTATCATTCTATCTGGCACTGGGTAAGCGGCGCGGCGAATTGATGCGTCAGGGTGATACGATGCGCGCGGTGCTGGCGCACTACACACCGGCGTTTCTGACGCAGAACATGTATATGTGCCTGACGCTGTCAGTGGCCTTCTATGCGCTGTGGAGCGTTGATCCGGTCACGGTGGCGGCAACGCGCAGTGGCGCGCTGATATGGACTGTGCCGGTGGTTATCCTGCTGCTGATGCGCTATAGCATGATTGTGGAGGGCAACAGCGATGGCGACCCGATCGAGGTGATTTTCGCCGATCCGCTGCTGATCGCGCTGGCGGGGGTCTTGGGGCTGGCGCTGCTGGCGGTCATGTATGTATAAAAGCAAAAAGAGCCTGCAGGCTCTTTTTTTGATGTTGTATAATTTCGCGTGATAGGCAGGAAATAGCATGATGAGCCGTATTATTGCTCCTCAAATACGAAATGCTCCGCCTTGCGATCAAAGCGCAGCACATAGCGCTTGCCCGCCTCAACCTCAATCTCCTGGCGCGTGACCCCAGTGGAGGTGGTGACGTTCTTGTAGACCACGCCCGGGCGCGTATAGCTGTATTCCACGTCGATGATGTGCGAGCCGGGCAGCGCGAAGAAACCCTGCTTGCTTTTTTCGGTGAACAGGACCGGCGCGTCGTTGTCGATCTGATGAACGGTCATGCTTTCACTGGTGATGCCCACCGATGTGCCCATGAGGATGCGGGCGGCATCAGGATGCTCGGTGGCATACGCGTCGGCTGCCTGACGGTGTTTTTTCACTTTGTTGAGCATAAAAGGCAAGAAAACGAGCAGATAGAGTGCAATGAATAATATGAGGTAACGGAAGGGGCTGCTCCAGGCTTGTGTGAGCAGGTCGAGAATTTGGTTTGTTTCCGGCATGATGTGTCCTCCCAATAAAATAGTATAATGTTATGAGCGCGCTTGCTTTTTGGTGGCAAGCAGTTTCCGGGGCGCGTTGCTGTCAAAGCCCAGATCATCCAGCAGCAGCATAAAGCGGCGCTTGCCCAGCATGCTAAGATCCAGACGGGTTACTTCCTCGGTGCCGTCGTGTGTGGCGATCAGGTGGCAGTCGCTGTCACTGCCGGTGCTATCATAGGTGGTCTTGACCCGTGCGGAGAAGCTGTACGCATCCAGCGGAAAGGCGTGTTTGAGCTTGCCCAGTCGGTAGACACGCAGTTGCTTGTCATCAAGCGTGAGCCGATAGTTGTCGCCGATCAGCGCAAAGTAGACCAGCAGCAACGCAATGACACCGCCAATGATGACCGCCGTGCGCTCGGCCAGAAACCACGTGCCGATCCATGCGGCGACAGCACCGGCGATCAGACCCATCATCACGTTTTTCGCTATGATAAATAGACTGGCGGTATACGTGTGCATATTCTTCTCCTTCGCGGGCGGCGAGGCTGAGCCAACGCACAATAGAATACCATAACATGGGAACACGCGCAACATTTTTGCTTGAAACGCGCGCGACAACGTGCTATAATGCCAATGCGTCGTTTTTCGGCGCGCCAAATGGAGAAGTACCCAAGTGGCTATAAGGGGCTCCCCTGCTAAGGGAGTAGACTGGGAAACCGGTGCCCGGGTTCGAATCCCGGCTTCTCCGCCATTCGTTCAATACACTTCTAGACCAAGTGTATTGAAAACAATCGTCAG
>JAVBMF010000027.1:0-31035 GCA_031552735.1 Eubacteriales bacterium
ATAACAGCCAGTCGCTGATCACCGTGCGCCTGCTGACGCACAAGAGTGAGCCGATCGACGACGCGCTGATCGCCGCGCGCGTGCGCCAGGCGCTGGCCTATCGGCAGATGCTGCGCACCGATGGCACGGACAGCTACCGCCTGATCTTTGGCGAGGCAGACCGCCTGCCCGGTGTGATCTGCGATCAGTTCGGCTCGGTGATCGTGCTGCAAATCCTGGCGCTGGGCATGGAGCGGTTCACGCAGGTCATCGCCGATACGCTGGCGGAGGCGCTGCATCCGACCACGCTGCTGCTCAAGAACGACGACGCCATCCGGCTAAAGGAAGGGATGACCTGCTTCACGCGTGTGCTGCACGGCGCGGAGGTGTCGCGCGCCACGCTGATGGAAAACGGCCTGTCCTTCTCGCTGGATCTGATGGGCGGGCAAAAGACCGGCTACTTCCTCGACCAAAAGAAAAATCACTTGGCACTGCGCGCGTTCAGCCCCGGCAAGCGCGTGCTGGATTGTTTCACCTATGTCGGCGGGTTTGCGCTCAATGCGGCGGCGGGCGGCGCCAGCGAGGTGCTGGGCATCGACAGCTCCGAAGACGCCGTGGCGCTGGCGCGGGACAACGCGGCGCGCAACGGCTTTTCGCAGGTGCGGTTCGAGGCGGCGAACTGCTTCGACTTCCTGCGCGAGCAGGTGCGGCAAAAGGCCAAGTACGACACCATTGTGCTCGATCCCCCGGCGTTCACCAAGGCCAAGGCGTCGCTGGCCAACGCCTGTCGCGGCTACAAGGAGATCAACCTGTCGGCCATGCGCCTGCTGCCGCCCGGCGGCGTGCTGGCAACGCATAGCTGCTCCTACCACATGCCGGAGGACACGTTTGTGCACGTCGTGCTGTCCGCCGCGCAGGATCTGCATCGGCAGGTGCGCGTCATCGACCTCAGGCGGCAGGACGCAGACCACCCGGTGCTGGCCGGATACCCCGAGTCGCACTACCTAAAAAGCCTATGGCTGCAAATGCTGGATTAAAAAAGAGGGCACAAAAAATCCCCTCTGCATCGTATACTGCAGCAATACACCAGAGAGGATCCATACGAACTGTTACTCAATTGCTTTACCCAGAAGTTCATCGCATCGTCGCGCTGGCTCCTCGGGACCCTTATCCTCAGGCAAGTCGGGGCCATGTTCTATAAGCAAAACAACTAGTCTATGGAAGGGCCGATTCATCCATATTGCTGGAGGAATCGCGCGGTCTCCAGAAAACACTATAGTACCAATGCTCTTTCAATTTGGATTCTTCTTGAATAACACTGGGATAATACATACTCTCTACAAAATCTTTGTCAGCGTGCTCAATATAGTAAATCGATATGGAATAGTCGCCTGCTTCCACAAAAAAGACAACAAGTCCATTCTCGATACCTATCCCAGTAAAGAAGCTGTTGCCTAATGAACTAGAAAAGAGCTCTTTTAGTTTATTCTGCAATGTTGCATCCTTGAGAATCGATTCAACTACTGCATCTTTCAGTGCATATCCCAGCTCTTCTTCCGCCGAATATGTGATGGTATTATATGCCTGCGGATCAATAGCAATCATATCATTTCCGATTTCTTGCAGAAGATCCTCGCTATCGCAAAAAACCTCCATGGCAGTTTTTTTTGCTGTCGCATAGCCGTCTTCCGCTTGCTCGTCATTTAGCATGATCGCCTCCGGCACAGCATGCGTCGTTGTGTGCTCCTGTGCAGTCGCTTTTGCCGCGACAACCCCAAATGCTGCCACAAAAAGGATCAGGCATATTGAAATAGTATGCGTTTTCATATGTTGCCTCCGATCGATAGCACCTTTGTGCATGCTACATTTGATGTGCCCCCGAAAACATGTCCAGGATCAATGTTAGTCGAGTTCGAGAACCGACAGGAAAATCCCTTGTCTGCTTGGATGCGATAGACGGTTTTGCCGGGTGGTCTGCCGCCCAGGCTGGAATGCGCACGAATCGTGTTGTCGTATTGCACCCAACGAGCGATAAGCACCTGCGCTTCATACATGCTGCCAATCCAGAGAACCACGGGAAATGAAAGAACGACGTAGCCTTTAGGCTACGCCGAGGGGCCGGGGTTTTGAAATCAATGGAATATCGTTTTGCCGAGGGCGCGCCCGCCCTCCTTTTTTATCCCTGCGGGTGGTTTCTGCATTTTCCCCTCAGCATATCGCCCGCCGCGATGCCCACAGGCAGCGGGATGCGCACGCGCGCGTTGGGGCGCTGGATGACCTCCACCTCCTCGCCAGTGTCGTCCATGCGGATGGCGGTCACGGTCACCGGCACAATGCCCCGGGGCGTCACTGCCCAAAGCGCGTCGCCGACGAAGAATCGGTTCTTGACCTCAATCAGACCCTCGCCGTCCACGCTGTCCAGCACATAGCCCACGTACTCCGCGCCCTGCACATACGGCCCGGCCTCGCCAGGCTGCTGCGGCGCGCCAAAGTAAAAGCCGGTGTCCGACAGGTGGTGGCTGACCTGATGCAGCTCGCCCAGCAGCGCGGCCTGCAATGCCTTGTCGCGCGCATAGCCCGTCGGATCGGCCGCGCAGGCATCCAGCGCGCGGCGATACGCGCCCACCACGGTGGCGACGTAGTATTCGCTCTTCATGCGCCCCTCGATCTTGAGGCTGGCCAGCCCGGCCTCGCACAGCGCCGGGATGTGTTCGATCATGCACAGGTCGCGCGCACTGAGCACCGTGGTACCGTGCGCGTCCTCTTCGATGGTCATCGGCTGGTCGGGGCGCTTCTGCTCGGTCAGCGTGTACGTCCAGCGGCAGGGCTGCGCGCACGCGCCTTGATTGGCGCCGCGCCCGGTCATCGCCGCGCTCAAAAGGCACCGACCGGAGTAGCTCATGCACACCGCGCCGTGCACAAATGCCTCCAGCGCCAGCGTGTCGGGCAGGTCATCGCGCATCGCCCGAATCTGCGCCAGGCTCAGCTCGCGCGCTAGGATGACGCGCTCCGCGCCTAGGCTGTGCCATGCGCGCGCGGCGGCGGTGTTCATGGTATTGGCCTGTGTGCTGATGTGCAGCGGCAAATCGGGCACGCGCTGGCGCAGCGTTGCCACCGCGCCCAGATCGCTGACGATGGCGGCGTGCGCCCCGGCGTCCAGTGCGCAGCGCGCGGCCTCCACCATGCCTTCCATCTGGTCATCGGTGGGAAAGATATTCAGCGTCACATAGATTTTCTTGCCCAGATCGCGCGCGTGACACACCGCCTCGCGCAGCATGCCGGGCGTAAAGTTGCCCGCCGACGCGCGCAGGCCATATTGCTCCAGCCCCAGATACGCGGCGTCCGCGCCAAAGCGAAACGCGGCTTGCAGTTGTCTCATGCCCCCGGCAGGGGCCAGCAGCTCGGGTATGCGCACGCGTTACAGCCCCCTGCTCTTATCGTACTGCACCCACAGCGGGCTATACAGCGCCACCGCCGCCTCGTGCTCCTTGAGCGTCCTGCTGAATACCAGCGCGCCGGTGTCCGGGTTGGCCGAGCAGAAGTACAGATACTTCTGCGCGACAAACTGCTCGTCGGGGTACAGCGCGGCGACGATCGCGTCGCCGGAGGGATTGCAGATCGGGCCGACCGGCAGCCCCTTGTTGGCATAGGTGTTGTAGGCGGAGTTGACCGCCAAGTCCTCGCTGGACAGCGCCATCTTCTTGCTGTTGAGCGCGTACTTGATGGTCACGTCCGAACCGAGCGTCATGTTGGCTTTCAGGCGGTTGTGGAACACCGCCGATACCTTCGCAAAGTCCTGCGTCTTGCCTTCCTTCTCGATCATGGAGGCGATGATCAGCACCTGATCCATGGTCAGCCCCAGCGCCTCCGCGCGCTCAAAATACGTCGCGGGGAAGGCCGCCTCGGTCTGCGACAGCAGCTTTTTGATGATGTCGTCGGTGGTGGCGCTAGAAAAAACCTCATACGTATTGGGCGACAGATAGCCCTCCAGGATGTACTTGCGCTGGCTGGCCTTGGGCGTGGCCAGCACGTCCGCGATGTAGTAGTAGTCCTTGTACTGCGTGCCCACCTTGCACAGCGACAGGAACTCGTCGCGGCTCTTGATCACGCCGTCGGCGGCAAACTTGTCGGCAATGTCCTCGATGGTCCAGCCGGGGATCACCGTGATGCTGCGCGTGTTGGGTCTGCCGTCGCCGCTGGTCAGCGCGTCCATGATCTGCTGCATGGTCATCGCGCGCGTCAGCGTGTACTCGCCGGGTTGCAGGCGCTGGCCCACGCCGCGGAAGTCGCCCAGGTACTTAAACACGGTCTTGTTGCGCACGAGGTCGGCGGCCTTTAGGTCGCCGGACACGCGGGTTAGCGAGCTGCCCGACTTGACCTGAAAGGTGATCGGCGTCGTATCGCCCGGCGCGACCGGCAGCACAAACTGCTGCTCGACCAGCGTCCAGCCGGTGTACAGCAGGCCGCCCACGATGCACAGGCTGCACGCGAGAATCAGCAGCGGCCTGAGCAGGCGCCAAATCCAGTCATACCAGAAAAAGCCGTACGAGCGTTGCTCGTGCAGCGATTTTTCATCGACAAAGCGGCGGGGTTTCTTGGCCATAGGTCCTCCTTGACGGCGCGGCGCGATCAGCCCAGCTCGGGCAGTTCCAACTGCATGCCGGACGCGTCGGTCACGATCTTGATCACGTCGGCCAGCATTTTCTGCACCTTCATCTCCATGAGCAGATACTGCTGCACATCGGCGTTCATATACAACAGCGACGCAAGCTGCTGAAAGCGCTGCATCTGCTCCTCGGGCACCTTGTCCATGCCGCCGACGGCATGCATTTGCAGCTGCATTTGCAGCTTCTTGTATTCCTTGAGCAGCACGCGGTTGGTTTCGTCCTCGTTGACCAACTGATGCAGCCGCGCATATTCGCGGCACATCTCGCTATCCCTGATATGGCGTGCCAAGTCGTACGCACGGTCGTAAATGTCCATTGTACTCTCCCTCATTCACCAATATCTTGCCATAAAATATCTTGCCATAAAAGAAGCGCCGCATTCCTGCGACGCTCCGCTGTGTTGCGCGGCTGCAAGTTGCATGCCCATTTTATCACATCTCGATGATAATCGGCAAGATCATTGGGTTGCGCTTGATCTGCTCGTAGAGGAAGCGGTGCAGCTCGTCCTTGAGCCTGTTCTTGATCTCGGTCCAGTCCTCGGGCTTGATGACCGGGTACTTGACCAGCACCGACGCGATGGCCAGCTTGGTGCCCTCGACCAGCGTCTCGTTCTCGCGCACGTAGACAAACCCGCGCGAGATAATGTCCGGGCCGGAGCCGATCTTGCCGGTGTCCTTGTCAACGCCCAGCACGATGATGATGATGCCGTCCTCGGACAAGTGCTTGCGGTCGCGCAGCACCACATTGCCCACGTCGCCGATGCCCAGGCCATCGACCATCACGCTGCCGGTGGGCACCGATCCGGCGATGTGCAGCGTGTCCTCGCCCAGCTCGATGACCTGCCCGATCTCGGGGATGACGACATTGGTTTCCGGCATGCCCATGGCCATGGCCAGCTTGGCGTGGTGCCACAGCATGCGGTATTCGCCATGCACGGGGATGAAGAACTTCGGTTTGGTGACGGCGTGCACGAGCTTGAGTTCCTCTTGACAGGCGTGGCCGGAGACGTGCACATCGGCGATGGCCTCGTAGACCACCTGCGCGCCGATGCGGTAGAGCTGGTTGATGACGCGCGCCACCAGCACCTCGTTGCCGGGGATCGGGTTGGCCGACACAATGACCAGATCGCTCTGGCGGATTTGCAGCTTTTTGTGCTCGCTGTAGGCCATGCGGGTCAGGCCGCTCATCGGCTCACCCTGACTGCCGGTGGTGATGACCACGATCTGGTCGTCGTCAAAGCGGTCCAGCACCTCGGCGCTGACCAGATGCCCCTCGGGGATTTTCAGCTCGCCGATCTGGATAGCGACGCGCACAGTGGACACCATGCTGCGGCCGATAAAGCACACCTTGCGCCCAAAGCGCACCGCCTCGTCCACCACCTGCTGGATGCGGTGGATGTTGGAGGCGAACATCGCGATGATCACGCGGCCATAGGCCGACATAAAGAGCTGGTGGAAGGTTTCGCCGATTTTTTTCTCGCTCATGGTGTATCCGGCGCGCTCCACGTTGGTGGAATCAGCCAGCAGCGCCAGCACGCCCGCCGAGCCATACGCCGCCAGCGTGTTGATGTCGGTGCATTCGCCGTCGATGGGCGTGTAGTCGATCTTAAAGTCGCCGGTGACAATCACCGTGCCCACCGGGCAGGTGATGGCCATGGCCACCGCGCCGGTGATGGAGTGATTGACCTTGATAAACTGCACGGTGAACTTGCCGAATGTCTGCGTGTCGCGCGGGCGGATGACCTGCAACTGCGCGTCGCCGATGCCGTGCTCGCGCAGCTTGGTGTCAATCAGCGCGCAGGTCAGTTTGGTGCCATAGATGGGTGCCTTGATCTGGCGCAGCGCGTACGGCAGCGCGCCGATGTGGTCCTCGTGCCCGTGCGTGATCAAAAACGCGCGCAGGCGATCTTGATTCTCGATCAGATAGGAGAAATCCGGGATCACCAAATCGATGCCCAGCATGTCCTCTTTGGGAAAAATAAGGCCGCAATCCACGACCACAATATCGTCCTCGTATTCGAAGACGGTGCAGTTTTTTCCAATTTCGTCCACGCCGCCGAGCGGGATGATGCGCAGTTTGCTGGCAGGTGCCACAGCCCCGCCCCCTTTCAAAAAAACTCATACACAAGACAGGTCTGCGCGCTGGGTGGCGCGCGGCCTCAAGAACTATGTGGCACTACAAAAGCGCCAACTTCTCTGGATGCATTATAGCATACGCGATGGCCGCGCACAACCACCCTGAACGATTTTTTCGATCCATAAACTGACAAAAAAAGGGCTCCCCGGCGTGCGGGAAACCCTTTGCTTCGTTTTTTCGCAGGCGGATCACTTGATGTGCGGCGTCAGCATCGCGGCGATCTCCGCCTTGCCGCGCGCGCCGACCTCACGCGCCACCATGTCGCCGCCGGCAATCACCACCAGCGTCGGGATGGACATGACGCCATACTTCTGCGCCAGCTCCATTTGCTCATCCACATTCACCTTGCCCACAATCGCCTTGCCGGACAGCTCCTCGGCGACGGCGTCCACATGCGGCGCAACCATGCGGCACGGGCCGCACCAGGGCGCCCAGAAGTCCAGCAGCACCGGCTGCTCCGCCTTCAAAACCTCGGTCTCAAAGTTGGCGGCGGTAATCTCTTTCACATACGCGTTGGCCATTTTTCCATTTCCTCCTTTTCAGTCCACTTCAGTCCATAGGCTGGATGTCCACGATTTGTGGCTGCCAGTCCCGCTTATCCTGAATGCGGCGGTTGATGAGCATCAGCGCGCCGCCCGCCAGCACCAGGCCCAGCACCGCGCACAGCGCCGCGAACAAGTCCGCGGGCCAGCCCGGCGCGATGCGCGGTTGCAGCGGCCCCGCCGCAAACAGCCCGCCCAGCATCAGCGCCAGCGGCACCGTGTACGCCAGCAGCGATGCCTGCGCCACCTTGCCCTCGGGCATGCGCACGGTGACCTGCGCACCCAGCGGCGCGTCACCGGGCAGCGTCAGGCGCGTCGCGTGGCGGCTGCCGTTGCACTGCCCGCACTTCTCGCACGCCTCGGGCCGGGCGAACTCCACCGTCAGGCTGCCCTGCGCGGTGTCCACCACCGTTCCTGTTTGCAGCACGGCACATGCCCCCTCTTTCTTATTCCAGCTCGGTGCGAATATGCAGCATGGCAAGCTGCGCGTCGTCCACGGTGGACGGTGTGCTCATCATCAGGTCGGACGCATTCTGCACCTTGGGGAAGGCGATGACATCGCGCAGGCTGTCGCGCCCGGTCAGCATCATCACCAGTCGATCCACGCCAAAGGCGAATCCGCCGTGCGGCGGCGTGCCGTACTTGAACGCCTCCAGCAGGAAGCCGAAGCGATTCCACGCCTGCTCGCGGCTGAAGCCCAGCAGGCCGAACATCTGCTCCTGCAACTGGCTGTCGTGGATGCGGATGGAGCCGGAGCCCATCTCGATGCCGTTTAATACCAGATCGTACGCCTTGGCGCGCACGCTGCCCGGGTCGGATTGCATCTTGTCCACGTCCTCATCCATCGGGCTGGTGAAGGGGTGATGCATCGCCACAAAGCGCTGGTCGTCCTCGTCCCACTCCAGCAGCGGGAACTCGGTGACCCAGAACAGGTTGTACTTGCCCGGGTCGATCAGGCCGAGCTGGTGCCCCAGCTTTAGGCGCAGTTGCCCCATGGCGGTCAGCGCGATGGTGGGCTTGTCGGCGATCAGGAACAGCACGTCGCCCTGCTGCGCGCCCATGCGGCTGACCAGCGCGGCAAACGATTGCTCGCTGACATTCTTGGCGAACGAGCTGCGCACCGTGCCGTCCTCGGCCAGCAGCGCCCACGCCAGACCCTTGGCGCGATAGGTCTTGACAAACTCGCCCAGCGCGTCGATCTCCTTGCGGCTCAGCTTATTGGCAGCGCCCTCGGCCTTGATGCAGCGCACCGTGCCGCCCGCCGCCAGGATGTCCTCGAACACCTTGAATCCGCACGCGGCAAAGATGTCGCCCACGTCCTCAATCTCCATGCCAAAGCGCGTGTCCGGCTTGTCCGAGCCATAGCGGCGCATCGCGTCGCGCCAAGTCATGCGCGGCAATGGCAGCGGCAGCGCCATGTCCATCACCTCGCGGAACACCTGCTGATAGGCTCCCTCGATCACCGCCTGAATATCCGGCGGCTGGATGAACGACATCTCCACATCCACCTGCGTAAACTCGGGCTGGCGGTCGGCGCGGCTGTCCTCGTCGCGGAAGCAGCGCGCCACCTGATAGTAGCGGTCGAACCCGCCGACCATCAATAGCTGCTTGTATATCTGCGGCGACTGCGGCAGCGCGTAGAACGTGCCGGGGTGGATGCGGCTGGGCACCAAAAAGTCGCGTGCGCCCTCCGGCGTGGACTTGGTGAGGATCGGCGTCTCGGTGTCGATAAAGCCCTGACTGTCCATGTAGCGGCGGATCGCCGAGAGAATCTTGGCGCGCACGCGGAAGGTGCGGTGCATGCTGGCGCGGCGCAGGTCAAGGTAGCGGTACTTCAGGCGCACCGCCTCGGCCTCTTCCACACCGTCCTCGATGTAGATGGGCGGCGTTTCGGCGCGGTTGATGAGCTTCGCCTCGGTTACGTTGACCTCCACCTTGCCGCTGGGCAGCTTGTCATTGACCGCGCCGGAGCGCGGCGCGACCTTGCCCCGGATCGCCAGCACATACTCGCGCGACAAATCCATGCCCACCGCAAAGGTCGCCGCGTCGTTCACTTCCTGATTGAACACCACCTGCACGATGCCCTCGCGGTCGCGCAGGTCCACGAAGATCAGGCTGCCCAGGTTGCGCGCGCGCTGCACCCAACCCATCAGGCAGACCTCCTGCCCATTGTGCCGCTCGCTGATCTCGCCACACATGTCCGTGCGCTGCCAGCCCTGAAACTGTGCCATGGGAATGCCCCCTATTGTTTTTTTATAGATGAATGGCCTTTGCGACATCGGCCAGCGGGATCTTTTGCTCCTCGCGCGTGGCCATGTTGCGCAGGGTGACCACGCCCGCTTGCAGCTCGTCCTCGCCCAGCACCGCCACGTATTTCGCGCCGCACTTGTCGGCGTACTTGAACTGCGCTTTTAAGCTGCGCGCCATGTGGTCGGCATCAGCGCGGATGCCTGCCTGCCGCAGTTGATGCGTCAGCGCCAGCCCGGGCAGCAGCGCCGCCTCGCCCAGCGTGCAGACAAACACATCCACTGCGCCGGGATCCTCGGGCAGGATGCCCTGACTTTCCATCACCATCAGCACGCGCTCCATGCCCATGCCAAAGCCCACGCCGGGCAGCGATGGCCCGCCCAACTGCTCCACCAATCCGTCGTAGCGTCCGCCGCCGCAGAGGGTCAGCGGGCCGCTGCCCGTATCGGTGATGATCTCGAACACCGTCTTGGTGTAGTAATCCAGCCCGCGCACAATGCCCGGATCGACGGAAAACGGGATGTCCATGGCGGTCAGCGCGGCTTGCAGTTTGTCAAAGTGCGTCTGGCACCCCTCGCACAGACAGTCCAGAATGCTGGGCGCGCCCTGTAGCTGCCGCTGGCAGTCCGGGCTTTTGCAGTCCAGGATGCGCATCGGGTTGCGGGCGAAGCGGTCCTTGCAGGTGTCGCACAGCGTATCGAGCCGCGCGGAGAGAAACTGCCGCAGCTTTTCGTGATAGACCGGGCGGCACGCCGGGCAGCCGATGCTGTTGATGTGCAGCGCCAGACCCTCCATGCCCAGCCCCAGCAGCAGCCGCCACGCCAGCGCAATCTGCTCGGCATCGACGGTGGCTTCCGGCGCGCCGAACGCCTCCACGCCAAACTGGTGGAACTCGCGATAGCGGCCGCTCTGCGGCTTTTCGTAGCGGAAGTTGGGGCAGTTGAGGTAGTATAGCTTGAGCGGCATCGCCTCGGCGTAGAGCTTGTGCTCCAGCACCATGCGCACCACCCCGGCGGTGCCCTCGGGCTTGAGCGTCACCGAGCGGTCGCCTTTATCCAGAAAGGTGTACATTTCCTTTTGCACGATGTCGGTGGTGTCGCCCACGCCGCGCAAAAACAGCTCGGTGTGCTCGAACACCGGCGTGCGCACCTCGCGATAGCCCGCGCGCGCGCAGGCGTCGCGCATGGTCGCCTCGATTACCTGCCAGCGTCCGCTCTCGGTGGGCAGCACGTCCTTGGTGCCCTTGGGCGCTTGTGTCAGCATGCGTCGTCATCCTCCTTGCAGATACACAAAAACCTTCCTTCCCCAATGCAGGGACGAAAGGTCATTTCGTGGTGCCACCCTCGCTTCGGGCATGCGCCCGATCTCGGCTCCCTGTATCGCGGGATCGCGCCGGCGTTTCCGCCGGAGGCTCCGGGGTCGTCACGCCCATCGCTGCCTGCCCCGGTATCATAGCACGAAGCGCGCGCGTTTGTCAAGGCGGAGACGCCGTGAAAAGGCTTGACAACGCGGGCAAAAGCTGCAAAACTGTGCGTAGAAAATCCATGCGGAGGAGTGATCGCGTTGACCCCCAGGGAGAGATTCTTTGCCATGCTACAGGGCAAGCCGGTGGATCGCGTGCCCAACCTGAACATCCTGATGCTGTTTGCCGCCAAGTATATCAAGCAGCCCTACAGCGCGTTTTGTCAGGACTACCGCGTGATGGTGGAGGCCAACGCGGTGTGCAACGAGGCGTTTTCCATCGACCTGATGAGCACGATGAGCGATCCCTTCTGCGAAACCGCCGACTATGGCGCCGAGGTGGTGTTCCCCCACGACGACCTGCCCAAGTGCACGCGCCTGCTGCTGTCGGATATCGCCGAGGTGGACAAGGTGCGCCCCTTTGACCCGTGGCAGACGCCGCGCCTTTTAAACCGCCTGAACACCGTGAAGCTGTACAAAGAAAAACATGGCGACACGTATCCGATTCTCGGCTGGGTGGAGGGGCCGCTGGCCGAAGCCTGCGATCTGCGCGGCATCAACGACGCGATGGTCGATCTGATGGAAGAGGACGACTTTGAGGTGCTGCTGGACAAGTGCGTGGATCAGGCGCTGGTGTGCGCCAAGGCGCAGCTTGAGGCGGGTGCGGACATCATTGGCGTGGGCGACGCGGCCGCGTCGATCATCGGCCCGACGCTGTATAAGGAAAAGGTGCTGGCGCGTGAGAAGCGGCTGCTGTCGGGCATCCGCGCAATGGGCGGCCTGACCAAGCTGCACATCTGCGGCAACATCAATCCGCTGCTGCCCTTCATCCGCGAGCTACAACCCGACATCCTGGACATCGACTACATGGTGGACATGGCGCGCGCCATCGAGATGTTCGAGGGCATCTCGGTGATCAACGGCAACATCAACCCGGTGGATGTGCTCAGCGCCACGCCGGAGCGCGTGGCCGAGCTGGTGACGGCGCTGAAAGCGGTCACCAAAGGCCGCGCGTGCATCAGCGCGGGCTGCGAAATCCCGCGCGACACCCCGCCGGAAAATCTGGTGGCGTTCGCCCGCGCGTTGGCGGCGGAGTAACCCCCCGTCTCACGCAAAAACCCTCGCCCAGCTTGGGCGGGGGTTTTGTTGGATGCGAGAGGGTATGGGCGCGCAGCCCCTTCATTGCGAATCGTGTCGTCCGGCTGCGCCGGACGCGCGGGGCGTTTTCCGCAGCGCAGCGCAGGAAAACACTTCCCGTAACCGAACAAAATGCGGCACGCGTTTTGTTCGAGGGACGTTATCCCCAGCCCGCTAACCAAAGGCTGGGCAGAAGTGCCCTATTGCATTCGTGTCGTCCGGCTTTGCCGGACGCGCGGGGCGTTTTCCGTAGCGCGCGGAGGAAAACATGCCCGTAACCGAACAAAATGCATTCTGCATTTTGTTTGAGGGACGTCAGTCCCAGTACCCCGTGCAGTGCATGCCAATCATCAGCCCCTGCGCGTCGTCAAAGGTCGCCATGACGGTGAACTTGGTGGTGTCCAGCACGGTGACGCCGACGGGGCGAATCTCGCGCACGGTGGCGACAAACTCCCGGCCGGAGAAGCCGTCCACGGACACGCGCACCTGCTGCCCGACGGCCACGCGGGCGATGTCCAGCTCGTCCACCTCCAGCGCGGTCTCCAGCGACTGAACCGGCAGTAGCGTCATCAGCGCCTGCCCCTGCGCCACCTGCTGGCCGGGCCGCACGAGCAGCTCGTGGATGATCGCCGGGTACCCAAAGCTGAGCGCCGGGGTGATCTGCCCCGCGTCGGCTTGGGCGGGCTGGGCGTAGGTCGCGCCCGGATTGTCCAGCATGTACAGCGCGTCGCCGCGCTTGACGGCCTGCCCGTCCTTGGCATAGGCGGCGGCGATGACGCCCGCGCCGGTCACCGGCAGCACCGGCGGACGGCCCACTTCGCCCTTGCCCACCTTGTCCTTGCTGTCGTACTTGTCCTGATCCTTGTCCTTCTCGGCGGGCAGGTAGATGTTCACGTCGTCCTCCAGATCGAACTCGCCGCGCGCAATCTCCAGCACGAACTTCTTGCCATCCTTGCTGATCACCGTGCCGGTGCCCTCCACGCGGTCGTCGCCGCTGCCCACATACAGGCGCAGCACATCGCCGATCTTCACGTCGCGGTTCTCCGGCTCGTCATAGGCGTTCTGGGTGGACGCCTGCACGTGCCACACATCGTCGCGCTCCACATAGCACAGCGCGCCGTACAGCGCCAGCACATCCGCCACCTGATCGCCGGACGCGCCGTGCGCCTGACGCACCACGCCGTCCGCCGGGGCATAGGCATAGGTCGGCTTGATGGATACCAGCGCCTGGGTATCGGCCACCGTATCGCCGGGCACCCAGTCAAAGCCCTCCACCTGCCCGCCGATGTGCGCGGTCAGCGTGACGGGATCGGGCGCGGCGATGCTGCCCTTGGCAGAAAACAGGTAGCTGCGCGCGGCGGCGGGGGTGCCGCCCTCCGGCGCGGCGGTGGCGGTGTTGGCAGTGCCGGTCGGGTTGGCGGCGAACGCGGCGCCGCTCACCACCAGCATCGACAGCACCAGCATCAGCGCGAACACGCGCAGTATCTTGTTGTACGGATGGGTTTTTTTCATGGTATCCACTCCCCTATTCTATGCTCTTGAGCGCCTCGACCATATTGACATCCTTAAACTTCGCGCCGAGCATCCAGTTGACGATCATCGCGAAGGCGACCGTGAAAAGCGCGGTATACGCCCAGCTCATGCGCGCGATATAGGGCACGAACTGGATGGTGTTGGGCAGGCCGGTGGCCAGCACCCAGCGGTGCAGCCCCGGGCCCAGCAGCATGCCGATGGGCAGACCGATCAGCGCGATGATGATGTTTTCCCGCAGCACCAGCCGCTTGATCTCGCGCGGGGTAAAGCCCAGCACCATCAAGGTAGCCAGCTCGCGCACGCGCTCGGAAAAGTTGAGCTGGCCGAGGTTGTAGAGCACCACCAGCGCCAGCGCGCCGGAGAAGATCACCAGCAGCAGCACCACCAGATTCATTACATCCAGCACTGCGCCGTTGCCCTTCTTCTCCTCCTCCAGCGTGCGCACGCGCGTCACGCCGTCCATGGCCTCCAGCGTATCGCGATCCAGTTGCTCGCCGCGCAGCATCACCGAATTGGGCCGCCACGGCATCAGCCCCAGATCGCGCAGCGCGCTGCGGGTCATGTAGATGCCCTGATCGAGCTGCAAGTCGATGACCTGCATCACGGTCGCGCCCACCGGCCGCTCGCCGGTCAGCCGCAGCCACAGCGTGCCGCCCTCGGCCAGGCCGAACTCCTCCGCCGCCTTGCGCGTCATGGCCACACCGGTCAAAGGCAGCGTCAGCCGTTTGCCGTTCAGGTCGGTCAGGCGCACCATGTCGTGCCCGTCCTCCAGCACAAAGAGCTGCTTGTTCTCCCACTGCTCGTGCATCAGCGCCTCGCAGCTGGCGTACATCTCTTCCTCATACTCCGCCGCCCCGGCGCGCTCGGCCAGCCCGCGCGCGTAGTCCACCGGCGCGTCGTCCGCCGTCGATACGCGCATGTCGTAAAACATCGTGCGGTCGTAGTGGTTGGCCAGCACGTACGCCACCGAGTCCTTCATGCCAAAGCCGGTCAGCATCATCGCGGTGCAGCCCGCCACGCCGATCAGCCCCATCGCCAAGCGCACCGGGTTGCGCGCCAGGTTGCGCAGGATCATCTTGCTGGAGAACTTCAGCCGCTTCCAGATGAAGCCGATGTTTTCCAGCACAATGCGGCGGCCCTTGGTGGGCGGCTTGGGGCGCATCAGCGCCGCCGGAGACTGCGCCAGCGCGGTGATGGCGCTGAGCAGGCTTGCCCCGCCGGTGATCAGCGCGATGACCGCGCTGGTGCCCAGCACCACGCCCGGCGCCAGATAGGGCTTGACCCCGGGCAGGGTGTACACACTGGTGCTCAGCAAATCCAGGATGACCGGTGAGAAGAAGAACGCCGCCCCGGCCAGCCCGCCCACCGCGCCCAGCACCGCCATCAGCAGGCCATAGCTGGCGTAGTGCGCGGTCAGCTCGCCCCGGCTATAGCCGATGGCGAACAGCGTGCCGATTTGCAGGCGCTGGTTCTCGACCAGGCGGCTCATGGTGGTCCAGGTGATCAGCGCGGCGATGATGAAGAACACCGCCGGGAAGATTTGCCCCATCGCGCGGATCTGCTGCGCTTCTTCCATGGCCATTTTGACGCCGAAGAGGTTCTCGCGCTCCAGCACGGTGACCTGCTTTTCCGCAAACAGCGCCTGCGCCGCCTGCCTGACCGCCGCCACGTCCGCGCCGGGTTTCAGCGTCAGCACGACCTCGCTAAAGGGCAAAAAGCTGAGCGTGCCCGGCGATACAAACCCGTACCCAAACCGCGTGGTCGGCGGCGAAAACTCGTCGCCGCTGCTGGTGACCACATACTCGGGCAGGTACCCGATGCCGCACACCGTCAGCGACAGCGCGCGGTCGCCCAGCTTGAGCGGCAGTGTGTCGCCCACCGCAATGCCGTGGTCGCGCGCGAACTTCGCTTGCAGGATGACCTGATCCTTACGGGTCTTGTCCAGCGGCTCGCCCTGTAGCAGCAGCGGCTTGCAGATCTCCGCCGCGCCGTCAGCCATGTATAGCGCCACCAGCGGCTCGCCGTTTAAGGTCTGCGCCTCCGGATTGGCGCGCACACGGCGCTGTGCGGCGGCGACACCGTCGATGGCGGTCAAATCGCGCACCGTGCGGTCGGACACCGCGCCGTACACCCACAGGTCGGCCATGTTGCTGCGCGCAAACTGGCCGTCCAGATTGTACTCCATGGCGCGCCAAGTCGCGTCGATGCCGACGTACAGCGTCATGGCCAGTGTGCAGATGATCCAGATCGCCGCAAAGGACTTCCAGCCCGCTTTTAGGTCGCGCAGCAGCTTGCGTGACAGCGGGCGCATGCCACGCCTTACCACACAATCTCCTCCATTGCCAAGGGCTGTTCGTTGACCTCTACGCTGGCGATATGCCCGTTCTTCATGCGGATGACGCGCTGCGCCGCCGGGACGATCGCCGCGTTGTGCGTGATGACCATCACGGTCTTATTCATGTCGCGCCCGACCTCGCGCAGCAGCATCAGCACCATGCGCCCGGTTTCGGAATCCAGCGCGCCGGTGGGCTCGTCACAGAGCAGCAGCGCCGGGTTCTTGCACAGCGCGCGCGCGATGGCGACGCGCTGCTGCTCGCCGCCGGAGAGCTGCGCGGGGAAGTTGTGCATGCGGTCGGCCAGCCCGACGCGCTCCAGTGTTTCGCGCGGGTCCAGCGGCTGCTTGCACACCTGCTGCGCCAGCTCCACGTTTTCCAGCGCGGTCAGGTTGGGCATCAGGTTATAGAATTGGAACACAAACCCCACGTCGTGGCGGCGGTACTGCGTCAGCTCGCGGTCGTTCAGCGGCACGATGTCGCGCCCGCCGACCAAGATTTGCCCGCTGGTGGCGCGGTCCATGCCGCCCAGCAGGTTCAGCACCGTGGTCTTGCCCGCGCCGCTGGGCCCCAGCACCACCGCAAACTCGCCCGCCTCAATCGAGAAGCTGACGTGATCCACCGCGTGGATCGCCATCTCCCCGATCTGGTAGGATTTGCAGATTTCCTTCATCTCTATGTTGGCCACGGGTGATTCCTCCTAATGTGATGGCGACTGTTCGCTCAAATCCACTTTGAGCAGCCGCCCGGTGAATTGCAGCACGACCTCCAGCATCTCGTCGGCATTGGGCGCGCCGGGCATGGATTCCACCCCCACAAACCCGGACAGCAGGAAGCGCGCCATGTGCGCCGGATAGGGCGCGTCGAGCACGCCCTCGGCATTGCCCAGCGTCAGCACCTGCGCGGCGAACGGCTCCATCACGTCCATCACATGGTTGTGGATCATGGTGTGCATCTCGCTGGTCATGCCCTTGACGCGGCGCGGGTAAAAGTGGTCGATCTCGTGCAAAAAGGCGGAAATGACCTGCACCAGATTCTGGATGCGCGTCAGCGGCGGCACGGTGTTGTCGCGCAGCTTGGCCGCCAGGTCGGACACACGCGCCTCGATAAACTGATCGGTCACCGCCAGCAGAATATCCTGCTTGCTGGAAAAATAGTAGTAGAACAGCCCCTGCGCCACGCCGATGCGCCCAACGATGTCGCTGACCAGCGTCTGGTCATAGCCTTGCGTCAGGAACAGGTCGCGCGCGGCCTCGATAAGCTCCTGTCTGCGCTCCTCCGGCGGTTTGCTGATGCGGGACATGTGTGCGCCTCCTTGGGGACGGCGGTTCGGGCGGTGCCTGCGAAAAACGGGGATTCGATTGACGGCAGTCAGTCACTGACTTGCGTCAATCAGTATAGCATATACCCGTGCGTTGTCAAGGCGGTTGGCGCATTTCTTATGCAAATTTCATCTTCCCGGCGGCGGCTTGCCACTTCTTTACTTTTCCACGCTAATATGCTAGTATTTTCTGTATGGTTTTTTCAACAGCACACGCGGAGGTGCCCATGAACATCTGGCATGACGTCCAAGCATCGCGCATCACCCCCACCGACTTTCTGGCGGTGATCGAAATCCAAAAGGGCGCGAAGAACAAGTACGAAATGGACAAGGAAACCGGCCTTTTGCGGCTGGACCGCATCCTGCATACCTCCACGGTGTATCCGGCCAACTATGGCTTTATCCCGCGCACCTATGCCGACGACAAGGATCCGCTGGACGTGCTGGTGCTCTGCTCCGAGCCGATCATCCCCATGACGCTGGTGCGCTGCTACCCCATCGGCGCGCTGAAGATGATCGACGGCACCGAGGCCGACGAGAAGATCATCGCCATCCCGTTTGGCGATCCGACGTACAACTGCTACCGCGACATTCAGGCGCTGCCGCACCACATCCTCGACGAGATGATGCACTTCTTTGAGGTGTACAAGACGCTGGAGCACAAGACCACCGCCGTGAAGGAAATGTGCGGCCATGAGGAAGCGACCGACATCCTGCGCCGCTCCATGCAGATGTATGTGGATGACATCCTGCCGACGCTGGCGGGCGATGAAGCATAAAGGAGGTCTTGCCATGAAGCTGGGCGGTTTGGAGGCTGGCGGCACCAAAATGGTGTGCCTGATCGGCGACGAACAGGGGCATATCTTCGAGCGCGAAACCTTCCCCACGCTGACGCCCGACGAGACCCTGCCCCGGCTGATCGCGTTTTTTCAGGGCAAGGGCATCGACGCGCTGGGCATCGGCAGCTTTGGCCCCATCGGGCTGGATCGCGCCGACCCGCTGTATGGGCACATCACCAGCACGCCCAAGCTGGCCTGGCGCAACTGCGACCTGTGCGGCATACTGGGCGGCGCGCTGAACGTGCCGATCGGCTTTGACACCGACGTGAACGCCGCCGCGCTGGCCGAGCTGACGCTGGGCGCCGCGCAGGGGCTGGATAGCTGCGTATACTTCACCGTGGGCACCGGCGTGGGCGGCGGTGTGGTGGTCGGCGGCCAGTTGGTGCACGGCATGCTGCACCCGGAGGTCGGGCACATCCTGCTGGCCGCGCACCCCGACGACCCGACGCCCGACGGCTTCTGCCCGTATCACAAGGGCTGTCTGGAAGGGCTGGCCAACGGCCCGGCCATCGAGAAGCGCTGGGGCATCTCCGCGCGCGAGCTGCCGCCCGAGCACCCGGCCTGGGCGCTGGAAGCGCACTATCTGGCGCAGGCGTGCATGTCGGTCATCCTGTCGATCAGCCCCAAGCGCATTGTGCTGGGCGGCGGCGTGATGCACCAGCTGCACCTGGTCCCGATGATCCGGCAGGAGACGCTGCGCCTGCTGAACGGCTATGTGCAGCACCCGACCGTGCTGGCGCACATCGACACCTACATCGTGCCGCCGGGGCTGGGCGACAATGCCGGGGGCATCGGCTCGCTGCTGCTGGGCCATCGCGCGCTGGACTGACCGCGGAGCAACCCTCCGCTTGCTATAGCCGCTTGTACCAAGGACGAGAAAGGATGGATTCCCATGAGCGAGAACACCAAGAAACCCACCACCGCCAAAAAGCCTGCCGCCACCAAGGCCACCGAGGCGAAGGCCGCCGTGAAAAAGACCGCCGCGAAGGTCGCCGACCAAGTGACCGACACCGTAGAGGTCGCCGCCGCCGCCGTGGCACAGACAGCCGCCGATGTCGGGGAAACCGTCGCGACCGCCGCGAAGGACGCGAAGGATACCACCGAAAAATATTTGAAGGGCCGCAACTGGGCGCGCCTGTGGTCGTCGCTGCTGGTGCTGGGCATCGGCCTGATCCTCTGCTGCTGGCCGGGGCTGGTCGCCGGGACGCTGGTCACCATCGTGGGCATCGTCATCCTGACCGCCGGTGTGATGCGCATCTATAACTTCTGCTCCGATTCCATCCTGTCCACCGGCTGGGATCTGGCCATCGGCATCCTGGACGTGCTGGCCGGTGTCTGCCTGATCATGCAGCCCATCCTGTTCTCCAACATCATGGTCGGCGCGCTGATCGCCTACTACGCGATGCTGTCGGGCATCACGCACTGCTACTACGCCATTGCCGAGCGCAAGGTGTACAAGTACTGGTGGGTGGCGCTGATCCTGAGCATCCTGGTGGTCGCGATGGGCGTGTGCATGGCGTTCTTCCCCGCCGCCGTGGCGTTCATGGCGGGCTGGACCATCGGCATCGTGGTGGTGCTGCTGGGGCTGGCGGGCATCGTCAACTTCTTCCGGCACAAATAAACGCTGTTCGCTCGAACAAAATGCATGCTGCCTTTTGTTCGGTTGCACGGCTTGCGCCGTGACTCGTTTTGCAGGTGCGTTTTCCGATCGGAAAACTCCCCGCCCGCGCAGCAAAGCTGCGCGATACGATTCCATATGAAGGGGGCACAGCCCCTTCATACATCCCCAGGACGAGAAAATCTACTCTGTTGTGCACCAAAAAGGATGCTTCGGCATCCTTTTTTTGCTATAATGCAGGCAGAAGATGGGAGGGATGGTCATGACCCGCGCCAACCGCATCGCTGGCCTGCTAATCATCGTCGCGCTGTGCTGCGCATGCGCTTTGTGTGCCCATGCCGATGGCGTCGCCGCCGACATCACCGGCTGGGATGAAACCCGGGGGTATACCTATGTCGCCTTTGGCCGCGCCGTGCAGGACGCCGGGGTGGAGCCGATCCACTGGCGCGTGCTGACCGTCAAGAACGACCGCGCGCTGCTACTGGCGGACAAAATCCTCGACTGCCTGCCCTTTGACTACGAGGACAACGACTGGGACTACAGCCAGCTCAAGCGGCACCTGAACAATGCCTTCTATCACGACGCGTTCACCCTCGCCGAGCAGGCCGCCGTCGTGCCCAACCCCGGTTCCGGCGCGGTGCTGATCCCCGTGCGCGCCGAGCTGACCAACCCGCTGTACGGCTTTGCGCGCGGCTTTGATACCAAGGACGCGAACCGCATCGCCTATGGCACCACCTATGCGCTGGGCAACAATCTGTGGCAGGCGGGCGACGGCGCGGCCACGTACTTTACCCGCACACAGGGCAGCAGCAAAAAAAGCCCCACCGTGGACATGGTGCGCGCCAATGGCAGCATCGGCTCGGCCAACGTGGCGCGCGACAACGTCGGCGTGCGCCCGATGATCTGGCTGGACTTGGCCGCGCTGACCGGCGTCACCTGGCAGGGCGAGGGCACGGCGGATGCGCCGTACACGGTCGAGGGGCTGGGCAACAACCCGGAGGGTGGGCAAGGCTGATGCGACGCGCGGCTCACTTGTCCGCGTCCAAAAACAGATCGGGGTAGGCAAGCCGCGCCAAGTCCTGCACGCTGCGCGCAATGTACTGCGACGCACTGAGCCGCAGCGGATAGACGCTGCGGTTTCTGATGGCCGTGACGGTGGAAACGTCCGGATTGTCCAGCAGATGCGCAACGGTTTTCGCCACATACGCGTCGCCCGCTTCGTATAGGGAGCCGTCGGTATCCAGCGCATACGGATCCACCGTGATCAGGTCGGGGTTCCACCGCACCAACAGCGCGTCGTTCATGTCCATATAGTCCGTATCATTCCCGCTGGCCAGGGCGACCCCGGCGGCACGCGCGATGACGGAAAAGTTGTTGGGTCTGTAGCAGTCCGGATCGCTGTGCGCAAAATGCGTGACGTACACGCGCCTTTGCGCCGGAATGGCCGCGACGGTTTCCGCGATGCTCGCAAGCTCGGCCTGCAACTCCGCCGCCATGTGGGCGGCTTTTTCTGGCGCGCCAACTTCCTCGCCCAGCTGGATCAGCGTGCGCTGAATGTCCGCCACGGATTGCGGCTGGCGAAGAAACAGCAGCGGAATACCGGCCTGTTGCAGCGCGGGCGACCGCTCCGCAAAGTCTTGACGCAGGAAATCGCTGAGCACAATCAAATCGGGATCGAGCGCGAGGATCGCCTCATCGCTGGACGTGCCCCAATCGCTGCCCGGGATATGCTCTGTCAGCGCCATGGTCGGAGAGTACCCCGCGCCGTTTGCGTCATACGCGTGCCCCACATAGACGATGCGTTCCGGGCCGATCATGTCCAGCAGCATTTCCTCGGCAAACAGCGGAAAGACGACGATGCGCTGCGGCGCATCCCCGGCGGCATGCGCGTGACCGCCGACGCACAGGCAGACGGCCAGCACAAGGGCGGCGGCGGCAGACAAAGTGTCTGGTTTGCGCACTGGATATTCCCTCCCCCGCTTCAGTGTTTCCATTGTACGCCAGATCGCACCGGCGCGCAAGATTGCCCGCTTGACAAAACCGTGTTGCCTGTCCATACTATTGCTTTGCGACCCAATCGCAGATTTACACAAGAGGACGTGATCCGTATGCAGCGCGCAAAGCCTGCCAACAACTATACGCGCATGGCGTTAGAGCCCATCCCCAAGGTCATCCTGACCATGGCGGTGCCCACCATCCTGGCCATGCTGGTGCAGTCGGTCTACAGCATGGCGGACACCTACTTTGTCGGCCAGCTCAAGCCGGAACTGCTGGCTACGCAGTCCACCGCGGCGGTGACGCTGGTCGGCCCGCTGTTCATCCTGATCCAAGCCATCGGGCTGGCGCTGGGCATGGGCGGCAGCAGCTATCTGTCGCGGCTTTTGGGGCGCGGCGACCGCGAAAGCGCCGACAATGTGCTGGCCACCTGCTTTTACACCGCCGCGCTGCTGGGCGTGGGGATGATGCTGCTGGGCGAGGCGTTCATGCAGCCGCTGATGCGCCTGATGGGCGCCACCGACGAACTGGTGCCGCTGGCCAGCCAGTACGCGTCGGTGCTGCTGATTGGCGCGCCGATCATGTGCTGCTGCTTTGTGATGAACAACGGCCTGCGCGCCGAGGGCAGCGTGATTTTCTCCACGATTGGCATCACGTCGGGCGCGCTGCTCAATATCGTGCTGGACCCGATCTGCATCTTCACCTTTGGCTGGGGCGTCAAGGGCGCGGCCATCGCCACGGTGTTCAGCCAACTGGTCAGCATGCTCATCCTGCTGTCCTTCTATGTGTTCAAAAAAAGCGCGCTGTCGCTGCACCCGCGCTACTTTATGCCCAAGGCCGACATCTACAGCCAGGTGCTGCGCATCGGCGTGCCCACGTTCATGCGCAATGTGCTGGGCTCGCTGTCCGCGCTGCTGATCAACCACGTCGCCATCGGCTTTGGCCAGGTGGTGCTGGCCGGGATGGGCGTGGTCGGCCGGTTTAGCTGGGTGGTGTTCTCGGTGCTGCTGGGCTTCGCGATGGCGTACATGCCGGTGGCGGGCTACAACTATGGCGCGCGCCGCTACACCCGCGTGCGCGAGGCGTTCACCTTCTCGCGCATTGTGTGTGTGTCGTTCATGTCGGTCAGCGCCGTGCTGATCCTGCTGTTCGCCGACCCGATCGCGCACATGCTGCACAGCGATGTCGCCGTCGCCGACTTTGCCACGCGCGTGCTGCGCGCGCAGGCGCTCACCTTCCCGCTGATCGCGTGGGGCGTGCTGACCAACATGCTATTTGAGGCGCTGGGGCACGCGCTGCCTGCCACCATCCTCAGTCTGGGGCGTCAGGGGCTGTTCCTGATGCTAAGCGTCGCGGTGCTGCCGCCGCTGTTCGGGCTGGGCGGGCTGGTGTTCTCGCAGCCGGTGGCCGACCTGCTGTTCTTCCTGCTGGCGCTGCCGATGTCGCTGTCGATCACGCGCAAGTTAAAGCGCATGCAGGACGACCCGGTGCCGCTGGACAGCGTGCCCGAGCCGGTGCTGGCGGAATAGGGAGAAATCAAGAAAGCGCCCTAAGGGGCGCTTTTTTGTTGCATGCTGTCTCGGTGCGATGGGACGGTTCGCCTGCCGGTGTGGGTGCTTTCAGCACCTCGGCGGAAGTCTAGCAAAAGATGCAGTTGATGTCAAAGGACCGTCCCCGTGGCACCAGTTCTTTTCTTTCCAGCAAGTGCCTTTATTACAATTCTCGAGGAGATAATCGCAAGACATATTAAGGGAAAAAGCTGCAAAGCCCAGAGAACAACAAATTGCGAAAAATTTCCCTGAGAAGAAAAAGGTGTAATTTTGTGCAAACCTTTTGGATACGCCCAAATAAAAAAGTATATGAAAAATGCAGAAACTGCGCTTGGTATAAAACACACAATCCAATATCGCCAAAGGTTCACTGGTTTTTTTCTCGCTTTATACAGCAAATAAAAAGCAAAAGTATACCCAGCCAGCAGAAATAGCACTCCAACCGATTCTGACCAATGCCATATCAGCGTGCCAGTTGTCAGGATCTGCAATATTGTCATCGAAAACAAAAAGCTACAGGCGCTGAGCACCATAATAATAATAACGAGTGCCCCAAAAACGATATGCGACAAGCTTCTCATATTCCCTCCGCTAGTAGTAGCGTTCCGAATGTGCCACGGGGACGGTTCCCCTGTCCTCTCGCCGTTTGCACAGCGCAGTAGCCTGTTCCTACAGGAATCACGCGCTTGGCACTTTCAGCACCTCGGCGGAAAGATGTCCGTGGGGAGCGTCCGCGTAGCATGCATATACGCTAGGTCAAAGGCGCTTGTGGAGGCGGCACTGCCGCTGCCCGTGGTGCTCTGCTGGGTCAGGTTGCCCATGTTGTCGTAGGCGTAGGTCGTGATCAGGCCGTCGCTTTTGCATCTTCATGGTCTAAAAAAGCACCCTGCCTATTTCATCTTCTTTCTCAACACAACGAATTTCTTCCGCCAGGTTTTGAGCGTTAGCATACATCTGCTGCAAAACCGCAGAATCTTTAGCATAAACTTCGCAGTATATGCTGTCAAACCACCAGATAGATATTTGACACTTACTCTGCAAAAACGCATCATACGAATCCATTTTTATCCTTTTCATTGTGTGTTGAAGATACCCTCTGAAGATAAATGAAATAACAAAATAGTTCTTTTTATTTATCTTTTCTCTGAGATCCACATCTGGCATCACCACTTCAAAAAGCATCCGAGAAAACATATGTCGCGCCGATTTTGTCTGATCCACCTCGTAAACTTCTGCATCCTCAACTTCCCACACTACATTATAAGTATTTATACCTTGAAAAAGGGTTTGCAGGACTTCTCCAGCGTTGTCCTTCCATCTAATCTCTAAACCTAACATGCCAGCCCCCCCTTGAAGCGTTCCTTTTGTATTCAGTGTACCACCTGTATGGTTTGTTGCCAATAAAGAGGTATCATATCATCATTTCCTGCTCCACCAAAAAATCATCCAAAACCAGCGCAGCAATCATGTGCCACGGGGACGGTTCGCCTGCCGGTGTGGGTGCTTTCAGCACCTCGGCGCAAAGAGGTCAATGGGGAGCGTCCCCTTGGCACCATGCGCCCTACACTCCTCTTTTGTATATTTTCGTTGGTCTTTCTTGCCCATCCGAAAAAACATATATTCTTTCGCATTTGGGGCATCGCCATACTTGATATTGTGGCATTGGGAGTTTCCACGTATCAATTGTTTCATTCTGCATAATCGCATCCCACTCTTTATCCGTATATACTCTTAACTCTGTATCATTTGGAGCCAAAGTATTAGAAAGAATTTCGCCACATAAACACTGCATTCTCGCCATTTTATTGCCCTCCATAGACAATGCCTTCCCCCTGCCATCCCGCCGTTTGCATAACGCACGCTTGGCACTTTCAGCACCTCGGCGGAAAGATGCAGCAGAACCGTCCCCTTGGCATCCGGTTCTGCTGTCATCGCGCCGTTTGCATATTGAAGCAGCCTGTCCTAACATGATACGGCCCTGTCGGACTTGCTTTCCTTACCGCGCTTGGGATTGTAATCACCTCGATGGAAAGATGTCAGCAGAACCGTCCCCCTGACACCTTTAACAAGGAAATACCCCTCTTGATTCGCCTTTTGCCGCGCCTCTGGCAAAGCCAACGCTTTCTTTGCCAGCGAATACTGATTTGTCTCTTTTGTGACAATTCCAATTACTAATATAGTGATCAATAGAATGATAGCTAAACAGGTGTTTTTTATAGCCATAACGGCAAATACTGCTCCTCTCCCTTGATGACCTGTCCTGCAGGTGAAATTGTAACCCAATGTGCACCGGATGTCGGAACAGTCGAAGGGATTGGCAGGTTAAGTGATCCTGCCTCCGAAAGATGTCAAGAGAACCATCCCCTTGGCATGGTGTGCTCGTCCTCTTGCAAGATATCCTGCCTGATTTCGGGTTTTCCGCTTTCTTAATTTTGGCGTTTTTTGTCATCTCAGCGCGAGTTCAGCAAAAGACAGAAACGATGCCAACAGAACCGTCCCCTCGGCATTCCCTTGGCATTTTCCCCTTGGCATCTACAGCTCGCCCTGCGGATCGAAGACAAACGTTTCAAGTTTGCTCTCATCCAGCCCTAGAATCGCGGAGCGCTCAAGGAAGAGGTTATTCTGAACGTCGAGGCATTCTAACACAGGATTACGACTCAAATCCAACATCGTCAGCTGATTATTGTCGCAATAAAGATTACTTAACGCTGGATTACAACTCACATCTAGCGTTGCTAGTCGATTGCCACCACAATAAATGGTAGCCAGTAAAACACTTTCCCTCACGTTTAGTGTTGTTAGGCGATTGTTCTCACAGTATAGCTCAAGTAGCATCAGATTTCGGCTCATGTCCAACATATCTAGTTGATTGTTCCTGCAATCAAGCACGACCAATGCAGATGCACCCTTCGTATTCAACTCTGCAAGTTGATTGTTTTTGCAAATAAGCAATGACAATGCCACATTACTGCTTACATCCAAAGCCGTCAGCCGATTGCCATTGCAGGTAAGCCTATCCAGCGCAATAGCCCCCTGCAAATTCAAAGATTCCAGTTTGTTGTCTTCACAGGCGAGATTCCAAAGCTTGGCATTATTGCTTACATCCAGCGTTGTTAGTTGATTCTCAAAACAATATACCAACCACAGTTCAGAATTGTTACTTATGTCTAAAGCAGTCAATTGATTACTATAACAGTTCAGCTCTGCTAATTCTTTGTTGTGGCTTAAGTCTAGTGTTTTCAGCTTATTTCCAGAGCAGTAAAGGTCTTCCAAATTAGTAAAGTATTCTATTCCTTGTAAGTCAGCGATTTCGCAATCACTTACATCAAGAACCGTACGCTCCGCCACGTCGCTGGCCAGTATGTCTCCAGCCGGTTTTTGAATAAGCTTCCGCACCGCCGCTTCAAAATTGAGGTCCGGAAATTGAATGACGGTATCCCCAGGCACTTCAGGTGAATCAGCCTCATCGCTCAGAACGCTCAATGGGCTGAGCAGCAGAAACAGTGAGATAACCACAAATGCGTATAGGCAATTTTTCATAATTTTTTCTCCTTTTATATTGTTTCGCATGGGAACTGGGAGCTTCGTCTGATTCTTTGTATCACTGTGCTAGGGCGTGTTTCAAAAGGGGCGAAAGCGGAAGACCCAAGGATTTTTCGTCAAATCAAGGAGTCGAAGCGCAGAGTATTGGCGGTACGCCAAGCGAAGAACGCATGCCACAGGGACGGTTCTGCTGTCATCTACCGCCCCGACAGGCGTTTTGCAAAATGCACGGAAGATGTCAACGGGACCGTCCGCTTGGCATGGCTGTCGGTTTGGATGCAACGATCCACTAGATGCCAAAGGAACCGTCCCCTTGGCATCTTGCTTACCATTCTTCTGTCAAACTCTGGAATTGATTGTCAACGATTTCAAAAGAACCCAAATCTTGCATAGAGTACCCTGTCTTGCCCACGTTGGCACGTATCCAATTCGGATACACATGCTCTTGCAATATCAGATTGTTTTCCCGTTCAAAATCTTCACGCACAATCTTTTTGTCTCGCAAAAATTGCACCTGCGCCTTGGGATCATCTACCCAAACTTCGTCAGACAAAGCATACTCATTGGCTGTAACAACAATTGGCTCATACACTAAGCGTTTTTCCTGCACATAATAAGTGTAGTTCAAATAGATAATCTCATTTTTATCACGATCGACAACCCAGATGTTTATAATCTTTAGTGTTTTCTTATCTAAATCCCAGTTAATCGCTACCTTGTGCTGTTCATCAACAAAATCCTTACTATAAATCTCTCGAATCTTCCCTGGGAATTCCATGCTAACACTTTCACCCGTATAGGACAGCCCCACATCCTCATAGGTTGCTGAGCTCGAAGCCCGTAGGCGCGAAAAGTAGTAGTGTCCATAGTACATTTCATCCCATATGTTCTGTATGCTCACACGCCCCGTCCTCTGCCAGAACAAAACCGCAATGCACAGCAGAACTATAGCAACAACAAGCATTGCTTTTTTCATTTCGTCATCCTCTCTCCCGCTTTTTAATAAATCTACTTCATTTCATTATTTCCAAATGCCACGGGGACGGTTCTGCTGTCATCGCGCCGTTTGCATGGCGAAGCGGCCTGTCCACATGCCACGGGGACGGTTTCCGTGTCCTCGCGCCTTTTGTATAGCAAAACAGCCTGTCCACACACGTACCACGCGCGTGGCACTTCAAGCACCACAGCGGAAAGATGTCAGCGGAACCGTCCCCTTGGCATGTCATTACTCATTGTGTTGAATGCAAATATCCACTTTCCCCTTCTTATAGGCCCATATCACTCATCGTCCAACGTCTTACACACAATCCGCCCTTCGGTATTAATATATCCTTCCCAGCCGTTATATACTGAGGCATATCCATCCACAAATGTCCCCGCTATTCGCCACTTGGGTTTGATCACATACCGTCCCTTTTCATCAATAAACCCAGCCTTGTCATCCTTCTCAACACTGGCCATGCCTTCAGAGAATCGTCCCGCTTTTTCCCATTGTGGCTTGATCACAATTTTCCCTTGTAAGTCAATATAGCCCCATTTATCCTTCACGCAAACTGCCGCCAAGCCGTTGTCACCAAAGGACTCCGCGGCATCCCAATCCCCGGCGAGGCAAATTTCTCCCTTTGAATTGATAAACACCCATCGATTGGTGTCTGGATCAAGCACGCTCGCCAAACCATTGGAGAATCCATTGGCCACTTTATATTTTACCGGAATGACCACTTGGCCTTCTTTATTGATATAGCCTCGCTTGCCATCTTTCTCCACAAATGCCAACCCTTCGCTGAACTGCGAAACCCTGTCCCAAACGAAATCAATCGCGACTTCGCCACGCATATTCATGTATCCTGCCCCTTGCTCATTCAAAGCACCAAACAGGCCCTCGGACACAACTTGTACATCATAATACCATTGCGGCGCAACCACTTGCTTTCCCTGCATATCTACGAATCCGTATTTGTGGCCACCATATTCAACGCGCCCATAGCCTTCCTGGAATTGAATAAAAGGCTTCGAAACTGGCTTCACGATCCACGTTCCTTGCGCATTGATGACTCCCCATAATCCCTCTTGGCGCACTTGTGCTATACCATCAACAAAAGGGCAGACTTCATCAAATATCGGTTCTGTTATGCGTTGTTTTTCTTTATTGATTAAGCCAATCTTCCCGTCTTGGTGATAATACGCAACTGTACCTTGATAAGCCCAGATTTCCACTTTGTTCTCCATGCACGCTTGCGTTGCAAAGCTCGCTCCAATCATGGCAATGAGCAATATCCATATCTTCCTCATTGTGGCTCTTGGCTCCCTTCATTTTTTCACTGTGTAACGCCTTCGCACATGCCACAGGGACGCTCCCTCTGTCCTCTCGCCTTTCGCACAACGCCTCTGCATTGGCAAAAAAGAGCCCGTTGGGGCTCTTTTGATTATCGTTTACGCTTCGGGCGTCGGTCCAGCCGCCTCGGTCGGCGCGACGCCGATGGCGATGCACGCCTTGGCGCGCAGCATCAATAGCGAGATCGCCACCATCAGGATGCCGGTGATGATCAGCTGCGATTCTACACTCATCCGGTCGGCCAAGGGGCCAAAGAACACCATCGACAGCGGCATCGCGCTGGACGAGATGATCGACGACAGGCCGAACACGCGGCCCATCATGTCGGGCTGCACGCGGGTTTGCAGGATGGTCATCGAGCCGGTGTTGATCAGCGGCATGGTGATGCCCATGGGCAGCATCACGCCCAGATAGAACCAGAAGTTGGGCGAAAAGCCCATCACCAGCGTCGTCACGCCAAAGGCGACGCAGCCGATGATCAGCATGTACATCATGTTCTTAAACCGCGCGCCGACAAACCCGGCCAGCATGCCGCCCGCCGCCGCGCCCGCCGCAAAGACGATCTCGTGCGCCATCAGCCGCCACGGCTCGGGGCCAAAGCTGCGCGCCACCATCAGCGGCGTTAGGAACACCACCGGGCCAAACATCAGCGCGAAGAACAGGTAGAATAGCAGAAACTGCGTCAGCCACTTGGTGCCCGCCACGTATCGGATGCCGCGCCCCATGTCCTCAAAGATGTGCGGCTGCTCGTGCGTTTCCACCACGCGCTTGTCCACATGCAGCGCCGCCAGCAGGCCAATGCCGATCACCGCCGTCACCACATCGATCCAGAACGACGGCGCCAGCCCCATCTCGGCGTACACCCAGCCCGCCGCCGCCGGGGCGATCAGCATCATCACGCCCTGGATGCTGGCGTTGATGCCGTTGACGCGCAACAGCTTGTCCTCGGGCACGATCTCCGGCAGGAACGCGCCCACCGCGGGCATCTGGATGCCCGAACCCAGCGAGCGCACCGCCGAGATAAAGAACAGCAGCCACAGCGCGTCATAGCCCAGGCTGAGCGCGATGGCCAGCCCCAGCGTGCACACCGCGATCATGCCGTCCGACAGCATGATCAGCATTTTTCGATTGTAGCGGTCGGCCCACACCCCGGCGAACAGCGACACCAAAAGCTGCGGCAGAAAGCCGCACAGCGTCGCGATGGTCAGCATGGTGCCGCTCTGCGTGGTCAGCGTCACGTGCCAGCTAATCACATATTGTACCACCATCGAGCCGAACATCGATACCGTCTGTCCGGCCAGAAATTGCGTCGCGCGGGATGCCCAGCGCGTTTGTCTCGTGTCCATTGGGGGAAGTCCTCCTTGTCGCAGTGATTGCCATTATAGCATACCTAACCGCAAAAGGACATGAGAGAACTCGAGCAAAATGCAAAAAAGGGGCTTTCGCCCCTTCTTAATCCCGATGATGATCCCCGGTCGTTTATCCCCGGTCGCCACACCAACCGCGACCGGGCAGAAATGGCCTATCGTTAGGAGGCGCAAGCGAGTGTGCCGGAGCCGTATGGCGAATACGGCGGGCGTAGCACCGTCGCGCCTGTGGCGCGATCAAACGGTGCGCAAGCCCAATGAGCCAACGAGCTTGCCCAGCAAGCGACTATGGCGAATTGAGGCCAAACCGAGCGCCGCGCCGACACCACGAGAGGGCGTTTATCCTCGGTCGCTCACCCAACCGCGACCGGGCAGAAATGCCCTATCGTTAGGAGGCGCAAGCCGATCCGAGCGAGGCGTATGGTGCAATAC
>JAVBMF010000060.1:0-4584 GCA_031552735.1 Eubacteriales bacterium
CTTGAACTCGGCCACCAGATAGTCCATCACGCGCTGGTCAAAGTCGTCGCCGCCCAGACGGTTGTTGCCGTTGGTGGCCAGCACTTCGAACACGCCGTCGCCGATCTCCAGCAGCGACACGTCGAAGGTGCCGCCGCCCAGATCGTAAACGAAAATCTTGTGCGTCTCTTCCTTATCCAGACCATAGGCCAGCGACGCGGCGGTGGGCTCGTTGATGATGCGCAGCACGTCCAGCCCGGCGATGCGCCCGGCGTCCTTGGTGGCCTGGCGCTGGCTGTCGGAGAAGTACGCGGGCACGGTGATGACCGCCTGACTGACCGGCTGGCCGAGGTAGGCTTCGGCGTCGGCCTTGAGCTTTTGCAGGATCATCGCGGAGATATCCTGCGGGGTGTGCTCCTTGCCGTCGATTTTGACCTTGAAGTTGGTGCCCATCTCGCGCTTGATGGACATGATGGTGCGATCGGGGTTGGTGACGGCCTGACGCTTGGCGACCTGGCCGACCAGACGCTCGCCGTCCTTGGTGAATGCCACGACCGACGGCGTGGTGCGCGCGCCTTCCGGGTTGGGGATGACCACCGCCTCGCCGCCTTCCATGACCGCGACGCAGCTATTGGTGGTACCCAGATCGATGCCGATAATTTTACCCATTGTATGTTCCTCCTAGTTTTTCGCACGGCTTGCATGCTGATTTTGTTTTTATGTAATTCGGGTTCAAGTGCTTAACCCGCCACTACCTTGACCATCGCATAGCGCAACACCCGGTTGCCGGTTTTGTATCCCTTTTGCATCACCGCGCAGACAGTGCCGGGCTCGCCTTCGTCGGTTGTGCCCTGCAGCACCGCGTGCTCCAGCTCGGCATCAAAGGGCTCGCCCAGCCGGTTGATCTCGGTGACGCCGAACTTGCCCAGCGTCTCGCGCAGTTGCCGCAGCACCATCTCCACGCCGCTTTTCAGCGGGGTTTCGTCGGCTTGCGCGGCGTCGACGGCGCGCTCCAGATTGTCCAGCACCGGCAGCAGCGCGGTCAGCACCTCGCGCTGGCCGTCCTCGACCGCCTCAACGCGCACCGACTGGTTGCGGCGGCGGAAGTTATCAAACTCCGCCTGCACGCGCTGCGCCATGTTCAGGTATTCGTCACGCTGCGCCTCGGCCTTTTCCAGCGCCTCGGTTAGCGCCGCGGGGTCGCCCGCCTGCGTTTCGGGCTGCGTATTCTCCGGGGATTCGACCTGCTGCTCCAAAGGGTCGGTCGGATGCTTGTGCTTGCTCATGTCGTTCTGCTCTCCAGTTCCTGTATTTCTGTCTATTCCAGCTGGCGGATCATGTCCGCGAAGGTTCTGCCCACATAGTCCAGCGCAGCCAGCACCTTCGAATACTGCATGCGCGTGGGGCCGATGATGCCGATGGTGCCCAGCGTGTCGCTGCCGACGCGGTAAGTGGCGGTGACCACCGAGCAATCGCGGGTTTCGGCCATGCCGGTCTCCGAGCCGATGCGGATGGAGAACTCCATCTCGCCGCCGGTTTCCAGCAGGCGCATCACCTTGTCGCGGGTTTCCAGCACCTGCAATAGCTCGCGCGCCTTGTCCACATCGCTGTACTCGGGATAACTGAGCAGGTGCGCGCTGCCGCCGATGATCAGCTCGGTATGCGGGGTCTGCGCGATCTGCTGCTGCACGCCCTCGAGCACGCCGGACAGCACATCCTGCCCCTCGTCCCACGCGGCGGCGATCTGCGTCAGCTTGGCGGGCACGTCCTCCAGCCGGGTTCCGGCCAGCCGCTCGGTCAGCACGCGCGAGGTGTGGTACAGGTCGTCCTGCCCCATCTCGCGCCCCAGCCGCAGCAGCGTCTGCTTGACGGTGCCGCCGTCTGTCACCAGCAGCATCAGCGCATTGCCCGCGCCGACGTTGACCAGTTGCAGCTGCTTGAGTGTGGTGTGCGTGGCCTGCGTCGGGCGGGTCATGATGACCGAGGTGTAGTGCGTCGCGTCGCTGAGCGCTTGCACGGCGAGTTGCGCCACGTTCTGCACCTGCCGCATGCGCCGGTCAAAGTGCGCCTGTAGCGCCTGCATCTCGTCCGGGGCCAGCGGCACGCGCTGCATGAGCTGATCGACGTACAGGCGGTACGCCTTGTGCGAGGGGATGCGCCCGGCGGAGGTGTGCGGCGAGTCCAGATAGCCCAGTTCTTCCAGATCGCTCATCTCATTGCGGATGGTGGCGGAGGACAGCTTTTGCTCGTACTTGCGCGAAATGGTGCGCGAGCCGACCGGCGCGGCGGTGAGGATGTAGTCGTCGATAATCGCTTGCAGGATACGATACTTGCGCTCGTCCAGCTCCATACAGTCCTCACCTACTTTCGCTTATTATGATTTTTCGTTGTTAGCACTCTCGACTGTTGAGTGCTAACTCTCGTATAAGATACCACCGTTCCACATTCTTGTCAAGTGGATTTGGTGGAATTGCCGAAATTATTTTGCGCCAAATACGCACAAAAAAGGCGGCCCAAGCCGCCATACCTTGTCAAACCATAGGGCTGTTCAGAAAGTCGCTGGCACTAGGATATCCCAAGCCTATCGACGCATGCGGGCGAAGGGTTGCGCCCGCAGACGGGCATTTTTCGGCAGCCTAGATCAGCTCCACCAGCACGGTGTTCTGCACGTCCATGCCCCGCGCGGTCAGCCGCGCGCGCCCGCCGGTTTCTTCCAATAAACCGCGCGCGACCAGCCCGGCCAGCTTGTCGCCCACCCAGTCCGCCGGTACACCCTCGGTCAGCCGCAGGCCCAGCATCAGCCGCTCGCCCCGCGCGTCCGCGTCGCTGACGGTGCCGCGCTCTACCTCGGCGGCGCCGCGCGAGGACAGGTATGCCTTGAGCGACGGCGTGTTGCCGAACCGCTGACCGTCCATATAGCTGTGCGCCGCGCAGCCCAAGCCCAGGTACTCGCCGCAGTGCCAGTATTGCAGGTTGTGGCGGCACTGAAAACCCGGGCGGGCAAAATTGCTGATTTCGTATTGCGCGAAGCCCGCCGCCTCCAGCTTGCGCCGCGCCAGATGGTACATCGCGCGCTCGTCGTCCTCGCTGGGCAGCGGCAGGCACAGCCCCTGACGGATCTGCGTCGCCAGCGACGTGCCCTCCTCCACCTGCAAGCCATAGCACGACAGGTGTTGCGGTGCCAGCGCCAGCGCGTTGTCCAGCGTGTCGCACCATTCGTCCATTGACTGCCCGGGCAGCCCGAACATCAGGTCCAGATTGATGTTGCCAACGCCCGCCGCGCGCAGCATGGCGACGCCGCGCTGCACGTCCGGCCAGCGGTGAATCCGGCCCAGTGTGACCAGCAGCCCGCTCTGCGCCGCCTGCGCGCCCAGCGACACGCGGTTGACCCCGGCGGCGACATACGCCGCGACATCGTCCGCGCGCAGGGTGCCCGGGTTGCCCTCCATGGTGATCTCCGCATCGGGCAGCACATCAAAGCACGCGCGCACCGCGTCCAGCAGCGAGGTCACCTGTCCGCCGGTCAGCAGCGTGGGCGTGCCGCCGCCCAGAAAGACGCTGCGCACCTGCCGCCGCCCATACCGCTGCGCACCGCGCGCCATTTCCCGCGCCAGCACCATGCAGTAGCGCGCCACCTGCGTCTCCTGCCCAACGTAGGACGCGAAGTCGCAGTACGCGCACTTCTGCATGCAAAAGGGGATATGCAGATACAGCGCGATCGGTTCCATAGGCTACTCCACACGCACTGCGGTGCCCGACGCGGTCACCATCAGCATGCCGTTGTGCTCGCCGAGCACCTCGTAGTCAATGTCCACGCCGACCACCGCGTTGGCGCCCTGTTGGATGGCGTTCTGCTCCAGCTCGGCCAGCGCCTGCTCGCGCGCGGCGGCCAACTCCTGCTCATACGACGCGGAGCGCCCGCCCAAGATGTTGGTCAGCCCGGCCAGCATGTCCTTGATAAAGTTGACGCCGACGATGACCTCGCCAAAGACGATGCCCTTGTATTCGGTGATACGCTTGCCCTCGACCGCCGGGGTGGTGGTGATGATGATCATACGCGCTCCCCCTTTAATCCATTTTGAGCACCGCCATAAACGCCTCGCTGGGTACCTCCACCGAGCCGATCTGGCGCATGCGCTTCTTGCCCTCTTTTTGCTTCTCCAGCAGTTTTCTTTTACGCGAAATATCGCCGCCATAGCACTTCGCCAGCACGTCCTTGCGCAGCGCCTTGACGGTCTCGCGCGCGATGACTTTGCTGCCGATGGCGGCCTGAATGGGGATCTCGAACTGCTGGCGCGGGATAACCTCTTGCAGCTTCTCGGTGATGGCGCGGCCGCGCGCATACGCCTTGTCGCGGTGGACGATCAGGCTGAGCGCATCGCACACGTCGCCGTTGAGCAGCAGATCCAGCCGCACCAGGTCGCTGACCTGATAGCCCATCAGCTCGTAATCGAACGACGCGTACCCGCGCGAGCGGCTCTTGAGCTGATCGAAGAAGTCGAAGATCACCTCGTTGAGCGGCAGGTCGTACTCGATGCGCACGCGGCTGCCCTCGTACTGCATGTCGATGAAGGTGCCGCGCTTTTCCTGGCACAGCTCCATGAT
>JAVBMF010000016.1:0-7769 GCA_031552735.1 Eubacteriales bacterium
GACCACTGGCTCGGCACCGACGAGCTGGGGCGCGATTACCTCAGCGAGATCCTGTTCGCCGGGCAGGTGTCGCTCGCGATCGGGCTGTCGGTCGCGCTGCTCGCCACGGTCGTCGGCACCGCGCTCGGGGCGATCGCCGGGTATGTGGGCGGATGGATCGGCGAGCTCATCATGCGCATCACCGACCTGTTCCTCATCGTCCCGGCGATCGCGCTGCTCGCGGTGATCCTGCAGGGACTCGGTCCCTCGCCCACCACGATCGTGTTCGCGCTCACCGCGCTGGGATGGACCTACATCGCCCGCGTCGTGCGAGCCCAGGTGCTGTCGCTGCGGGAGAAGGACTTCATCGACGCGGCGCGCGGCATCGGAGCATCCGGGTTCCGCATCGTCGTCTCGCATCTGCTGCCGAACCTCGCCGGCGTCATCGCCGTCGCGATGAGTCTCGCCGTGGCATCCTCGATCATCGCCGAGTCGACCCTCAGCTTCCTCGGGTTCGGGGTCCAACCGCCGCAGACCAGCTGGGGATCGATGCTCAGTCAGGCGGCCGGCTACGTCGGCACGCCGCAGGTGTACCTGCTGTACTTCCCCGGCCTCTTCATCCTCGTGACCGTGCTGTGCGTCAACTTCATCGGCGACGGACTGCGCGACGCGACCGATCCCACGCAGAGCGGTTGAGGAGGTGTGAGAGATGACGAACCACGACGCGATTGTGACGGTACGGAACCTGAACGTCAGCTTTTACACCAACGACCGGCGCAACAACGCCATCTGCGATGTGTCGCTGACCGCGCGGCGCGGCAAGACGTTGTGCGTGGTCGGCGAAAGCGGCTGCGGAAAAAGCGTGACCGCTTCGGCGATCATGGGGCTGCTGCCGGAATTATCGCGCATTGAGGGCGGAGAGATCGTCTATCACACGCCCGGGCGGGACATCCGCATCGACACGCTGCCCCGCGAAAGCGCCCAGATGCGACGTCTGCGCGGGCAAGACCTGGCGATGATTTTTCAGGACCCGATGACCGCGCTGAACCCGGTGTACACCATCGGCTATCAGATCGCGGAAAACCTGCGCAGCCACAACAAAATCAGCAAGGCCGCCGCCCGCGAGCAGGCCATCCAACTGCTGCGCAACATGGATGTGCCCATCCCCGAGCAGCGGGTCGATGAGTACCCGCATCAGTACTCCGGCGGCATGCGTCAGCGCGCCATGATTGCCATGGCCATGGCCTGCAATCCCAAGCTGCTTATCGCCGACGAGCCGACCACCGCGCTGGACGTGACGGTGCAGGCGCAGATATTCGAGCTGATGCGCCACCTAAAGGAGCAGTACGATACCGCCATCTTGCTTATCACGCACGATATGGGTGTGGTGACCGAGCTGGCCGACGATGTGTCGGTTATGTACATGGGCTACATTGTCGAAGAGGGCACGGTGGAGGATGTGCTGCGACATCCGGCGCATCCCTACACCCGCGCGCTGCTCCAGTCGATCCCCGTGCTGGGTCGCGGCAGGCATCAGCAGCTTGAGCCGATCCGCGGCAATACGCCCGACCCATACGACAGACCGCCGGGCTGCCAGTTCGCGCCGCGCTGCGATTACGCCTGCGAGCGTTGTCAGGATCAGCCTCCGCTGGAGTCGCTGACCGATACGCACGCGGTGCGCTGCTGGCGCTACAAGGAGGTGCAGACCGATGCCTGAGCGAAAGCCACTGGTTAAGCTGGAACATGTGAAAACCTTCTTCCCGGTGCGCAAGGGCGTGCTGCGCAAGGTGGTGGGGCATGTGCAGGCCGTCAACGACGTCTCACTGGAAATCTATCGCGGCGAGACGCTGGGGTTGGTCGGCGAGAGCGGCTGCGGCAAAACCACACTGGGCAAGACCATCTTGCAGCTGTATCGCGCGACCGGCGGGCAGGTGCTCTACGACTTTGACGGGGAATACCGCGACCTGGCCGAGCTGGACGCCAAGGCGATGGACGACGCACGCCAGCGCATGCAGATTGTGTTTCAGGACCCCTATTCGTCGCTCAATCCGGCGTTCACCATCTTTGGCTCGCTGCAAGACCCGCTCAAACGCTTTGGCGTGCGCCGCCGTGCCGACCGCCGCAAGGTCATCGGCGATCTGCTGGAGGCGGTCAACATGCGCCCGGACGCCATGGATCGCTACCCGCATGAGTTTTCCGGCGGACAGCGCCAGCGCATCGGCATTGCGCGCGCGCTGTCGGTGAGCCCCGAGCTGGTGGTGTGTGACGAGGCGGTCAGCGCGCTGGATGTGTCCATCCAAGCACAGGTGCTCAAGCTGCTGATGCAGCTCAAGCAGGAGCGCAACCTCACCTATGTGTTCATCACCCACGATTTGAGTGTGGTGGAATACATCTCCGACCGCATCGCGGTGATGTATCTGGGGCGCATTGTCGAGCTGGCCGACGCCGAGGACCTGTACAAGCGCGCAGTGCATCCCTACACGCAGGCGCTGCTGTCGGCCATCCCGGTGGCCGATCTGGATCGCAAATCCAAGCGCACCGTGCTGTCAGGCGATGTGCCCAGCCCAGTCAATCCGCCGTCCGGCTGCCCGTTCCACCCGCGCTGCCCGAAATGCACCGACCGCTGCAAGACCGAGGTCCCGGCTCTGGTACACTATGCCATCAATGGCAAGCCGCATTTTGCCGCCTGCCATCTGGTGCACGATCAATATGAAACGATGGAGGAATAAACACATGTCACATTTTCCGCTCAAGGCCATTCGTGGCGTCATCCCGGCGACGCTGACCCCGTTCGATCCGCAGGAGAACTTTGATCCCGAACGCATGCGCGCGCTGACCCGCCACCTGATGCAGTATGACATCGGCGGTCTGTACCTGACCGGCAGCACCGGCGAGGGCTTCATGATGTCCGCCGAGGAGCGCATGGCGGCGGTGGAGGCCGTGCTGGCCGAAACGCAGGGCAAAGTGCCGGTGATCGTGCACGTGGGCGCCATCAGCACCCGCCAGAGTGAGCAGCTCGCCCGGCATGCGGCGCAGGCTGGCGCGGACGCCATTTCGTCGGTGCCGCCGATCTATTGGAAGTTTACCGACGATGGCATAGCTGGGTACTACGCCGATCTGGTGCAGGCGTCCGGTCTGCCGATGATCGTCTACAACATCGCGCTGGCGGGGCTGGTCAGCTTTGACATGGTCAAGCGTCTGGGCGGCATCGACGGCGTGGAGGGCATCAAGTACACCGCCAGTACGCACTACGACATGTTCCGCATCAAGGAATGCCTGGGCAACGACTTCATGGTGTATTCCGGCAGCGACGAGATGGCGATGAGCGGCCTGGCGTTCGATTCCGACGGTCTGATCGGTTCGACCTATAACGTGATCGGCGATGTGTTTGTGAAGCTATACAAGGCGTTTGAGGCGGGCAAGCTGGATGAACTGCGTCAGGCGCAGCACGCCGCCAACCGCTTGATTTTCGCCTTCCTCAAGTACGACCTGATGCCGGTGCTCAAGCTGGCACTGTCCTTCATGGGCGTGGACGCGGGCATCAGCCGCCGTCCGTTCACCCAATACACGCCGGAGCAGGCGGCGGCGATTCGCGCCGATCTGGCCAAGTTGAAGGCGGAGTTCCCCGGCATGGACATCGACCTGCTCAAGAAGCTGTAAACGGAGGCACCATGACAACCGATATCGTGGTCATCGGCGGTGGGTTGGCGGCGCTGCGCGCGGGCATGACTGCCGCGCGTAGCGGCATGCAGGTATTGCTGCTGCTCAAGGATCGGCTGTGCACCGGGTCCAGCTTTTACCCGATGATGGACATGGTGGCTTGCCAATGCGCCGATGGCACGCCGGAAGGCGACGCGCGCTTTCTGCGCGAGATATTGGATACCTCGCTGGGCATGGGCGACGAGCAAATGAACCGCCTGTACATCCAGCGCATCCCCGAGGCGGTGCGCCGCATGCCGGAGCTGGGTATCCATCCGCGCCTGACCGACCCCAAACCGGCCTGCTTCGCGCAGACCGCGCGGCCAACGTATTGCTGGTCGGGCTGGGAAAGCATCCGGCGCGACGCGCGCGCGCTGTTCGCCGCGCATCCGAATGTGACGCTGTGGGAGCACGCCTTCGCGGTGGATCTGGTGGTGCGCGACAGGCGTGTGATCGGCGTCACCGCATCTACCCCGGACGGGCTGGAGACCATCGCGTGCCGCAGCGTGGTGCTGGCGACCGGCGGCTTTGGCGATTTGTTCGAGCACAGCCTCAACACGCCGGATGTCAGCGGCGATGGGCAGGTGCTGGCGCTTCGGGCAGGTGCGAAGCTGATCAATCTGGAGTTCTTGCAGTTCATCCCCGGTTTTCTGTCGCCCGCGTACAAAACGGTGTTTCGCGAGCCCGCGCTGCCCTATGCGCGCCGCATGACAGACGACGCGGGCAATGACCTGCTGGCGCGCTATCTGCCTAGCGAGGCGGATCGACAGGAATGTCTGCGCCTGCGCAGCACGCATGGGCCGTTCACCAGCCGCAGTCTGGCCAAGTGGTTCGACATCGCGATGATGGAAGAGATATTGCGCGGCGATACGGTGCGCGGATTTCGCTTGCAATACGAGCCGGAAATTCTTGACGTGCAATTTACCTTCGTCACCGAGTACGTGCGCTGGCTGCGCGAGCAAAAGCATGTCGATATCGTGCGCGATGAGATTCGCATCGCGCCGTTCTATCACGCGGCAAACGGCGGCGTGAAGATCGACGCCCAGTGCCAAACCGGTGTGGCGGGGCTGTTTGCCTGTGGCGAGGTCACCGGCGGCATCCATGGCGCGGACCGGCAGGGCGGCAATTCGACCGGCAGTTGTCTGGTCTTTGGCGACATCGCCGGGGACAGCGCGGCGCGCTACGCCATGGGCTGCGAGCAGGTGATTCCCACCGCTGCGGAAACCGAGGCGTCGCTACTCGCGCATTACGCGGACGGATCGTCCCGCCATACGCCGCAGGACATCCTGCCCGCGCTGCGCCGCCTGATGTGGCGCACCGCCAACGTGGTGCGCGAGGAGGGCGCGCTTGCCGCCGCCAGCGAAACCCTGGCGCAGTGGCAGCAGGGATATGCGCCGCTGCCGCTGCTGCGCGATCCGCGTGCTTGCCGCGAGGCCGTGAAGGCGGCCAACTTCCTGACGCTGGGGCAGGCGCTGCTGGGCGCGATGCGCGCGCGGCGCGAGAGCCGTGGCAGCCACTACCGCAAGGATTACCCGGAGATTTCCCCGGCATTTGCGTATCGACTGGAAACCGACTGGCACGACGGCATGTCGCGCCTGTGCACAGAGGCCGACGTATGATGCGCGTCGGCGTGATCGGTACCGGCAAAATTGCCGGGGAAAACCTGCCCGCGCTGCTGCGTACCGGGCGGGCGCGCATCGCCGCGCTGTGCAACCGCACGCCGGAAAAGGCCGACGCGCTGGCACAGCAGCTGCATTTGGAAGCGCCGGTGTATGCGGACTGGCGCGACATGCTGCGCAAAGAAACGCTGGACGCGGTGCTGATCCAGACCCCGCACGGGCAGCATGCCGAGCAGGCAGTGGCTTGCGCGCAGCGTGGGCTGCATCTGCTGATCGAAAAACCGCTGGCCAGCACCGCCGCCGAGGGCGAAACCATTCTGGCGGCTTGCGCACAGTACGGCGTGCGCGCCGCCGTGTGCCACACGCAGCGGTATCTGCCGCCGATCATGGCGCTGCGCGATTTTTTGCGCAGCCCGGCGCGCGATGCGCTGGGGGCATTGAAGCACATCGAGGACACGCTGTCCTTTCATTACTTTCATGATCGCCGCCCGGGCTGGTATTTTGACCCCGCGCAGGCGGGCGGCGGGCTGCTGCTGACGCATGGCGCGCACCAGATCGACCGCGTGCACCTGCTGATGGGATGCGAGACGCAATCGGTGTGCGCCCGCGTGGAGCGTGACGCGCTCGGCGGACGCATTGACCGCGGCTATCAGTTGCTGGGTGTGGCTGGGCAGGTCGGCTACACGGTGTCCTGCGGCGGATACGAGCTGCCGCACACCAGCGCCCTGCGCCTGACATTTGAATACGGCGCGGCGTGTGTGTCGCTGTTTGCCAACGGCATCGAAGGCGTGGGCACGTGGGTGGGTGTGGGGGAGGGCGCGTTTGCGCCGCTGACCATGCCGTATGCCGACGCGGATACCTATGTGCGCCAGTTTTCCGCGATGCTGGACGCGCTGGAAGGCAAGCCGAGCGACGCGCCGACGTTGGCCGAGGCGCAAGCGGTGATGCGCGTGCTGGATGCCGCAGTACAATCGGCGGATACGGGCGCGGCGCAATCGGTGTAGGCGCGTAAGGAGGAGTGCGGCATGCGGGTGCTGGCGGTGGACATTGGTGGAACGCACGTGAAGTACAGCCAGGTGGACGACCGGGGAACGCTGACCGGTCAGGGACAGTTGGATACGTGCGCGCGCGAGGGCGGCGAGGCGCTGGCGACCCGGCTGGAAGCGTTTTGTGCGCGCGCCTGTGCCGAAGCGCAGGGGCTGTCGGGCATCGCCATCAGCGCCTCGGGGCAGGTGTCGCCGCAAGACGGCAGCATTCGCTATGCCACCGACAACATTCCCGGATGGACCGGCATCCAGTTAAAAGCGCGCATCGCGGAGGCTTGCGGTCTGCCCTGTCACGTGGAAAACGATGTGAACGCCGCGCTGCTGGGCGAGGCGTGGCTGGGCGCGGCGCGCGGCGCACAGGCAGCGTTCATGCTGACGCTGGGCACCGGCATTGGCGGCGCGGCGCTGCTGAATGGCAAGCTGCTGCTGGGAAAGCATGGCGCGGCGGCGGAAATCGGGCACATGCAGCGCGATCCACACGGCCCGGTGTGCACCTGCGGGCAGCGCGGCTGCTACGAGCAGTACGCCGCCACAGCGGCGCTGGAACGGCGCATGCGCGTGGAGTTGCCGGAACTGGACGGCATCCCGGCGCTATTCGCGCATGCCGGGCGGGACGCGCGCTCGGCCAAGCTGCTGGACGATTGGCTAGATGAGGTTGCCTGGGGTGTCGCCGCGATGCTGCTGACCTTTGACCCCGATGTGGTGGTGGTGGGCGGCGGCGTCAGCGCGCAGGGCGAGCGCATCAGCGCGCCTTTGCAGCGCCTTGCGCACGCACGGGTCATGCCTTCTTTCCGTGATTCGCGCATCGTATGCGCGCAGTTGGGCGGCAACGCCGGCATGCTCGGCGCTGCGCACGCGTTTTTCCATCGCGGATGACGGCGAGGCGAAGGGAAAAGGCCGATCCGTATCCGCGTGAATCGGCTCGTTCCGATGGACCCCAAAACACTGGCTTAGCCGGTGTTTTTTTGTGCGAATCAAAATTCGTGTCGAACGCTGGCGCAAGCTGGTTTTTACCACGCTCCGTTTTGGATGAACTGCACAAAATCCAACGTTCTTTGTGGTGACGGGTATTGACAAGGGCTTTTATCCATGGTATCATGATTTCAATAAGTAATTGTTAATTTCAGATATTGAAATTGGCAAGCACCACGGGACCAATCTATCCATTTTGACAGGAGGGTATCCCATGAAAAAGCTCGTAGTTCTGGCGCTGGTTCTCTGTATGGTGGCGTCGATGACCACCGTGGCGATGGCTGCCGATCAAAAGGTAACCATGAAAGTCGGTACCATTGAGAACGTCAACAACCTGGGCGCGAAAGCGGTCGACAAGTTCGCGGAGCTGATGAAGGAGCGCACCAACGGCAACTTCATCATCGAAACCTACCATGCCTCGCAGTTGGGCGACGCGATGGCGCAGCTCGACCAG
>JAVBMF010000034.1:0-24840 GCA_031552735.1 Eubacteriales bacterium
AAGAGTACCAGAAAGGCGTTTGCGCCCGGGTTCGCCCCTTAGCCCCTACGCGCTTATACTCGGCTTCGGCGGGCGCCTACCAATGTTCGCCAACGGCTTTTATTCCGATTTTCAATCGGAAGCCGTTGTCTCCGGTCCGGCACTATTTCCGCCGTTCACCTTCGCTGGTACATGCCCCATGGCTCGGCCGCCTTGCATGTGCGCTGGGGCTCCTGCGCAACCCAGCAAATATCTGTCGTAGCTTTGGCTTGTTCGTGGCCCCGCGCCCGGCAAACTCGCGCAACCTGTGCGGTTTGTGTCGTAGCTTTAGCTTGTTCGGAACCCCGCGCCCGGCAAACTCGCGCAACCTGTGTGGTTTGTGTCGTAGCTTTAGCTTGTTCGGAACCCCGCGCCCGTTGGAGCCCTGGCGCACATGCCCTGGACTCCCGCGCATAGACGACCGGCCGACCGAGCGAGGCCATGCGGGCGCGTTAGCGCCAGCCGTTGCATGGCCGAGCGCGGGGCGACGAGTTTGGAGCGCGCCTTTCAGATTGCGCCAGCAATCTTTCTAAAAGGCGCGCGGAATATACGAGGAGTAGGCAGGGCGGCATGCGATCAGGCATGTGCGCCAAAGGGCGAACCCGGGCGCAAACGGCTTTCTGGTACTCTTTGGCCGTCATCCAAAGAGTACACCGTATCCCTTTCCAAAGAGAACACCATACCCCTTCCCCAAGGGAAATCCAGCGCCCTCCAAAGTGCTCCCCCTACCCCTTCTCCGCCGCCGCCTTCAACCTCCCCACCCCCTCCAACAAAGCATCCCGCAAATACGGCCTCGCCGCCATGCCCCCCAACCCCTCGTGCACATACACGGCGTAGGGCAGCGTGTTGCCCACATCCACGGTGCCGGGGCCACTGCGCGCCACCTCATAGCTTACATCGCGCATCAGCGCGCCGCTCTGCCGGATGGCACGGCTGTATCCGCCGCGCATGTGCGCAACGGTCAGGTCAACGGCGGCAGCGCCCATGGCGTCCAGCACGGCGCGCTGTCGCTCCAGCACCTTCGCGCGCACCTCCGCCTCGTGGCTAATAAACCTACTCCCCATCCCCGTCATCCCCCACCTTCACCCCCAGCTTCACCAAAATCCCGGGCACCTCATCCTGATTGATAAACGGCAGCTTTTTCAGCACCGTCTCGGTGTCCAGATCGGCGCGCGCCATGTAGATGTTGTGCACGGTCTCGGTGTCGTTGGAGAGCTGCTGGCGCTTGAAGGCGATGTCCTCGGTGTGCACGCCGACCAGCGACAGCATGCGCTGCACAAAGTCAAAGCACTGCCACTCAAAGCGGTTGCACTTGATGTCCAGGTTCAGCATCGCGGCCTTGATGGCGACGTTGGTCAGGCTGCCGCCGGTGATCTCGCCCAAATCCAGCGCCATGTAGTCCTTGTAGATGCTGCGCTCAAGGATGGTCAGCGCAGCGTCGCGGGCCTGATAGGGCACCTCGATGGTGCGCGGCTCGGCGGTGGCGCCGGGGCCGATGCCGGTGCTGTCGCTCTGGCTGACGACGGCGCGGATTTTCTGGATTTCCTCCATCATGGTGACGACCTGCTCCACATCGCCGCCAAAGTTATTGAATACCCAGTAGATGTCGTTGGCGCGGTCGAGGTTATCGGAAAAATCGGAGCAAATGCGGTCATACGCGTCAATCTTGGCCTTGATCGCGCCGGTCAGCTCGCTCTGCTTCTCCTCATTGGCGTACAGCGGGATGACGGGCAGCCGCCCCTCGTAGGCGTCGCCGCGCTCGATCTGGTTCCCGGCGATGCAGCGGCGGATGCTCTGGCGATACGCGCGCGGTTCGGCGGCGACTTCCAGCACGCCCTTGTCCAGGCGCAGCAGGGTGACGCCCTCGGCGTCGAATACGCGCACGTACAGCGGTTTCTCGGCGGATATGCGCCAGAATTGCAGCACCAGCCCGGGCTGGCCGGTCATCTCGTCCAGCAGCGCGCAGCAACCGCTGCCCGCATCGACGGCGGCGGGCATCACCTCGACGTGGTCGTGGTTAAAGAACGCCCAGCTCACGCCGTGCAGCAGCGCGCGCTCGCCCAGGCGCATCAGCGCGGTGTCAAACGCGCTGCCCAGTCGCTTCTTGGTGTCCGGGTCGGCGAGGGTCACGCCGTTAGCCAGCAGGTGCTGGCTCTGCTGCACGACCAGGCGGAAGAGGAAGTTCGAGCCAATCCGGTTGCCGGGCACCTCGACGGTGGCGGCGGCTTTTTTCTGTTTGCCGTCGGGGGTCTCGACCATGCGGCTGCTAATTTTCAGCAGCGTCTTGTGGGAGACGACCTCATTCTCGCCGGAGAAATAGGCGTTGGCGGTCAGCGCGTGGCGGAAGTCATGGCTGGCCATGTAGGCTTTGACGGCTTCGATCGCGAAGGCGTTGCGGTCGGTGGCGGCCAGATAGTCCTGATACGTTTTTCCTGTAAACATCCTCTTGCTCCTATCCCAATATGCTTTGTCATGGGTCTGATCCTCGTCGCGCCCGCCCCGGCAGGCTTTTCCGTCCTCCTCGTCGCGCTACGCCAACAGGCTGCTGCGCGTCGCCCTGTCCAGCATCCTGCACAGGCAGGCGGCGCTGTCGGGCGCGTCGTCGTGCGCCGCGTCCTCGGTGTAGTCCAATATCTGGCTGATATAGTCCGGGTCGGTGCCGGAAAGCCAGACGATGCGCCCCCACCACTTGCGCAGATAGGCGCTGATCTTCTGATATTTGTTCATCGCCTCGTGATACCCGCGCGCGGGCATGCCCTGCCGGGTCAGCTCCTTGACCAGATAGCCCTTGTCGGCGTTGTTTTCGCAGTAGACCGGCGCGCAGCGCAGGCGCAGGCACTCGCTGCGGATTTCGGGGATGCACGCGTCCACGTGCGCGCGCCACAGCCGCCCATAGGCGTATAGCGTGTCGCCATCGCGCCGCATGAGGGTCAGCGCGGTGCAGTCGTCGCCGCCGTAGCCCGCGTCGATGTGCGCCCTGCCGTCCCATAGCTTCTCTGGGTCATCCTGAAACACCGGCGCGGTGGTGATCAGCGCGTTGCCGGACGCGATGTGTTGCAGCTCATAGTTGGCGGCGAATAGCGACGGCTCCATGCTGCGCCGCAGGTGTGCCAGCGTGTCGGCGTCGATCAGCCCGGTGCGATAGCAGTCATAGCGGCGGATGTCGGGCATCAGCGCGCAGGCGTCGTCGCGGTGCCAGGGCGTGCCGGTGTTCAGGATGCGCCCGCCGCGGTTCTTGATGTTTTGCAGCTCTTGGTAGATGCTTTTGGTCATCTCGCGCTCGGCGCGGCTGATGCGGTCCTTCTGGTTCACGATGTCGTCGGTGATGATGATGCCGGCGTGCTTGCCGGTCAGGCTGCCCTTGACGCCCATGCCCAGCAGTTGGGGCGCGCCGCCGGGGCAGCGGTTCAGGCTGGTGTCGATCTCGGCGCGGTTGACGCGGGTTAAGGTCAGCGGTCGGCCGTGCAGCGCGTGGGCGATGCCGCGCAGGGCGGGGCTTTGCAGCACGCGGCGCACCTGCGCGATGATCTCGGACACGTCGTCGTCGGTCTTGCGCAGGAACAGGAGGTTGGTGGCGGGGTCGGTGATCATCAGGATGGGGATGACGACGCTGAGGCAGGTGGTCTTGTAGCTGCCGCGGTGGGCGTGCAGGGTCAGGTCGGTGGTGGCGGCCAGCATGTCGCGCATCCATTGGCCGTGCAGCGCGTCGGTCAGCAGGTCAAACCCGCACGCGTGCGCGATGTCGATGGGGTTTTCACGCACGAAGGCCGCGATTTTCGCTGGCGATCCGCTGGCGAAGATGCTGGTCCAGCTCATGTGCCACCTCCCCCATGTTCAGATCAGCGGCGGGGTCGGCCTTGTCGCGCCAGCCCAGCTGCTTCAGGCTAAGGGTTGCCATGCTCTTGTCGATGACGCCGGTGGCGGCGAGGCGTTCCAGGCGCACCTCTTTGTTGGCGTTCAGGCGGCGAACGGCGCAGGCCAGCGGCGCGTGGGCGCGGGCGATGCGCTGGAGCGCGTCGCAGTCCCAGCCGTTCTCCAGGCAGCATTCTTTCAGGATCGGGAAGCCCGCGCGCTCGGCCAGTGTGCGCGCGATGTAGTCGTCGATGGCAGCGATCATGCTGTCGATCTCTTTGCGGGCGATGCCAGCCATGCGTTCGCCTCCTTTCGCCGCATCAAAAAAGAGCGCCCGGTTCTCCGGTGCGCTCCGCTGCGTTTTTGTCCATTGCCATCATAGCACAGATCACCCGGCTGTGGGCGGCTGTGTGTGCGCCGGGCGCGAAAATGGCGCGATGGCGCGCTGATGCAGCGCGCGGCACCAGCGTTCGTGGTAGTGGGTGCGCGTGCCGATCTGTTCCCAGGTCAAGCCGTCGATGTAGCGCATGCGCAGGATGTCGCGCTGGCAAGGGCTGTCGATGCCCGCGATGGCGGACTCGACCCTGCGCGCGCAGGCGGCGTATTGGTCGATGCGTCCCTGCATGCGCGCCATCAGGTCGGTGATGGCGCTGGCGCCCTCGCCGGTGCTGTCGTTCAGCGGCGCGCCATTGCCGCCGATGATGCCGCCGGTGATGCGGCCCAGCTGCGCCAGCGATTGCAGCGCGTGCAGGCGTTCGCGCATGCGGGTCACCTCGCGGGCGAGCGCGGCGCAGGCTTCCAGATCACGCTTATCGATCATGCTGTGTCTCCTTTGTGTTTTGTTATGGGGGCTGTCCTCTTGTTTCCTTTGGAAAAAGGACGTTTCGTTTGTTCCTTTTTGCCAAAAAGGAACCGAAAAAGTGGGCGCACGCTGCGGCGGCTGTTCGCCATGGGCATATGCTCGGCTCCGGCGGGTGCCTTCCAACGTTCGCCAACGGCTTTTATTCCGATTTGCAATCGGAAGCCGTTGTCTCCGGTCCGGCACTATTTCCGCCGTTCACCTTCGCTGGTACATGCCCCATGGCTCGGCCGCCTTGCATGTGCGCTGGGGCTCCTGCGCAGCCCTGCAAATATCTGTCGTAGCTTTAGCTTGTTCGTAGCCCCGCGCCCGGCAAACCCCGCGCAACCCAGCAAATATCTGTCGTAGCTTTAGCTTGTTCGTAGCCCCGCGCCCGTTGGAGCCCCAGCCCCTACGCGATGATTCCCGCGAAGGCGCACGGCGGATCAAGCGCCGGACTGGAGACAACGGCTTCCGATTGCAAATCGGAATAAAAGCCGTTGGCGAACATTGGTAGGCGCCCGCCGAAGCCGAGTATAAGCGCGTAGGGGCTAAGGGGCGAACCCGGGCGCAAACGCCTTTCTGGTACTCTTTGGGCGTAATCCAAAGAGTACATCGTAGCCCCTTCCCCAAAGAAAATCACGCACTCCAAAAACCACCCCGCCCCCCTCAATTCACGCGGCCTCCCATGCGCACTGCGCATGGATCACCTCGCGTTCATTGGGCTTCCATCCCGCCTCATCGCGCCACTGGCGCGGCGGGATTCCGCCCCCCTACCCCCTCGTCCGATAATTCTTCTCCTGCGCGCGCCCCACCTCAGCACAACAACGCCTGCTGCGCTCATATATGCGCGACGCCGCGCCCTCGTCAAAGCCCATCAGCTCCCCGATCATCCACTCACTGCTGACCACCGTCCGCTTCTTGAGGTCATTATACCGGTGGTTGATGATTTCGAACGCCAGGCGCACGTCCGCATCGGACGGCGACGCAAACCCGTCCTGCCGCTTGATCTTGAACAGGTCGTCGATGTACAGCACATCGGCGTTTTTCCACTGGTCTATGGCCTGCTGATAGGCGGCGTCGTCGCCGACCATGGCCTTTAGGCGAGTGCTCTCGTCGCGCCACTGCATGTAGCGCACGGCGTGCCCGCGCTGCATCAGCTCGCCGCACACAGCGGTGCACAGATGCGTCTTGCCGCAGCCCACCTGCCCGCCGATGAACAGCCACGCGGTGTCGTCGGCCAGGAACGCGTCGGCCTTCTGGCGCATCATGGCGTGCCAGGGCGTGTCGGCGGTAAATGCTTGCAGTGTATATCGCTGCATCAGGTCGGCCAGCCCGCTGCGCTGGATGGCGGCAAAGGCGATCCTGCGCTTGCGGCACTCGCAGAAGGCCATGGCCTGGGTGATGCCTTGCGCGATCATGTAGTGGCCACGGTTTCGGCACTTTTCGCAGACGATGCCGTCCTGCTCGTGCAGGTTGCCGTCGGTGCGGTTATAGTCGTCCACCTGCCGCTGGGTATAGGCGACCATATCAAACTCTTTCGATTCCCGGCAGGCTGAAATGTTCGCCATAGCCTCGTCGATGATCTTCTGGATGCGTTCTTCCATGGGGCGGGCCTCCTTTTAGCGTGTGCTGCTGCTGATTTTTCTCCCAGGTGCGCAGGGCGGCGCGCCAGTCGCGCATGGGTGCGGAGCCGACCAGCCAGCCCTTGGCGGCGTAGTAGTCGGTGAACTGCTGGGCGTCGATGGTGCTGTTGCGCTCGGCGCAGTAGGCGGCGACCTGCTCGTGGGTGGGCGGGATAAAGGGGGTGTCCTTGTGTATTTTTTGTTTCTTTCTCTGTATCTCTGGGATATGGGCGGGGTTTGCGTCGGGGTTTGCGTCGGGGGTTGTGTGGGGATTTGTGTGGGGGCAGCGGGCGGCCAGCGGCAGGATGTGGTAGATGGCGGACTGATTGCCCACGCGCGATTGAAAGTCGATCAGCCCGGCCTGTTTCAGGCTGGCGCGCGCGTCCAAGATGGCGTCACGCTTGGCCTTGGTGCGTGCCATCAGCACCGACAGCGGCAGCGCGAGGCGCGCGGGCCAGTGTGCGCGGTGGGCGTGGTACATGATCGCGTGCCACAGCAGCACCGCCGTGGGGGATATTTTGTGGGTCTCAGCCCAGTCATAGAAGGCGGCGATTTCGCTGATGTAGTCCATGCCGCCTCCTAGTCATAGCAGGGCAGCAGCATGCGCGCCTGTCCGCGATGCGTGTCCACCCAGATTTCGCGGCACTCATACAGGTCGCAATAGCTCTCGTCGTTGCCGTCGTCGGGGTAAAAGATGTCGTCCTCTGCATAGATGGGCGCGCCACAGGCGGCGCAGTGGGTGATGGGCTCGTCCAGTTCGCCCATGGCCAGGTCATAGCCGGGCGCACCGGCGTGCGTGCCATAGTCCAAATCGCGGTCGTGCGGCATGGTGGGCACCTCCTTTTGTCAGATCGGGCGTTTTTCCCGCCCATTTGTTTCCTGTGTCAACATCATAATCCACACAAGAAACATTGTCAAGCCTTTTTGTTGACCGGAGAAACTTTATTTGCTATGATGCACGTAGCGAAAGGAGGCGCCTATGAACGATCGCATCAAACAAGTCCGGCGGGACGCGCACCTGACGCAGGAAATCTTCGCGCGGCGCATTGGCGTGCAGAAGAGCGCGGTTTCGCGGTTGGAGAGTGGCATCAACCGCCCATCGGAGCAAACGACCAAGCTGATCTGCCGGGAATTTTTAATCAACCCCGACTGGCTCAAGACCGGCGAGCAGCCGATGAAGATACCGGCCAACGAGGCGGCGCTGGCCAAGATCAGCCGCCTCTACGCGGGGGATAACGAGTTTGCCAAGCGCGTGCTCGACGGCCTGGCGGATTTGCCGCCGGAGACCTGGGCAGCGCTGGAGGCATTTTTCGCGCATCGCGACGCAAAAAAGGACCGCCCTTAGGCGGCCCACAGGCTGTCGAAAAATGCGCATCTGCGGGTTCAGCCCGGCGGCCGCCTTGTCGGCGTACCTATGTACGCCTCTGTCGGACGGCCTTGTGCTTTGCCCCCATCTACACCTTTTTTCACAGCCTGACTATTTTCACAGCCTGACCGCATCGACAAATGCAACGCCCTCCGCCCCCTCCGCACCCCTCGTCCCCAGTCCCTTCCCTCCGCACCCCTCGTCCCCTGTCCCTTCCCTCCATCCCCCGCAACAAACACGCCGCATGCCATCAGGCCATGCGGCGCTGTTCATCCCCCCACACAAAAAAAGCGCCGTTCCGCCATCCAGCGGCTCGGCGCTTCCCTATGCCCCTTGCTTCCTACTCCGATCCCGCGCATATCCCCAGTATCCGGCCATCTTTTTTCTGGATATGCACCGTCACAGCGCCGCCGCACGTCAATTCGCCGTATTCGGTGAACAGCACCGCCCATACAGCTTTTTCCTCATCATAAATCATGCTCATCGGCATCAGGTTTTTGATTTGTATCTCGTCCTCCACCCCTGCCATGACGGCCTGGGCAATGCGCAGCGCGGTCTGGCTATCGGGCACCATGTCCCCGGTGTATACTTCATGCGACACCTCGCCCGCATCGATATAGTGCACCGTCAACTCCTGCGCGCGCGCGGGCGGGCAGGCCATGCAGCCAATCACCAGCAGCAACCCCATCGCTGCGCGCATCGTTGTGTGCATACGGCGTCTTCCTTTCTGTCCATCTGCGATTGCGGCGCGTCACGCCAAAATAAACTGCATCACTTCGCCGATCAGCGCCAGCGGGAACAGCACCAGCACCGCCCCGATGACGGCTGCTTTTGCGGTGATGCGCTGGCCTTTTGCCGGGCGGACCTCCTGCCATAGCGGATAGATCAGGAACCACACCAGTGCATAGCCGGGCACTTGCACCAGCAGATCGCACGGGGACTTCGCGCGCACATCGATGCCCAGCAGCCTGTGCAGCACGTTGATCAGGATGGCCGCAGACAGCAGGATAAAAAACACCCGAATCATCACCTTTTTAAACCGCCACATGCGTGCTCACCTCCTTTGCGATGGCCACCCGCGTGTGATAGCCGATGTATCGCGCCATCAGTTGAAACGGCGTATACACAAGCGCGCAGCCATACATCACCGTCACCCCCCAGAACTGAATCTGCACGATACCGGCAAGGCTGCCGCGCCTGACGCAAAGCAGGGTGATGATCCACGTCAGCGCGATGGCGGGCAGCGCATAGACGGCGAGGCGCAATTCCAGCCATATGCCGGGAAACAACCGCGACATGTTTGCGCGCAAGATGCGCCCCCAGGGCAAGTCGCCGTCCTTTTGCACCAAGGGGGCGAGCAGCGTATCGGCAACCCAGTTGCCAAGGAAAAGCGCGAAATTGGACAGCACGATGCCCAGCGAAAGCAAGTACGGGTTGTTTTCCCCACCGAGCGCCAGCGATAGGGTATCCCGGAAAAACGGCTGCACGAACAACACAAAGACAAAACTGCTACTCAGCGCGCACGCGTAACTTTTCCCCCATGTCAGTGCCCGGCACATCCGGCGGACCGACACCTGCCGATAAAACAGAACGTCCGCGACGGCGCAGTACACGCACCCGCGCAGCAAAAACACCGCCGTGTAGAGCAGGCACTTCGCGTACACAGGCAGCCTGACCGGAAGCAGCAGGATGACCGCCCTGGGCACCCACAGGCACGCGACCACGCACAGCGAAAGCACCCCGGTTTTTTTCCAGTCCAGCCGGATGTACTGCTTTGCGGCAGCGATCACCTGCCGTGATTTTTCCATGCGCACGTCCTCCATCGCGATGCCGCGCGGCACTTTTGCGGCGGCTGGCATATCTTTCCTCTGGGCAAAAGTGTATCCGAACGCGGCTTTCCTGTCAACAGCGCTGCGCCTCACAGCAATATCTGCATCACAATAAACCAATAGATGCGTTCCATCATCGCATGGGAGGGCACATCCTCCAGCATGCGGAGGATTTTTTCCTTATAGGCGCTTCTCTCGGTATGTTCTCTTTCATCCAGCTTCACGTCTCGCACCTCCCACATATCGTTGTGTATATCGTACATATGTTCGTATATTTTGTAAAGTCGCATATATAGTGTACCGTTCGCCGCCCCCCTACAACCGGTTGTTTTGCAACACTTTCGCAACATTTGCCCCGCCCCGCCACACGCCCCGCGCGCGTCGCCGCAACACTTTTCACACAAACTACATATTTTTCCACCGCCGCACGGCATGGAGCGGGGGGTGCGTGTTCTCTTTGGATTACGCCCAAAGTGGGCTGTCCTCTTGTTTCCTTTGGAGGAAAACCGTTATGTCTGTTCCTTTTTGCCAAAAAGGAACCGAAAAAGTGGGCGCACGCTGCGGCGGCTGTTCGCCATGGGCATATGCTCGGCTCCGGCGGGTGCCTACCAATTCCGCGCGAGCCTGATGCGGCGCAAGCGCCGCTAGGCTGCTCGCGCGTCAGGTCCGGCACTATTTCCGCCGTTCACCTTCGCTAGAACATGCCCCATGGCTCGGCCGCCTTGCATGTGCGCTGGGGCTACGAACACACCAAAGCTACGACACAAACCGCACAGGTTGCGCAGGGCTCCGCGCCCGTTGGAGCCCCAGCCCCTACGCGATGATTCCCACGAAGGCGCACGGCGGATCAAGCGCCGGACTGGAAGCGGCGGCCTCAGATCCGAAGGATCAATTCAAGGCCGCCGGTGAACATTGGTAGGCGCCCGCCGAATCCGAGTATAAGCGCGTAGGGGCTAAGGGGCGAACCCGGGCGCAAACGCTTTTCTGGTACTCTTTGGGCGTAATCCAAAGAGTACAACGTCCTCCCCTTCACGAGGGAACTTATTGCTTCATCCCCTCGACTATCAACTGCACGCCGACCCGAAAGCCCAGAGTAAATTTCTCCAAAGCGCACTGCCCATGCAGCTCGCTCTGCGTATTGAGCAGCGCATTTAGTAGAGGAATCGCTTCGGGTGCCAACGCTGCGCGTAATGCTTGCTGCTGAGCATCGTAGCGATCCCAGGCTTCGGCTTGCAGTGTATTTGGGGCAGGATTTGTTGTATTTACATCGAGATCGCCGAAGAATAAATCTTCTAGCGCAGTGGACATATGCGCACCTCCCTTTTTGCAAGCATAACATAAAGCAATGCTTAATGCAATGCATAATTGAATATATCTTTTATGAGATTTTGCAAGTACAATATATTACAAAGGATGTGACGAAATGCTAGTCGTTAAGAAAAGTGCGTCGATTAACAAGACCATCCGCATGCCCAAAGATTTAGTTGCACAACTAGAAAAGGTAGCCACAGAAAAAGGTGTTTCGTTCGGTCAATTGGTCATTCAAAGTTGCCGATATGCATTGGAGCATGTGGTAGACGAGCAGGAGCTTGAACAGAAGTCTGACCCTTGACAAATCCCCCTTCCCTGCATATCATAGGAAAGGAAAATTGCATACGCCGCAAGGAAGCAGGTGGCGCTGCGGAGCGGAACAGCACAAAGTGGGCGCATCGCGCCAAGCAGGGTGGAACCGCGGAAGGTAGCTTTCGTCCCCGCAGGGGGATTTGAGCACCTTCCGTTTTTGTGTGAAGAGAAATCAACAGAATAGGTGGAGGAAACAACCATGCCGGTAGAAAAAACTATGGACAAGATCGTTGCGCTGTGCAAGAATCGCGGCTTTATCTTCGCGGGTTCGGAGATCTACGGCGGCTTGGCCAATACGTGGGATTACGGCCCGCTGGGCGTGGAATTTAAGAACAACGTCAAGCGCGCGTGGTGGAAGAAATTTGTGCAGGAGAATCAGCACAACGTCGGCCTGGACTGCGCGATTTTGATGAATCGCCAGGTGTGGGTGGCTTCCGGCCACATTGGCAACTTTAACGACCCGCTGATGGACTGCAAGGCATGCAAGGCACGCTTTCGCGCCGACAAGCTGATTGAGGACTTCGCCCACGCCAAGGGCGAGGAGGTGCTCGCCGACGGCTGGAGCAACGAGCAGATGGAAGGCTACATCGCCGAGCAAAAAATCCCCTGCCCCACGTGCGGCAAACAGGATTTCACCGGCATCCGCAAGTTCAACATGATGTTCAAAACCCACCAGGGCGTGACCGAGGACAATGCGAATGAGATTTATCTGCGCCCGGAAACCGCGCAGGGCATGTTTGTGAATTTCAAAAACGTGGTGCGATCCACCCGCCGCAAGCTGCCGATGGGCATCTGCCAGATTGGCAAGTCCTTCCGCAACGAGATTACCCCGGGCAACTTCACCTTCCGCACGCGCGAGTTTGAGCAGATGGAGATGGAATTTTTCTGCAAGCCGGGTGAGGACCTGGAGTGGTTCGCCTACTGGCGCGGTTTCTGCCGCGATTTCCTGCTGAGTCTGGGCCTCAGCGCCGACAATATGCGCCTGCGCGACCATTCTGCGGAGGAGCTTTCCTTCTACTCGAAAGCCACCACCGATATTGAGTTCCTGTTCCCCTTTGGCTGGGGCGAACTGTGGGGCATTGCCGACCGCACCGATTATGACCTAAAGCAGCACCAGCAGCACGCGGGCGAAAATATGGAGTACATGGACCCGATCACCAATGAGAAGTTTGTGCCCTATGTGGTGGAGCCCGCGGTGGGCGTGGATCGCATGGCGCTGGCCTTCCTGTGCGAGGCGTATGATGAAGAGCAGATCGCCGAGGGCGATACGCGCGTCGTGCTGCATCTGCATCCGGCGCTGGCGCCCTACAAAGTATCGGTGCTGCCGCTGCAAAAGAACAAGCTGGGCGAGCTGGCAACCGAGGTCTACGATAAGCTGGCCAAGCACTTCCCGGTGGAGTACGACGAGACGGGCTCGATCGGCAAACGCTATCGCCGCGCCGATGAGATTGGCACGCCGATGTGCGTCACCGTGGACTTTGACACCGTCGAGACCGGCATCGTCACCGTGCGCGATCGCGATACGATGCAGCAGGACCGCGTGCACATCGATCAACTGGTGGAATATGTGCGCAACAAGGTGGAGTTTTAACCGAATGTTCGCTTGTTTTCCGGCGCGAACGATGCTACAATAGAAAACAAACGTTCCCATTCTTTGCGATAGAAACGAGGCAACACATTGGCGAACAAAGTGGGCGTGGTGTCGCTGGGATGCAGCAAGAACCGCGTCGATACCGAGCAGATGCTGGGCGAACTGACCGCGCGCGGCTATCTGATCGAGCCAGACCCGGCGCGGGCGGACATCATTGTGGTCAATACCTGCGGCTTCATTGAGCCGGCCAAGGAAGAATCCATTGATACCATCCTAGAGATGGCGCAATATAAACAGGATGGACAGTGCAAGCTGCTGTTGGTAACCGGCTGCCTGGCGCAGCGCTATGGCGATGACTTGCGCGCGCAGATGCCGGAGATTGACGGCATGCTGGGCGTGGGGCAGTACGACAAGCTGTTTGATATGATCGCGCAGGCCGAGCGCGGTGATCGTCCGCTGCTCAACACACCCTGTCAGGACTTCTTCGAGAGCGACCGCGTGCTGACCACGCCGGGCTACAGCGCCTATGTGAAGATCGGCGACGGTTGCGACAACCGGTGCAGCTATTGCGCCATTCCGCTGATTCGTGGCAGCTACCGCTCGCGCCCCATGGCCGACATCGTGCGCGAGGTGCAGGGACTGGTCGCGCGCGGGGTCAAGGAGATTACGCTGATATCGCAGGACACGACGCGCTACGGTACCGATTTTGCCGCGTCGCGGGGAAAGAGCCAGTTGCCCGAGCTGCTGACCGAGGTGGCGGCAATCCCGGGCGTAATGTGGTTGCGCGCGCTGTACTGCTACCCCGCGCGGGTGGACGACCGGCTGCTGGATACGATGCAGGCGCTGGACAATGTGTGCGGCTACATCGATCTGCCGATCCAGCACATTGTGCCGCGATTGCTGGAGGACATGCACCGCCACGGTACCGCCGAGCACATCCGCTACTTGGCGCGCGAGATCAAGCGGCGTGGCATGGCGCTGCGCACCAGCATCATTGTCGGCTTCCCCGGCGAAACCGACGCCGACTTTGCCGAGCTGCTGGCGTTTATCGCCGAGGCGCGGTTCGACCGACTGGGCGCGTTTGCCTACTCGCCGGAGGAGGACACCCCGGCGGCGGAACGCGCCGACCAGCTTTCCGACGAGACCAAGCAGGCCCGTCTGGACAAACTTATGGCGCTGCAACAGCGCATTTCGCTGGAAGAAAACCAGCGCCGCGTCGGCCAGACCTGCGAGGTGCTGGTTGAGGGGCGCAGACCCGATGGACTGTATGTCGGCCGTTCGCGCTGGGAAGCGCCGGAGATCGACGGCAACATTCTCTTTTCCTCGGACAAGACCTACCGGCCGGGCGACTTTGCGCAGGTGCGCATCGACCGCGCCGATGCCTACGACTTGATAGGGGTGGAAGCATGATCGAAGCCATTCGCAAGATGAACCTGCCCAATAAGCTGACGCTGCTGCGCATCCTGCTGGTGCCGGTGTATCTGGTGTTTTTCGCGATCCAGACGCCCTTTTGCCGCTGGGTGGCACTGATCGTGTTCATCGCCGCCGGACTGACCGACCTATTCGATGGCCGCATTGCGCGCGCGCGCGGGCTGGTCACCAACTTTGGCAAATTCATGGACCCGATCGCGGACAAGCTGTTGGTCATCCCGGCGCTGATCATGATGGTCGGCCTTGGCATGGTGTCCAGTTGGGTGTGCATCGTCTTTGTCGCGCGCGAGTTTATCGTGTCCGGCCTGCGCTTAATCGGCGCGGAAAAAGGCGTGGTGATCGCCGCCGGGCCCTGGGGCAAGGCCAAGACCGTGGTGCAGATCATCGCGGTGGCACTGCTCACTGTCGATCTGCCGGGGCTGCGCTGGCTGAGCTATCTGTCGCTGTATGTCGCGACGCTGCTGACCGTGCTTTCGTGCGTGGTGTATGTGTGGAATGGCCGCATGCTGCTCAGCGATCTGGAGGGCGGCAAATGACCGCGGAAATACTGGCCATTGGCACCGAGCTGCTGATGGGGCAGATCGCCAATACCGACGCGCAGTATCTGTCGCGGCAGATGGCGACGCTGGGCATTACCGTGCACCACCACACGACGGTGGGCGACAACCCTGGCCGCATCCGCGAGGCGCTGGCCGTCGCGCTGGGTCGCGCTGATGTCGTGATCACCAGCGGCGGGCTGGGCCCCACCGAGGACGATCTGAGCAAAGAGATCGTTGCCGAGCACTTCGGCCTGCCGATGATCGAGGACGCCGCATCATTGGCGCACATGCGCGCTTTTTTCGCCGCGATGCACCGCGACATGGCGGAGAGCAATCGCAAGCAGGCTTGCTTCGCCCGTGGTGCGATCATCCTGCCCAATGCGCGCGGCACCGCGCCGGGCTGCATCGTGGAGCAAGGCGGCAAGTGCGTCATCCAACTGCCCGGGCCGCCCAACGAGCTGACCCACATGTTCGAGCAATCGGTGCTGCCCTATCTGCTGCAAAAGAGCAACACCTGCATCGCGTCGCGGTATGTTCGCATCTTCGGCATGGGCGAGAGCGACGTGGAAACCCGCGTGCGCGACCTGATCGACGGGCAGGGCGAAGTGACCATCGCCCCCTATTGCTCCATTGGCGAGGTGCAGTTGCGCGTGACCGCCAGCGCGGATAGCGATCCGGCGGCGCTGGAGAAGATCACGCCGGTGGTGACCGCGCTGACCGCTCGGTTGGGCGATGTGGTGTATGCGGTCAGTGACGACCCGAATGACAGCATGGCGCGCCATGCCGTGGCGGCGCTGGAAAAGGCGCGCAAGATCGTTTCTGTGGCCGAATCCTGCACCGGCGGACTGGTGTGCGCGGCACTGGTGGCTGTGCCCGGCGCGTCGGCGGTGCTGGGCGAGGGCTACGTTACCTACAGCGACGCGGCCAAGGCGCGCTGCCTGGGTGTGGCCGAGGCGACGCTGGCGGCGCATGGCGCGGTTAGCGAGCAGACTGCCCGCGAAATGGCCGAGGGCGCGCGGTGCGTGTCCGGCGCGGACATCGCGGTGGCCACCACCGGGATTGCCGGGCCGACCGGCGGCACGCCGGACAAGCCGGTGGGGCTGGTGTATGTGGCACTGGCGGACGCGCACGGTACCCAGGTGCGCAAACTCACCCTGCGCGGCGAGCGCGAGCGCATCAGACAGCAGACCACCCTGCACGCATTGCACATGGTTCTCCAAGCCGCGCGCGGCTGACGCATATCAACAACACATGTCCGGGCGGCAGCCCGGGGAAAGAGGCACATATGGCATCTGAAAAAGCATCGAAGAGGCCCGAAAAGGGGCCGGTGAGTCAGAAACTATCCGATGACAAGCAGCGCGCGCTGGACGCCGCGCTGGCCACTATCGAGAAGCAATTTGGCAAAGGCGCGCTGATGAAGCTGGGCGACCGCGGCGCGGGCAACGACATTCAGGTCATCCCCACCGGCTGTCTGGATCTGGATATCGCGCTGGGCGTTGGTGGCGTGCCACGCGGACGCATTATCGAGATATTTGGGCCGGAGTCTTCGGGCAAGACTACCGTGGCGCTGCATATCGTGGCCGAGGCGCAAAAGGCCGGCGGCACTGCGGCGTTCATCGACGCCGAGCATGCGCTGGACCCCGCCTATGCGCGCAAGCTGGGCGTCAATATCGACGAGCTGTACGTATCGCAGCCGGATACCGGCGAGCAGGCACTGGAGATCTGCGAGGCGCTGGTGCGCTCCGGCGCGATCGACGTGGTGGTGGTTGACTCGGTCGCCGCGCTGGTACCCAAGGCGGAAATCGACGGCGAGATGGGCGATTCGTTTGTCGGTCTGCAAGCGCGCCTGATGAGCCAGGCGCTGCGCAAGCTGGCGGGCGTGATCAACAAGACCAATGCGACTTGCGTATTCATCAACCAGCTGCGCGAGAAAGTCGGCGTGATGTACGGCAGCCCGGAAACCACGCCCGGCGGACGCGCGCTGAAGTTTTACGCCACCGTGCGTCTGGACATCCGCCGCGGCGAGCAGCTGAAGAACGGCGCCGATGTGCTGGGCAACCGCACCAAGGTGAAGGTGGTCAAAAACAAGGTCGCCCCGCCCTTCCGCATTGCGGAGTTCGATATTCTCTACGGCGAGGGCATCTCCAAAGAGGGCAGCCTGCTGGATCTGGCGGTGGCGCGCGACATCATCAATAAGTCCGGCGCGTGGTTCAGCTACAATGATCAGCGCATCGGCCAGGGCCGCGAAAACGCGCGGCAATTCCTCAAGGACAATCCCGAGATCGCCAAGGGCATCGAGGAGATCATCCGCCAGGAACTCAAGAGCGGCGGTATCGAGGCCAAGCTGGAGGTCGGCGCCAGCGATGTCGGCGATGCGCCGGAACTGCCGGAGGAATAAACGGCATACGCAAAAACCCCAAAGGAGCGAAAGCTCCTTTCAGGCTGTCGAAAAAGGCTCATCTGCGGGTTTGGCCCAGCGGCCGCCTTGTCGGCGTACCTGTGTACGCCTCTGTCGGACGGCCTTGTGCTTCGCCCACATCTGGACCTTTTTGGACAGCGTGAAGTTTTTTGATAAGCTGAAAGGAGCGAAAGCTCCTTTTTTGTTTAGGCTGACTGAACGCGCGGACAGGTTTTCGCTTGACAGATTCTGCGCGAATCGGTACAATAATCGGTGATACATATATCACGATGGGTTTTTGCGCGCAGTTACCGCGCAGAACCTGCCAGAAAACCCGGCTATGCCCCGGTTCATTTGATAATAGAAGGAGTGAAACTCACTTGGACATGCTTTGGATTGTCCTCGCGGTACTGGTCGCTGTGCTGATCGGTGTCGCGGTTGGATACGCCTACCGAAAGAACGCGCATGAGCGCAAGATTGGCCGAACCGAAGAGTACGCGCGCAACCTGCTGGAGGATGCGCAGCGCCGTGCCGAGGAAAAGAAAAAGGAAACGCTGCTCGAAGCCAAAGAGGAAGTGCTGCGACTAAAGACCGAACTGGATCGCGAAATCCGTGATCGCCGCGCCGAAGTGCAGCGCAATGAGCGCCGCCTGCTCCAGCGCGAAGAAACCATGGACAAGAAAATGGACAACCTTGAGGCGCGCGAGGAGAACCTGAACAAGAAGCACGAGGATCTGCAAAAGCTGACCGAGGAGACCGAGACGCTGCTGGGCAAACAACAGGTCGAGCTGGAGCGCGTGGGGCAGATGACCCAGGACGAGGCGCGTCAGGTGCTGATGAGCCGCATCCAGAAGGATGCCTACCACGATGCCGCCGCGCTGGTGCGCGATATCGAGTCGCACGCCAAGGAAGATGCCGACAAGAAGGCGCGCAACATCATCGCGCTGGCCATCCAGAAGTGCGCTTCGGATCACGTCGCCGAGACCACCGTATCGGTGGTGAACCTGCCCAATGAGGACATGAAGGGCCGCATCATTGGCCGCGAGGGTCGCAATATCCGCACGCTGGAAACCGCGACCGGCGTCGATCTGATCATCGACGACACGCCCGAGGCGGTCATTGTGTCGGCGTTTGACCCGGTCCGTCGCGAAACCGCGCGTGTCGCACTGGAGAAGCTGATCCAGGACGGACGCATCCACCCCGCCCGCATTGAGGAAATGGTGGAAAAGGCCAAGAAGGAAGTGGACAACCAAATCCGCGAGGCTGGCGAGCAGGCGGTATTCGAAACCAACATGCACGGCATCCACCACGAGCTGGTCAAGCTGCTGGGCCGCATGCGTTATCGCACCAGCTATGGGCAGAACGTGCTCAAGCATTCCATCGAGGTATCGCATCTGGCCGGGCTGATGGCTGCCGAGTTGGGCGCCGACATCCAGCTGGCCAAGCGCGCCGGTTTGCTGCACGATATCGGCAAGGCGGTCGATCACGAGCAGGAAGGCACCCACGTATCGCTGGGCGCCGACTTGGCCCGCAAGTACCGCGAATCGCCGGAAGTGGTGCACTGCATCATGGCGCACCACAACGACGTGGAGCCCCAGACCATCGAGGCTGTGCTGGTGCAGGCCGCCGACGCGATTTCCGCCGCGCGCCCGGGCGCACGCCGCGAGTCGCTGGAGAACTACATCAAGCGACTGGAGAAGCTGGAGGAAATCGCCAACTCCTTCGCGGGCGTGGAAAAGTCGTTCGCCATCCAGTCTGGCCGCGAGGTGCGCATCGTGGTCAAGCCCGAGGACATCAACGACGCCGGGACGCTCATTCTGGCGCGCGAGATCGTCAAGCGCATTGAAAAAGAGATGGAGTATCCGGGCCAGATCAAAGTCAATGTGATCCGCGAAACCCGCGCGACCGAGTTTGCGAAGTAAGCGCCACCGCGCGCTAGGCATCGCACCCTAGCGAAATGGCATCCATCAAACAACCCCCGCGTGGCACTGCCACACGGGGGTTTCTTTTTGCACGTCCGGAACCTTTACTGCACGCCCAGCCACAACATGGCTTTGGCCACGCGCAGGAAGCCCGCGATGTTGGCACCGGCTTGCAGATTCTCGCCCAGATCATAGGTGGCAGCGGTGCTGTGCGCCTGCTCAAAGATGCCGATCATGATGGTCTCCAACCGACGATCCACCTTATCAAATGTCCATGCGTCACGCTGGGCGTTCTGGCTCATCTCCAGACCGCTGACCGCCACACCGCCCGCATTGGACGCCTTGGCGGGGGCAAACAGGACCTTGGCTTCGTGCAGCAGCGCAATGCCCTCCGGCGTGGTGGGCATATTCGCACCCTCGGCCACCGCGATGCAGCCGTTGCGGATCAATGCCTGCACGCCATCCGCGTCCAGCTCGTTCTGCGTGGCGCAGGGCAGCGCGATATCGCACGGCACGGTCCACACGCCTCGACAGCCTTCGTGATAGGTGGCGGTGGGCACACGCTTGGCATACTCGGACACACGGCCGCGTTCGTCCTCCTTGATCTGGCGCAGGATGTCAAAGTTGATGCCGTTTGGATCGACCACATAACCGCCCGAATCCGACGCGGTCAGCGGAATCGCGCCGAGCTGCTGCGCCTTTTGGATCGCGTAGAGCGCGACATTGCCGCTGCCGGACACCACCACGCGCTTGCCCTGAATGCCGGTATCGCGCATCACATGCAGCATGCGGTGCACAAAGTAGAGCAGACCATAGCCGGTGGCCTCGGTGCGACCCAACGAGCCGCCCGCCGCCACAGCCTTTCCAGTCATGACGCCGGAGCATTCATTGGCCAAACGCTTATACTGACCATACAGGTAGCCAATCTCGCGGCTGCCCACGCCGATGTCCCCGGCGGGCACATCGGTATCGGCGCCAATATGACGCCACAGCTCGGTCATGAAGCTTTGACAAAAGCGCATAATCTCACCATCGGACTTGCCCTTGGGATCAAAGTCCGAGCCGCCCTTGCCGCCGCCCATTGGCAGCCCGGTCAGCGCGTTTTTAAAGGTCTGCTCAAAACCCAAAAATTTGATGACCGACGCATTGACGGTCGGATGCAGGCGCAGACCGCCCTTATAGGGGCCCAGCGAGGCGCTCCACTGCACGCGGAAGCCACGGTTGACTTGCACATGACCGTGGTCGTCCACCCAGCTAACGCGGAATTGCAGCAGGCGATCCGGTTCGGTGATGCGCTCGAGCAGCCCCGCCTGTTCAAATTCCGGGTGCTGCGACAGAACTGTTGACAGGCTGCCCAGCACTTCCTCAACAGCCAATAGAAAATCCGGTTCGCCGGCATTGCGCTGGGCGACCGACGCCCACACGCGGGAAAGGTACTCGTTTTTCCAGTTCATGCAATTTCTCCCTAATACTCTTGCGCAAATGTAACAACAAGTGGTATTATAACGTCGATTTTGCAATTTTGCAATAGGAGATATGCATTTTAGGACAAATGCGCAGAAAAAAAGACAAGCGGCGGGCATCTTGCGCGCAGGGGGCGCATACCGTAGCGGGGAGGCGATGCGCATGCGCCGATATGGCCGGGGCAAACAAAGTCGGCAGGTGTATTGGCCGCTTGTGGGGGCGCTGCTGTTGCTGGGCGTGGCGCTGCTGCGCTGGGGGGTTGTGCATTGGCCGGCGCAAGCGGAGGGCACCGCACCGAGTATCCGTCGCGTACATCCTACGTCCGTGCCGCAACTGGCGCTCTATGACACCGGGACAGCGCATATCGTGACCTTGACACTGGAGGACTATTTGGTCGGCGTGGTTGCCGCGGAGATGCCAGCGGGCTTTGCGGAGGAGGCGCTCAAGGCGCAGGCGGTGGCTGCCCGGACACGCGCGGCGGACAGCATGCTCGCATGGGGCGGGGCAGGTTGCGCTGCGCATGACGGGGCGGATATTTGCAGTGACAGCACGCATTGCCAGGCATGGGACGATGCGGCTACGCTGCGGCAGCGCTGGGGCGGCGACTATGACGCGTACATGACCAAAATAGCGCGCGCGGTGCGCGAGACCGAAGGTGAGATCATCACCTATGGCGGACGCCCCATCGAGGTGCTGTACCACGCGATCAGCGGTGGGCATACCGAGGACGTGGAGCATGTGTTTGCGCAGGCGCTGCCGTATTTGCGCGGGGTGGACAGTCCGGGTGAGGAGCAGGCCAGCCGGTATGAGAGTGAGCAGCGCTTCGCCCTGTCCGACGCGGTGACGCGCATCAACGCGGCACTGCCCAAGGCAAAAATAACCGCGCAGACGCTGGCTGATCAGCTTGCGGTGGTCGATCGGTTCGACTCCGGGCGCGTGCGCACCGTGCGCGCGGGCAAAACGACCTGCGACGGGCGCGCGCTGCGCACCGCGCTGGGACTATACAGCACGATATTTTCGTTTTCTTTCGCAGGGGACGAGCTGGTGGTTCGCCAGCGCGGATACGGTCACGGTGTGGGCATGAGCCAGACCGGTGCCGACGCGATGGCGCGCTCGGGCAGCGACTACCGCGCGATCCTGCTACACTACTATGCCGGGGTACGCATCGGGCAAATCACCGACCTATGAATGACCCCACCACCGCGCGGGCAGACTGTTCGCGGAGGTGTTGGTATGCGCACAGTTCGTGATTGGGGCAACCGCGCGATGGAAGCCGCGCGCGCAGGGCTGAAAAAGAGCTCGGCGTTTATGCAGCAATGGGGTTTTTATGGGATGCTGGGCGTGTGTGTGGCGGTGATCATTGGCACGGCGATCTGGACGCGTGGGCAAACGCCGCCGGTGCAGCCACCGCCGGAGGTGGCGGTACAGCCGCAGGATACCATTGCGCCCTTTGCCGTGGCGCAGGCGGAGCAGCAGGTGATCCATTGGACCACCGCCGCGCCGACCATGCCGCCGCCGGTCGAGCAGGCGTTTCAGCAGGGGTTGACCGACACCCCGATATTGACCTGGCCCGTCTCGGGCACGGTGCAGCGCGCGCATACAGACGATGTGCCGGTGTTTCTGCCGACACTGGGCATATGGGCGGTGCACGACGGCATCGACATTGCCGCGCGCACCGGCGATACCGTCCGCGCGGCGATGAGCGGCACCGTATCGGCGGCATACAGCGATCCGCTGCTCGGCCAGGTGATGGAGCTGGCGCATCCCGGCGGATGGACGACGCGATACGCGGGACTGAAAACGCTGGAACTGCTGCGCGTTGGCGACCCGGTCAAGGCTGGGCAGACGCTGTCGCCGCTGGGCGATCCGCTGCCGCTGGAGGCCGACGACGCGCCCCATTTGCACTTTGAGCTATTGCGCGACAACCAGTGGGTGGACCCGGAAACGTATCTGACCCCGCCGGACGCGCAATAAGCGCATGGTGATACGAAGGAGGACGAACTATGTGTGGCATTGTGGGGTATGTAGGACCAAAGGATGTGACCCCCATCCTGCTGGACGGATTGGCGCGCCTGGAATACCGGGGCTATGACTCGGCGGGTGTGGCGGTCATGCAGGACGGAGCTGTGGCCATCCGCAAGGCCAAGGGACGGCTGAACAATCTGCGTGCCGATCTGGCGGAGCAGCCGGTGCGGGGAAACTGCGGCATCGGGCACACGCGCTGGGCGACGCATGGCGAACCGTCTCAGGCCAATTCGCATCCGCATACCGACGTGCAGGGCACCATCGCGGTGGTGCACAACGGCATCATTGAGAACTATCAGCCGCTGAAGGCGTATCTGGAGCAGTGCGGTGTTACATTTCGCTCGCAGACCGACACCGAAGTGGTGGCGCACCTGATTCACCACCTGTATCGTGGCGATCTGGTGACGGCGATCCGTCAGGCCATGCACCGCATGGAGGGCAGCTATGCGCTGGGCATCCTGTGCAGCGACGCGCCGCACGCGCTTTACTGCGTGCGCAAAGACAGCCCGCTGGTGGTCGGCTGGGGCGAAGGCGAGCAGTTCTTGGCGTCGGACATTCCGGCGATGCTGCCCCTCACGCGAGAGGTCTACCCGCTGGAGGATGGCGAGATTGCCATGCTGACCCCGGCGGGCATCCGCGTGTGGGACGCGTTTGGCCGCGCCAAGGATGTGACGCCGCAACACATCGATTGGGATATCGCCGCCGCAGAAAAGGGCGGGTATCCGCATTTTATGCTCAAGGAGATTCATGAGCAGCCGCGCGCGCTGCGCGACACGCTGCACGCGTATATGGATGAGCAAGGCGCGTTTAGGCCGGAGCTGCTGCCCATGGACGCGGTGGCGCTGCAAGGCGTGCGCCGCGCGGTGCTGCTGGGCTGCGGTACCGCGTACCACGCGGGCATGGTGGGCAAGCGCCTACTGGAGAGCCTGGCCAAACTGCCCGCCGAGGTGGACATCGCGTCGGAGTTCCGCTATCGCGAAACGCTGACACAGCCCGGCGATCTGTGCATTGTGATCAGCCAGTCCGGCGAAACCGCCGACACCCTGGCCGCCATGCGCAAGGCCAAGCAGGCCGGGGCGCGCATCGTGGCGGTAACCAATGTGCTGGGCAGCACGCTGGCACGCGAGGCCGACCATGTGCTGTACACCCGTGCGGGCCCGGAGATCGCGGTGGCCTCGACCAAGGCATACTCCACACAGGTGCTGTTGCTGGCACTGCTGGTGCTGGGCATCGCCGCCGCAAGAGGCGCGCTGGATCAACACACACAAAAGCGGCTGACGGACGCGCTGATGGCGCTGCCCGATCAAGCCGCCGAAGTATTGGCCAAACAGCAGGACATCCAGCGGTTCGCCAGCCTGCATTTTGATCAGCACAATGTGTACTACATCGGACGCGGGCTGGATTGGGCGCTGGCGATGGAGGGCTCACTGAAGCTCAAGGAAATCAGCTACACCTTCTCGGAGGCATATGCCGCCGGAGAGCTCAAGCACGGCACCATCGCGTTGATTGAGCCGGGCACGGTGGTGATGGCGCTGTGCACCCAGCCCGATTTGATCGACAAGATGCGCTCGAACATTCAGGAGGTGCAGGCGCGCGGCGCGCATGTGCTGTGCGTCGGTATGCCCGGCGCCGAGGTCGGCGCCGCCGAGCATTGGCACATCCCCACCGTGCCCGCTGAGCTGGCGCCCATGCTGGCCGTGCTGCCGCTGCAACTGTACGCGTATTATATCGCGGTTGCCAAGGGCTGCGATGTGGACCAGCCGAGGAATCTGGCGAAGTCTGTGACGGTGGAATAGCGCGAAAACACCGGAAGAGATCGCTCGCGTTGCGCGCATAAAAGCAAGGCTGCCACACCGGTACTTCGGTAGGCAGCCTTGTTTTTATGCGCCAATTTTAATGCGACGATTCGGTTTTCACAAAGCTCTTCTCGACCTTTTGCAAGGAATCGATAAATGCCAGGACGGCGAGCAACTGCGCATCCGACATTTTTTCCAGCTGCAACAGGATGCGCGCATGCGCCTCAGATAGTGCTTGGCCATCCTTGGCTTGTCTGTGTTTCGTGCCTTCGCCAGTCAGCACCCATTGCGCGCTATAGCCGAGCTTTTCCTCGATGAGACTTGCCAGCGAAGCGGATATCCTTTCGTTGCGCCCGGAAAGCAGCGCGGATACGTAGCTTTCCGTCACGCCCATCAGGGCGGCGAGCTCCTTTTGTTTCAGGGCGTTTTCCGCCACAATGGCAGCAATGCGTTTGCGTAAGTCCAATGCACAGGCCTCCTTCGACTCCGAGTATAGCAGAGCCAGGGAATCCTGGCAAGGAAG
>JAVBMF010000028.1:0-24138 GCA_031552735.1 Eubacteriales bacterium
CGGCCAACAGCCTGATACTGAGCTTGAGCCATGATGTCTTTCTCTCCTTCCGGATCACTTCAGCTCGAGCTTTTCGGGCTTTTGGGCCTCTTGCTCGTGCTCGGCGCCAGCGTAAACGCGCAGTTTCTTGGCCATCTGACGTCCCAGCGGGCCATGGGGCAGCATGCCCTCAATGGCGTGGCGGACGGCAAACTCGGGCTTATCGGTCATCAGCTTGCGATAGACCGTTTCCTTCATGCCGCCCGGATAGCCGGAATGCTGATAATAGATTTTCTGATCCAGCTTTTTGCCGGTCAGCACTGCCTTGGCAGCATTGATCACGATCACATGATCGCCGGTATCCACATGCGGGGTATAGATGGGCTTGTGTTTGCCACGAAGCACAGCGGCCACCTGGCTGGCGACGCGACCGAGCACCTGGCCCTCGCAATCGACAACGTACCACTTGCGTTCGATGGCTTCGGCTTTTGCCATAAACGTTTTCACGTCAATTTCCTCCATCGGTTTGATTCGGGGACGAATGGTTGGCACCAACCGCTGGTCAGACGACGGTGCGCACGCAATAGTCCCGGGGCTAGCGGAGCCTATTGACGCAATGGATATTTTACCCCATTTTCAAGGGGCCTGTCAAGCACAAAAAAATACAGGCCGCCAAGTTTTTCTTGACGGCCATCAACGGCGGATTTTCCGCCCTGCTTTATTGCGGCCGCGAGGGCGCGTTGCAGGTTTTGCAGGGGATTAACTTGCTAAACGGCGAATCGTTGATCTTGCTATACGTAAAGCTCTTGAGCGGCAGATACTTCTCATCGACGGTCTTGCAGTCGGCGGCAGCGTGATAGTACTTGCCGCCGCTGGCGTTATAGTACAGCTTGGTCTTGGGGCCGGGCGTCTTGGTGGGCGCGGGCGTCGGTGGCGGTGTTACGACCGATCCATCAGCCGCGACCACAGCGGCGTCGGCGGGCGCGGGCGTAGCCAGATCGACGCGCGTGCCGGTTTGCAGCGAGTAGGGATCGACGAACCATTGGCCGTCGGCTTGCAGCATCAACGCGTCGTACTTATACTTGCGCTGCTCGTTGCCGGACATAATGGTGGCGATCAGCGTCACGGTGCGGGAGGTGTCGGTGTCGGTGCCGGTCGGCTCGCCGACCAGTTGCCAGGAATCAAGCTTTTTGTTGCTGAACTGCCAATACAGCTTCTGCTCCGGGCCATTCTGCGACGCGCTAAGCGTCGCGCGCCAGCTCGGCGCGGTCAGCGGCACCATATTGGCCATGATGTCCGAGCGCCACGCTTCCAGAAACTGCTCCAGCACCTTTTCCGCGGCGGTGCTAGCCACGCGCGGCTGCATCGCCACACCGGTGATCGGGTCCACGACGGTGCCCGATCCCCCGACCGCCGCGTTGGGATCGGTGACCACGCTGGGATCGAGCTGACTGGGGTCCACGCCGCCCGTCTGCGTGGTATCGACCACAGAACCGCCGCTGGTATTGGCGGCGGGCACCGCGCCGTTGCTGACCACCATTGGATTGGTCTGGCTGTCCGTCACATAGTTGGCATAGTTGATCGGCGGCACAGTGGCGCTGCTGGTGGTGCGCGGCAACTGTCCAGAGCCGCCGCTGCCCAGCGCGCTGGTCAGCATCACCATCGACAGCACGGTGTACAGCCCGGTCATGACCACGCGGCCGCGCTGGGTAAAACCGCGCTGCATCCACAATAGCGCAATGGTGCCTAGGCACACCAGGATAAACACCCATTGCAGTGCGTTCCAGAACAGCGAAATCAGCGCGATAGCAGGCAGGGCAATAAAGAAGAGAATGAGCAGCACGCGGTCAATGCCCTTGCCGCCGCCAACACCGGCATTGCGGCGCGGTTCGGGGCGCTGCTGTTGCAGCAGGCTTCCCTGCGCGGGGGTGTAGTTATAATTGCTGCGGTTTCGCATGCACGCACTCTCCTTTCTCTGTCGTCTATCTATTAAACTCCGCTCGGACTCCCATTGTTGCACATTCCCGGAAAAACCGCCACTTTTATGTTCCCAATTCTCTTTAGTATACCATATATTGTGGATTTGTAAACATTATTTGTACACATCGCCATACACAGCACCACTTCCACCCTATGCAAACACCTCGGTGAGCAGGTCGAACAGATCGCCGGGCAGCGGGATGTGGCGATAGACTAGGCGCCGTAACCGCGACTCGTTTTCCTCGCCAATCGCCTGGCCCAGCGCATCGGCCACCACGCTGCGCCAGAAGATTTTCCCATGCACCCACAGGCGCAGCGCCTGCTCAGGCGGCATGTCCTGCGCCTTTTGCTGGAAGGCCGCAAACTCACCGTATACACGCTGTTCGTCCAGCAGCTCCGACCAGCTATGCAGCGTGGCGCGCACCTTCTGGTCGTCAGGCAGCTCAAAGCGCAGCAGCGCACCGTTAAAGCCGCGATCCTGCAACGCATCCTGCAATGGCTGCACCGCGCGCCACAGACTGCCATGGCGGATGCCCTCGCCCCATCGCTCCTTGCAATGCCGCGCGGCATCGCGCACGCTTTGCTTTGCTTTGGCGTCCTGCGCGCGCTGCTCAAACACTTGAAAGGTCATCGGGTCGATCAGATAGTTCTCGATGCAGTAGCGCGGCAGCAAGCGCAGGTTGGGCAATCGCCGCGTCGCATCGGCGATTTCATCCTCGCTCCACGCGTCGCGATCGACCAGCCCCAGCCAGCGCGGCTGCATGCCCAGCATGCGCAGCACGCTGTCCTTGCCGCCCACCGCGCCGATCACCCACCGCGCGTGGAGATTGCGCTCTTTCAGCGGCGGCTTGTCCAGCATCAGCGTCAGAAAGTCCACGTCGCCTGTGCCCTCGACCAGCAGCACGCGCTTGCTCGGCGTGGCAGCCAGTTCACGCCGGATATTCTGATAGGCGTCGTCAAATCCGCTCATGCCTGATCCTCCAGCACCAGATTGACGCCCAGGCTGTCATAGCGGCGCCACACCTCCGGCGTGTGCGAAGTCAGGATCATCTGCCCATCGTCGGGCAGCACGATCTGCTCCAGCGTGGTCAAAAACCCCAGCGTCTGCGAGGGATGCAGGTGCGCCTCGGGCTCGTCAATCAGCAGCACGCCGCCGGGATGCAGCCGCTCGGCGACCGCCAGCAGCAGCGCGATGATGCGCCGCTCGCCGGAAGACAGCTTGCCCAGCGGGTGCTCACCGCCGCGCGCGAGGCGCACACGCATCTCTGTGTCGCTGAGCGTGATCTTTTTGCCGCTTAACAGCAGCGCCGTCTGCTCCATCAGCGCGGCACTGCGCTGGGGCGCGCGCGCGTGCAGCGCCCAGAATGCCTCGGCCAGATGCGCCGCGTCGGGCAGATTTCGCTGCTCATCCTCGGTCAGCAGCAGCATATTGGGCACGCTGTCCGGCGCTTCCCGGACACGCCGTGCCAGCGCCTCGATATCGGGCGTGTCGAAGCCGCGCGGCGCCCCGGCGACCCAGCCGACCGCAAGCTCGGCCTGCCGCGCATGGACGACTTTGTCCCAGAACGCCTCGTCCTTCGCGCTCACCACCAGCAGCGGCCTCTCCATCAGCCCTTGCAGCACCAGCGCGCAACTCTTCGGCGGCTGCTTGTCTATTTTCCCCTCGGTCAGCGCCTGCCACAACGCGCGTCCTAGCCGCCCGATCATCTCCAGCAGCGTGCTCTTGCCCGCGCCGCTGATGCCGGTGACCAGCACGCGGTCGCTTGCCCGGCCGTCATCGTCGGTAAAGGGCAGCGACAACCCCCCGCCACGCTCCAGCACATCCAGCGGGTAAATTCCCTCGGAGAACCAACGCACCACTTTCACCGGCGTTCCTCCTTTATGCGCGAAAGGACTTTTCTCTCTCCAGTATACCCCAATCACGCCACCGCAACAAGTGCGCGTCGCTTGCGCGCGGCGGGAAAGACCGGTATAATAGGGATGCGGGGCGCGTCAACGCCCTGAGGAGGAACCATGTATTTTCAGGAAGACACCGTCATGCGCATGATCGAGATGCTGGGCGCGGCGTTTGGCAAGATCTTTCGCCTGCTCGACGATCTGGATGCCGAGGAAGAGCTGGACGAGGCGTATCGCCGCTTTTGCGGGCTGGACCGCAGCACCGCCGAAGGGTTATCGGTCGAGGTGCTGATCGACATGCTGACCGAGGAACGGCGGCTGGCGCTGTGCGAGCTGCTGGCCACCGAGGTGCAGCGTTTTCAGCACCGGCTGGACACCGATCAAATCCAGCAGAAGCTGCACCGCGCGTTGCAATTGTTGGTGTCCATTGACGATGACACCGTGGCCAAGCTGCGCGTTGAGCGCGCCAGGCAGCTCTTTGACCGCTGCGCCGAACAGGTGCCCGCCGACGAAACCGCGAGCATTCTGCGCTTTTTGTGCGCGGGCGGCGCGTATGCCGACGCGGAGGATATCCTGTTCACGCAAACAGAAGCGTTCGGCCTGCCCGACGATCAGGCGGCGGTGTATGCCGCCGGGCGCGATTTTTATGCCGCGCTAAAGAGACTGCCTGACGACCGGCTGGCCGCTGGCAACCTCCCGCGCGAGGAAGTGGCACAGGGCGAGACCGCGCTGGACGACTGGGCGCGAAATCGCAGCAAGGAGAACCAGGCATGATTGTTGTATCCGTGCAAGGCGTGCGCAAATCCTTCGGCGTGCATGATGTGCTGAAGGATATTTCTTTGACCGTGCAGGACGGCCAGCGCATGGGTCTGGTCGGCGTCAATGGCAGCGGCAAAACCACGCTGCTGAAGATGCTGGCCGGGGTTGACCGCCCCGACGCCGGACAGATCCATATCCAGCGCGGGCTGCGCGTCGGCTATCTGGCGCAGCAGGACATGGTGCAGGCCGGGCTGACCGTCTGGCAGGAGCTGGAGCGCGTCTTTGACCCCATCAAGGATATGGAGCGCCGCCTGCGCGCGCTGGAACACCAGATGGCCGACGTGCACGACGACAAGGACGCGTTCGAACAGGTGTCCGCCGCCTACACGCGGCTGACCGACGCCTTTGAGGCCGCCGAGGGCTATGCGTGGCGCAGCGCGATCCAAGGCGTGCTAGCCGGTTTGGGCTTTACGCAGGCACAATGGGATCAGCCCACCGAGCAGCTTTCCGGCGGCGAGCGCACACGGCTGTGTCTGGCGCGTCTGCTGCTGCAAAAGCCCGACCTGTTGCTGCTGGACGAGCCGACCAATCACCTTGATCTGGAGGCCATGCAGTGGCTGGAGGGCAAACTCGCCGCCTATCGCGGCACGGTGGTCGTCGTGTCGCATGACCGCTATTTCCTAGACCATGTGTGCGACTGCGTGGCCGAGCTGCTGATGGGGCACATCGAGCAGTACGACGGCGACTATACGCGGTACATGCGCCAGCGCGAGGAGCGGTTCGAATCACGCATGAAAGCCTACGCGATGCAACAGAAAGAGATTGAGCGCCAACAGGCCATCATCGCGCGCTTTCGCATGTTCAACCGCGAGAAGTCCATCCGCGCCGCCGAAAGCCGGGAGAAGGCGCTGGCGCGCATGGAGCTGGTGGATAAACCGGTGGATGAGCGCGCGATCCGTTTCTCGTTCGAGGCACGGCGGCGCACCGGCGAGGATGTGCTGCGCCTGCGCGATCTGACCAAGCGGTTTGAACAAAAGACGCTGTTCGAGGACTTCAACCTGCATGTGCGCGCCGGAGAACGCATCGCCATCATCGGCGCGAACGGCGTGGGCAAATCCACGCTATTCCGCATCCTTACACAGCAGGAAACCGCCGATCACGGCTATGTGCAACTGGGCAGCAATGTGGACATCGGCTATTACGACCAGCATCAGGCCGCCCTGCATCCGGACAAAACCGTGCTGGACGAGGTGTGGGATCGCTTCCCGCGTATGGAGCAATCCGATGTGCGCGGCGCGCTGGGGCTGTTTTTGTTTACCGGCGACGACGTGTTCCAGCCGATCCGTACGCTGTCCGGCGGCGAGAAGGGGCGCGTGGCACTGACCGCGCTGATGCTACAGGGCGACAACCTGCTGTTGATGGACGAGCCCACCAATCATTTGGACATGGACTCCTGCGAGGTGCTCGAAGCGGCGCTGGAGGGCTTCACCGGCACGATCATCACGATCTCGCATGACCGCTACTTCATCAACCGCGTCGCCACACGCGTGCTGGAGATGCAGCCCGACGGCATCACCGAATACCTAGGCAACTACGACGATTATTACGAGAAAAAGCACCGCGTCACCGGCGAGGCAGATCAGGGACCGCAGGTCACGCGCACTGAGCAGGACAAGCAAAAAAAGCGCGACCGGCTCAGTCGCGAGCAAGCGCGCGCCGCCAAGGCGCGGGTGGGCGATTTGGAGCGCACCATCGCCTCGCTGGAGGACGAAATCAGGGGGTTGGAGGCGCGCATGTCGAACCCCGATCTGTATAACGATCCGGGACAGGCGGCAGTCGTCACCCAGCGCTATCAGCAGGCCACCGAAGAATTGACCAAGGCATACGACGATTGGGCCGAGGCGCAGGAGGCGCTGGAAGAATAGGCGGATGTCGCTCTTTACACCAGACTGCCGAGCAACGCTCTGTCGCAACAACCACGAGCGAGAGAGCACGTTGATCGGCAGTCTGCTCTTTATTTTATCCGATACGATATCCTGGTCGCCAACTTGCCGATCCACCGCATCGGAATCAGCCGCGCGACCGCCGAGGTAAACCAGCCAAACTTGCGATATAAAAAGTTAAACAGCAGGAACGACTTGCGCTGCGCCGCTTGCTCGGGCAGACGGCGCAGGATATTGCGGAACGAATAGAACTGGCGGTACATCCACAGATACCCGTCGTAGAGCTCCCGCGCGGTCATGCCACGGGGCGCAAAGACCACATGCGCGGTGTTGTATTTCGCCAGATCGCGGTCGGTGATGCGTCCCTCCGCCTCCATGCGCTGGTGCAGCGCCGTGCCCGGATACGGCGTGAGAATGTGCGAAGTCAGCGTTTCGATTTTGTTCTGTACCAGCCAGTCCAGCGTACGGCGGAACACATCGGGCCCATCGCCATCCAGTCCAAATACCATGCTGGCGTTGATCATGATGCCGCGTTGATGGATCTCGCGGATCAGTTGCCCATACCGCTCGAAGCGGTTGTGCTTGTGCACGTTTTCCAGTGAGCCGTTGTTGATCGACTCAAAGCCAATGAACAGGCTCTGGCAGCCCACCTCGGCCATCAGGTCCAGCACGTCGGGATACTCCGCAATGCGGGTGGTGACCGCGGCGTTCCATTTCAGCCCCATGCCGCGCATGCGGGTGAGCAGCGCGCGCGCGTAGTCCGGGTCGCCGATGAAGTTATCATCAATGAACAGAATGTGCTTTGTGCCCATGCGCGCAATCTCGGCCAGCACTGCGTCGATCGGGCGGCGGATGTACTGGCGGTTACACGCGCTGTTGTAGCAGAAGTCGCAGCGGTGCGGGCAGCCCCGGCTGGTGGTGATCACATTGCTGTACAGGTAGCGGCGCAAATCGATGCGGTCGCGCGCCGGAAAGGCCAGCTCGTCTCCGGCAAACCCCTCCATGTCCTGATAGATCGGCTGGAGCTGCTGCTTCTCGGCATCGGCAATGATCCGCGCCCACACGCGCTCGGCCGAGCCAACGCAAATCGCGTCAAAGTGCGGCTGACAGCCCTCCGGGTCACAACTGATGTGGATGCCGCCGGCCACCACCGGCACGCCGACCGCGCGGAATCGGCGCGCGATTTCCGCCGCGCGCGGCAGCACGTCCAGCGTCACCGTAATGCCCACCACCTGCGCGCCGCACGCGTAGTCAATTTCCTCCACGTTTTCGTTGATCATCACCACATCGTGCTCCGGCGGCGTCAGCCCTGCCAGCGTCAGCAGTGCCTGCGAGGGCGCCATGCGGGTTTTCAGGTCCGTGTCCATAGGCCGCTTGTTCATGCGCGGCTGTATCAGGATAATCTTCATGGCGCTATCTCCAGCGGGTGATGACGACGTATACCAGATCGGCCAGCACCACCGTCACCCAGTGCACGCTGATAAACAGCATGAATTTCTCGATCGCGCCGGTCGGATCGGTCAAGATCAGCAAAAAGAACACCGCGATGGCCAGCATGGTGAGTATCAGCGCGATGACCAGACATTGAATGAGCAGCTCGGTGTGGTATTCGTCATACGCGCGCTTGCGCAGGATGAGCAGGCACACCGTCGCGGCGGTCAGCGCCAGCATGACCAAGGCCAGTGTGGCGTGCTGCCCGGCATAGAGCCAGCCGCTGAACGCCGCCCATGTCGATGTGCCTTGCGCAAAGCCCAGCGTATCGCGAAAGGCTTGGCTATGCGCCGTGACCAGAAAAATCACTGCGTAAAATGCGCTAAACAGGCTCAGCCCAACCGCGTTGACCAACGGATTGCGAAGCAATTTCTTCATTTTCGGTCACCCTCCTCAAACTGAAACAGCGCTTCTATACTGGTGCCAAAGAATGTTGCCAGGTCATACGCCAGCCACACCGACGGATCGAACTTCCCGGTCTCCACGGCGTTGATCGCCTGTCGGGATACGCCCACCCGCTCGCCCAGATCCTTTTGCGTCAGGCCGCGCTGCTCACGCATCTCTTTGACTCTGTTGCGCACGCGATCGCCTCCCTTTCGTGTCATGTAAACCTTACACGCAGTATAGCATGTCGCATTCTACGTGTCAAGCAAACCTGACACGCCGGCGCAAAATAATTCCCCGATGCAGCGTTGCGCCGGGGAAATATCCTAGTGCTTGCTTACAACGCAGGCGCGGCAGTAACCGCGGGTGCGGGCGCTGCGGTGGGTTCAGGCATCATCGCCGGACCGGGACCAAGCGGCAACCGGGGCGACATGTTCCACATCTGCCCTTGTATGATCTTCTTGAACGTGCCCCACACGCTGGGCGGCATAGCGGCCATCGCGCGCAATCCGGCCTGCTCCATGCCCATTTTCAGATCACTAAATAGCAGCTCCTGCTCCTGCGGCGACAGCGCGAGAATATCTATCACTTCGCCGGTGAACTCTTTGCCCGGCTTGTATTCGCCGGAGGCGGCGGTGTAGCGCACGCTGCCTGTCCGCACCCCATCCACAGACGCTTCAACGGTGTACTCCGCCTCAAAGTCCAGATCGCCAACCGCGCGCACCGATCCGGCGACATGCGACTCGGTGTGCTGGGTAGCCTCTTTCATCGGCAGTTTCTCGGCGGCAGTCTCCTGCGGCGCGGCGCTTTGCTCGGCGACAGGCAGCGCGGTCTCGGCGGCGACTTTCTCCGTCGCCTTGCTGAGGGCGTCGATGTCAATCACCTGCATCTTCCTCGTCTGCTCGGCGGTGATGTCCAGCGCCTCGCTGTCCTCGGTGCGCGTGATCGTGCCCTTGGTGCTGCTCACCGCCTCGAAAACCTGCTCGCCCGCCTCGTCCACCAGCGTCAGCGTCAGGTCGTTGCCGATCACAGTCTTGCCATCCTCCGGCTTGCCCTGGAACGTAGTCAAATCGCCCTGAAGCAGTTTGCCGTCGGGATACTCCATCTCGCCGACGGCGTGGCCATGGCGGCCGTCGTCCAGCGTCTTGCGGTCATAATCCAGATAGCCCTCTTTGAACGGAAAACGCGTGAAGAAGGCCGGCATCGTCCCATTAAAGCCGACGGTACCACTCATGTCGTCCTGCGCCCAGGTAAACTCGGTTGGCTTGTCGGTAGCCTCCAGCGCGGCGATATCCAGCGGCAACTGGTCGGCAAACGCACGCACCATCTCGCGGGTCACGCCAAAGCCGGACAGCAGGTTGGTCACATTTTGCTGCAACAGGTCGTCGGCATAGAACTTATCCGCCAACCCGCGGATCAGCGTCTTGAGATCGACCGGGCGAATGCGCGAGTCCATGATCACATAGGCCTCGTCGCGCGTGTCGGTGGCTGGTTCGCCCTCCGTGTCGTATGTGTATAGGTCGCCGCGCTCGATCTGCCACTTGGACACCCAACCGGCGACCTGATCCTCAAAGTAGGCATAGATCGCCTCGAACACGGCCTGCGCGTCGGGGTTGTCGTCCAAGCCCGAGAAATACAGGTTGCCGCCAGAAAACTGCTGCATCGCCATGGCGGGCAGCGCGGTGCGGATGAACAGCGTTTTCTTCGGCAGCGCGCTGGTTTCTATCGACACGCCGTCGGCGGCAACGCGCGCGGCAACGCGCAGCACTGAGATATCCTGTATGCGCACGTCGAATTTGGCAATCGCCTGCTCCTCGTGCAGCACCACCGATACATCAACCCGCATCGCCTGTAGCAGTGCAGTCATCATCTCGGCGATTTCACGCGCGTCTGGCGCGTCCATCATCATCTCGGGCATGGCAAAGTCCTGCGCCTTCACGGTCAGCTTAATTTCATGTCCCTCGTAGAAGGCGGCGCCAAGCCGCTCCGACAGCATGCCGCCGGGCGCCTGCGCATATTCGTCGTCCAGTTGCGCAAACTCCGTGTCCTCCACATCGACCGGCACTTCGTCGGTCGCATAAGCCAGCAGTGGCGCGCACATCATCATCAGCGCAAGCGCCATCGCCAGCATCTTTTGCATCCATCGCTTCATGTGTTTCCCTCCATTTCGTGTGGGTCCTCCGGGAAAAGGTTCCGTGCCATTATACCGGAAAAGTGTGCCGTGCACAATCCAGGTATGCGCAAATGTCGCGCATTCTATTCCGTCGCCTGCGCTGCCGCTGCCAGACGCTGCCAGAGAGATGCCAGCGTCGCCAAAACGCCGTCCACGCTGTGCTGACGCAGTTCGGCGCGCCGCGCATCGGTCACGCCCTGCCAATCGGCGGTTTGTCCGGCGGTTGGCGGCGGCACAGCGGCGCTGGTGTGTAGTCGCCAAGGCACCTGCCCCTGCCAGAACAGCTTTCCCGCGCGATACATCGCAATGTCGGCCTGCCCCTCGAAGGCATTCTCCGCGTCGGCCGCCTCACCGGTGCGCAGGGTGCCATTTTGCCGCACATTGACCACCCAGCGGTGCATGTCGCCCTTTTGCCAGCGCGTGTCATCGGTGTTGCCGCTGGCCTTCCATTCCTGTTTGACGCGCTCGACCAGCGTGTCGCCTTCCATCGCGTAGGCGTTCTCGCTGGTTTCGCGCACTTGCCCGCGCAGCGTGCTGCCGCCCAGTATGCCGTTGATCGCCAGCACGCTGTCCTGCTTGTTCAGGTCGCTGCTGGGCGCCTGCACCTGCCGCGACCACTCGATGACCAATCGGTTGTTCCTGTCCTGACGCAAGGAAAGATCAACGCGGAAGTTGTATTGCCGGTTCGTGTGGCTCTGGCGCACGTCAAAGGTGACTGCCCACGGTTCTTCTTTGCCCCGCGCTATCGGCAACTCGCCGCGCACGCGCTGCCAATCGCCATTTTCCGCCCAGGTGACTTTCAGCGCCAATTCCCCTGCAGCGCGCCAAGCCGCGCACGTTTCGCGCAGCGCCCCCTCGGGCAGCCCCTCGGCCACCAGCATGTCCAGCACCTGATTGATCTGCGCGGCGGGCAGCTTCGTACCGGCGGGCACACTGCGCACAAGCTCGATCAGCGACTGTCCCAGCCGATCGGGCGTCTGCGCGGCCTTGCCCAGCGCAAACAGCGCCGCGGCACCTGTGCCCATCACATCGTCTTGGAACAATTCCGCCCACACGTTGACCTGGCGAGGCGCGATCACATCGTCCGGCCAGAATGCGCTGCGCCAGACGGCCTGGTCACCCTCCGCCACGCGGGTCAGCCACCACACCGGCTCCTCTAGCACGGCGACCGACAGGTCGGTCAACGCACGTTCGCCGGTCTGCTGCGCCATGGTGACGTGCATGCCGCCCAGCAGCGCGCGCAGCATGCCCGACGATGACTCCTTGCCCAGCGGCAGCGCGCCGGGCGTCAGCGAAAATTCCGCCTCCAGCCTGCGCCCGGCATCGGTCTGCGCCGCAATGCGCGAAAACCCCTGTGCAAAGGTCAGCGGCTCGGCGGCATACGCCTGTCCGGCGATGCCCATCAGCGCGATCAGCGCCCACGCAATGGTCCCGCGCATGGTTCGGCTGTGCATGCTGCCTCTTTCCTCCGGCGCGTGCCGGAACTGTTTTCTCTATTGTGTCTTCTTTAATTGTATCGTGATGGAAACGAACGACAAGCGCCGTTTCTTGCGATCGGCTCGTGCAACAGTATAGGCGGCGCGCAAAATCCTGTCAAGCGCGGCGCACGGCACCGTTTGTCACACACATTATTTTGGTGTATAATGAAGCGTTGATGTGTAGAAGGAGCGTGTGCCTATGAAAACCTCCCGCCTGAAGGGCGTATGGCTGGCCGTATCCGCATTTCTGTTGTCCGGTATCACCATGCTGGCCGCATACATTGCCTTTGGCGTTCACCCCTTTGGCGAGATGACCATCTGCGTCGCGGATATGAACAATCAATATATGCACTTTCACGCGTATCTGCGCGAGTTGCTGCTCGGCGGGCACGGTATTTTTTACTCGTTCATTACCGCGATGGGCGACAACTTCCTGCCGCTGTACACCTACTATCTGGCCAGCCCGCTGTCGCTGCTGGTGGCGCTGTTCCCCGCCGACGCCATCCCGGAGGCGCTAATGGTGATCACGCTGATCAAGGTGGCACTATGCGGCGCGGCGTATGCGCTGTTTGCGCGGCATGTGCTGGGCGCGCGCGATAAAACGGCGGTGCTGTTCGCGCCGTGCTATGCGCTGTGCAGCTATGTGGCCAGCTATGCCAGCAACATCATGTGGCTGGACGCGCTGGTGCTGCTGCCCATTGTGCTGCTGCTCACCTATCGCCTGCTCAAGACCGGCAAGTGGATCGGCCTGTGCGTGGTGCTGGCCGCGCTGTTCTACACGCAGTTCTACATTGCGTACATGGTGGGCATTTTCACGTTCTTCTGCTTTGTCGGTGCGCTGTGGGTGCTGCGCGCGGAAAAGCCGCTGCTGCGTTTTGCGCAATTCTCGCTGGCAACCGGCATCGCCGCAGGGCTGTGCGCATGGGTGCTGGTGCCCACCGCGCTTCGGCTGTTCACCACCAGCGCGCAGCTCGCCGATATCACCGTCAAGGTACTAAACCCCGGCGCGCCGCTCGACGGGCTGATTTCGCGCATGTTCTTTGGCGTCATTGACAGCATCAAGGGCGCGGGCGCGGCACCGCTGTACGCGGGCACGATCACGCTGATCCTGATGGTCGCGTACTTCTCCAACAAGGAGATTCCCGGCAGAGAGCGCATCGCGCTGGGCGTGCTGAGCGTTTTCCTGTTTGTCAGCACCATGGTGCCGGAGCTCACCTACTTCTGGCAGGCGTTCGATTTTGCCGCGTGGTTCCAGTATCGGTTCACCTTCCTGCTGTGCTTCCTGTGGGTGGCGATGGCGCATCGCTGCCTGATGCATATCGACGGCGTGCGCGCGTGGGCGCTGCCGCTGCCCGCCATTGCCGGTGCTATGTTCCTGCTGCTCATCAAGCCCATCGAATACCCCAGCACCCAGCCCTATGTGCAGGCAACCATTCTGGCGTTGCTGGCGGGCTGGTCGGTGCTGCTCATCGCGTATCGCTTGCGGCCGAGCTGGCGCGGCGCGCTTAGCTGGGTGATGATCGCGCTGGTGTGCTGCGAAATGGCGGGCGGCATGGTGGCCACTATGCGCGGCATCGACTATGACGAGCCCTATCGCCGCCATACCGAACTGAGCGACAGTCTGGGCAACCGCCGCGCGCTGCTGGCGCAGTTGCCCAGCACACTGGACGCGCCCTATCGCGTCGGCGACAACACCACCATGCACCCTAACGATCAACTGTCGCTGAACTATATGGGTGTGCAGCTGTTCAGCTCCACCAACTCCAGCCCGCTGTGCGCGTACCTGTCGCGCTTTGGCCTGCTTAGCCGCGGTGTCAGCTCGCACTATCTGGGCACCAACATCGCACTGGACAGCCTGTGGGGCATCCGCTACACGGTCAGCAACGCGCCGCTGAACGACTATTACTACACACTGGACGAGCAGAACGGCATGGTGCTGGCCGAGAACCAATATGTGCTGCCCATGGCGTTTGTCGCGCCTAGCAGCATGCTGGACTATCGCTCCGAGCCGCTCAAAACCGCCCAGCGGCAGGAGATTTTCGCCGTGCTGCGTGACGATTTCTTCCAGATGGAGAACGGCCTGTATCACGCGCTGTTTGGCGAGCAGATCAGCGACTTGTTCACCCCAGTGATCCGCGAGGACATCACGTATCAAGCCGTGACCGCCACCCCTGCTGATTACGGTGCCACCAGCCTGGCCTGGGACGGCAGCGAGGCCGCCGCCACTGTGCGTTACACCATCCGCACCGCGAAAGCCGGGCCGCTGTACATCTACTTCACCGGCATGCCGCAGATTGGCGAGGCGCATGTGGAGCTGGACGGCCAGACCCTTGTGGAGTTGCCCAAGTACGACCTGTCCTGCGCAACGTATGTAGGCGACTATGGCGAGGGCGAAACGCTTGAACTCGACTTAGTGCTCGACAGCGAGCAGATCATGCTGGACAGCGACTTCATGTACTCGTTGGATATGGACGCGCTGGCCGACGCCAGCGATATCGCCTACGCGGGCGAGCTGCGCGATGTGCGCTGGCACGCCACCGGCATTGACGGCACAGTGGAGGCGGCGCAGGATCAAGTGCTGTATCTGTCCATCCCCTATGATACCGGCTGGCATGCCACGGTGGATGGCCAGCGCGCGCAGGTTTCCCGCGCGCTGGATGTGTTCACCGCCGTGACCGTGCCGGAGGGCTCGCACCAAGTGTCGCTGCGCTACACGCCGCCGGGGCTAGTGCCCGGGGCGATTGTGTCGGCGGTGTCGCTGCTGGCGCTGATCGCGCTGGCGCTGCTTGGCCGCCGTCAACGCAAAGGAGAATCGGCATGACCAAGCCCACCTTCTTCCGGCGTGCATGGATGCCCGCAATGGCCTTCCTGCTACCGGTGCTCGGTTTTGCCATCGCGCTGGCCTGCACCGGGGTGTTCCCCTTTGGCGTGCACAGCATGACTGTTGGCGATATGAACAGCCAATACCTGCATTTTTTCGCCACCCTGCGCCGCGCGCTGACCGAGGGATCGGGGCTGCTGTATTCGTTTGACGCGGGCATGGGCAACAACCTGCTGCCGCTCATCACCTATTATCTCGCCAGCCCGCTATCGCTGCTGGTGGTCGCCTTTCCGGCGGATCTGCTACCCACCGCGCTGATCGCCATCACGGCGCTCAAGATCGGCCTGATGGGGCTGACCTACGCGCTGTTCGCGCGCCACGCGCTGGACTCCGACAACCGGCTCTCGCTGCTGTTCGCGGTGTGCTATGCGCTGTGCAGCTATGCGCTCTGCTATGCCACCAATGTGATGTGGCTGGATGCGCTGGTCTGTCTGCCGCTGATCCTGTGGGGGCTGACCGTGCTGGTGCGGCAAGGCCGCTGGCGGCTGTTCACACTGTCATTGGCCGCGTCCTTCTTCACGCAGTTTTATCTTTCCTATATGACCGGTCTGCTCTGTGTGCTGTGGCTGCTGTGGCTGCTTTCGTCCGTGCGCCCTCCGCGTATCGGGCGCGTCATTGGGCTGTTTGTCGGCGGCGCGGCGCTGGCCGCTGGATTGGCGGCGGTGCTGCTGCTGCCCACCGCGCTGCGTCTGGTGTCCGATGCGCTCAATCCCAACGCGGTGTCCGGCGCAGCGCCGCTGCCCATGCCCGATGTGCCCACGCTGATCGCGCGCCTGTTCTTCGGCGTGCACGACACCATCCAAGGCGACACGCCGGAGATTATCGGCGGCGCGCCGCTGTTCTGTGGCACGGTTACGCTGCTGCTGATGGTATCCTACTGCCTCAACACACAGATTCCGCTGCGCGAGCGCCTGACCGCGCTGGCCATCAATCTGTGCATCGTCCCCGCGCTGGTCGTGCGTCCGCTCACCTTCCTGTGGCACGCGTTCGATTACGCCGCATGGTTCCAGTTCCGCTTTTCGTTTGTGCTGGTCATGCTGTGGATCGTGATGGCGCACCGCTGCCTGCTGCGCGTTGGTGGGCTGCGTCTGTGGGTGCCCGCCGCCGTATCCGCGCTGTCGCTGGTGTTCCTCTGGTTTGTGCATCCCGTCCGCCTGTCGGCCACGCATCCGGCTGTGCCCGTGCTGCTCACCGCGCTGCTCGTGCTCTGGCCGTTGCTGCTGGCCGCGTATAAGCTGCGCCCCACCATGCGGCAGGCGCTAGCCACAGCGATCACCACGCTCGCTGTCGCGGAGATGCTGCTCAACGCCTCGCTGACGCTGTGGGGCATCTCAGCGGAATTGCCCTTCCCGGCGCGCACCGCCATGCAGGAATACCTCGGCCAGCGCACCGCGATCCACGCGCAACTGCCGCCGGAGGGTGATGCGCCCTACCGCACGGTGGAGGATACCGCCTCGCTGCTCAACAGCACCATGTCTCTGGGGCAAAAGGGCTTCAACTACTACTCCACCACCGCTGATCGCGCGTTTGTGACGTATCTAAACCGCTTGGGACTCAAGTCCGAGAGCGTGGTCGCCAACCACCAGAACAGCACCATTGCGCTGGACAGCCTGTGGGGGCTAAAGTATGTGCTGGCCGCGCAGCCACTCAATGATTACTATCTTGCCGCTGCTGCCGACGGCGACCTGACCGCATGGGAGAACCAAACCGTGTTCCCGCTGGCGTTCACCGCCCCAGCCAGTGTGCTGGATTATCAGATGCAGCCGGTGCGCACGTACACCGCGCACGGTGAGCGCGTGCTGTTGCGTGACGACATCTTCGCGCTGCAAAACGCGATGTTCCGCGCACTGTTTGGACAGGACGTATTTGTGCCGGTGATCGTGACGGAAGCGCGGCTGGACGCGCTGACCGCACACGAGACCGACGACGGCGAGCACGTACTGACCTGGATCGAGGACGCCAGCGAGGTGCCCTCCGTGCACACCAGCGCGACCACAGCGGTGGACGGCCCGGTCTATGCGTATTGGGCCAAGGCGCACGGCGATGGCAGCGGCTCACTGCGCGTGGATGATCGCGAGGTGCTCACGGTGGATATTTACAACGTGTCCGAGTCGCACTATGTCGGCGATTATCTGGCGGGCGATGCGCTGGAGGCGGTCTTTACCGTCGATGGCGCCGGGGTCGCGCTGACGCAGGAGCGGCTGTATTCGCTGGACATCGCCGCACTGGAGGATATGAGCGACACTGCCTATGCCAACGCGATGACCGACTTATCCTGGTGTGACGGCGACGTGCGCGGCACGGTGCATGCCGCAAGCGATCAGGTGCTGTTCACCACCATTCCCTACGATGGCGGCTGGCGCGCCACAATTGACGGCCAGCCTGTCCAAGCACACCGTGCGTTGGATATGTTTACCGCCGTGCCCGTGCCGGAAGGAACGCATCAAATCCGGCTGACCTATACGCCGCCGGGACTGCTCGCGGGTTGCGTGGTGTCCGCCGCTTCCGCCGCCGTGTTCATCGCGCTCTGCCTGCTAAAAAAGAAGCGCAATCAAAAAACCGCCGTATAGGCGGTTTTTTACTGCACATTTTCTTTTTACCGTCCGGTCAGCAGTCGATACTGCTCCAGCGGTAGCCGACTCAGGATATCCATGCCCACCTGCTCGCCACGCAGCGAGACATACGCGCCGAACGCGCGCTTTTCCTCTTCGCTCATGTTCAGCAGGTTCTTCATCTCCTCTGGCAGCGGCATTTGCGGCTGCACGTCGGCCATCTCATTCCGGATATCCGTCGCGACGCGGAACTGCACATCGGTGCCCGATGCGTACGGATCGCCCTGCCGCACGCCCAGCGTCACGACCTGCGTCATGTTCGCGTGCAGCGGATCAACCGGGCCGGGCAGGTTACTGCGCGACATCCAGTCGAGCAGCAGGCTGATAGGCGGCTCGCCTGTGGGCTCCACTGTGGCGTTCACCTGCACAAATGTCTGATCTATATCCTCCGGCCCGACAGGCCGCTCGCGGGTATCCAGCAGCGCCAGCATCTGCATGCCCCCGAATTGCCCGGTCGTGAGTTTGAGCGTGGCCTGTTTGCGCACGCGACTCATCTCAGGCGCAAACATCCTCAACTCCATCTCCGCGCTGATGCGGTCTGCATCCAGCATGCTCTGCGCCACCAGATCAGTGGTATAGACGGTGCAGTTGCCGGATACTTCTCGCGAAAAGTTCACCTTCATCGCGCCTTCCTGATAGGGGCCATAGAAGGCGTATGCCCTCGCGTGCGCATTGCCGCCATCGGCATCGACATGCGCGTCACCGGCCACAACATCGTGGAATATCCCTTCCTCGATCAGCTCGGCGACGCTGTCCTTGAGCGCGAGCAAGCTTTCACTGGCACTGGGCGTACCTGTGCGCGCGGTTTGCAGGGTGTATGCATCCATTGCCTTGATTGCGCTTGAGTCGGCGGCGCGGTCTATCAGCGCATTCAGCAGCGTCTGTATCCGCTGGGGCGTCAGCACAAAGCGATAGTCCTGTCCAAGCGCCCCATCTTCTTTTTTGATGTCGGTCGTGTCCTGCGCCAGCCAGTCGGCAAAGACCTTCCCCATCTCCGCGCGCAGCGTTGGTATCCCCATCATGATAATCTTCTGGGCCTTTAAGGCCGACTGGCGCTTCGCGTCGCTGACGAAAATCTTTGTGCACATATCCCGCATCGAGTCGCCAAGCCCCGGCGCAAATTGGTCAAACTGCTCGTAGGCAACGTACCACCAGCCCGCAGGCAGCAGACTGCTGGATACCGCCACGCCGTCAGTCTGATACGCTATCCGGACGCTCGCCACAGGCTCGTCCTGGCAAACCAGCGCGACGTCGGCCAGCAAGCCCAACTCCGCGTCCATTTCATAGCGCAGCTCTACGCGCAGCAAGTCCAGCAGCCCGCGCACCGCCTCTATGGTATTTTGCGGCAGCAATCCGCCCAGTATGTGCAGCGTGTTCAGCGATACCGTCACATCCATTTGGGTTTTCATGCCTGCCATCGCTGTCACGGGCAGCATACACCCAGTCATCAGCACCAGTATGATCAGCGCAGCCAAAAATCGCTTCATCTCGCCGCCTCCTTTTTCGGGGTTGCTCGGTTCGCGTGTTGTTCTTCCATTCTATGACGACTATAGCATAAAGAAACCTGCGCAGAAAAACAAGCGCCGAATTTCGGCGCTTGTTTGCATGTTTGCGGTTTGCTTTTTAGAACTTCAGCGAGTTGACCTTCACGCCCGGGCCCATCGTCGAGGACAGCACCACAGACTTGAGATACACACCCTTGGCGGCGGACGGCTTGGCCTTGACAATGGCCTCCATCAGCGCTTGCAGGTTCTCGGTCAGCTTGTCGGGGGTAAAGCTCTTCTTGCCGATCGGGCAGTGGATGATCGCGGTCTTATCGACGCGGTACTCCACCTTACCGGACTTGATGTCCTCGATGGCCTTGGCGACATCCATGGTGACGGTGCCGCTCTTGGGGTTGGGCATGAGGCCCTTGGGGCCCAGCACGCGGCCGATGCGGCCAACGACGCCCATCATGTCCGGCGTGGCGACCACGACGTCAAAGCCAAACCAGTTCTCGCTCTGGATTTTGGTGACCAGCTCCTCCGCGCCGACGAAATCGGCACCGGCGGCCTCGGCCTCCTTGGCCTTGTCACCCTTGGCAAAGACCAGCACGCGCACCGTGCGGCCCGTACCATGCGGCAGCACCACCGCGCCGCGAACCTGCTGGTCAGCGTGGCGGGGGTCAACGCCCAAGCGCACCGACAGCTCGATGGTCTCATCGAACTTGGCCTTGGCGGTTTGCAGCACCAGCTCCACCGCCTCGGCGGGGTCATATGCCTTCAGGGGCTCAATCAGCTTAAAGCTGTCCTGATAATTCTTACCGTGTTTCATCTAGGGTTCCTCCTTGTGGTAATAGCGGAGAACATGTCCTCCCACAATATTGAGTTACAGCCAATACCCGACAAACGGCGCGGGCTTAGTCCTCGGCAACCAGCACGCCCATCGAGCGCGCGGTGCCCTTGACCATGCTCATCGCGGATTCGATGCTGCCAGCGTTCAGGTCGGGCATCTTGGTGGTGGCGATCTCGCGCACCTGCTCCTGCGTCAGCGTGCCCACCTTGTCCTTCTGCGGACGGCCGGACGCATGTTCGATCTTCAGCGCCTTCTTGATGAGCACCGGCACCGGCGGCGTCTTGGTGATGAAGGTGAAGGAACGGTCGGTATACACCGTGATGACCACGGGGATAATCAGACCTTCCTGCTTCTGGGTGCGCTCGTTAAATTCCTTGCAGAAACCGGGGATGTTCACGCCATGCTGACCCAGCGCGGGGCCGATCGGCGGCGCGGGTGTCGCTTTGGCCGCGGGGACCTGCAGCTTAATCATCGAAGCTACTTTTTTGGCCATGGTTTTTCCCTCCTACGAATATGTGGTGATTGCGGAACGAAGGTTCCTCCCACTTTCACGCCGCAAGCGGCGGTGAAAACAAGATCAGTTGGCCAACAAATGGCCGATTACTTGAGCTTTTCCACCTGGAAAAACTCGACATCCACCGGCGTGTTGCGGCCGAACATCTCGACGTGCACGCGCAGCTTCTGGTTGAGCACATCGACCTCGTCGATGGTGCCGATGAAATCCTCCAGCGGGCCGGACAGGATTTTGACCTGATCGCCGATCGCCAGATCGACCTTGACCGAGCTGCCGCCGGCAAGCATGCGCTCCACCTCGTCCTCGGTCAGCGGAATGGGCTTGGATCCCGGGCCGACAAAGCCGGTGACGCCGCGCGTATTGCGCACGACATACCAGGTTTCGTCGGTCATGATCATCTTGACCAACACGTAGCCGGGAAAGACCTTGCGCGGCACAATGCGGCGCTTGCCATTCTTGATCTCGACGACGTCCTCCATGGGGACGCGCGTCTCCTGGATCAAATCCAGCATGCCGTTGTTCTCGACGGTCTTTTCCAAGTCCGTTTTTACTTTGTTTTCATAGCCCGAATAGGTATGTACGACATACCAATGGGCATCTGTCTCAGCCATAGTGCCTCCCATTGATGGTGCTTACAGGCGGATCAGCGCCTGCACAAGCTGGCTGGCGCCTAGGTCAAGCAGGCCAATGACCACCGCCATCAGCACCATAAAGGCGATGACCACGATGGAATAGTTGACCAATTCCTTGCGGGACGGCCAAGTGACCTTCTTGAGTTCGGCGACCATGTTTTTGAACGCCAGACCGATTTTCATAAAGAAATTGGCCACGCGCTTGAAAAAAGAGGGCTTACCCTGCGCCTTTTTTTCCGGCATAATGTTCACATCCTCAGCGTTGTTACGGGCGGCGCGAAAAGAACCCCGCCCCAGGTGGTTAGCGGGTTTCCTTGTGGGCGGTGTGCTTGCGGCAGAAACGGCAATACTTGCTCATTTCAATGCGGTCGGGGTCGTTCTTCTTGTTCTTCATGGTGTTGTAGTTGCGCTGTTTGCAATCGGCGCAGGCCAGCGTAATCTTCACGCGCATAGAGGGGCACCTCCTACAGTAAATGACGCTAAAAGCCCCTCAGGGGGCGACACGCCAGTACACTTTATCACAAACGCATGGGCATGTCAACCGTTCCGTGCGTGTCGCGCCAACTTTTTTGTGTGGTGTCACCGGCTATTTCAGGATCAGCGAGATCGGCAAATCCAGCGCCATCTTCTGCGCGTTGCCGTCATGCGTTTCTTTGTCCACAAACTCTGCATGCAGCATCGGCACGCCATCCACCATCCGCACATACGCATACCGTATGTTGATCTCCCCGGACGGCTCAAACCCCGGCTGCTCGATCAGTGTGCCCGGGTACCCTTCGATCAAATAGTACCGCGCCTCCGGTTTGTCCTGCCATTTTTTTACAGCTTGCACCACGTCGCCCTGCTGTCCGGTATGCACGTCAAACAGATGCGTCCCCAGCGACTTCAGCTCGCCTCTTTCAAAGCTGACGCTCTGCACATCAAAGGACACCACCGCATAGTGATCCGTGCGGCGCACATACGGCTCCACGTGGTATTTGTCCTCCTCTTCCTCCAGATCGGCCAGCCACTGCTTTTGTTTGGCGATGTATCCCTCGCTGATTTTTTGCAGTGCGGCGTTGATCTTGCTTTCCGCGTCGGGCTGACGCCCCTCGTCGATGCGCAAGTTCGGGATGAGGAACCGCATGCCGTTGTCCAGCGCGCTCTCCCGATAGAATACGTCCACCGCGCAGGTGCCCCACGGGCTCATCCAGTGCGTCAGCGGCACAAACACGCGGATGGGGTAAACCATGCTGTACTCTGTTTCCGGCTGCCAGAACGGACTGCTGTCGTCATAGAGCAGTTCCAAGATACCGCTCCAATACATGTTAAACAGCGGATAATCCTTGGGCAGGCCGGAGAATACCCGCTTGCCCACCCGGTCAAAGGGTGGCACGCTCAGTTCGTCGCTGTTGAGTCCTGTGCGTTCGGGCATAAACGCGATATGCGTGTTGATGTAGTCGATGTAGTTCACGCCGTCATAGAAGAAGTCGGACAGCGCCATGAATTTCTTTTTCTCCACATCAATGACCGCGCTGCGCGTTTCGCGCCCGAGGTCCTCGCCCTGCGCATCCACAGTCCACTTGTTTTCGATCAGGTTCAGGAACGATCCGGTCACCCAGCCGCCCGGCTGGTCTGCCGGGGGTTCTTCATAGTCGATGCCCAGCTCGCGCGTGGCTTTTTTGCGCCAGTCCTCAGCCATTTGCCGCAGATCGGCGGGCAGCAGGCCCTGTTCCGGCGCATCCAGCGTCTCCCTGGGCTCGGTGCCGCCGGTGCCGCTGGAGACATGCGTCGCCGCCCAGTCTTTGGCGCGCGCCATGCCCTTGCCCGAACCGTCCAGCGGCACATACCCTGCGGACGCGGCCACCTTCTGCCCTTCTTTGCCGCACAGCCAGGCCACCAGCTTGCGCGCCGGGTCGTCGGACGGCGTGTCCTTGCGCAGCACCGCGCAATAATATGTATACAGCGGATAGCTGCCGTCGGCGATGGTCTGGTTGGTCGGCGCGACCCCATCCACGCTGAGCACGCGCACTTGCTCGCTCAGGTACATACGGCTGATATAGTAATGCACCGAATACCCCAGCGCGCCCTGCGCGTTGTTGTAAGCCGATACTTGATCGACCAGACTGCCCATGCTGTCGGTCACCAGCGCCTTCTCCGGCGGCATGGGCACCTCGCCGCGCATCAGGCACTGGGTAAACAGCGTCTGGCTGCCCGAGCGCAGATCGCGCTGGAAGGGCAGGATCGTTTCGTCCCGCCCGCCAACATCCTTCCAATTGGTGACGCGGCCGCTGTAGATATCGCGCAATTGCCGCTCGGTCAGGTTTTCGACCGGGTTTTGCACGTTGTTGATGAAGATCAGCGCCTCGCGCACAATGGGGATGACCTCCAGCTCGACATGCTCTGACCGCGCCATTACCAGGTCCTCGGCGGATGGCGGCGTCACCAGGATCAGGTCGGCCTCACCCTCGATGAGCTTCACATAGGCGTCGGGCGTGGTGGAATGATACGTCTCCGCATCCCGCCCATACAGGTGCTTATAAACCGCCTTCACCAACGGAACGGTGGCTGTGGAGCCATCCATCAGCTCCCACAGATACTCATATGGATCGTCGGCATACGCTTCGTCCTCATACGCCTCGTCATCCCAGTCCTCCGCATACGCACCGCCGCACAGCGCGCAGGCCAGCATCAGCATCGCCACAAGCAGCGCCGCCCACTTCTTCATCCGCATATCGCACCGCCTTCTTCGTATCCTGTTTCCTATTATAACAGGAAACGCCTTCCATTTCTTCCGTTCAATCAAAAAACAGGGAGAAGCCATTCGGCCTCTCCCCGTTCTTTTGTTTTGCTTGCTTACTTCTTCGGGTCTTCCAGCACCTTGGTCACAACGCCGGAACCCACCGTGCGGCCACCCTCGCGGATAGCGAAGCGCAGCTTCTCTTCGATCGCGATCGGCGTAATCAGCGTGCATTCCATCTGCACGTTGTCGCCCGGCATCACCATCTCCACGCCCTCCGGCAGCTTGATGTTGCCGGTCACGTCCGTCGTGCGGAAGTAAAACTGCGGGCGGTAGCCGTTGAAGAACGGCGTATGACGGCCG
>JAVBMF010000031.1:0-5774 GCA_031552735.1 Eubacteriales bacterium
CGGCCGTCATACGCCGTTCTTCAACGGCTACCGCCCGCAGTTTTACTTCCGCACGACGGACGTGACCGGCAACATCAAGCTGCCGGAGGGCGTGGAGATGGTGATGCCGGGCGACAACGTGCAGATGGAATGCACGCTGATCACGCCGATCGCGATCGAAGAGAAGCTGCGCTTTGCTATCCGCGAGGGTGGCCGCACGGTGGGTTCCGGCGTTGTGACCAAGGTGCTGGAAGACCCGAAGAAGTAAGCAAGCAAAACAAAAGAACGGGGAGAGGCCGAATGGCTTCTCCCTGTTTTGTGTTCTCGGTAAACCTTCGGTTGTCAGTTCGAACACGGGAAACGTCGTGCTATCGTAGCGCAACTGAGAGCCGCCCAAAGATTTTCTTGCTGTGTCCGCTGTAAAACTCCAATGTCACGGTGTCGGGAATTTCCTCCAGCGCAAGGGAGCCGGAGCAGGTATAACGCACGCCGTTCTCGTTAGCGACGCTGCCGCCCAGCGACATGCCGCCCGGCAGGGGTTCCCCTAGCGCATCCAGAGGCCGGGCCCAGAGGCCGAGCTGTGCTGTCTCCCGCTGCCGCTCGGTGGCAGTGGGCAGCATGGTGTAGGTTACCTCATAATACACGGCCAATGCGGTGCGGGTCATCGTCACTGTGTCCAGTTCGATGCCAGCGGCATGCAGTGGCTCCTTCATGGTGCGGGTCAGTGTCTCGGTGTCGGGCATTATCGGCACCGTCATGGCAAAGACATCTTGTCTGCGAGAATCCCGCTTGCTTAGGGCAGACAGGTCGGTGGCGGTTACTAGGCATTCCAATGAAAGCGCATCGTCGTCCAGCGGAAATTCACCGCCGGTGACGCAGACTAGGCTTCCATCCTCCTCGCGCTGGTAGTCGCACCAATTGGTGATCCAGTCGCCAGAGCTTGCGGAAAAACTGAGCCGTAGGGGTTTCGCGACATCGGGATCGGGCGCACCGCCCTCATCCGCCCCTAGCAGCAGGACACCCGGATCATCGGACGAGAAGGCCACTGTCATGTACAGACAACGGCCATCGTAGAGGGCTTCGCGCACGGTGACGGTGATTTCGCCCAAGGTCTTTTCGGCTAGGGGCGCGTGCGCTTGGGAAAGAATTTCCCGACCCTGTCCGGTCAGTGTGTCGTCGTGGTGCTGACGGTACATTTCCAGCAGGCCGAAGTGCTGCGCCACGGCATAGGCCGCGCCTGCCAAGAGAATGGTGATCAGCCCGACCGCCAGTGCGATTCGCAGCGGATAGCGGCGGACGGCGGGCTGCGCAGCCCGCGCCTCGCGCAACGCCTGCGCCACCGTTTCTTGAAAGGCTTCCGGAGCGTGTCCAAAGGCATTGCGGTAGGAATGGGTATTGGCTTTCATCGGCGCACCTCCTCGGTACCCGGCAAAATATGCGCATAGGCTTCGCGTATCTTTTTGCGCGCGCGGTGCAGGCGGGATTTAATGGTTCCGGCGGGCAGGCGCATCATCCGCGCGATCTCGCCCACTGCGTATTCCTCCACATAGTAGAGCATCGCCGGTGTACGGAGCGATTCTTCCAGTGATAAAAACATGTCGTGCAAAAACGGATCGGCGTCGGGCGGGGCGCTGCGCTCGGGCATTTCCGCTATCGGCATCTCGCGCTTTTTTTTGCGCTGCATCGCGTAGCATTCATTGAGCAGAATGCGCACCACCCAGGTTTCCACATAGCGGTCGTCGCGCAATTTGCCGCGCTGCTGCCATGCCTTGCGGATGCTTTCTTGCACGGCATCCTCGCGATCTGCAACCTGTGGCAACAGGCTGTAGGACACGCGATACAGGGTTTCCTGCATCTGTGTAATACGCTGGGCAAAGGCTTGGTCTGTCATAGCGTCTCCTCCGTATTCGGGCATGGGCGCATCACATGGTCAGGTAGCTCTTGCCGGTGATGGCGTCTAGGTAAAGTCCATAGGGCTGGCCGTCCTTTGAACCACCTTCCACCTTCTCGTCTAGGAAACACCACATGGGCTGCCAGTTCGTCCATTCGGCTCCGCCTTCCACAAAAAACACCCTGACGTAGGTCAGATAGACGCGGTCGATTGTAAGCCGCGTATTCTCGTCGTACATCACGAGGTCGAATTCTTTGTACTCGGTAGCCATGCTTTCCACAGCCTGCTCCAGCGAGAGCACGGGAACATCCTGCGCCAGCGCGAACGTGCAGGCGTTGGATGCGTCGTAATGGATGACACCCGACGCCGAAACCAATACCTGCGCCAGCATGCCATTTGCATACTGCACGCGAGAGGTTGTGCGGAAACTGCTGATGTAGCCCTCCAAATCGCTGTGCCCCATGTACACCGGGATGTCCTGGTAATTGAAGCGAAGCGTCACAAAGTACAAGCCGTCGCCGCCATAATCCTGTTCGCCTTCCCGAGGAATGCTGCTGAACTTGGTGTATTGATCCTCGTACAGCGTTTTGTTGAATGCATCCCACTGTGCCCAGGTAACCGCAGCAATATCGACACTTTCCACGGTGAAGGGGAAAGCTTCGGGCTGCATGGCCAAGGTATACTCCTTGGCCTGCTGTGCGGCCTTCTCACGGCCGAGGAAGGAAAGCTCCTGCGCCAACTGCGCCTGACTTTCATAGAGATATTTCCCCTTCGGCTTTCTGGTGTGCAAATAATCGGTGACCTGGGCGTAGTGGCTTCGTTCCTCTTTGCTTGCATACCGGGCATAGCAGACCCGTCCTGGCTCAACAAGAATACACTCGCCGCGCGCATTGTAGGTATCGTATCGGTCAAAATCCAGTGCAATCACTTCTCGCTTGGATTCCTTGTCCTGAAACAAAAGATCCGGCAGTGCCTTGTAATCGTAAGGGATCGGCAGGCTTTTGGCTGTTTGCATCGTGAGCGCGCTGGGCTCCACCGCCTCGGCATCAATGCGCAGCTTGCGGCTGATGTCTCGCTGGATATGCGTGATGCGCGGCTTCGGCGCGGATGTTGCGAAATTGTCCGCAATTTTTTCTGCTTGGGAATCCGGCGTGGGTGTGCATTGCGCCTGCGCAATTGCGACCGGCGCGGCTTCGGCCAACGCATCCGCCTGCCCTGCGCTCACGGCGTCCTGCCGTTGCCACAAGATGGCGCCTATCACACAGGTCAATATAATGGTCAACACGCTGCTCAACATGATCAGTTGTCTCTCTCTGTGTTTCATTGGGCGAACCTCCCTCATATTGATTGGAAAACGTGCTTTCCCCGTGACCGATTAACTGTTGGATCAATGCACAACGCAATCGGTTCATGAAAATCAAAAAATAAGAGAAAAATTCCTCAGCTGCGCCTTGAAATGACAATGTGTCGGCTGTCATTCCGCGCGCAGTGAGGAATTTGTTATAACCCGCACTACTTCGTGCAAATAAAAATCTTTGTAGAATCGGTCAGCGCGGGCCCACGGAAATTGGCGTGCAGCCTGGGATCAGTATCTTTGCCGTCCACGACGGACACAGTAAAGCCAATGCGCGCGACGATATCAGGAAAGTCCTCGCCGAACAGGCGCAGATGGTCGCTCTGGGCGAAGTGGAGCTCGCGATCCTCGGGCGTGACCACGCTTGCGTCCTCATAGGTGGTGGCCAGCGTCTCCAGCCCGGGCACCGACAGCACCAGTTGCCCGCCCGGCGCGAGGACGCGGTATAGCTCGGCCAACGAACGTCGGTAGTCCGGCACATGCTCCAGCACATGGTTGCACACCGCTAGGTGAATGCTGGCATCGGGCAGTGCGATGTCGTTGAGGTCAAGCTTCAGATCGACGCCCGGCTCAAACAGATCAGAAGTGGTGTAAGGCAGCTTGTGGCGCTTGAACCAAGTGGTGATCGATCGCTCCGGCGCGAAAACAAGCCGCGCGGCTTTGGGCGTAGCGGCATCGGGCAGGTGCTTGTCCCAATAATCGCACAAAATGCGATGGCGTCCGACAGAGCGGCAGTAGGGGCAGAGCGTGCCGCGCACCGATTCGGCGGTATAATAGCGTCCCAGCTTGGCGGGATAATCTAGGAAATGTGAAAACGTCCGGCCGCAGCAAGGGCAATAGACTTCGTTGCCGCGCGCGTGGCGAGCCTCGACGAGCTGTGTGGCGCGCTTTTTTGCGGAGATCGCGAAGTCATATGCGCGCCAGTAGGTGCGGCGAAGAAAACGGATCGGCATCATGCGCCTCCTGCGCGGCGTTGGCCGCAGAGAATTGAACAAATGAAAGTATAGCATACGGCCACAGCATGGGCAAGCTGGCATGCACTTGGAGAAACGCGGTGGCGATTCGAGACCGCGCGATGGCGCCAGAATTCCCTCTGCTATTTTTCTAGGATTTGTTCCGGCGCAATGAAATCTGTATAAATCCCGGTAACGCCCGCGTCGCGGCACTTTTGCCATTCGGTCAGGTCATTCACGGTGTGGGTGTACGATGCCACGCCGATTTTATGCAAGGATTTGACAAAGTGGCTGTATTCGGGGAGCCAACCTTGCGGGAAGGTGATGGCTTGCACACGAGGCGTTTTTTCGGCGAAATCCAATATCTGCGCGGGGGTGTCCCCACTCATGTACAGCGTATAAATAATATCAGGGAAAGAATGCACTTGATCAATGACGGACAGCATCGGCTGGTTGTATATTTGCGGGACGATGCGGTCCAACATAGAAGGGTCCACGGCGCGGACAGCGTCACACAGCAGCGTGAACTGCTGCAAAATATGCTCCGAATCGGTGTATTTCGTATCCGTTACCCACAGCGTATCGGGGTATTGCGCCATAAGACTAACGATATCGGTCAGTTGCATGGCCGTGTATTTGCCGAGAATCTTTTGATCCAAAACCTCTGCGAGAGAAGGCGGTGCGGAGGGGGTATCCACCAATTGCGGCGGAACAGTTTGTCCTAAAGACGCCCACATATTTTCATCGTGCCGTGCGACCAGGTGGTTGTCCGTGGTCAATGTCAAGTCGATTTCGAATACGCGGATGCCCAGAGCATAGTTGGCCTCAAATGCTTCGCGGCAGTTGGTGTATACGCGACCGTCAATACCGCCCAGCGCATGCGCGATCAAAGGGTACTGGCGGAGGTTGTTGGCCCCCTGGCGCGGGGGGTGAACAGCGTGAAGTAAAGTCCAGGCGACCAGTGAGACGCAGAGGACAACAAAAGCACAAAGCACAAATATATATTTTTGACGATTTTTCATGAGTCGCCTAGCTTCCTTTCCATGAGGTCTGAAACAACATATAGGAAAATGCCAATGGAAGTATACCAAATGTGGTGGCGAAAGTAAAGAAAGCGAAAGCGCGCGCGACACACCCGGCACATGGGGCATCGCAACAGCCCGCAAACGCTGGAAAAATCATTGTTTTTTATGCGAAAAAAATTGCAAAAAGTGCTTGCCAAGCTAAAAGTGTTGTAGTACAATAACAAAGCTGTCTGCGCATAGGGATACCTGTGCGCATCGGCAAGGGAGGAAGCCGCAGATTGCCGCCGACGGTCGGCGGGGAACTGAGGTGGACCAGTCCGCCAATCGGACGACGGCTCATGCACCGTCGTGTGGCCTGGCCCCAACGGGGTCAGCACAAAAAAGCATGGGGCACACACGGCCCAGGGTACATGAGCACGACAAGGAGGAAAAAACATGGCCAATCAGAAGATCCGCATCAAGCTCAAGGCGTATGAGCACACCCTCATCGATCAGTCCGCCGAGCGCATCGTTGAGACTGCCAAGCGCACCGGCGCCAAGGTATCGGGTCCCATCCCGCTGCCCACGGAGAA
>JAVBMF010000005.1:0-65482 GCA_031552735.1 Eubacteriales bacterium
GCGAGATCGTGTCGGTGTACCGCACAAAATAAGACGAGCAAAAGGAAGAAACCGTTCCTAAAAACTAGGAACGGTTTTTGTGTGAGCCCGGCGCAGCGCCGACACCGCGAGAGGGCAGCGATCCGTCGCCAAACCAACCAAAGGCGGCGCAGCGATGCCCTATCGCTAGGAGACGCAAGCCGGGCGACCGAGGCGTATTGGCAATACGTCGAAGAGCCCGGCGCAGCGCCGACACCGCGAGAGGGCGTTGATCCGCTGCCAAACCAACCAAAGGCGGCGCAGCGATGCCCTATCGCTAGGAGACGCAAGCCGGGCGAACGAGGCGTATTGGCAATACGTCGAGGAGCCCGGCGCAGCGCCGACACCGCGAGAGGGCGTTGATCCGTCGCCTAATCCTTGACGATCTCGCGGTCGCGGAACAGCAAAGTAATGCACCACAGCCCGGCCGCGCCAACCAGCCCGTACACAATGCGGCTGATGACGGCGGCTTGCCCGCCAAAGAGAAAAGCAACGAGGTCAAACTGGAACAGACCAACCAACCCCCAATTGATGGCGCCAATAATCGCCAAGAGCAGCGACAAACGATCCATGATATTCCTCCTAGTGATTTTGTGATTTGCCCTAGTATGCCAAGGGCTGGAATCTTTCATGCAACCGCACACAAAAAAATCGCCGCGAAATGCGGCGAATGCTGTTTGACACGCGCACACCTACCGCGCGCATTCCTCCGGCGAAGGCGCGGGCGCAGGCAGTGGACAATCCGTGCTATACTGATCGCGAGGTGAATGTCTTGACCGGCATACGACAACTCCAGCGCGTGCTTCTGTGGATCTCCGGTGCACTGGCCATACCATTGGCACTGGCACTGCTGGGTAGCTGGGTGCTCGACCAATTTGGGTGCGCTTATCGCGCATGGATGAACTGGGCCATGTGCTGGTGCGGCATTCTGCTGTGCGCTTTGTTGATCGCTGTCGCAAGCATACAGATCGGCTACATCCATCACAGCGAGACGCGCGAGCCAAGCGGCTGCGGTTGCATGACCATTGCAGGGGTTCTGCTCGCGCTGGAAGCCCTGGTCGTGCTCACGCTCTTTATTGGCCGCACACGCTATGAGGCGGATTTGATCACCATCCAGGGAAAAAGCTATGTGATCGAGCATGAGAGCGTCGTGATCAAAGATTTTTACAACGCTTACGAATACCGCAACTTCCTCTGGCGCGGCCCGTCTGTCGAGGGTCTGCCCGGGCTGCCGAACAGCCATTAGCGCCACCTGACGAAAACGCCGCGCGATATCAGGCATCCATCAACGGATTCCTCGGGCGGCTCTTTTTTTGATCCTCGGGCTGTATCAGCTCGATCTCCAGCCGGGTGAAGGCGATGGGTTCGACAAAGTGATCCTGTGTAAAGTGCGTGCGCAAAAACTGCTCGTACTCGCGCTGGTGCTTGCCCAGCCAGATCGGCCTGGGCACATCCATGCGGCGGCAAATCTCCATCAGCGCGCGCTGCGGGTCAGACGGATCGCAAGGCTCCGTGCCGCTGTCGATCACGCGCTGTCCCTTGACCTTGCGCACCCACAGGCGGTTCTCATCGGCCATGCGCATCCCTCCCTTGCTGATTTGCCTATTATCGCAGGTTTTGCCCCGGCGCGCAAGTGTGGTATACTGATATGACCAATTCATGGGAGGTCTTTGATGCGCGGCGTCACGTCCTTTTTGCGTTGTCTCCGAACGATCATCCTCGCTCTGGCTTCACTGCTGGGGTTGCTGTGCGCCGGTGCGCTGGTGTTGGCGCAGTTCGGTTGCGCGTACCGCTGCTGGGTGAGCTATGTGGCACTTGGCGCGGGGGTGCTGCTGGCGCTGGCACTGATCACCTATTTCCCCGCGAAAGCCTTTCTTCCCCGCACCGATAAATCCATGCGCGGCAACATCCTGCGCTGCGTTGGCCTCAGCGTACCGCTGGCGCTCGTGGCAGGCTTTTTGCTTGCATTTTTCCTGATGTTTTATTGGACGACCGACGAGGTGCAAGTGACCCGCCACAACGGCCAGCCCGTCGTTATCGAGAGCTATTCGCAGTGGTTCCGCGCCACCGAGTACCGCCTGTATGAATATCGCACATTCCTGTGGAAGGGGCCGCTGATTGAGGGCGCGGCATGGTATGGCCTGTAGCGACCACTATAACTGGTATTGCCACATCGCCTCCACCGCGATATAATGTAGGTTATGGTACTTATTTTATTGCATGAGGGAGTACACACATGCCGCTTGTCTTTTGTCCGCTGTTCAGCGGTTCTTCGGGCAACGCGCTGTATATCGGCACGGAGCGCACGCATATCCTAATCGACGCGGGCATGCCCGCCAAAGCGCTGTCACAGGCGCTGGACAGCATCGGCGTTTCGCCCGCGTCGCTCAGCGGCATTCTCATTACACACGAGCACAGCGACCACATCCGGGGCGCGGGCGCGCTCAGCCGTCAGTTTGATCTGCCGGTGTATGCCAACGAGGGCACCTGGGGCGCAATGGAGGTTAAGTTGGGGCTGATCGCGCCCAAGAACCAGCGCATCTTTCTGACCGGACAGGATTTCTACATCGACGAGCTGGGCATCGCGCCCTTTGCCATCCCTCACGACACGGCGGAACCGGTTGGGTTCGCGGTGCACGCGCACGGGCGCAAGGTAGCCATCGCCACCGACCTAGGGCACATCCACTCGACTTGGCTCAACGCGGTGGCCGGGGCCGAAGTGCTGCTGCTGGAATCCAACCACGACCTGTCGATGCTGGAACGCGGCCCGTATCCGCGCTACCTCAAGCAGCGCATCGGCGGGCGCAAAGGGCACTTGTCCAACGAGGACTGCGGCAAGGCGCTGTGCCAGCTGGCGCAGTCCGGCGTGCGCCATTGTGTGCTGGGGCACCTCAGCCACGAAAACAACCTGCCCGAGCTGGCGTATGCCACCGTGCGCGACGCGCTGGCCGCGCAGGGCATCCGCTGCGGCGACGATATTTCGCTGGACATGGCGTGGCGCGACCGGGTTGGCACGCGCTATGCCATCACATGATTCAGGAGGGTACGCTATTGCAAACCAATCTGCCCGAAGAGCTTGAGCACGCATCGCAGGCACCATCCGGCCTGCCGCGCCCTGACGCGGCGATCGCGCTGGTATTCCTGCTGGCCATCCACATGGGGCGAAACGTCATTGCGACGATCCTGTATTTTGTGCTGCCGGAATCGCTCGGCCAGAATGCGCAGTATGTGGCCATGCTGATCCAGCAACTGCTGATCTTCGCACTGCCCATCGCGCTATACTACCGCGCGCGCCCCACACACCTGCTGTCGGTGCGCAGGCGCAGGCTGTCCGCGCACGCCATGGTGGGCATCGTGGTGGCGGCGACGCTGGGTGTGTTCGTGCTGAACCTGCTCAACGCGTGGTGGCTGGTGCTGCTCGATCATCTGCACATCCCGATCACCGAATCGGCGCTGCCGGTGCCGGACAATCTCCTCACGCTGGTGCTGTCCATTGTCGTGATCGCCGCCGCCCCCGCGCTTTTCGAAGAAGTGCTGTGCCGTGGTTTTTTGTTCTCGGCGCTGGAAACGCGCGGCACCTGGCGCGCCGCAGTGCTCAGCGGTCTGCTATTCAGCCTGCTGCATGTGCAGTACGCGGCGCTGCCCGCGCATCTGGTGCTCGGGCTGGTGCTGGGGCTGGTGATGGTCGGCTTTGACTCCATCTGGGCGGCAATGCTCTATCACTTTATCCACAATGCCATCACCATGCTGGCCGCGTATTATACCGCGCGCTACGCAACCATCACCGGCACGGAGGAAATTTTGCAAAGCGGCATTGTGCCCTCCGTCGCGGAAATGCAGACGACACTGGTGCCTATGCTGTGCATGGCGGCGGTGGCCGTGGCCATGCTGCTTTGGCCGATGCGCGCGCTAAAGGGCAAGACCGAACTGCCGCGCATACGTCCGGCCGAACAACCGCGCCTGTCGCGCCCCGCCAGCGTGCTGCTGGGGCTGATCCTGACCCTGCTGATATCCATCTATTTGTTTTCCATGATGACCGCGATGCGCACCGGTGCGGGCGCGCTATGAATATCGCGGTGCTCAGCGTAGGCAAATTGCGCGAGAAATATTATCTGGACGCCGCAAGCGAATATCGCAAGCGGCTGAGCCGATTTGGTACGTTCGACAGTGTCGAGGTGCCCGATTTGCCTGAACCGGCCAATAGCTCCGACGCGCTGGAGAAAGTCCTGCGCGATCGCGAGGCGGAGCGGTTGCTACGCGAAATCCGGCCGGGCGACTACGTGATCGCGCTGTGCATCGAGGGCAAGCCGAGCACCTCCGAGGCATTGGCGGAGCGGCTGTCCGCGCTGGAGATGCAGGGGCGCCGCATCGTGTTTGTGATCGGCGGCTCGCTGGGCTTAGGCGAGGCGCTGACCGAGCGCGCCGACCACAAGCTGTCGCTCTCGCCCATGACCTTTCCGCATCAGTTGGCGCGCGTCATGCTGTGGGAGCAGCTGTACCGGGCGATGAAAATCCGCGCGCACGAGCGTTATCACAAATAAGGAGGAGATTCAGATGAAGGTATTGGCCATCAACGGCAGCCCGCACGCATCGGGCACCACCGCCACCGCGCTGCGGCTGGTCACCGCCGAACTGGTGGATCAGCAGATCGAGGTGGAGATTGTGCAGGTTGGGCATCAGGCCATCCACGGCTGTATCGCCTGCGGCAAGTGCAGCCAGCCCGGCGCGCACGGCTGCATGGCGTTTCCGGAGGACGCGGTCAACGCCTGCATTGAGAAAAGCCGGGAATGCGACGGCATCTTGCTGGCCAGCCCGGTGTACTATGGGGGCATCTCCGGCACGATGAAGTGCTTCTTGGATCGCTTTTTCTACGCCGGCGCGCGGCTGAAATACAAAGTCGGCGCGTCGTTTGTGTGCCTGCGCCGCTCGGGCGGGACCGAGGCGCTGCACCAGCTGCACAACTACCTGCACTTGGCCAAAGTAGCCATCGCGCCCTCGCAGTATTGGCCGGTGATCCACGGCAACAACAGCCAAGAAGTCTTGCAGGACGCAGAAGGCGTGCAGATTTTGCAAACACTGGGGCGCAACATGGCCTGGGCAATGCTCAGCCTGGCCGAAGGCGGCAAGGCTGTGCCCCAACCGCCCAAGCAGACGCGCGTCAGAACAAACTTTATCCGCTAGAGGTGAGCCCATGGATATGAAGCTGTTTGCGATGTTCATTGAGCGCAGCAAAACCTACAACAAGATGACCAAAGCGGTGGTGGACCGGCACGTCGCCAACCTGAGAAATCTGGACGACAGCGGCAGACTGGCGTACTGCGGGGTCTTTCAGGGATATCCCGGCGTCGCGGGCATGGTCATCCTCCGCGCCGATAGCTACGAGCAAGCCGACGCGCTGTGCAAGCTGGAACCGCTGGTGGTCGAGGGGTACGCCACCTACAAGCTGTATGCATTCCAGCAGGCGAATCGGGAGAATAATTTCTTGCTGTAAATCAAAACCACCCGCTAAGCGGGTGGTTTGATTGTATCTATGGGTCAGTCAATCGGTGCAGCGGCGGGTACTTCGTTCACCACCAGCTCGCCATAGCTTTCACTTTCGCCGCCTTCTTCGCTGATGGCCTGTTCACCCAGCGCGTTCTCGTCGTGCTCGCCTTGTTCCGGAATGACCGGTTGGGTGGGCGTGGCGGTCACTTGCAGCCCGTCGGTCAGCAGCGGATCTGCCACGGGGGCGCGCTGGAGGTTGAGTACGATGATCGTGCCAACGACGACAATCAACAGCGCAGCCAGTATAATCAACATGATTTTGCGTTCTCTGTTCATGGGTTTCCTCCTGCGCTGTGCGCGTGTCGCGTTACATGGAGATCAGTTCGATCAGGCCGTAGTCGCCGTCATTGCGGCGGTACGCGGTGCAGACCGAGCCGGTTTCCGCGTTGTGGAAGGTAAAGAAACTATGTCCCAGCATGTCCATTTGCAGCAGTGCATCCGGTACGCTCATGGGCTTGGAGGCATAGCGCTTGACCTTGACCACCTTAAAGTCGCTCTCGTCACCCGCCAGTTCGTTCACATCGTCGATGGTCATCGGTTCGGGGATTGGCGTAGGTTCCTGGCGCAGGTTACGGCTCAGGCGGGTTTTGTGCTTCTTGATCTGCCGCTCCAATATATCCATGCCCTTATCGAGTGCAGGCAAGGCGCTTTCGCGCTCCTCATTCTCGGTGCGGAACTGATGTCCCGCATAGGGCATATTGATCTCCACCTTGAAAATGCGCTTGTTCTCGGACACTTTGACGGTCAGTGCGGAGGCGTCCTCTTCTTCATGGCGATAGTAGGCATCCAACCGCTGGTGGATCTTCTTTTCCATTGTTTTCAGGACATCCTCGGTCAGTCGTGCATCCTTGGTCATCATTCGGACGATCATGCAAAAACCTCCTTCGTGGCATTTTCTGGCGCGCCCGGCGCGCCTCCTTCTTCTCTTTTCCTTACCTGTATTATAACACGCTTGCCCGGATGTGACCAGAGCAAAACTTCCGTTGGATATTTTTTCATGATCCGCCGATTTTCCAATCTTTTGCTGATTCCGTTGATTTGCATTTCACGATACGTTATACTATGTGTGGTTTTCCCTATCTCCGAGGAGGGCATGCACATGCGAAAGTACATATTTCATCCGGACCTGCTGGGAAACATCGAAGAAGGCCGCCCCAATCTGGGCGCGACCGTGGATCTGGATGTGTACCGGCTGATGCAGTTTACGCTGCGCGACGCGATCGAGTCCGAGCTCGGCACGGAAATGGCCGACAAACTATTCTACAAAGCGGGCAAGCTGGCCGGTGTGGCGTTTTATCGCCAGCACATTGGCGAGGTGGATTCGCTGGATGATTTCGTGCGCAAGTTGCAGCGTGCGTTGCGCGATAAACGCGTGGGCATTCTGCGCATCGAGGAGGCCAAACTCGACGAAGGCAAGATTGTGCTGACCGTCGATGAGGATTTGGATTGTTCCGGTCTGCCCGAGCTGGACTATGAAATCTGCGTGTACGACGAGGGATTTGTCGCCGGGCTGCTGGAATGCGGCACCAACCAGAAATGGTCTGCCAAGGAAATCGACTGCTGGTGCACCGGAGACCGCACCTGCCGCTTCCTGGCGCAGCGTCAGGATACGTGACGCACACTGCGAATGAAAGGCGATGGGAGCCATGTCAGAGCGCAAGCCTCCCCGCATCGACGCGGCCACGGAGTTCACCAGCAACGAAGATCAGATGTTCGATTTGATCTATCGACTGCTATGCACCAACAAGCCACCCAGTCCGGAGAGCATTCCTGCCAGCATCGCTGGGAACCAAAAGTTTCAAGCGGTTTGGAAGCAGATTGACGACCTGCGCGTGCTCAGCTCCGGCCTGCGTCGCGGCGAATTGAACCATACGGTGGAGAGCCGCGGCTACGTGGTATCCAACCTCAAATCGGTGCAGGCCAACCTCAAGCACCTGGCGTGGCAATCGCGCAAGGTGGCCGAGGGGGATTACTCGCAGCGCATTGACTTTCTGGGCGAAATCGCCAGCGCGTTCAACGAGATGACCACGCGGCTGGCCGACGCGACCAACCAACTGGTCGATATGGCCAATCTGGATACGCTGACCGGCGTGCCCAACCGGCTGGCGCTCAACCGCTTCCTGAACACCGCTTTTCACAACTCCATATCGGCCAACGCGCCGCTGACGGTGCTGCTAATGGACATTGATCATTTCAAGAAAATCAATGACCTGCACGGCCATTTAGCCGGTGACCAGGTGTTGACCGCGATCGCGCAGCGCATCCAAAAGCAATCCCGCCAGCGCGATTTTTTCGCGCGCTACGGCGGCGAGGAATTTCTCGCGGTGCTGACCAACACACCCATCGAGGTCGCAGAGCATGTCAGCCAGCGTATTTTGCAGTCCATCCGGCAAGCACCCATCCACATCGACGGCAATATCAGCATTCCGGTGACGGTCAGCATTGGCATCAGCCAGCGCGATGACAAAGACCAACACCCCGAGGATATCACGCGGCGCAGTGATCTGGCGCTATATGCCGCCAAGCACGGCGGGCGCGACCAATACCGTATCTACGACCCCGTGATGGAGTTTGACGCGTCGAAATTTTAAAGCAAAAACTCCCTGCCGTCGATTGATATCCCTTTCGCCCTGATATACAGGAACGTGCAGCCCCAGATATCAATGATCAGATTGGCCGCTATGGGCGCGTTGGGTTCGCCTATTTTGCGCGGACAGGATATGCGCGCGACGAAAGCGTCCTGATCCTTGGGCACAAAGATATCCGAACATTCAAGATATCCGCCCGGAAGGTCCTCGGAAGCGTCAAACCGATCCCCGCTCTCATCGACGCCCGCACACAGGACCACACCGAATATCACCACGGCATAGCTTGCGTTGGTTGATCCGTTCACGCACCGCATCGTCACCTTGCGATTCAGTAGATCATATTGGTACGACTCAATGGTGGTTTCAACCAATTGATCCAGCGCCAAGCGCAGTTCCTGCAACCGACCCCACCTCGCTTCTTCCGCAATTGCCACAGACAGCCCGTCTTTGACAAAGACCGCCATGGGGCGGTCTTTATTGTATCCGCTAGAAATACTCCGGCATATACACATCCCGCCGCACAAATACACGGCGCAGTACCTCCAGATTCTTCGGCTGCTCCACGCCCGGGCGGCTGTTCAGCAGCCCGTCGGCGTCCAGATAGCCCAATGCCAACTGCGTAAACGCCGGAATGTCCAGCGCCCAGTCGGCGTCGCCATCGGTCACGCGCGTTACCCGCACCCGCCCGCCGCCAAAGGAAACGCGCCACAGTCCATCGTTTTCCTGTAGCTGTGGGTCGGTGATGCGCAGCGTGTATGCCCCCGCCTCGCCCGGGTGCGGCAGCTTCTCCAGCACGCCCGGCACGTTGAGCACGCGCGCCATGCCCGCTTTGGTGATGCTTTGCTCCACGTGATAAGGCTCCGGGAAAAATGTGTATGGGTCCACCCACATCGGCATGTCCCAAGTCAGCGCGTAATAGGCGGCGCTCAGGTTGCGCAGGAAGGCGAACAGCCCGGCCAGCGCGCCGGCGCCATCCACCGCCAGATCGGCGATATGCAGCACATGCCCCTCTGGCTTCTCCTGCACGCGCAGAATAACATACCCGCACGGCACGCCGGTCTCATCGCGCCAGATGTAGGTGTACTGCCGATCCTCATACGGGTCTTTTTGCAGCCAACGCCGCCACAGCCGATCATCGCGCAGCGGCGCGAGGTTGCGGCTTTCAATAAACCGGTCGTAGATCCGCCGGATCACCGCATCGTCCTCGCCGGGCAGCCAGTGGCTGACCGTCCCGCTCGGCTTCAGCGCGGGCAGGTGCTCCATTTTGATGCACACGCGCCGCGCCGCGCAGGTCAACTCGTAACCGTATTGCCGGTAATACGTATGCGAGAACGGATACAGCGTGCTAAAGAGCATCCCGCGCTCGCGCATTTCGCGCAGCGCGGCGTCAAACAGCGCGCGGATGTTGCCCTGCCTGCGGGTCTCCGGCGCGGACACCACGCCGCCGATGCCACCCATGCCAACCGTGTGCGCGCCAAAGCGCACATCAAACGGGTGAATAGACAACCGCGCGGTCATGCGCCCGGTGTCATCAAACGCGCCGCGCATGCGCCCAAACAGCTCCGGCTCGGGCGCGGAGACTTTCTCGCGCTCGCTGCGCGACATCACAAAGCATAGCAGGCTGAGATTTTGCGCCTCGTCAAATTCCTCCCGGGTGATCGGACGAATGATCATAGCGGGTTCTCCTTACGCGATAGAATCTGCTTCAAAGTGTAGGAGAAATCGTGTATAATGTCAACATGCGCAGACGCGCAGGAAAGCGGGGATATGCTTTGGCTAAGGTGCTTTTCTCCTCCGTGAGCTATTCGCAATACGATTATCAAATGACGCTGCCCTCCAAGTTCGAGCGGCTGCTGGACCAAACTGGTCTGGACAAAATCGTGAAGGACAAGGTAACAGCGGTCAAGATGCATGTCGGACGTGGCATCGGTTTCACCACCATTCATCCGCTGTTTGTCAAAATCCTGATCGACCGGCTCAAGGGCTGGGGCGCGAAGGTCTACATCACCGACCAGACGGTGTCCGGTGCGCGCGTGCGCGGCTATACCGAGGAGCTGCTCGGCTGCCCCATCGTCGATGTGGCCGGGTTTAGCGGCAAGTATTTCTACCCCAAGGAAGTCTCCTACAAGACCTTTCACAATGTCGATGTCGCCGGGCACATCCACGACGCCGAGGTGATGATCGACCTGTCGCATGTCAAGGGGCACGGCAGCTGCGGCTACGGCGGCGCGTGCAAGAACATCGCCATGGGCTGCGTGACTGACCGCACCCGCGCGCAGATTCACGCGCTGGAAGGCGGCATCCAGTGGGACAGCGATAAGTGCACGCACTGCGAGCTGTGCATCCGCGGCTGCAACCATGATGCCAACAGCTTCGAGGGCAGCGAGTACAGTGTCAACTTCCACCACTGCACGTTCTGCGGCCACTGTGTGAAGGTGTGTCCTTCCGGTGCGATCCGCATGACCGCCGACGAGTACGAGGACTTCCAGACCGGCATGGCGCTGTGCACCAAAACTGTGCTGGACGGCTTCGCGCCGGGCAACGTTTACTACATCAACTTCCTGACCAACATCACCGCGCTGTGCGATTGCTGGGGCATGTCCACCCCGGCGCTGGTGCCCGATATCGGCATCGTCGCCTCGGGCGACATCTGCGCCATCGAGCGCGCCTGTCTGGACATGATCGACCACAAAAAGCTGGACATGAACGGCGTACCCCAAGGCTATGTGCTGGGCACCGAAGGCCACCTGTTCCAGCGCCTGCACGCCAAAGACCCGTTTATTCAGATCCAGAAACTGGAGGGCTACGGCCTGGGCAGCCAGCAATATACACTGGAAGAAATTAAGTAATCCATTCGTTAATAGGGCGAGGAGACATTCCTCGCCTTTTTTGCTGCAAATAATCGGAAATTTATGGATGATCGACAACCATCGCGCCGAACTGTGCGTCTGATGTATTGCAAAGCATAAAAATGTATCGTATCATGATTGAGGAAACATATGGAGGTGTCACTTTGCGAAGCATGGACAGCATCCGCACACGAGGCGACACACTGCGCCGGTCATTCGCTCTGGTGCTCGCGATGATCGTGAGCCTGGGTGTTTATGCGCCGCGCCTTCGGGCCGAGCAAGAAATCATCGTCATCGACGGCACATTCGACGACGCCGATCTATACACCGAACCGGCGGCCGACCTCTCCGAGTGGACAGCACCGGAGGTCACCCCCGCAAGCATTGTGCCGCCCATGTCGCTGCCGGAAGCCACACCCTTTGTGACGCTGCAAAAAGGTTCCTCTGGTGAAACCGTTAAGCAGGTGCAGCAACGCCTGATCGATCTGGGCTTTTATTGGGGCAAGGTCAGCGGCGATTTCATGGACGGCACTTACGCAGGCACGCGTTCCTTCCAGCGCGCCAACAGTCTGGCAGTCAACGGCAAGGTGAACGCCACCACCTGGAACGCGATGATGGCGCCCACCGCCATTGGCAAGAACGGGCAGCAAATCGGCACGTCGCCGTCTTTTGTCGCGGTCGCGCCGGTGGTGCAGTCCGCGCCGACCGGCGCACAACCCGCCCAGCAGCAGGTGCTGCAAGCGCCCATTGCGCAAGCGCCCGCCCAATTCGCGCAGCCCACGGCGGCAACCAACCCCAACTTCAACTTCACACGAACGCTGCAATATGGCAACACCGGCGAGGATGTGCGCGCGCTGCAACAGCGCCTGACCGACCTCGGCTACTACCGCAAGGAGATCAGCGGCAACTTCTACGACAATACCCGCGCCGCGGTGCGCGCTTTCCAGAAGAACAACGGCCTGCCTGTGGACGGCGTAGCTGGCGAGGGCACGCAGCGCATTTTGTTCGACGACGCGCAGGCGCTCAACGCCTCGGCCACCGCCCGCCCGCCCGCGCCGCCGCCGTACAAACTGATGATCGACATCACCAATCAGGTGACCTCTGCCTATGCGCTCGACCAAAACGGCGAATACTCCATTCTGGTGCGGCGCATGATCTGTTCGACCGGCACGCGCGCCAATCCAACGCCGCTTAAAACCGTCAACGGCGCCAAGGGACGCGCGCGCTGGGGCTACTTCCCCGAGTGGGGCTCGCACGCGCAGTACCTGACCCGCATCGACAGCAAGAATGCCTTCCACTCCGTACTGTACAGCTCCCCCAACAGCATGTCGCTGGTGGTCGGCGCATATGAGGCGCTGGGCACGCGCGCGTCGCACGGCTGCGTGCGCCTGCTGGTAGACGACGCGAAGTGGATCTATGACAACTGCCCGTCGGGCACGCCGATTACCGCGTTCGAGGGCGAACCCGACCCCGAACTGACGCAGATGCTCAAGCCGCCACCGCTGGATCGCAGCGTGATGCTGCCTTCAGTTACCGCGCAGCCCACGCCGGTACCGCAGTGGGATCCAAACACCCGGCCGCCAGAGTACCGCATGCTGTCCAAGGGCAGCAAGGGTACCGATGTATGGTGGCTGCAAACCAAACTGACTACCTTGGGCTACTACCACGGCACGATCAGCGGCGGTTACTATGGCGGCACAATCGCCGCGGTGCAGGCGTTCCAGCGCGATGCCGGGTTGGGCACCGACGGTGTCGCCGGGCCGATCACCCTGCGCGAGCTGTATGAAAATCCCGCCTACGCGTCGCCGATACAGGCCACTGTGACGCAGCCCGAGGGCGCGGTGCTGGCCGATCCGTTCGCCGTCACCGAAAGCACACCTTCGCCGCTGCTGCCACCGGCAGCCCCTGCCGGCGATGACTGGACGCTGCTGCCACCGACATCCCCGGCCGAGCAAAGCGCGCCGGTCGCTGACACCTGGACGCCGCTGCCCGCCACACAGAGGCCGGTGCGCACCACCACGGCCAACGATGGCTGGCTGGTCTACCCCGACACGCCGACCCGAACACCCGCCCCGGCCAAAGCACCCACATCGACGCCATCCGGCCAGCGCACCATCAGCCCGGCGCAAACCAATTCCAGCAAGGGCGGCGGCGTGGGCTGATAGCCAGCGAAACCAAATCCCTTCACAGCATGCGGCGCTTCTCGCGATGAGGAGCGCCGCTTTTAATACACAAAATGTGCCGCCCGGCTTTACGTTCCCTACAAAATCGTGTATACTTCCTGTTGGTATGTCCATGCCGGGCACGCCATGGACGCGGAGGGTTGCCTGCCAGAACTTCTATCACATCGTAAGGAGCCGCCGTCATGTTATTCAATTCTTACCTGTTCATCCTCGCCTTTTTGCCGGTCACGCTGATCGTCTACTTCACGCTCAACCGCTTCAACCTGTTCACCGTGGGCAAGGTGTGGCTCATTGCCATGTCGTTTGTGTTCTATGGGTATTTTAATCCCATGTACCTGCCCATCATCGTGATCAGCATCATCCTCAACTATGCGCTCAGCCAGTGCATGCTGTCCGGCGCCAAGAAATGGGTGCGTACGCTCTGCTATGTCATTGGCCTAGCTGGCAATCTGGGGGTGCTGGGCTACTACAAGTACTACGATTTCTTTGTCACCAACATCAACGCTGTGTTCGGCACCGGCTGGACGCTGCATCATCTGATCCTGCCGCTGGGCATCAGTTTCTTCACTTTCCAGCAGCTTTCCTATGTCATTGACAGCTATCAGCGCACCGTCCCGCGCTACAGCATTGTGGACTATTCGCTGTTTGTCACGTTCTTCCCGCAGCTAATTGCCGGTCCTATCGTGCTGCACAGCGAGATTGTGCCACAGTTCGAAAACCCGGAAAACCGCCATTTCAATTGGAACAACTTTGCGCCCGGCTTGTATGCGTTTGCGCTCGGCCTGTGCAAGAAAGTGCTGATCGCCGATACGTTCGCCAAGGTCGCGGGCTACGGGTTTACGCCGGGCACTGCGCTCAATTCGCCGGACGCGTTCTTCGTGATCCTGGGCTACACACTGCAACTGTATTTTGACTTCTCCGGCTACTGCGATATGGCGCTGGGACTGGGCAAGATGTTCAACATCTATATCACCCAAAACTTCAATTCGCCGCTCAAGTCGCTGAACATCCGCGAGCTGTGGACGCGCTGGCACATGACGCTCAGCCGCTTTTTCACCACGTATGTGTACTTCCCGCTGGGTGGCAGCCGCAAAGGCGATCTGCGCACCTGCCTGAATCTGATTCTGGTGTTCACCGTCAGCGGTCTGTGGCACGGCGCGGGCTGGATGTTCCTGCTGTGGGGCCTGCTCAACGGCGTAGCTTCCGCACTATATCGCACGTTCCGCAAACCCTATGACGCGCTGCACCCGGCGCTGCAATGGGCGCTGACGTTTGCCTTCTGGTGCCTGTCGCTGGTGGTTTTCCGCGCGCTGACCATGACGGACGCGCTGAATATCCTGCGCAGTCTGTTCGCGATGGACTTTGGCCCGATCTCGGCCAGCATCACCAGTGTGTTCGCCATCCCGCTGGGCGCTTTCGAGGGCATGGATGCCACCATAATGCTGCTGTGGTTTGTCGGGGCGATGGTGTGCGTGCTGGGCTGCCGCAATACCTATGAATTAACGCAAGACTTCCGCCCCACTGTGCTGAACGCGCTGATCACCATTGCGTTCATCTTCCTGTCGGTGATCTCGCTGTCCGGCGTCAGCGTATTCCTCTACTACAATTTCTAAGACGGGAGGTGCAGTCCTGTGAATAAGCGATGGGGCATCCTCACGCTGGGTATTGTGATTGCGCTGATCGTTTTCAGCGCGCTGACGACGTTTATTGTCGATCCGTTCCAGATGTATCGCCCAGCCACTTGGTTTTCACCGATCTTTGATAACGGCATGGAGCCGTATTTGAACGCGGGCATGGCGCGCCATTATGATTACGATGGCGTGATTCTAGGCTCGTCGATGACCGAGAACTTCCATCCAACATTGGTCGATCAGACGCTGGGCGGCACGCACGTCAAGCTGCCGTTTGAGGGCGGCATGGCAGGCAATCACGCCGAGGCGATGCGTGTGGCCTTTGAGACCCGGCCTCTCAAGCGCGTCATCTATTGCCTGGACATGTACTCTTTTGTACGCGATCCCAAATACTCTGCGTTCACCATGCCGACCTATCTGTACAACAGCGATCCTTTCGACGACGTGCAGTACCTGCTCAACAGCACTGTGCTGCTCAAAAATCTGCCCAGCGCGCTGTACCACAACTTTATCGCGCGCGACACAAAGCCAGTGACGCGCGACACACTGTACGCGTGGAAGGACGACGTGGTCTACAGCGAGGCCTATACGCTGGCTTCGTATGATTTCACCAAGCCTCGGCAGGAGATGCAGCCGGTCGATGACTACATCGCCCATGTGCGCGCCAACTTTGCCCAGTACCTCCAGCCGTACATCGAAGCAAACCCCGGCACGGAGTTTGTCTGCTACTTCCCGCCCTACAGCACGCTACAGTACTATATCATGCGCGAGATCGGCCATCTGGACTTTGTGCTGGCCACCAAGGAAGTGCTGACCGAGCTGCTGCTTCCCTATCCGAATGTGCGGCTGTACGATTTTACCGCCAACATGGACTGGGTGGCCAACCTGAACAACTATACCGACTATGCGCACCACAGCCCGCAGGTCAACGACTGGATCACGCTGGAATTTGCGAAGGATACCTTCCTGGTAGACGAAATCTATGACGTATACGATGCCAATGACGCGCTGATCGAAGCGGTGGATACCTTCCCGGTGCCCACGCCCGCGCCCGAAGCGTAATACGTTCCGTCAAAGGAGTTCCTGCCATGAGCATTCGCCATGCATCCGCTTCTCCATCCCACTACAAGCGCTGGGCTATTGGCGCGCTGATCGGCGTTTTACTGACGCTGGGCGCCTTTGCCGGGTTTGTGTTTGCCATCGACCCCTTCCAGCACTACCGGATGGCCACCACATATACCCCGATCGCCGACCGCAAAATCCAGACATACATCAACCCCGGCATTGCGCGATACTATCCCTTCGACACGCTCTGCCTGGGTTCGTCGATGACCGAAAACACACGCACCACTGCGGTGCGCGATGCGCTGGGCGGCGACCCCATCCAGCTTGCGTATCGTGGTGGCAGCCTGATCAACTTTTCCGTGGCGATGCGTGCCGCGTTTGAGACGCATCAGCTCAAGCGCGTGGTGATCTGTCTGGACGATTATACGCTGACCGACGGCGTCCACTTCTCGCCGACCGCGCTGCCCTTCTATTTATACGACAAGAATCCGTTCAATGACGTATATTATCTTTTCAATACCGATGTGCTGCTGCGCATTCGCGATCTGTATGCGTACAACGGCTACTCCTTTTCCGGCAAAAATCACCTGGATTTGGACATGCTCTACAACTGGAGCGACAAGATGATCTACGGCAAGGATTACGTGTTTGGATCGTTTTCCTTCTGGGACATGCCGGATGTCGCGCAGTATCCCGCGCACGATGATCAGCCACGCCTAAGGGCCAATCTGGATACGCATCTGCTGCCCTTCATTCAGGCGCATCCGGAAACCGAGTTTATCTTCTACTATCCGCCGTACAGCATATTGCACATGTACCATGCGCGCCTGTTTGGGCAGTTGGAGCGCCGCCTCTACAACCGCGCGTACTTTGCCGAAGCATTGCTCGCCCATCCGAATGTGCGGTTGTTCGACTTTCAGGCCAACCGCGACTGGATCGAAAACTACGACCTGTTCACCGATTTCACACATTACAGCGGCGAGGTCAACGACGCGCTGACCGCTTGCATGGGCGAAGGCCAGTTCGAAGCGCACAGCGTCGCCGATGTCGAGGCCAACAACACCGTGGTGCGTGCGCTCACCATGGACTTTACCCGCCCGACCGACGAAGAGCTGGCCGCGTACCGCGCCGGGATGCGGTGGCAAGTTCGAGAATGGGAGAAAACACGATGAGTCAGCGCCCCCCCACCCGCCACCCACGCCGGATGCCCCCACCGCCGCCGCCCCAGCCGCCGCGTCGGCGTGCGCAGGCCTATCAGCAATATCGTCAGCCGCCGCGCCGCCGCCAGCGGCAGAATCCGCTGCTGGCTGTGCTGGCCGCCATCATGGTGCTATTGGGCGTCGTGCTGATCTGCTATGCGCTGATGTACGGCACCCACTCTATGGGCAGCGATTTCCGCTCCGCGATGGCGCAGCTTTTCCCGGCGCTGGCGACGCCGACGCCCTCGCCTTCCCCCACGCCTACCCCCTCGCCGACGCCGACGCCCTCTCCCACCCCGACCCCGACGCCCACCCCCGCGCCAACCACCGACCCCAACAAACCGCCGCTGCTGATCAACCGCCAGAATCCTGTGCCCGATGATTTCTCGCCGAGCAATCTGGTGTGGCTCAAGGACATGGTGCCCTCGGATGTCGCCACGCTGGGCGACGACGAAATGCTGGCCGACGAGGAAGCGACGCTGGCGATGGTCGATATGCTGCGCGACGCGATTGCCGCGGGATACAAGAAGTGGAACATCAGTGCGGCATTCCGCACAGTGCGCTATCAGCAGCAACTGATGGACAAAGAAGTTGACCGGCTGATCACCAAGGAGAATTACAACCGGCAGGATGCCGCAACGCACGCCGCGCTGACCGTGGCGCCGCCGGGCAGAAGCGAGCACCACACCGGCCTGGCGTTCGACTTCACCATTCCCGGCGAGGCCTTCCGCCTGACGCAGCAGTATAAGTGGATTTCCGCTCACTGTCATGAGTACGGCTTTGTCGAGCGCTACAAAGAGGACAAAGAGAAACTTACCGGCTATATCCGCGAGGCATGGCACTACCGTTACGTCGGCAAGCGCATCGCGGAGATTTTGACCGACAAAAACTGGTGTCTGGAGGAGTATATCCAGAGTCTGGGGCAATGACGCAGCACTTGACTTTCCCGCCGACTTGCATTAAAGTAAAGACGGTAAAACCCATCAAATATGGAGGTGCGAACACGTGGACGACTACGGTCACGAAACGGGCATTCCGCGAAGTATCACGCATACAACGCGTCCGCGTGTCAAGCGCTTTCTTGGATAAATAGCGCCCCTCGCGCCGCGCTGTTGCGTTCTGCTGGCGGAGTCCCGGTCTGGAGTCCAAAACTCCAGCCCGGTTTTTTGTGCGAAAAAACGCGCAAGAACCGGGCCCAGCAAGAGAGGAGCGGTGCCATATGGAGGGCAAAGAGGTCTTTCTGGAATTGATTCGTCTGCTGCAAGAAGGAAAGATTGCGGCATTTAAAAAACTGAGTCTGGAATGCCCGCCGGTGGATATCGCCGAGGGTATTGACGAGCTGGAGGACGCGGACCTGACGCTGCGTTTCTTCCGCCTGCTACCCAAGGACATCTCCGCCGACGTATTTTCCTACCTGTCGGCCGAGCAGCAGGAAATCATCATCGGCAGCTTCTCCGGGCTGGAAATGCGTCACCTGATCGACGACATGTTCGCCGACGACGCGGTTGACTTTCTGGAGGAGATGCCCGCCAATATCGTCACCAAGGTATTGCAGAACACCTCGGCGCAGACGCGCGATGTGATCAATCACCTGCTCAGCTACCCCGAGAACAGCGCGGGCAGCCTGATGACCATTGAGTATGTCGATCTGCACGAGTACTTCACCGTGCGCAAAGCGATGGATCACATCCGCCGAACCGGCGTGGAAAAGGAAACGGTCTACACCTGCTACGTCGTCGATCCCCAGCGCAAGCTGTTGGGCACGGTGTCGCTGCGCAAGCTGATCATCGCGCCGGAAACCGCGATCATCCGCGACATCATGGACCCCGCCGTGGTCTTTGCCTACACGCACGATGATCAGGAGAAGGTTGCCGAGGACTTCCGCCGCTATGACCTGATGTCGCTGCCGGTTTGCGACAACGAAATGCGGCTGGTCGGCATCATCACGGTCGATGATATCGTGGACGTCATTCAGGAAGAGAACACCGAGGACTTCGAGAAGATGGCTGCTATCACGCCGTCGGATGAGGAATACATGAAGTCCAGCGCATGGACGCTGGCAAAAAACCGCGTGCCATGGCTGCTGCTGCTAATGATTTCGGCGACTTTCACCGGCGCGATCATCACACACTTCGAGCATGTGCTGGCCGCGATGGTCATCCTCACCTCGTTTATCCCGATGCTGATGGACACCGCAGGTAATTCCGGCGCGCAGACCACCACGATGGTCATCCGCGGCATGGCCTTGGGTGAGGTAGAGCCCAGCGACCTGTGGCGCGTGATCTGGAAGGAGTTTCGCGTCGCGCTGATCTGTGGCGCGATTCTGGCGATCGTCAACTTTGCCCGCCTGATGCTGATCTCGCACCAGCCGTTCTTTGTATCGCTGACCGTCAGTCTGTCCATCCAGTGCACCGTCATTCTGGCCAAGATGGTGGGCTGCATCCTGCCCATGGTCGCCAAAAAGCTCAAGCTGGATCCCGCGATCATGGCCGCGCCGATGATCACCACCATCGTCGATGCCTGCGCGCTACTGGTCTACTTTGGTCTGGCCAAAGCGTTCCTCGGCCTGTAAATTCGCATATTCAGGAGGCGCATCATGTCCACATTTTCAATTCGCGACACTTTCTTGCCCTTTTGCCTGCCCGATGTGACGCAGGCCGAGATCGACGAGATGACCGAGGCGGTGCGCTCCGGCTGGTGGGCCAAAGGCCCGCGCACCATCGCGTTTGAGCAGGCGTTCGCCGAATCGGTGGGCGCGAAATATGCCGTCGGCGTCAACAGTTGCACCGCCGCGCTGCATGTAGCGCTGCTGTGCGGCGGCGTGGGCCCGGGTGACGAGGTCATCACCACGCCGTACACATTTGCCGCGTCGGCCAACACCATCCGCCACGTCGGCGCGACCCCGGTCTTTGTGGACATTGACCCGGACACCGGCTGCATCGACGCGGACAAGATTGAGGCGGCGATCACGCCCAAAACCCGAGCCATTGTACCGGTGCACTATTCCGGCATGGCTTGCGACCTGACGAAAATCTACGCCATCGCGGAAAAGCACAATTTGTTCGTGTCCGAGGATGCTGCGCACGCCGTCGAAACCCGGTTCAACGGCCAACCCATCGGCCACGGCGCGCCCGGCGCGGTATCGTTCAGCTTCTACGCCACCAAGAATCTGGCCACCGGCGAGGGCGGCATGCTGATCACGGATGACAAGGCGATCGCCGACCGCGCGCGCGTGCTGGTTTGCCACGGCATGAGCGCCGCCGCCTGGAACCGCTATGGCAAGGGCGGGAGCTGGCGCTATGACATCGAGGAAGCCGGATATAAGTACAACATGTTCGATTTGCAGGCCGCGCTGGGGCTGGTGCAGCTTCGCCGCATGCCCGAGATGCAAGCGCACCGCTTCAAGATCGTGCAGCTATACGACGATGCGTTTTCCGCCATGCCTGAGCTAGTGCTGCAAAAGAACCCGGCCTACAGCACGCACAGCAAGCACCTGTATGTGCTGCGGCTGGCCCCCGGTGCGCTAACCATTGACCGTGATCAGTTCATCGCCGAACTGGCCGAGCGCAACGTGGGCACCAGCGTACACTTTATCCCGGTGCACCTGATGAGCGCCTATACCCGCACCTATGGCTACAAGCCCGGCGACTTCCCCTGCACGGAGGCGTTCTTTGATCAGGAGGTGTCGCTGCCGCTGTATTCTTCGCTGTCGCTAGCCGACGCACAGTATGTGGTGGACGCGGTGCGCGACATTATCGCAGCCTTCCGCAAGTAGCGCAAAGGAGGCTCCCGCATGCACAAGATGTTGGTCGAGATCTGCTCCGGCAGTTACGAGGACGTGCTGGCCGCCGACCGTGGCGGCGCCGATCGCGCGGAGCTGTGTTCCGCGCTGGAACTGGGCGGACTGACGCCTTCGCTGGGCACATTGACCCTGTGCAAGCAGCATACGCGCATCAAAGTGTGCGCCATGGTGCGCCCGCGTGCGGGCGGCTTCCTCTACAGCCCGGAGGAGCTGGATGTGATGCGCGCCGACGCCAAGCTGCTGCTTTCTCACGGCGCCGACGGGCTGGTATTCGGCTTTCTCCATGCCGACGGCACCGTGGATGAAGCGCGAACGCGCGAGTTTGTCGCGCTGTGCGACGGCAAGGACGCAGTGTTTCATCGCGCGTTTGACTGCACGCCCGACCCGATCGCGGCGCTGGATACGTTGATCGCGTGCGGCGTGACGCGCATCTTGACCAGCGGGCAGCAGGCGTCGTCACTGGATGGCGCGGCGCTGCTCAAGCGGCTGGTGGCACGCGCGGCAGGCCGTGTGCAGATTCAGCCCGGCGGGGGCATTAACGCGGGCAACGTGCAGGATGTCATCCGCCAAAGCGGCGTGGACATGGTGCACTTCGTCGCGTGGGAATCGCGCGTGGAGCCGTCGCTGGATCACACCAGCATCCGCTTTAACGCGCCGTCTGTAGCGGATGAAAGCCACGTCATGGTTGCTACCGAGCGCGAGGTGGCCAAGATGGTACGGCTGGCCAACGAGGCATAACAAAAAGAAGTGGTTCGCATGAACCGCTTCTTTTTTCATCCTCCCAGACCAGGCCGGCTTATTTCGCCGACCGCTCAATCTGCGCCAGTACCCCCGCCGTCCCGTCGGCATTGGTCATCGCCGCCATGGCCTGGCGATACTGCGCGCGCTTTTCGTACACAGCGTCCACCCCGGCGATCAGCGAATCGACGGTGAGGTCCTCCTGCATGCACACCTCGGCCAGCCCGCGCCGCTGAAGCGACCGCGCGTTGTCGATCTGGTCGCCCCGGCTGGCAGTCGCCGGATAGGGCACCAGCAGCGTCGGAATCTTTAGCGCCAGCAGTTCGCTGATTACCGTGGACCCCGCGCGCGACAGCAGCACATCGGCGGCGGCGTATGCGTGCGGCAGCTCGCTTTGCAGGTAGGCAAACTGCCGGTAGCCGGGCGTACCCTCCAGCGAGGCGTCCAGATTGCCCTTTCCGCAAATGTGCAGCACCTGATACTTTGTCAGCAGTCGGGGCAGCGCCGCGCGCAGCACGCTGTTCACACTGGCCGCGCCCATGCTGCCGCCGATCATCATCAGCACCGGTTTCTCCGGCGAGAAGCCGCAATGCTTCAAGCCCTCCCCGCGCACGCCATGCAGCAGCTCGGGACGCAGCGGCGTGCCGGTGCACACCGCCTTGCCGCCCAGCGCCTGTGCCGCCTCGGGAAAGGTGGTGCACACGGTTCTGGCCAGCGGCACGCACAGCTTGTTGGCCAATCCCAGCGTCATGTCGCTCTCGTGTATGACCACCGGCACACGGTTGAGCCACGCGCCATACACCACCGGCACCGCGACAAAGCCGCCCTTGGAAAACAGCACGCGCGGCGCGAGATCGCGGATGATGCGCCGCGCCTCGGCAGCGCCGATCAGCACACGAAAGGGATCGGTCAAATTTTTGATATCCAGATAGCGGCGCAGCTTGCCGCTCTGGATCGGGTGGTACATCACACCGGAAAGCGGCGCGATCAGCTCACGCTCGATGCCGGTATGCGTGCCGATATAGTGCACCTCCCAGCCTGCCTGTTGCAGATGGGGGATGATCGCCAGATTGGGCGTGACGTGTCCCGCTGTGCCGCCGCCGGTCAGGATGATGCGTCCTTGCTCCATGCGCCGCCGACACTCCCTTCCTTTTTTTGCTCCGTCTTATTATAGCACGGCGCGTGAAAAAAATCGCAGCCTGCTGGAAATCACCGCCCACTTTTTCTCGCATGCGGCAGAATGCGCAAAAAAGCGCACGTTTTTCGCACCAAGCATGAAGAAAGTTCATAAAAATACCGGGGAGGCATTTCTTTTGTGCATCGGCTGTTGTATAATGTTGATGTATGTTCATGCCGAACGCCAATCATCGAAAAGGATGAGTATTTTATGACGGATCAGTTGAAGAATGCCGCCACCAAGAAATACCCCACGATGCCTATCGCACCGCTTGGGGTCATCGCGATGCGCGGCTGCGAAGAGATCGGCCAGAAGATCAACGATTACCTGCTGCACTGGCAAACCGGAAAGAACGAGGATTCCGCGCTGCAAAGCTTCCCGGGCAGCGACAACGGCTTCCTGTTGCAGGCATCGTGCCCGCGTTTTGGCACCGGTGAGGCCAAGGGAATGATCAAGAGCTCCGTGCGCGGCTACGATCTGTACATCATCGTGGATGTCGGCGCCTACAACTGCACGTATAACATGTATGGCCGCGAAGTGCCGCTGACGCCCGACGAGCACTTCGCCGACCTCAAGCGCATCATCGCCGCGGTAGGCGGCAAGGCGCGGCGCATCAATGTCATCATGCCGCTGTTATACGAGGGGCGCCAGCACCGCCGCACCTCGCGCGAATCGCTGGACTGCGCGCTGGCGCTGCAAGAACTCGAGGCAATGGGCGTGGAAAACGTCATCACTTTCGACGCGCACGATCCGCGCGTGCAAAACGCGGTGCCGCTGACCGGCTTTGAGAGCGTGATGCCCTCCTATCAAATCGTCAAGGCGCTGCTCAAGAGTGAAAAGGACCTGCGTCTGGATCGCAACCACATGATGATCATTTCCCCCGACGAGGGCGCGATCGACCGCAACATCTACTATTCCACCGTGCTGGGTCTGGATTTGGGCCTGTTCTATAAGCGCCGCGACTACACCACCGTGGTCAACGGCAGAAATCCGATCATCAAGCACGAATATCTGGGCGACGATGTCGAGGGCAAGGACGTGTTCGTGGCCGACGACATCATCTCCACAGGCGATTCGATTCTGGACCTGGCGCGCGAGCTAAAAAAGCGCAAGGCCAACCGTATCTACGCCACTTCTACGTTTGCTTTCTTCACCGATGGCCTGTCGGCGTTCGAGCGCGCGTATGAAGAAGGCATCCTGACCAAGGTGATCTCCACCAACCTGACGTACCGCACGCCGCAACTGCGCGCCGCGCCCTGGTATGCCGAGGCCGATATGGCCAAGTACATGGCCTACATCATTGCCACGCTCAACCATGACCAGTCGCTGTCCGGCCTGCTGAATCCATGGGATCGCATCAAGTCCGCGCTCAGCCGCTATCATCAGGAGCAAGCGAAGTCGGGCATCCGGCTGGTATAAAAAACCCGTGAACGCAAAAGCCTGTCTTTGGGAAAAGACAGGCTTTTTTGTGTGCGTTCTCCTATGCGGGAAATTCTCTTTTCCGCTGCCTGACCAGACTGACGCCCACGCACAGCGCCACAACAATCACCGACAGCCCAATATACAGCGGGTTGGGGCCATACCGCGCAACGCTGCCCGAGGGGAAGTAGCGAATCGGCGAAAGAAAATTCAGCGCATTTGCGCCTTCGATTTCCACGGCGGCGCCAATCAGGTACGCCGCGATCAGCACGATGGCTGCCAGCCCCATGCCGCGCGCATAGGTCTTGGTCAGCGCCGCGCACAGCAGACCGATCGCCACCAGCACCCATTGCGTCAGCAACATACCCACCGATGCCAGCGCGATGCCGCGCAGCGTCGCCGCCGAAGCGTCCACCGGCAGCATGGACAGCACCGAAAACACTGTGCACACCGTCCATACCACCAATACTTGCGTTGCTGCCGCAAGCGCTTTGGCACCAAGAATGCGCTCGCGCGGGTGCGGCGTGGTGTAGATGTATTCGGCAGTTTTGTCGCGCAGGTCGCGCGCCGCTACGCCCACGCCGGTCAGGATCGCGTGCGCGAAGGCCAGCAGTCCGCACCAATAATACATGCACAGGTAGTAGCCCAGCGGCGTGGTGAAATCCACCTGATAGATGCCGAACAGCACCTGCGCCAGCGGCGGGATGGCCACCAATGCCGGGGTGATCATGTCCAGATACTGATTGACAAACGGGTATTCCAGAATGCCGAACACCGCGGTCAGACCGATCAGCGCACACCAGGTGATCAGCCCGCGCCGCATCAGCCGCATCTCTTTGAGAAAAATCGGTTTCATCTTCGTTCCCTCCCTCCTACGCTGCCATCAGCACATCGCGCCGGGTGTACACGCCATACGCAGCCAGCAGGCACAGCGTCAGACACACAAAGAAGGCGATCAGCGACGCGCCGCTGTAATGGCCGGTGTCCATGATCGACCCCGCGCCAAAGTAGGTGAACGGCGAAAGCAGCGCGGTGACGGCATTGCCCACCTTGCGCGAGAAAGCCGCGATGATATAGAAGAGAAAGCCAATGCCCGACGCCGCGCCGCCGGGCGTGCGGATGAAAGGCCACAGGTTGCCGACCAATGCGCCGATTGCCACGAATGCCATTTGCAGCAGCCAGAAACTGACCGCGATGCGCCAGAACATGCCGTTGGCGAAGCCGGGGATGCACCCCGCCGCCGAAGCGACCGAGCCGATGACATAACACAGGCCGACCAGCGTCGCCGCCACCGCTGCCGCCAGCACTTTCGCCAGGAAGATGCGCGTGCGGTTGTGCGGCGTGGTCATCAAAAAGTCGGCGGTGCGGTGTATGTATTCTTTGGTGAACACCGAGATGCCGAAAAACAGCCCGTTCATCGCCCCGGCAATCGCCGCGAACGCGGTCAAAAAGCCGTATACGCCCAGTGGTTCGGAGAGGTGGCGCATGCTCGCACCGATGCTCTCCATCAGCTCGTTATTTATCTGCATGCTTTGCGCGTACCCGCCGCCGACAATCATGCCGACATACACCGGCAGCATCGCATAGATGCACAGCGCCAGCACACCGCCCCACCACAGGATCGCGCCGCGCATCTGACGCAGTTCAAACCGAAAGATGGCCATGCGATCCCTCCTATTGATAATAGTGCAGGAATATCTCTTCCAGTGTCGGTTCCTGTATAAAGATATCGGTAACGTCCATCTTCGCCAGCAGTGTCAGCAACTCGGCCACATTGCCCTGGAAGATAAAGCTGGCGCGGTCGCCCCGCTGCTGGAAATCGGCCACATGCATGCCGTCAAATGCCTGCGCGTTGACCGGCTGACTGGCGGTCAGCTCGATGCGCTTATAGCCTTGCTCGCGCAGTTCGCTGACCTTTTGCAGACCGATGAGCTTCCCTTCCTTGAGGATGGCGACGCGCTCGCACAGGCGTTGCACCTCGCTTAACACATGCGAGGAAAACAGGATTGTGACACCCTTCGCGTTCTCCTCGCGCAGGATATCAAAGAACGTCTGCTGCACCAGCGGGTCAAGGCCGCTGGTCGGCTCGTCAAGAATCAACAGCTTGGGCTCGTGCATCAGCGCACAGACGATGCCCACCTTTTTCTTGTTGCCAAAGGACAGATCGGCGATCTTGCGCGTCACATCCAGATGCAGGCGCTGCGCCAGTTCCAGCCCGCGCGCGTTGCTCTTTTGGCCAAACAGCGCGGCGGTATAGTCCAGCAGCTCGCGCACCTTCATGCCCGCGTAGTAGTTGGATTCGGCGGGCAGGTATCCCACATCCTTGGCAATGCGCTCGGCGTCGCGGATGCAGTCCATGCCCAAGATGTTCGCGCTGCCACCGGTCGGACGAATCAGCGCCATCAGCGTGCGGATGGTGGTGGATTTGCCCGCGCCGTTGGGCCCGATAAAGCCAAAGATTTCGCCTGGTTCCACAGAAAAGCTGACATCCTCGATGCCTCGATACTTGCCGTAAAACTTGGTCAGACCCTTCAGGTCAATCACCGGCTGTGCCAATGTGCAGTCCCCCCTATCCTATTTGTAAAACATGCCGCGCAAAAAGGCCAGATACGCTGCAAACTCTCGCTCAATCTCCTCGTACGTTGTCTCATAGTCCGCCGCGGAATGGCCGCGCCGACCCAGCTCGGCGGAGTACCCCTGCACCGACCAATAGATCACTTGCAGCGCCTTGTCAACGTCGATATCCTCGCGGAACAGTGATCGGTCAGCGCGCGCCATCATCTGCCGCATCAGGCCGTCCAGCGGGCTCTCCATGCCCAATAGCTCGTCTGCAAACTCCTGTTTGGCAGAGAAGTACGCGCCCATCAAAAACCGGATGTCCGCGTTGCCGGACAGCGAGAGCTGCACCGCCTTGAGCGAGATATTCCACAGGTTTTCCAAATAGTCGCGGCTTTCCAGGCTGACATCGGTATACGCGCGCACCACCCCGGCGGCGGCACGGCGCATCAGGAAGAAGAATAGTTCCTTCTTGGTGCCAAAGTAGAAAAACAGCAACCCCTTGGCGATCCCTGCCTGCTTGCAAATCGCATCGGTGCTGGCGCGGCGATATCCTTTCTCAAACTCGGTCATCGCCGCGTCCAGAATGCGTTGCCGCTTATCCGGTTCCAGTGTGTAAATCTTGTGCTGGGTGTCGTCCCGCGTCAGCAGCGACGCGGTTTCCGCTCCGTTCGCGATGGCACATCCCTCCCCTTCGCGTTTTGACCAGTCAGTCAATTCTCCTGTATTGTACACATCGTTGACTGATCAGTCAATGCTCTTTTTCGGCTTCATCCGCCACAGCCGCCGCGCCAGCAGCGCAGTGGCCAGCCCCGCGATGCCCGCCATGACCCAGAAAATCGGCGAAATTGTCGGCATCCTGTCCGACAGCGCGCGCCCGATTAGCCCTGCCGCGGTGCGCGCCAGCCCAAACCCGACCACCGCAGACAGCATTTGCGCGGTCGCCCTGCTGCACGACGGCACGGTTTGCTGCACATACTTGGTGATCGAGAACGTCAGCACCACCATACCCCCCGCATGCAGCAGTTGTGTCGCGAACGCCGCCCATATGCCGCGGCACAGCGCCACCAGCAGCCAGTGCGCCGCCATGCTGACGCCGGACAGCACCAGCAACTTGGGCGCGCCCAGCCGGTTCAGCAGCCGATCCGCCGCCAGCAGAAAAGGCGCCTCGCTGAGTGTCGCCACCAACACCGACGCGCCATACAGCGCCCGACTGCCGCCCAGCGTATCCGTAAACAGGCTGGGAAAAAACGCGAAGTACATCCCTTGCGTCATCTGCAGCGCCGCCACCAGCAGCAGCATCCACAGCAGGTCGTGCTGTCGCAGCAGCTCCTTCAGCCGCCCCTTCTCCCTTTCGCGCGGGCAACTGGGCACCGGCGGCACGCGCCACGCCGCCCACGCGGTCAGCGCCGCCGCGCCAGTCGCCAGCCACACAAAGCCGCGCCCATCGCCGCCCAGCGCCAATGCGCTGATGAGCCCGCCCAGCGCAAATGCCGCCATACCCCACAGCCGCAGCGGACCAAACGGCTTGCCCTGCTCATTCAGCCGCTGCACCAGCATGGTCTCAGACATCGGCGTGATCGCGGTGGCAAAGACCGCGTACGCCGCCACCGCCAATGCCATGCCGGTGAGCCCGTGCGGAAATGCGTAGAGCGCCACGCAGATAGCCGCACCGCCGGTCAGCACGCGCAAAACGGTGTTCTTCATGCGCAGGCGGTCGGCCAGCGCCCCCCATAGCGGCTGTGCCGCTACCGCCACCAGCGGCGGCAACGCCACCAGCACGCTGACTTGGCCCAGCGACAGCCCCCGCGCGCGAAAGAACAGTGTGATGCCGCTGTGATAGATAGCGGCAGCCAGATACTCAGCCACAATATATAGTGTTAATCCGCGCTCCATTTTTCCCTTTTCTCTCTTTTCCGCGCATTTTCGCGCTCTTTACACCACAACATCTAGTATGGTGCAATGCGCAAATCCCTATTGCAATTGGAAAAAATCTATGCGATAATATCAGTAAGAATAGTTGTTATCATTTATTCCGAATTTGTTAAATTCTTTCCAAATTCAAAAATACACTACATATAGGATTGACACGCGCGAACATCCACAATATAATGTTAATGCTCTGACTCGGCAATACGAGGGGATCCCTCCCCTTTCGCATAATATCTTCGTGCACGAACTCAATTTTTCCCAGTGCTTTTTCATCAAACAAAGGAGGATTTCCCCATGTTGACCAGCATCAAGAAACGCGACGGACGCGAGGTTTCCTTCGATCTTGCCAAGATCGAAGACGCGATATTCAAGGCATTCCAGGCCTCGGGCAGCGCCAAGGGCCGCGATGTGGCGCATGACGTAGCCACAAAGGTCGAGAAAAAGCTCGAAAACAGCGAAAATATTGGCGTGCCCACTGTCGAAGAAGTGCAGGACGCTGTCGAAAGCACGCTGATCGAGGAGGGCTTTGTGCGCACCGCCAAGGCCTACATCCTCTACCGCGCGGAGCGCAGCCGCGTGCGCGAAATGAACACGCGCCTGATGAAAATCTTTGAGGAGATCACCTTCAAAGATGCGTCGGACAGCGATATCAAGCGCGAGAACGCCAACATCGACGGCGACACCGCGATGGGTACGATGCTCAAGTACGGCAGCGAGTCCGCCAAGCAGTTCTATGATATGTACGTGCTGAATCCCGAGCATTCCGAGGCGCACCGCAATGGCGACATTCACATCCACGATTTGGACTTTTTGACGCTGACCACCACCTGCACGCAGATCGACCTGCTCAAGCTGTTCAAGGGCGGCTTTTGCACCGGCCATGGCGTGCTGCGCGAGCCCAATGATATCTACAGCTATTCCGCGCTGGCCTGCATCGCCATCCAGTCCAACCAGAATGACCAGCATGGCGGCCAGAGCATCTGCAATTTCGACTACGGCATGGCGCCCGGCGTGGCCAAAACCTTTGTGAAGTGCTATCGCGGCCATTTGGCCAGCGCGCTGGAACTGCTGGCCGGGGTGCAGGAAGCCGACGTGATCGCCAAGGATCTGGTCAGCAGCATCAAGAAGAACAACAACCTTGAGCCCACACTGGAGCAGCACGAGCAGTACGACGCGGTGGAATTTGAGCTGCTCAAGCAGTATGCCGACGAGCCCACTGCCAAGCGTGTGCAGGCTTTTGCGCATGCGCACGCGGTCAAGGAAACCGACAAGCGCACCTTCCAGGCCATGGAGGCGTTCATCCACAACCTGAACACCATGCACAGCCGCGCGGGCGCGCAGACGCCGTTCTCCTCCATCAACTATGGCATGGATACCTCGCCGGAAGGTCGCATGGTGATCCGCAACGTGATGCTGGCCACCGAGCGCGGCTTGGGCCATGGCGAAACGCCGATCTTCCCGATCCAGATTTTCCGCGTCAAGGAAGGCGTTAGCTACAATCCCGAGGACCCCAACTACGACCTGTTCCGCCTGGCGATCCGTGTGTCGGCCAAGCGCCTGTTCCCCAACTTCTCGTTCGTGGACGCGCCGTTTAACCTCAAGTACTACAAGCCCGGCCATCCTGAAACCGAGATCGCCTACATGGGCTGCCGCACGCGCGTCATCGGCAATACATTCGATCCCTCCAATGAGATCTGCAATGGTCGCGGCAATCTGTCCTTTACCTCCATCAATCTGCCGCGCTTGGCCATCCGCGCCAACCACGATTTGCAACAGTTTTTTGACGAGCTGGACCGCAAGATCGACCTGGTGGTCGGCCAACTGACCGAGCGTTTCGAAATCCAGGCCAGAAAGCGCGTGCGCAACTACCCCTTCCTGATGGGTGAGGGCGTGTGGATGGGCAGCGAAAAGCTGGGCTGGGACGACGAAGTGCGCGAGGTGCTCAAGCAGGGCACACTGACTGTCGGCTTCATCGGTCTGGCCGAGGCGCTGACCGCGCTGATCGGTCAGCATCATGGCCAGAGCCAGGCAGCGCAGAACCTGGGACTGGAGATTGTCGGGCATATCCGCGCGCGCCTGGACAAAATCAGCGAGCAAACCCAGATGAACTACACGCTGATTGCCACACCAGCCGAGGGACTGTCCGGTCGCTTTGTGCGGATGGATCGCCAGCGCTACGGCGTCATCCCCGGCGTTACCGATCACGACTATTACACCAACAGCTTCCATATTCCGGTGCATTTCCCCATCAGCGCAATCGACAAGATCAATCTGGAGGCTCCTTACCACGCGCTGACCAACGCAGGGCACATCACGTACATCGAGATGGATGGCGACCCGACGCAGAATCTGGACGCGTTTGAGACCGTTGTGCGCGCCATGCACGACGCGGGCATCGGCTACGGCTCCATCAATCACCCGATCGACCGCGACCCGGCCTGCGGCTACAACGGCATCATCGGCGATAGCTGCCCGCAGTGCGGCCGCGAGGAAAACGGTCAAAAATTCGAGCGCATCCGCCGCATCACCGGCTATCTGGTGGGCACGCTGGACAAGTTCAACAACGCCAAGCGCGCCGAGGAACACGAACGCGTCAAGCACGGCATCAGCCGCGACGCGTCGTGCACCAAGGATGCCTGATTGATCTGCGGGAGGCACTATCGTGGACGTACGCATCTTCGGGGTACAGTCTGATTCCATTGTGGACGGCGTCGGGTTGCGCCTAGCGATCTTTTTGCAGGGCTGTGAGCACAATTGCCCGGGCTGCCACAATCCCGATTCGCACGCGCTGGGCGGCGGCACCGTCACCACCACCGACGCGGTGTTGTCACAGCTTAGCAGCAATCCGCTTCTGGCCGGCATCACGCTGTCCGGCGGCGAGCCGTTGTTGCAGCCCAAGGCCTGTCTGGCACTCGCCGAAGGCGCGCATCAACTGGGCAAAACCGTGTGGCTATACACTGGCTTCCTGTGGGAGAACCTGCTGGAAGCGGCCGACCCGGACATCATGGCGCTGCTGCGGCAGGTCGATGTGCTGATCGATGGGCCATTTGTGCTGGGCGAGCGCACACTGGAACTGCGTTATCGCGGCAGCCGTAATCAGCGCGTCATCGACGTCCCGGCCAGCCTCAAACATGGCGGCATCGTACCTTGGAAGATGCCGGAGTGGTAAAGCGCAAAAGAACGCCCACACATGTGGGCGTTCTTTCTTCTCAATTTTACCGGGCCATCTTCTTGGTTTCTTCCCAGCCGCGCAGGATTTCCTCCTGATGCTGTACCGCGTAGGGGCCGGTCTGCTCCGCCTCGGCCATGTCGCGCGGGAAATGAATGCACAGGTGGCCGTCAAAGTTGTTGTCCTTGATGCCGCCCGACAAGTGCGGCGTGTTGTGCAGCGAACCGATATAGGTTTTGCCGTCCGGCATGGTGATCCACACCGCCTTGGGATTCCACGTGGTCTTGTTGCCAAACGCCTTGTACATGGTCGCCGTGTCGTTGGCGGTCATCGGTTCGGAGTCGGCGTGCTTGCCGTTGGACATGAACCGGCATCGCCAGGTCAGCCCGGACTTGAAATCATAGATGGTCACGACGGTACCGGCCTTGTACTTGGTGCGGATGACATCAAACCAGTTGGCATAAATCACGTTGTTCGCACTGACCGACGTGCCGCCACCGCCGCTGCTGCCACTCGACGAGCCGGAGCCTTCGTTGGACGCGGCTGCATCGGACACCGTGGTCTTGCTGCCACCCTTGGCGACGACATTCTCATTGTATAGCTTGTTGAGCGTCGCCGTGCCCGCCTCACCATCCGCCGCCAAGCCATTGGCGTATTGGAACGCGCGCAGCGCCTCGCCGGTCAGCGGGCCAAAGTTGCCGGTCAGGCTGCCCTTGTAGTAGTTGAGCTCTTTGAGCGCCTTTTGCATCTGCAACACGCGGTCGCCCTGGCTGCCCTCCTTGAGCACGCCGGAATCCGACGAGGAGGAAGAACCTGAGGAAGCCCCGCCGCCATCGCGATTGGCAATCGCATTCAGCGTCGTTGGACCCGCCACGCCATCGGCGCTCAGCTTGTTGGCACGCTGGAAATCGCGCACCGCGTCTTTGGTCAGCGGGCCAAAGCTGCCGGTGATACTGCCAGTGTAATACTTCATGTTCTTCAGCGAGGTTTGCAGCGCACGCACCGCCTCACCCGAGCTGCCCACCTTCAGCAGGCCGGAATCCGACGACGACACCGATATCGGCGCCGCCTCGGAAGAAGTAGCGGTTGTACTGCGCTTGGCGATGGCATCCAGTGTGCTCGGACCGGCGGCGCCGTCTGCACTCAGCTTATTGGCGCGCTGGAAATCGCGCACCGCGTCCTTGGTCAGCGGGCCAAAGCTGCCGGTAATGCTGCCGGAGTAATACTTCATGCTTTTCAGCGCGCTTTGCAAGTTGCGAACCGCCTCGCCCTGACTGCCCAGCTTGAGTATGCCGGAGCTGCTGAGCACTGCACTGTCGTTGCTGCCCGGGGCGCCCAGCAGCTTGGTTTGCGTATCCTCACCGGCGATGCCGTCGGCTTTCAGCCCGGACTCTTCCTGATAGTTTTTGACAGCCGCCTTGGTGATGTCATCGTATTCGCTGTCCGCAATCTCATCCAGATAGCCCAGGTTGGCCAGTGCCTGCTCCAGCGCGAACACATCCTCGCCCTCACTGCCTTCTTTCAGCGTGCGATACGATGACGAGCCGCTGCTTGCGGACGAACTGGTCGGTGCGTTGCCTTCAATGGTGATTACGTCCTCGCGCACATAGCCGGTCTTTTTGCCGTACTTGGCCTTGTACCACTCGCCATCTTTTTCCAGCAGCGTCAGCTCGGCATCGGGCATCAGCACGATCAATATTTCATAGTTGGTGCCAGGCCCCTTGCGGAAGTACACATGTCCGTTCGAGGTCGCCTTGGTCGCCGCAAGTGCGCTCATCGCGGGCAAAACTACCAGCGATGTCGTCAGCAGCGCGCCAATCAGCGCATGGCTCAGCAGCCTCTTCAGCTTTTTCTTCATTGTGTACATCATGGTATGGCACCTCTTTCTTCGCGTAAAAGACTTATCGTGCGTCTATTTTATTACAGTAGATTTCTAATGTCAAGGGCATTTTTAACATTTACGTAACATTTAATCATTCTTTTTCTTTTGTTCGTCACATTTTGTGGGCTCTCATCGCGCACCCACAATATCTTGCGAAACAAAAAAGCACATGCCCCTTTTCCGGCCATGTGCTCTTTGTTTCTTTTCCCGCGCAGCTAATTTCCGTCGCACAGTGCTTTCGCCCGATCTGGGTAATTTGTGATCACCGCGTCAGCCCCGGCATCCAGCACCCAGCGGATATCTTCCGCGTCATTGACGGTCCAGGTATGGATCTTAATGCCCAGCGCGCGGCATGCCGGCACTTCGTCGGCCTCCAGCAACTCGTGAAACTCCGGGTGCAGCGCATCCATGCCCAGCGCGCGCGCGTAATCCCACGGGCGCACCATGGTCGCGTCGTACAAGAGGCCGCAAGGCAGCGACGCGTCCATCGCTTTGACAGTGAGCAGACTGTGATGGTTGAACGAAGAATAGTACACCCGCTCCGTCATGCCCATCTCCTTGGCCAAGTCAATGCACGCCCGCTCGATGCCCGGATAGCGCACATAACCGGTCTTGAGCTCCACATTGACCATCAGCCCGGCGGGCTTCATCAGCGCAAACACCTCGCGCAGTGTGGGCACGCGGGCATCCCTGTATTGCGGGTGCGTGCGGTTGAAGGTGAAGTGCCGCAGCTCCGCCAATGTCATGCGGGCGATCATCCCATGCCCATCGGACACGCGCTCGATGGTTTCATCGTGCGTGACGATCAACTGCCCATCCGCGCTCATGTGCACGTCCAGTTCCACGCCGTCCGCACCTTGGCGTATCGCCAGCTCAAACGCCTCCAGCGTATTTTCCGGCGCATAGCCCGACGCGCCGCGGTGCGCCCATATTTTCGCGCCCATTCGATCGCCCCTTTCGTTTGCCTCCATGATACCACGATCCGCACCCGAACGAAAGAGGGTGTCCACATGCACGCGTGTGTGATATAATAATGGATATGCTAACGGCAAGGAAGTGAGCCCGTGCCCGCCGAAACGTTGCCCCCCATCACGCTGATCATTCCATTGCGCAACGAAATGAAGTACATACAGGGTTGTTTGGATTCCATCCTCGGGCAAGATTACCCGCTGGAGCTGATGGAAATCCTGTTTGTCGATGGCGGCTCTACCGACGGCACGGTGGCATATTTAGAGGAAGAGGCGCGCCAAACCCCGCAGATCAAGGTGCTGAACAACCCCAGCCGCACCGTGCCCTTCGCGATGAACATCGGCATCCGCGCCTGCACCACCGACTATATCGTGCGTCTGGACGCGCACGCCATTTATCAGCCCGACTATGTGTCGCGCTCGATCCACAACCTGATGCACATCGACTGCGACAATACCGGCGGCGTATGGGACACCGTGGGGCGCGGTTACATGGGCAAAGCGATTGCGGGCATGCTGTGTACCGTATTTGGTGTGGGCAACGCGCACTACCGACTGGATACCAAGACCGGCTATGCCGACACGGTGCCATTCGGCGCGTTCCGTCGCGAATTGTTCGAACGCATCGGCGGCTATGATGAGCGTCTGACGCGCAATCAGGACAACGAACTGAACTACCGCATCCGTAAAAATGGCGGCAAAATCTATCTGGATCAGCAAATCCGGTGCACCTACTTTTGCCGCGATTCGCTGGGCGGCATCATGAAAATGGGCTATCAGAACGGCCTGTGGAGCGTCGTGACGATGTACCTGTGTCCCGGATCAATGGGGGTCAAGCACTTTATTCCGCTGGCCATGGTGCTCGGCGCGGTCGGTCTGCCGCTACTGGCGCTGATCACCGGGGCCAGCTTCTTCCTGAAGCTGCTGCTGCTACTGGCTGGCGCGTATCTGGTGCTGGATGCTTTCTATTCGTACACCGTCGCCGAGAAAATCGGCTGGAAATACTTCCTGGCCCTGCCGATCATCTACCCGGCATTCCACTTCGCGTATGGCGTCGGTTCGCTGCGCGGGCTGCTGCGTCTGCCCCGGCTGATGCGCGAGAAGCGACGCGCGGCAAAGGGGGCGGGCGCGTGAACCTGCTGCACATTTGCTGCAACTATACCACGACGCGCGCGTTTGAGTCGTTGTTTGGCGCGCTGGCTGATTTGGGCATACCCCAGCGCGTCTATGTGCCGATGAAGCGCGCGTCCGACGCGGGCAAAAACAACCCACGCCGCGTGGACCTGTCCATCGCGTACCGCGCGGTGGTCAAGCCGTGGGATCGCTTCCTATATTATACCAAGGCGCGGCGCACCGTGCCGGACCTGCTGGCCACCACGCCGCCCGATGCGCACACGCTGGCGCACGCGCACACGCTGTTTACCGACGGCGGCATCGCTTACCGGCTCCTCCAACTGCGCGGCACGCCCTATGTGGTCAGTGTTCGCCGCACCGACGTAGAATTTTTCTTCCGTTATATGCCGCATCTTCGCGGGCACGCCATGCGCATCCTATCGGCGGCGCGGCGCATCGTCTTTATTTCGCCCGCGCACCGTGACGCGGTATTTGCGCGCTATGTTCCGGCAAAGCTGCACGACACGCTGCTGGCCAAAAGCACTGTCATTCCCAACGGCATCGCGCCATCGTGGCTGGACGGCAGCCCCAAGCATTGGGCACCGGGCGATCCGCTAAACATCGCTTTTGCCGGGCGGCTGGAGCACAACAAGCGCCCCGGGCAATGCGTCGAGGCCGCGCAGGAGCTGCAAGCACTGCTGCCCGACAGCCGTGTGACGCTGCACCTCGCCGGGGACGGCCCGCTGGAGACGGCGCTCAACATGTTGCCGCAGGTCAAGGATGGTTCGGTCGTGCTGCACGGCCGCCTGAATGGCCAGGACAAGCTCAAAGCATTCTACGACGCCTGCCATCTGTTCCTATTGCCCTCGCTGTCTGAAACGTTTGGCTTGGTCTATCTGGAAGCCATGAGCCGCGGACTGCCGGTGCTGTATACACGCGGTCAGGGCTTCGACGGGCAATTTCCCGAGGGCGAGGTGGGCTACGCGGTGGACCCCAAGAACCCGAAAGCCATCGCGCTGGCCATGCGGCAGGCGCTGGACGGCTATGACCAACGCAGCGTCCGCTGCACTGCGCAGGCCGCCACGCTGCCGTGGCCGCACATCGCCCAGCGCTGGCTGGACCTCTACCAAGCGTAAGGAGTTCATATGCGCATTCTTATGCTGATTCACCGTCAGGCCGATAACAGCCCCTACTGCTTCTATGTGCACGAGCAGGCGCGCGCGCTGATGGCCGAGGGACATGACGTGGTGGTGCTTTCCCCGGTGGGCGTGCTGCCCGGGCTGCCCCGGCTGCGCCCGAAAGCCGCGCGCATCATGGCCGCGACGCCCGGCGAAGCAACCATCGACGGCGTGCCGGTGCGCTTTCCGCGCTATCTGACACTGGGCAACACCGGCGCAAAGCTGCTGGGCGGCCGACCCATGTTCCGCGCCATCCTGCCCACCGCACGCAAGTTGCACGCGGACAAAGCGTTCGATTTGATCCACGCGCACATGCTGCCCATCGAGGGACATGCCGGTCTGCTGCTGGGCAAGGCGCTGGGCATCCCTACCGCGTTGACCGTGCACGGTACCGATGTGCTGCAATATTTTCTGCCCGGTCAGCCGCCCTGGCCGCGCAACGCACGCATTGCGCAACAAACCGGGCTGCTGATGGCGGTGTCCTCCTTCCTGAAGGACTGTGTGCAGCCCTACCGCGACCAACCGATTGAGGTAGTGCCCAACGGCGTCGATCTGGCGCTGATTCCCGCATCCGTCCGCCGCACACCGCGCGCGCTGCTATCCGGCGGCACACTCAAGCCGCGCAAGTGCATGCACACCACACTGGACGCGTTCCTGGCTGTGGCGGAAGATTTCCCCGACGCCACACTGACCATCTTTGGCGAGGGGCCTGAGCGCGCCTCGCTGGAAGAGAAGATTACCGCGCACGGCATGGGTGAGCGGGTCAAGCTGGTCGGCTTTGTACCGCACGAGCAGGCGCTGACGCTGATGGCGCAATCGGACGCGTTTGTGATGCCCAGCTATGCCGAGGGTTTCGGCATCGTCTATATCGAGGCAATGGCCGCAGGCTGCGTTTCGGTGGCCAGCAGTGGCGAGGGCATCGCTGACGTGATGCGCGACGGTGACAACGGCTTTCTGGTGCCCGCCGCCGATGTGGCGGCACTGGTGCCCGTGCTGCGCCGCATCCTGTCCAGCGGCGACGCCATCGAATCCATCCGCGCGCGCGGCACCGAGACAGCCCGCGCACTCACTTGGGCACGCAATGCGCGGCAATGCGGCGCGCTCTATGCACGGCTGATCTCCGACACACCATCTCCCAAAGGAGGCGCTCCTGATGCCCGATAAAAAGACCACGCCCGGCAAGCTACTACAGTGGTTCGACAAGGCTTCCGGCATTCTCATCGAGGTGTTCGACCCACGCCTGCTCACCGTCGCCATCGCTGCGGTGATGTTTTACTGCACGCTGTTTATCCAGCGCAAGTTTCCGGGACGCTGGATGGAGTTTGTGGCACTGGGCATGGTGCTGATCGCCTTTGTCACCATGGTGGCGCGCACGCCGGAAATGCGTCGGCGTATCCGCTGGCATCCCGTGATGGTCGCGCTATGGTTCGCGCTGCACGGCTGGATGCTGCTATCCGGACTCTTTTACGAGGACTGGCTGTCCGAGTCGCTGGCGCTGTTGGTCGCGTATCCGTTCATGTTCGCGGTGTTCACCGCGCGCGAGGACGAAAACACGCTGTACGCTATCGCGCGCGGTGCAGTGTTTGGCATCCTGCCGTTTTTGCTTTGGTCGTTCGTCGGCAAGCCGTTGGTGTTTGGCTATCCGGGTTGGTCGGGCGTATTCTACAACGCCAACGGTCTGGCCATGTGCAGCAATGTGATGACCGCGTGCGCCATGCTGCTGTGCTATGCGAGCTGGCGAAAGCGCAATCTGCGCGCCGTCGCGCTGTATGGCGTGATTTTCCTGCTCGGATCGTTTGCCATCGCGCTGACCATGAGCCGTTCGGCATGGGTGGCCTATGCGGTGGCCATGCTGGTGCTGCTTGGCTGCATCCTGATGGGGCGCACCAAGCATGTGCTGCGCGTTGTCGCGCTGCTCACCGCGCTGACGCTGGTGTTTGGCGGCGCGATCTTCGCCGTCTCGTATATCAAGGCCAAGGAAACCATCCGCGAAAACTATGAAATTGCCATCAAGATGGACGAGAGAAACCACTGGGGCATAGTCGAACCCAACCCCGACGAATACACGCTGCAAATCAAAGACTTCTCCTCCTCGCGCACCGAAATATGGGAGCAGGCGCTGACGCACCTGACCTGGAATGGACACCCGACTGCGGTGGTCGAGGAGTGGGCAAAGATCAACGGCGGCTGGAATCGCCGCAACGCCCACAACTCGTTCATTGGCGTGGCGTATAATAACGGCTGGCCCGCCGGTCTGCTGTTGATCGCCTATGTGCTGTTTTCTGGCTGGCGCGCATGGATTTACTATTGGCGGCGCCGCAGCCAGCCAATCGCCATCCTGCCCTTTTTGATCGCGTGTGTGTTCGTGCTGGAGAGCCTGTTTGAGTCGGTGTATGCGCCGTTCTCGGTGGTGGGCTGCGCCTACCTGCTGACGCAGGGCATGCTGTGGCGTGCCGACCTGTCGCCGGAGGTCGCGCCGTGACGCCGTCGGTCAGCATCATCGTGCCGGTGTACAACGCCGGGGCGTATCTGGCCGCGTGTCTGGACGCACTGCTGGCGCAGACACTGACATCTATTGAGGTGATTGCCATCGATGACGGCAGCACCGACCATAGCGCCGCGATTCTGGCCGACTATGCCGCGCGGGATGATCGTATGCAGGTGCGCACACAGGAAAATCAGGGCGTGTCAGCGGCGCGCAACGCCGGATTGGCGCTGGCGAAAGGCGACTATATCGGCTTCTGCGACGCGGACGACTGGACTGACCCGACGATGTATGCCGCGCTGCACGCTGCCGCTGTCCATGCCGACGCGCAGGTCGCATTTTGCGCGGTGGTCAAGCATCGCGCGGGTGGAGACGAGGTTGTGCCGCTGCCCTATGCCGACGGCGAAGCGCTGGACGCGCGCGCCATCCGCGATCATCTGATTCCGAACATGATCTCGCTGCCCGCTGACGGTGAGGAACTGCCGATCAGCGGCTATACGCCACGCAATCTGTTTCGCCGCGCACTGCTGAAAGACCTGACATTTCGCGGCGACATCCACTATGCCGAGGATTTGCTGTTCATCATCCAGGCGCTGCTGAAAGCCGACCGCGCGGTCGCCGTGGCCGCACCGCTGTATCACTATCGTTTCCACGCCGGGGCGACCACCAAGCGATATTCTGCCTTTATCCCCGATTCATTGGTCAAGAGCCAGCTGGCACTGTCCATCGCGCTGACCGCGCACAACCAGCTTGCCGCCAATCAGCCCCGGCTTGCCATCCGTCAGCGCCGCAATATTCTGACCGCCATCATCAACCTGTGCCTGCCCGGTTCGCCCTATCCGCCGATGCGGCGCATCGCGGCGATTGGCGCCGTTCTGCGCGAGGAAGGCACGCGCGCGGCGTTTGCTCCGGTGCGCCTGTGCCGCCTCTCGCCCAAGCTGGCGCTCAAATACGGCCTGATCAAATACCGGCTGGCCGCGCCGCTGATGATGCTCTATTCCTATTTTTATCGCACTTGATCGGAGACGTAGATTGCAACAAGCCCAACAACAACTGCAAAAAAAGCGCGGCTCGCTGCTGCTCAAGCGCGCGTTTGATCTGCTGGTGTCGACGGTCAGCATCGTGGTGCTGTCGCCGGTGCTGTTGATCATTGCGCTGGCGATCAAGCTCGACAGCCCCGGCCCGGTGTTCTATCGCCAACAGCGTATCGGACGAAACGGCGCACCCTTTGCGATCCTGAAATTCCGCACGATGGTGGTCGATGCCGACCGGCTCGGCCTGCTCACCATCGGGCGCGACGCGCGCATCACGCGTGTGGGACGTTTCCTGCGCAAGACCAAGCTGGACGAGCTGGCGCAGCTATTCAATGTGTTTATAGGCGAGATGAGTCTGGTCGGGCCGCGCCCCGAGGTGCCCAAGTATGTGGCGCTGTACACCGACGAACAGCGCGCCGTGCTGGCGCTGAAACCCGGCATCACCGATCTTGCGTCCATCCGCTACCGCGATGAGAACGCACTGCTGGGGCAAAGCACCGACCCGGAGCGCGTCTATATCGATGAAGTGATGCCCGCCAAGCTGGCCATCAATCTGGACTATCTGGCGCACTTCTCGTTCTGGGGCGACATCGGCCTGCTGTTTGCCACGGTGGGCGCACTGCTGGGCGACGCGCGGCAAAAAAAATAAGCGGCTGTGTTTAAGAGCCGCTCAGTATGTAAATTGGACAGCCTACAGTCCCAAATGGAACAATAATCCACCATACACATTGAACCCAACCGCCAGCAGCATCACCAGCCCTTCCCAGAAGCGGATGGGCTTTTTCCTGCGCAACGCGAACCAGCCCAGCACCGGCAACAGGTCGATCAAATACCGTGTGCCAAACTGCCAAGCGCCAAACGATTTGTGCATCAGGAACAGGAAAAAGTGCACCGCGCCCATGCACAGCAGCAGGATATCCAGCGGCTCCAGCTCGCGCCGCGCGATAGCCTCACCCATGCGCGCGGTCACGAGGATATACAGCGGATTGGCGATGTAAAACGCGAACCCATAGATAATCGGAAACTGAATCTGATGATCGTGCCACCCCGGCAGGCGCAGGATATTGGCGATGTTCTTGCCGATATAGTCAACCGCCAACTGCCCATGCGGCGCTTCGACGAACTCCGGCAGATAGTTGTGCCCAAACTCGAACACATTGGCAAAGCGCACATAGTTATACGCGCCATAGGCCAGCGCGATGCAAGCCGGTGCGATCAGCGGCGGGATCATTTTACGGATGGTCGCCCAGACGCTTTGCCCCGCCTCGCGCCTGCGCTGCCACAGCACAAAGAGCGCCACCGGCACATACACCGCGGAAAACGGGCGGCAGCCCACCGCACAGGCCAGACAGACCGGCGCGGCAAAATCCCACGCTTTGCCACCGCGCTGCCAGCCGTACACCGCCAGCATCATCAGGAAAAACGCCATGCCCTGCGCCATATTCCACACGCCGCCATACAGCGATACTTCCAGCAGGTTGCAACCCAGCACCCAAAACGCCGCGAACGCCGCCGCGGACAAATCGCCCTGCCCCAATCGCAGTGCGAGTAAATAGCCGACGGAATAACTGCCCATCAAAAAGAGAAAATTGATGAACATGCTGGGCGTGTCCGCGCCAAAAAGAAAGGTCAGCACCCACATGGGTACCGCTGGAAACGGCGGAAAGCTGACATAATAGCGTCCTTGATAGATCGCCAGCTCCAGCCACTCATAGTTCTCCGGCAGCGCGATATGCCCGCTGCGCCATACCATCGCTTGCAGCGCGTACGAGTCATGCGCGCTATGCGCGAACAGCGGCAGCTTCAGCGCCATCGCCATCAGCAGGTAGACCATCGCGACTGCCGCCAACCCCCAGCCGTAGCCTCGCCGGGCACAGAGCTTCTCCCAGGCCGTGCGCATGCACTCACCTCCGCAAACAAACTTGCCTTGCACGATATTCCGTGTTATTCTATCAATATCCTGCCAAAAGCGATATTTTGCCGTGTACACGACGTGCCACGGCTGACGATATGCACAAAGGAGGCCCTTTCATGGCGGTTTACGGGGAATTTTGCGATTCATACGTGCCGGTGATGGATGGTGTGGTGGTGATGGTGCGCAATTACGCAACCCTTATGCATGCGCATGGTCACCGGCCTATTGTGGTGGGGCCAAAGATTCCCGGCTATACCGAGACCGACCCCTTCGAGGTGATCCGTCTTGCCTCCGCGCCGCTGGTCGTCAAGCCGCCGTATCGCTTCCCGCTGCCCGCGCTGTCTGTCGCGGCCAGACGGCAGCTACAGCAAACGCCCTTTGACTTAATCCATGCGCAGTCGCCCATGACCACCGGCTGGGAAGCCATGCGCGTCGCCCGGCGGCAAGAAGTGCCGCTGGTGGCGACCTTTCACACCAAGTTCCGCGATGATTTTATGAATATCTTCCACAACGACTGGGTGGCGGATCGGCTCAATGATGTGGTGATGCGCTACTTTGACAAGGCGGACGCGGTGTGGACGGTCAACAAGTCCACCGAGCAAACCATGCGCGAATATGGCTACAAAGGCCGCGTGGACATTGTGCCCATCGGCACAGACCTCGCCGGGCACGCGCGGGACGCCGCCGCCTCCACCGCCTACATCCAGCAGCAGCATGGCATCACGCCGGATGAGATGCTGCTGCTCTTTGTCGGGCAGATCGCGCCGGTCAAGAATCCCATGCTGGTGGTGTCGGCCTGCGCGGCACTCAACCGCGCCGGCACGCCCTGTCGATTGGTGCTGGTCGGTCAGGGCATGTACACCGAGCGCATCCGCGAACAGGCGCAGCGCGAGGGCATTGCCGACCGCGTGACGCTGGCCGGATGCGTGTATGACCGCGATATCCTCGCGCACTACTATACCCGCGCGAACCTGTTTGTGTTCCCGTCCATCTACGACAACGCGCCGCTGGTGGTGCGCGAGGCATCGGCGATGGGTTGCCCATCGCTGCTGCTGACCGGCACCAACGCCGCCGAGGGCGTGACCGACGGCGTCAACGGTTTTCTGGCAGACAGCAACGAACTCGCGCCCTTTGCCCAAAAACTGCGCGAGGTGCTGGCCGACCCTGCGTGCATGCGCCAAGCGGGACTTCGCGCGCGCGACACGCTGGCCTTCTCTTGGGAAAGCATTGTGCGCGACGTGGAAGATCGCTATGCCGAGATTATCCGCGAATACGCGCGTAGGCCAAGCAAAAAGCGGAAAGTGTAGCACAGCGCACTGCTTACCATTTTGCCCGGCACTGCGCCATTGACCGATTGCCCTGCCTAGCGCGGGGTTTTTTCTTTATTTTCCCATTATGATCACCCACACAACAAAATTCTGTCACAATTGGCAGGTACAATAGGCATGACAACGCATGAGCAGGAAGGGAGCATCCCCATGAGCGAAGCGACACAGCCGGTTCAACCCACCCCCAAGCCTTCGACCGGCAAGGTCAAACGGAAAAAAGCCCCGGCGCGCCGCAAGCGCGCGGTACGCCGCGTGTTGAAGTATCTTCTGTTGTTCTTGCTGCTGGGCATCGGCGCGTTGCTCGGCTGGCGCTATTATCAGCGCACGCAGAACCAAGCCACCACCGCCGAAGCGCCGCAGTATGCCCAGGCGCTCGTGCGCGAAGGCGAGCTGAATGTCACCATCTACGGCAGCGGTGCCATCGCCGCCGCCAGCCAGCCCGCCGTGTATGCCGATACCGAGGGCACACTGGACGACTTGCGCGTGGGCGTCGGTGACACCGTGACCGCTGGACAAATCTTAGCGGTGATGACCAACGACACGCTGTCTGAGGAGATCGCCACACTGGAGTACGATCTGTGGGAGCTGGACAAGACCATCACAAATACCTCGTCGGGCAGTGCGGTGCAGCACATCAAATCCCCGGCGCAGGGCCGCATCAAGCAGATCAACGCCGCCAAGGGCGATGACGCGCTGTCGGTTTATCGCCGGATGGGTTCGGTGGCCATGCTGTCCACCGACGGCCGCATGAAGGTGGCATTGAACGTGCCCGAGAACGTGACGCTGAACTACAACGATACCGTCACCGTCACCGGTGCGGACTTCTCCGAGCAGGGCACCGTCACCGACCTGTATCTGCAAGGCACGCAAGCGGTGATCACCATCACCAACGACCGGCTACCGCTGGACGCGGAAGTAACGGTGGCGACGCAGAGCGGTGTTGCGGTTGGCACCGGCACCCTGCAAATCAATAAGCCCATGGCGGTGTCTGCCTTTGGCGGCACCATTGCCGGGGTGCGCGTCGAGGTCGGCGATTTGATGTATCGCGGGCAGCCGATGTTCGACCTGATCGACTCGCCGCTGTCGCTGACCGTGGAAAACCTGCGCATCCAGCGCGAAACCGCCGCCGAATCGCTGAAAGTCGCGCGTGACAAGCGCGAGAGCCTGATCGTGCGCGCGCCGGTGCCCGGCGTAATCGCGTCGGTCGATACCACCGAGGGCAGCGAGCTGGCTGACGGCGCGCAGATTTGTTCGATCCTTGAGGGCGAGGAAATGGTGCTGACCATTGCGGTTGACGAGTTGGACGTAGTCAAGGTTGCCGAGGGGCAACCGGTGTCCATCTCGGTGGATGCGCTGCCCGATGTGCTGCTGAGCGGCACGGTGTCGAAGATCGCGCCGGTGGGCACCAGCTCCAGCGGCGTATCCACCTATGATGTAAAGCTGAACTTCGACTCCGCCGGTACCGGCGTGCGCCCCGGCATGAACGCCAGTGGCGAGGTGCGCGTCGCGCATGCCGATGACGCGCTGTATATCCCGGTGGAGGCGCTGCGCACCATGGGCAATAAGAATTTTGTGATGGTGGCCGACGCGAGCAGTCTGCCGCAGGGCACCGGGATGAGCGGTGAACGCCGCATGATGACTTTCTCCGGCGATGGTACGCCGCCAGAGGGCGCGATGACCTTCTCCACCGACGGCGCGCCGACTGGCGGTGACGGCCAGCAGCGCCGTCGCCGCAGCGAGAATGCCGATGGCACCGGTGGCGCCCGCGGCACCGCGCAGACCGCCTCCGGCGGCGCAGAGCCCGTCGCGACCGCCGCGCAGACCGAAAGCACCTCGTCCGAGGGCACGCAGCGCACCATGCGCGATCCGGCAACGCAGGGCGAGTCCGCCTCAGGCGACGGCCAACCAATGATGCGCACCGCTGGCGGGCAGACCGCCCCAGCTACCGAAGAAGCGAAGGCTGACACCAACCCAGTGCTGTCCTTCCTGCAAGACGTCTGGACGAAGATCCGCGCCACCGCCGAGGCGCTGCTGGACGACGGCAGCGCGCAGGCTGCCGAGCAGGCCCAGATCACCGGCACGCTACGCGAAGTCACCACCGGTCTGGTCAACGACGATTCTATCCAGATCCTGTCCGGCGTAGAGGCGGGCGAGGTCGTGCTCTACACCAGCACCGGTTCCTCCGGCTCCAGTGGCGGCAACCAGATGATGATCAGGGGCGCGGGCATGCCCATGATGTTCTAAGGAGGCGCCATGATTGAAATGATAGGTGTCCGAAAGGACTACCACATGGGCGACAACGTGGTATCGGCGCTGGACGGCGTCAGTCTGGCCATCGCTGACCGCGAATTTGTGTCGATCATTGGTCCGTCGGGCAGCGGCAAGTCCACGCTGATGAACATCATCGGCTGTCTGGACACCGCCGACGACGGCGTCTACCTGCTCGATGGACAAGAGATCAACGACTACACCGAGGACGAACTGGCGCATATCCGGGGGCGCAAGATCGGCTTCATCTTCCAGCAGTTCAATCTGTTAAGCCGCATGACCGCGCAGGAAAACGTCGAGCTGCCGCTGATCTATCAGGGCATGCACGCCGGAAAGCGCCACCGTCTCAGCGAGCAGGTGCTGGACCGGGTCGGCCTGCTGGAACGCATGGATCACAAGCCCACCGAGCTGTCCGGCGGCCAGCAACAGCGCGTCGCCATAGCCCGCGCGCTGGTTACGAACCCGTCGCTGATCTTGGCCGACGAGCCGACCGGCAATCTGGACAGCAAAACCGGCAAAGAGATCATGAAACTGCTGCACGACCTGCACGACGAAGGGCACACCATTGTGCTGATCACACACGACGCGACCATCGCAGCGCAAACCCCGCGCTGCATCCATATCCATGACGGCCGCGTGCTGGAATCGCCGCATGAGAGCGAGGTGGTCATCTGATGCTGTGGCAAACCTTCTCCATGGCCTTCAAGGCCATCCGCACCAACAAAGTGCGCGCCGCGCTGACTATGCTGGGCGTTATCATCGGCGTGATGAGCGTGGTGGTGCTCATCGCCATCGGTCAGGGCACCACCGCGCGCGTCACTGATTCGATCCAGAACATGGGCACCAACCTGCTGACAGTGAACATCACCAATCGACGTGTCGGCCAGTTTGGCGGTGGCAACAGCAATCGCAATCAGGGCGGCGGTGGCGAACGGCAAACCGTGACCATGATCGCCCAGCCCGGCGGAGCCCCGCAGATGTTTATCGGGGGCGGACAGCAGAGCAGCGGCCAGCAGCGCGGCACCGTTGTGCTGACGCTAGACGACATTCTCTCATTGACTGAATCGCCGGACATTGAGATGGTGTCGCCCACCGTCAACGGCAACAAGACCATCAAGGCAGGCAACAACAATACCTCCACCACGGTGATGGGCGTGCTGCCACAATACGCGCACATCCGCAACCAGGCGGTGCAGGCCGGGCGCTACATCATCCAGGCCGACGTGGACAACCGCAGCGCTGTGTGCGTCATCGGGGTGGACACTGCTGAGGAACTCTACGGCAACAGTGACGTGGTGGGCAATGTGCTGAGCATCGAGGGCCGCCGGTTTACCATCGTTGGCGTGCTGGAAAGCAAGGGTTCCTCTGGCGGCAGCTCCAGCGACGACATTGTGATCTTGCCCTACACGCTGGCGCAGCGCATGCTGCAATCGACCAGCATTTCCACCTTCTATGTGTCCGCACCGACCGCCGAGCAGGTGACCAGCGCGCAGACCTATGTGGAGAACTATCTTTACAAGCGCTACCAGAACACCAGCGCGTATCGCGTGTCCAATCAGACCGAGATGCTGGATACCATCGGCGAAACCACCGCGCAACTAACACTGATGCTGGGTGGCATCGCAGGCATCGCGCTGCTGGTCGGCGGCATCGGCATCATGAACATTATGCTGGTGTCGGTGTCCGAGCGTACGCGCGAGATCGGCATCCGCAAGGCGATTGGCGCGCGCCGCCGGGACATCCTGCTGCAATTCCTGATCGAGGCGGTGGTGATTTCCGGACTTGGCGGCCTGATGGGCCTGCTGCTGGGCTGGCTGCTGATGCAGGTGCTGCACGTCATGCTGGACATGCCGCTGGTGATGTCCACCAGCGTGGTGCAGTTGGCCATCGGCTTCTCCATGGCGGTGGGCGTCGGCTTCGGCCTGTACCCGGCGGGCAAGGCCAGCAAGCTCAAGCCCATTGACGCACTGCGGTCGGAGTAAGGCGACAGCAAAAAAAGAGCGGCGTGCCGCTCTTTTTCAAGTTTTACACATAGCGCAGGCTGGCAAAGAATGCTCGGACGCCAGGAGACCGCGAGTACAACCGACGGAGGCTCCTGGCGTTTATCGCCTGCCTATTCCGCTTCGCACCCATTTACTTTGTTATATACGACAGCGCCACACAGCCCGGCCCCGCGTGCGTGCCGATGATCTCGCCTACCATGCGCGTCTGCACCTCGCATCCGGCCAGATCGGCTTCGATCACTTCGCGCAGTTGCGGTGGCAACTCCGGCGCGTCGCTGTGCGCTAGGCAAACCGGGTATGCCGGGTCTACGCCGTCAGCGTGCACCTGCTGCGCCAGCCAATCGTATGCCTTTTTCATGCCGCGCTGCTTGTCGGCCATTTTCACCAGTCCATCACCAATGGTGACAATCGGCTTGATATTCAACAATCCGCCGATCTTGCCGCCGATGCCCGACAGGCGGCCGCCCTTGACCAGATAGGTCAAGTCGCCGATGATTGCATAAAACGCGATGCGCGCGCGCAGTGCGGTCAGCGCCACGCCGATTTCCACGGCGCTTTTGCCCAGATCGCGCAGGCGCACCGCCTCGTGCACCAAAATGTACGCGCCCATTGCCGCCGATTGTGTATCGACCAGCACGATGTTGGCGTTGGAGAACTCGCGCGCGGCCAACATCGCGGACTGATAGGTGCCCGAAATCGCACTGGAGATTGTGATGACCACGATCTCATCGCCCGCCGCCACAAACGGCGCATACACCTGCGCAAACGCGTCGGGATTCGCCTGCGTGGTGGTCGGCAACTCCTTGGACGTGCGCAGCTTCTGATAATATTCCGGAATGGTCAAATCCACGCCTTGCTTATAGCTCTGCTCGCCAAAGGTATACCCCAGCGGCACAATAGATACCCCAAAATCCTGCTTTTCCTGCGCGGTCAAATCGGCCGTGCTGTCGGTCACAATCCTTACTGCCATCGTTTTTTCACTCCTCCGTTTGATACCAATGCTTGCCATTTGGCACGCGCTGCTCAAAATAGATGGTCACGCGATCCAGCGCCTCGACCACCGCTTTCAGTTGCTCTGGCGACAGCTCGCGCCGCACTTCGTCCACCATCTCGCGATGAAACCGCGCATGGTGTGCATCGGCGGCCTCTCCGCGCGGGGTCAGCGTCACGCGCACCACGCGGCGATCCAAGTCGCTGCGCTCGCGCTGCAAGTAGCCCTTGCGCACCAGCGTGGATACCGCCACCGTCAGCGAGCCCACCGTGATGCCCAGCCGTGCCGCAACCGACGACATGCTGTTCTCATCGCCAGCCGCCCCCACCGCCTCGATCACGTGCATCTCACGCACCGACGCGTCAGCAAATTCGCCGGCCGACAGCGCGCGCTCTTCGATATCCAGAATATCGTTGAACAAGCGAACCAGCATGTAATTAAGTGAACTCTCCGCGCTGTTCATCGAATCCCTCCCTGAACTTTATTTTATTTGATCTTCAAACATCTTGTGCATCTTATCATATGAACTTCAAAGTGTCAAGTGCGTTTTAGCGTTACGTGTTGTGTCTATATGCCGCCGGGCCGAGCTGGTACAGATCGTTGCCTTGGCTGTCGATGGCGACAATCAGTGGCAGATCAACCACCTCAAGCCGGAAGATTGCCTCCGCACCCAATTCCGCAAAGGCCACCACATCGCAGCGCCGCACGCAGCGCGCGATCAGCGCGCCCGCGCCGCCGGTCGCCGCCAAATACACCGCACCGGTTTCGCGCATCGCCACCTTAACTGCCTCGCTGCGCTGCCCCTTGCCGATCATCACCAGCAGCCCAGCCGAAAGCAGCATCGGTGTGTGCGTGTCCATGCGCCCGCTGGTGGTCGGCCCGCACGCGCCGATCACCTGCCCGGGTTGCGCGGGGCAAGGTCCCGCATAGTACACCGCCTGCCCGCGCCAGTCCACTGGCCAGCTTTCCCCCGCCGCTCGCATCGCCGCCATGCGCTGGTGCGCGGCGTCGCGCGCGGTGTAGATCACACCGCTCATTAGCACGCTGTCGCCTGCCCGAAGCTCCGCCAGCGCCTCTCGCGTGGTCGGCGTCACGATGCGTTTTTCCATGTTGTCCTCCTATATCGTCGCGCGCGCGTGGCGACACGCGTGGCATTGCATATTGATAGCCACCGGCAGGCACGCCAGATGCGTGGGCATTTGCGCGCACAGCACGGCCAGCGCGGTGGTGTCGCCGCCCAGTCCCTGCGGGCCGATGCCCAACGCGTTGATTTTTTCGAGCAGCTCACCTTCCAGCGCCGCCATTTCCGCATCTGGAGAAGGCGCGCCCAGATCGCGCAGCAGTTGCCGCTTTGCCAGCAGCATGGCCGACTCGGCGGTGCCGCCAATGCCCACGCCAAGTACCACCGGCGGGCACGGATTCGCACCCGCATCGCGCGCCGTTGCCACCACCGCGTCAATGACGCCCTGTCGCCCCTGCGATGGGCTGAGCATGACCAAGCGACTCATGTTCTCGCTGCCGCCTCCCTTGGGTGCGACGGTTACATCTATCATCTCCCCCGCTGTCAGCCGCACATGCAGCACCGCCGGGGTGTTGTCGCAGGTGTTTTTCCTGTCCAGCGCGGTCAGCATCGACTTGCGAAAGCAGCCCTTCTGGTATGCGTCACGCACGCCCTGGTTCACCGCGTCCTCCAGCAGTCCGCCGGTTAAACGCACATCCTGCCCGATATCCAGAAACACCACCGCGACGCCGGTATCCTGGCACAGCGGCACACGCCCAGCGCAGGCTATCCGATCGTTTTCGATGATCTGCCGCAGGATATCACGACCCACCGGCGAGCGCTCGGCGTGTTCGGCGCGCATCAGCGCGGCCAGCACATCGTCGCCTACCTGACAGCAGGACGCGAGAAACAGTTCTTTCACTGTCTGCGCCACAACCGCCACCGATATCTCCCGCATGTGATTCCCTCCGCTAACTCCAATAGTTGCCAGCAGTATACCACAGTTTGCTTGCGCGGCAAAGTGTGGTATACTATCATGACGTCGTTTTGGCGGCGATTCTTTAAGACAGGAAAAACAGCATGACCTTTCAAGACTTACATTTGATTCCCCCGCTGCTGGCGGCCATCCGCGCTTCCGGATACACCGAGCCCACGCCGATTCAGCGCCAGACCATTCCACTGGTGCTCACAGGCCGCGATGTGCTGGGCTGCGCGCAAACCGGCACCGGCAAGACCGCCGCCTTTGCGCTGCCGATGTTGCAACTGCTGTCGCAGCGCCCGGTGCAGGGCCGCCCGATCCGCGCGCTCATTTTAACGCCGACGCGCGAGCTGGCGCACCAAATCTATGACAACTTCGTGGCCTATGGCGCTAAACTGGGGCTAAAGTCCACAGTGATCTACGGCGGCGTCGCGCAAAAGCCGCAGACCGATGCTTTAACGCGGGGTGTGGACATCCTGATCGCCACGCCCGGTCGCCTCAACGACCTGATTGGCCAGGGCTTTATCCGGCTGGACAAGCTGGAAATCTTCGTGCTGGACGAAGCCGACCGCATGCTGGACATGGGGTTCATCCACGATGTACGCCGTGTGCTGACGCACCTGCCGGCAAAGCGGCAAACACTGTTCTTCTCGGCCACCATGCCCGGCGAGGTCGAGAAACTGGCCAACACCATCCTGCGCGATCCCTCCACCGTCAAGGTGGATCCGGTGACCAGCACGGTGGACAGCATCTCGCAGTCGCTCTACATGGTGGACAAAGCCAACAAGAAATTGCTGCTGGCCTCGCTGCTGAAAAAGCCGGAGGTCGAGAGCGCGTTGGTCTTTGTGCGCACCAAGCACGGCGCCGACCGTGTCGTCAAAGAGCTGGCGCACGAGGGCATCGAAAGCCGTGCCATTCACGGCGACAAGTCGCAGGGCGCGCGCCTAGAAGCGCTTGGCGCGTTCAAGTCCGGCGCGATCCGCGTGCTGGTTGCCACCGACATCGCCGCGCGCGGCATCGATATCGCCGGACTGTCGCACGTGTTCAACTACGACCTGCCCAACGAGCCCGAAGCCTACATCCACCGCATTGGCCGCACCGGTCGCGCCGGGTTGTCCGGCGATTCCATCAGCTTCTGCTGCATTGACGAGGTCAAGCAACTGCGCGACATCGAGAAGCACATCGGCAAGCGCATTCCGCGTCTGGAAAGCCCGTGGCCGATGGAGGTGCTGACGCCCAGCGAGCCCAAACCGCGTCCGCCTCGCCCGGGAAAACAAGCCGCGCAGCAGCCCGCGCGCCCGGCCAAACTGGGCATGGACGGCAATCCGCTGCGCGCGCCACGTCCGCACACACCGCACACACCGCCGACCGGCACGTCCACCGCGTCCATCCCCGGCCGTCACCGCCGCCGCAGAAAACCGGGCAAAGCATAGTCCTTTCTTGCTTTTTTGCGGCGCATTCAAGTATAATATTTCAATACCAACATCGCAACAGGAGGGTTCCCATGCAGGAGGTAAACGGCGCGCACACCAATTTTATTTGGGAGATCATTCGCCAGGATTTGGACGCGGGGCGCTGCTCACAAGTCCATACCCGCCTGCCCCCGGAACCCAACGGCTGGCTGCACATCGGCCATGCCAAGAACATCTATGTAAACGCGGGCGCGGCGCTGCAATTTGGCGGGCTGCTCAACCTGCGCTTTGACGACACCAACCCCACCAAGGAAGAGCAGGCGTTTGTCGATGGCATCCAGAACGACATCCGCTGGCTGGGCTACGAGTGGAACGGCGGCTTGTTCTTCGGTTCAAGCTACTTCCCGCAGTGCTACGAGTTGGCCGAGAAGCTGATCTTGGACGGCAAAGCCTACGTCTGCGATCTGCCGCAGGAAGAAATGCGCCAGATGCGCGGCACGCTGACCGCACCCGGTCAGAACAGCCCCTACCGCGACCGCTCCGTCGAAGAAAATCTCGATCTGTTCCGCCGCATGCGTGCCGGGGAGTTTCCCAACGGCGCGCGGGTGCTGCGCGCGAAGATCGACATGGCCTCGCCCAATATCAACATGCGCGATCCCGCGCTGTACCGTATTTTGCACCTGTCGCATCACCAGACCGGCGATACCTGGTGCATCTACCCCATGTACGACTTCGCGCACCCCATCCAGGACGCGATCGAAGGCATCACGCACTCAATGTGCTCGTTGGAGTACGAGGATCACCGCCCGCTGTACAATTGGGTGATCGAGGCCTGTGAGTTTCCGAACCACCCGCGCCAGATCGAGTACGCCCGACTGAACCTGACCCGCACCATCATGTCCAAGCGCTACCTGCGCAAACTGGTGGAGGAAGGCTATGTCGCCGGTTGGGACGATCCGCGCATGCCCACGCTGGCGGGAATGCGCCGCCGAGGCTATACGCCCGAAGCAATTCGCGATTTTGTGGAGCGCGCCGGGGTGGCCAAGGCCGACTCGGTGGTCGAACTGGCGCTGCTGGAGCACTGCGTGCGCGAAAACCTCGGCTCGGTCGCGGCGCGCGCAATGGCGGTGCTGCATCCGCTGAAAGTGACGCTGACCAACTGGCCCGAAGGGCAAACCGACACGCTGACGCTGGAAAACCACCCCGACCATCCCGAGATGGGCGAGCGGCAGGTCACTTTCGGCAAGCATCTGTACATCGAGCAGGAGGACTTCCTGATCGATCCGCCCAAGAAGTTCTTCCGCCTATTCCCCGGCGGCGAGGTGCGGCTGAAGGGCGCGTACATCATCCGCTGCGACGAGGTCATTCAAGCTGCCGACGGCAATCCGATCGAACTGAAGTGCACCGTCGATCTGTCCAGCAAGTCGGGCAGCGAGGGTGCGGCGCGCAAGGTCAAGGGCACGCTGCACTGGGTGCACGCCGCCGACGCGGCAGCGTTCGAGGCGCGGCTGTATGAGCCGCTGCTCAACGACGAAAGCACTGTGGAAGAGGATGCCGAGGGCGCGGAAAACACCGCCATTGACAAAAAGGACTTCATCGCGCGGCTCAATCCGGAGTCGCTGACCATCGTTCAGGGCTTTCTGGAACCGTCGCTGGCCAAAGCGCGGCCCGGTGACAAGTTCCAGTTCCTGCGCGTCGGCTACTTCTGCGCCGATCCGGACTCCACGCCGGAACGCCCGGTCTTTAACCGCACCGTTAGCCTGAAAGACGGCTACAAACCGACCCAGCAACCGTAAGAAGGAGCGCCCTATGAGCCAAACCGTCCGCACACGCTTTGCCCCCAGCCCCACCGGCTACCTGCATCTGGGCGGCCTGCGCACCGCGCTGTATACCTATCTGTTCGCTAAGAAGCACGGCGGCACGTTCATCCTGCGCATCGAGGACACCGACCAGGAGCGCGAAGTGCCCGGCGCGGTGGATTTGATCTATCAATCGCTGCGCGCGGCAGGGCTGCTCTACGATGAGGGCCCGGATGTCGGCGGCGATTACGGCCCCTACATCCAGACCCAACGCCGCGACCTGTACCCGAAGTACGCCATGGAACTGGTGCAGAAGGGCGGCGCATACCCCTGTTTCTGCACCAAAGAGCAGCTTGACACGAAGCGCGCCGCTGCCGAGGCGAAGGGCGAAACCTACAAGTATGACAAGACCTGTCTGCACATTCCAGCGGAAGAAGCGCAGCGACGCATCGCCGCCGGTGAACCCTACGTCATCCGGCAAAATGTGCCGCTGACCGGCACCGCCAGCTTTGACGATGTGCTCTATGGGCATGTGGAAGTCGATTGCGACACGCTGGACGACAACGTGCTAATGAAGGCTGACGGCCTGCCCACCTACAACTTTGCCAATGTGGTCGATGATCACCTGATGGCCATCACGCACGTGATGCGCGGCACCGAATACCTCTCCTCCGCGCCCAAGTATAACCTGCTGTATCAGTCCTTCGGCTGGACGCCGCCCACCTATGTGCATCTGCCTGTGGTGATGAAGGACGCAACGCGCAAACTGTCCAAACGCTATGGCGATCCGTCGTTCGAGGATCTGCTGGCGATGGGCTATCTGCGCGACGCGGTCATCAACTTCATCGCGCTCTTAGGCTGGAGCCCGGGCACCGAGCAGGAGTTTTTCTCCCTCGCCGAGCTGGAGCAGGTGTTTGACGTGCACGGCCTGAACAAAGCGCCGTCGATCTTCGACATGAACAAGCTGACCTGGTTCAATGCCGAGTACATGCGCAAGCTGCCCTTTGACGAGTACTTTGCGCTGGCCAAGCCGTGGCTCACGCAGGCGCTTGACCCCGACAAATTCGACCTGCGTCGTCTGGCCGAGTTACTGCAAGGCCGCACCGAGGTGCTGAACCGCCTGCCGGGCATGGTTGATTTTCTGGCGGCGATGCCCGATTACGACTTGGCACTGTATACGCACCAGAAGATGAAAACAAACCCCGAAGTCGCGCTGACCGCCATTGACCTCGTGCTGCCGGTGCTGGAACAGCAAACCGAATGGACCGAAGCCGCGCTGCATGAGCGCCTGATGGCTGCCATCGCCGCGTCGGGCATGAAGAACGGTCAGGTGCTCTGGCCGGTGCGCATTGCGATGACCGGGCGCGAGTCTACGCCGGGCGGCGCCATTGAGATGGCCTACCTGCTGGGCAAGGAAGAGACGCTGCGTCGCCTAGAGGCCGCGAAAGTCAGATTGGCCGACGCTGCATAGCATAAAAAAATCGCCGCGCGCTGCTGCGGCGGTTTTTTTGTCTATATTTTTCATAGACGCTTGACGAATGTTTTTCTGTGTGATATCATGTCTATGAAAATCATAGACGGGGTGATCCCATGACCGATTCCTGGCGCGCGCGCCTGCTGGACGCCAGCCAAGCCGAGCTGCAACGCGGCTATAACGCCGCGCACCATTGCCTGTTTTGTGCCGCGACCTCGGCCAACGAGGCTGCCGCCCGCGCACATCTTGCCAGCGCACATGGCGATGCGCTCTCCGCGCTGTTGGCGCTGGATAAGTCTTTTACCGGCCTGACCGATACGCAGAAAGAGCTGATCGCGCTATGGCGCGATGGCACGAGCGACACCGACATCGCCAACGCGCGCGGTGTATCAACTTCCACCTTGCGCAACCAACGCTTTGCGCTGCGCGAGCGGGAGCGCTCGGCACGCGTGCTGTTGGCCACCCTATCGCTGGCCGGATTGAGCACGCAGGGGCAGCGCAGCACATCTATCAAATCCATAGACGAATCGGATCGCTACTTTCAGGACGGTAAGCTGGTCACCCTGCCCGCCCGCACCGCCAAGCGCATCGCGGTGCTGCGCCGCCTAGCGAGTGTGCTGGCGCTCAACCGCCGCTATACCGAGCGCGATCTCAAGGAAATCTACGCGCCGATCTGGCCCGACCACGCCTACATCCGCCGCGAGCTGGTCGATGCGCGCCTGCTGCAACGCACGCCCAGCGGCAGCGCCTACTGGCTGGCCGCGCAGCCCGGTCAATACACCACCATCGACGAGGAGGGAAACGATATGCCTATCGACAAAAAAGCCGCCAAGCTTGCCTATAAGAGCACCATTACCCCTATGGGCATCTACTGCCTGACAGACACGCACACCGGCCGCAGCGTCATCGCCGCCGAAAAGAACCTGAACAGTGTGTTCAGCCGTTTTCGCTTCATGATGGGCGGCAGCGGCCCGCAACCCGCTGGTCCGTTCAGCGATCCACAGCTCTACGCCGACTACAAGGATCACCCGGACGCCTTTGAGCTGGCCATTCTGGAGCAGGTCGATACCGCGAAATGCGCCAGCTATGAGGAGGCGGTCGATAAACTGGAGCAACTGTGCAAAGGCATGGCGTCGCGCTATGCCGATCGCCCCCAGTATTTGTACAAATAATCGTTGCAAATCGCGCTTGCTGCTGATATAATACATATTCGGCACATCCTTGCTCTGCGCGCGTGACGCAGGGCCTTATGTCCAAAAGGAGGTGAAAGGATCAATGAACAAGTACGAAACCATCTACATCATCAACGCAGCGATGGAGGAAGGCGCCCGTAAGGAGCTGATCGTCAAGTTCAACGATCTGGTGACCGCCAACGGCGGCCAGATCGAAAAGGTGGATGAGTGGGGCAAGCGCCGCTTGGCCTATCCCATCGACGACATGAACGACGGCTACTACGTGCTGATGCTGTTCTCCGCGCAGCCCGAGCTCCCCAAGGAGTTCGCCCGTAACCTGCAAAACAACGAAAACATCCTTCGCTATCTGATCAAGAAGCAAGAGGAAAAGCGCAGCGTCGTCAAGCCCCGCCCGGCTGGCGCCCGTCCGTACGCGGCCTTCCCGCCGCCCGACGCGCCGTCCGCCGATGCCGAGGAAACCGCCGCTCCGGCTCCCCAGGCCGAGCCCGCCCCTGTGGCGCAAGCCGAAGTGGCCGCTCCGGTCGCGGAAGTCGAGCAGCCCGCCCAGGCACCGACCGAGCAGGTCGATGAGCAGGCGTAACCCCTTCAACAAAAGGCAGGTGTGACGCATGAATAAAGCGTTTCTCATCGGAAACCTCACGCGCGACCCCGAGCTGCGCACCACCACCTCCGGCGTGCCGGTGTGCTCGTTCTCCATTGCCATCAACCGCCGCTTCAAGGGCGCAGATGGCCAGCAGGAGACCGACTTCATCAACATCGTCGCGTGGCGGCAGCTAGGCGAGCTCTGCGCGAAGTATCTGCAAAAGGGCCGCAAGGTCAGCGTGATCGGCGCCATCCAGACCCGCACCTATCAGGCGCAGGATGGATCCAAGCGCAACGCCTTTGAAGTGGTAGCCGACGAAGTGGAGTTCCTAAATTCGCCGCAACAGCAGAACAGCGGTGAATCCCGCCCCCAGCAGCCGCATGACGACGCGCCGGGCTATGTTCCGGCCGAGTCTGGGTTTACGCAGGTGGACGACGACGAACTCCCGTTTTAATCCCCTTGTTCTGACGATCAAAGAAGGAGGTCCTGACCATGTCTGAGGATCGTGGAGCCCGGCGTCCGCGCAACCGCAAGCCGCGCCGCAAGGTGTGCAGCTTCTGCGTGGATAAGATCGAGTATATCGACTATAAGGACATTAACCGTCTGCGCCGTTTTACCAACGAGCGCGGCAAGATCATGCCCCGCCGCATGAGCGGCAACTGCGCCAAACATCAGCGCCAGTTGTCCGAAGCCATCAAGTGCGCACGTGCCATCGCGCTGATGCCCTACACGGTGGACTAAACCAACCGCAAACAAAACCCCTCGCCTGCACGCAAGGCGAGGGGTTTTTTATCTGCGCTTTTTACGCTTCTTTTTTCTTTTCCGCTAGTTGCCGCGCCAGCACCGCCACATAGCCCGCCGTCAGGAAAAACAGACGGTCTGTGACAAACTGCGCGCTAAAGAACATGACCTCCACCATGGCCATCGCCACACTGCACAGCAGCACGACCGGCAGGAATCGCTGAGCCAGCCCGGTGTGCTCGCTGACATCCAGAAACAACCTGAGACCAAACCGAATCAGGCACACAACCAGCCCCACCAGCAGCAGCAGCCCCGGCAAGCCCGCTGTGAGCAGCGTCTGCAAGAATGCGTTATGCGCATGCGGATGATCCTGCATCAGCTGGGTCACAAAGGCTTCCGTGCGTTCAAACGTTAAACCGCGCAGCAAAATCTTGGGCTGCTGCGCGATGCCCTGGAGCACTTTCATCCAAATTTCGGTGCGCCCGTTCAGCGTACCGGCGCCCGCCAGCAGTTCCCGCTGCTGGATCGCATACTCCGGGTCAGCCGCTTTTTCCGCGGACGACGCCTGCACCGGCTCGGCTTGTTCCGCCGGCGCGGATTCCGCCTGCGCAGCGGCAACCGGCTCCATGCGCGATGCCTGACTGACCGCCCACATCGCACCCTTGTACCCCACAAAGCAAACACCGGTCACCGCCACCGCGCACAGGATGCCGATCCCCCACGACAGCAGCGGCTTCGTCCGCGCCATGCGTTTGCGCACCACCAGAAAGCCCAGCAAGCCCAGCCCGAACACCGCCAGCACCATGCTGGTGCGCGAATTGGTCAGTGCCAGCGCCACATACACCGGCACGGCGGCAACCGCGAACAGCACTTTGGCCCACGCACGCTTGGCCGCCAGGCACAGGAATACGCACAGCAGCAGCGCCATCATAAAAATCGCGCCGCCGGTATTGGCATGCACCATGGGAAACAACCGCAGCGACACCCCGTCGCCATCGAGCAGCAGCCCCATCTCGGCGCCATTAAAGGGCGACACCAGCGGCTGGCGGATCACCGCGCGATGGATGCCCAGCGCGGCGATGGCAACCACCACCAGTGTCAGCGCGCCGAGCACTGCGCGCATGATGTCCAGTTGTCCCTTGCTATTGAGTGCGTACGCCAGCGGGTAACAGATCACCATCACCAGCACCAGCCGGTAAAAGAGGTGCATGTACTGCGCATACTCGATCCAGAAATAATGCCCATTGAGCAGCAGCGCCACCGCATACCACAGCGCAAACCCCACCGCCAGCAGCACGTCCACATGCCGCCGCACCGCGGGCTGTGTCAGCACGATGCCCGCGAACGCGCAAGTCAGCGGAATCGAAAATTGCAGCAACACCATGTTCATATACCATGCGGTGTTGTACTGGCGGTAGATAAAGAAAACGCTCTCCAGCACAACAAACAGCGCCATGCACAGCGCCCAGTTCATCCATTGCGTCTTTTCCCGGATAGGCTCGATCCTGTTTTTCATACAGCCTCCTTGTCCTTCGTATCGCGGCGGCGTGCCGCCAGCGCCACGCCCAAGCATACAGGCGCGCTCAACGTCAGCGGATAGGCATACCGATACTCCGCCGCCAGCGGCGCAAACAGCACCGTCAGCCACAGGCAGCACAATAGCGCAAGCGGCAACAGCAGTTCCTTTCGCCGCTTGAGCACCACCACCGCCGCGCAAAAGATGTCCAGCCACACCATGATCGCGATGCTGTAGAACACGCGCAATCCTTGCGTCGCGCGCGCGTTGCGGTCAATCTGCTCCTCCATATCATAAAACAGCGGCCAGACAGGGTGGTTGGCCAACCCAAACGCGTTGTCCGGCAAAATTTCACCGGTGGTGACCACCCACTGCTCGGTATCTGGATACCAGTACCCATAGTTGTTGCACAGGAAGGCCACCAGATAGCTTTCCGGAAACCGCACGCCCAACCGCGCCCACAGCGCCGCATAGCGTCCCGGCGCTTTATTGAACGCCGCGCCGTCAATCCGCTCCTTCACATAGTCAGCGATGCGCGGATGATACAGCGTCGCCAGCTTGTCCACCGGCAGGATCTCGCCGATGATCAACCGGTCTTGCGCGCTAATCTCGCCGCCATGGTCGCGCATCGTGCGCGCCACCTGCTGCAAGGGAATGGACAGCGCCTCCGTGGCGGGGCCCGAGCGAATGCCCAGCGCGGCAAACAGCGGCCCATGATAGCACACCAAGCACAGCGCCACCGCGCCGACCATCGCGCACACCGGTTTCCAATGCCTGCGCATTGCGATGATCAGCACCGGGACAAACAACGCCACCGCCAGCACGCCATTGGTGCGCCATGTGCAGCAGAGAAACAGCATCACGCCCAGCCAAATTTTGCGCGGCCAAGACGAGAGCACAGCCTGCGGATCGGCAGCCAGATCGAACAGCATGACCACCAGCACCAGCATGTATCCGGCGAACAGCACATCTTTCCACATGAAGAAGCTATAGACCGCCTGAATGGGCGACGCCGCGAAAAACGCCCACACGCCCCACCAAACAGCGGGATGCGCGCGCCATCTGGCCAGCGCGCGCATCGCGTACGCGCAGCACGCCGCCAGCAATAGCATCTGCGCGACGCTGTAGATCGCCACGCCCGCCGTCTGCCCGCCAACACGCCAACACAGCGCCACCATGGCGGTATGGATCACCGGATGCGCGTTGACCCACGGTTCCCTGCCCGCCGCCTGGCTAAGCTGCATGAAGGAGTCCTCGGTCATCAGGCCGGGGAACCCTGCCAAGAAGTACGGCAGCCAGCACACGAAGAACAGCGCGGTCAGCAGCCAGAAACCGCCCTTGCCCTCACCCAAATGGTAATATACTTTGTCCGATGCCCTGCCCCAGCCATCACCGGTCAGCAGGCGGCGCAGCACCAGCGCCAGCAGCGCATAAAACAGCGCCGCAAACCCCAGCATCATGCAAAAGCGCTCCCACAGCGCGTCCAACGCGCCCAACTTGGACAGGCCAAAATAAGTTGTGATCTCGCGCCCAAGCACCAGCCAGAACGCGAACAGCGCCGCCATGCCCGCCGACGCCCAGCGGATGCGCCGGTCGGTGACCCGCATGCCGTGCCACTGCGCAAAGGCCACCATGCCCAGCACTGCCAGCCACAGCGTTACATGGTTGGATGGCACGCCATGGTAGCAGTGAATCGCCCAAGTAGACAGATACGAAAGCACGGTCAGCGCGATACCGCGCAGCACACGCTGCCATGTCAATCCATGCGGTTGGTTGCCCAAGCTCGCGCCCCCTTTGTATGCATGCAACAAGATATTTCTTCCGGTATATGATAACAAATGCCCCCGGCAAAAACAATCCCCCAGGGCATAGCCCTGGGGGATTGCGCAGCATGTATCTTACACCGGCTCTTGATCGCCGAGCAGTGTCACCGACAGCTTCACTTCCTTGCCGTCGCGCAGCACGATGATCTCCTGCGGGATACCGGGCTCCAGACCGGCCTTGACTTCGTTAAGCTGCTTGTCGTCCGCGATCTTCTGTCCCGCCAGAGACACGATGGTGTCGCCGCCCTGCATACCAGCTTTTTCCGCCGGGCTGAACGGATCGACCGAAATCACATATACGCCTTCGGGGATTCCGTACTGCGCGGACAGCTCCTTGCCCACGTTGCGAATCCGCACGCCAAGCATCATGCCATTGCTGGCCTTGGTGGCGCTGCCGCCATTGTTGATGATATCCTCTACCAGCGTTTTGACGTTGTTGATCGGGATCGCGTAGCCCATGCCCTCGACCGTCACAGCCGCCGCCTTGGCATTGACAATGCCGATGACCTCGCCGAAAGAGTTGATCAGCGCGCCGCCGGAGTTGCCGGGGTTGATCGCCGCGTCGGTCAGCAGCAGGTTCATTTTCTGGCCGTCGATGTCGATCTCGCGCTCTGTCGCGCTGATAATGCCCGCAGTCACGGAACCGTTGACCTCGCCCAGCGGGTTGCCGATAGCCACCGCCAGCTCGCCGACCTCCAGCTTGGCGGAGTCGCCAAAGATGGCCGGGGTCAGATTCTTGGCGTCCACTTTGATGACCGCCATATCGTTGATTTCGTCTTCGCCGACCAGCGTGCCATCATACTCCGTACCATCCGCCATCGTGATCTTGATCACATCGGCGCCGTTCACGACATGGCTATTGGTCAGGATATACCCATCGGCGCTGACCACAATGCCGGAGCCCGCGCCGCTCTGGCGGATCTGCGGCGCCTGACGGCGGCCGTAGCCGTAGTTGTAGCCATAGCCAAAACCAAACTGGCTGAACGGATCGTTGCCATATTCCATGGTGCGGGTGCTCTCGGTGGTGATGCCCACAATCGAGGGTTTGAGCTGCTTGGCGATCTCCTTGATGGTCAGCGCGGGACGGTTGGGATCGCTGCTGACCTCGGTGGTCGCGGCCTCCAGCGTAAAGTGCTTGCCAGCGGCTTGCGTGTTTTCCGCGATGGCGGCAATGGCCACCGCGCACAGCACCACTGTCAGCGTGATGGCCACCATCCGCTTCATGGCAACCAGAAGCGATGAAAACTGCGTTTGCTTGAGCATATTGATTCTCCCCTTTTTTGTGTACTGCTTCGTCTTGTCCTTGGGACAGTATCAGTATATCCAGCTTTCTTGTCGCAAAAATGGAAGGATATTGAACAATCCTTGTGCGCATTGTGGCAAAATTGTGACAGGGCGCGAGAAAGATAAGAGCCGCATTTTTTGCGGCTCTCTGTTTGTCAATTTTTCGGTTTTTGCATGGTCAACGCAATGCGTTTTTTCGGGATATCGACTTCAACCACCCACACATCGACAATGTCACCGACCTTGACGACCTCGCTGGGGTGGCGCACGAACCGGTCGGACAGCCGCGAGATATGCACCAATCCATCCTGATGCACACCGATATCGACGAACGCGCCAAAGTCAATCACGTTGCGCACGGTGCCGGTCAGTTGCATGCCGGGTTGCAAATCTTCCATTTCTAATACATCGGTGCGCAGCAGCGGCGGTGGCAGCTCGTCGCGCGGATCGCGGCCGGGCTTGATCAGTTCCTTGACGATGTCTTTGAGCGTCGGCACACCGACGCCTAGCTGCTCGGCCAGCTTGCCCTCGCCTTGCGCCGACACGCGCTGGGGCAGCTCGGCCAGCTTACCGGCTTGCGCGTCTTTCTCGGTGTAGCCGCAGGCGGTCAGCAGCGCCTTGGCCGCCACGTAGCTCTCGGGGTGCACGCCGGTGTTATCCAGCACCTGCTTGCTGTCGGCGACGCGCAGGAAGCCCGCGCACTGCTCGAACGCCTTCGCGCCCAGCTTGGGCACCTTCTTGAGCTGCGTGCGCGAGGCAATGGGGCCGTTTTCCGCCTGAAACGCGACGATGCTCTTGGCCAGCGCCGGGCCGATGCCTGCCACATGCGCCAGCAGTGACGGCGACGCGGTGGTCACCTCCACGCCGACCTGATTGACGCAGCGCTCGACCACGCCGTCCAACGCCTCGTCGAGCATCGCGGGCTGAATATCGTGCTGATACTGGCCGACGCCGATGGCCTTGGGGTCGATCTTGACCAGCTCGGCCAGCGGGTCCTGCATGCGCCGCGCGATGGACACCGCGCTGCGCAGCGACACATCGAACTGCGGAAACTCCTCGGCGGCCAGCTTCGAGGCCGAATAGACCGAAGCCCCGGCCTCGCTGACGATCATGTAGGCGATGTCGCCGTGCCCGGCCTTTTTCAGCGCGGCAATCACACCCACCGCGAATCGCTCGGTCTCGCGCGAGGCGGTGCCGTTGCCGATGGCAATCGCCGACACATTGTGCTTTTTAATCATGCGGCTGACGATGCGCGCCGCCTCGTCCAGATCGTGGTGATCCAGCGTGCAATAGGCGACGCCGGTATCCAGCACGCGGCCGTGCGCGTCCACCACCGCCAGCTTGGTGCCGGTGCGGAAACCCGGGTCCATGCCCAGCGTGGCCTTGCCCTTGACCGGCGGCTGCATCAAAAGTTGTTGCAGGTTGTCGCCGAACACGCGCGTCGCGGACTTCTCGGCGCGCTCGGACAGTTCGGCGCGCACTTCGCGCTCCAGCGACGGCGCGATCAGCCGATCCCACGCGTCGTGCGCCGCCAGCCGCACCTGAAGGCTGGCCGGGCAATCGCCGGTTACAAACGCGTGCTCCAGCGTCTGCAAGGCCCCAGCCTCGGGCACGTCTATCGCCACCTTGAGAAACTCCTCGCGCTCGCCACGGTTAATCGCCAGCACACGATAATCCGGCAGCTTGCCCACCGGCTCGGTGAATGCATAGTAGAGGCGATAGACCGAGTCAGCGTCCTTGGCCTGCTTGCTGGTCAGCACGCCCTCGCGCCATGCCAGACGGCGCAGCACACCGCGCGCCGCCGCGTCGTCGCTGACGCGTTCGGCCAAAATATCGCGCGCGCCAGCCAGTGCGGCGTCGGCATCGCCCACACTCTTTTCTTCATCGATGTATGCCTCGGCCAGCTTGTCCGGGGCATCGGTTGGCACCTGCAACCACAGCCGGTCGGCCAGCGGCTCCAGCCCCTTTTCCTTTGCGATGGTCGCGCGCGTGCGGCGCTTGGGCTTATAGGGACGGTACACGTCCTCCAGCTCGGCCAGCGTGCCCGCCGCCGCCAGCGCCGCCAGCACGGTTTCGTCCGTGATGCCCTGCGTCGCCAACGATTCGCCAATCTCGCCGCGCCGCTTTTCCAGGTTGCGCAGATAGGTTAGTTTCTCGCTGAGTTCGCGCAGCACCTGATCGTCCATCGCGCCGGTTTTCTCCTTGCGATAGCGCGCGATAAAGGGGATCGTATTCCCCTCGTCAATCATCTCAATGACCGCTGCCACGTGCGCGGGTTGCAGTTTAAGCTGACCGGACAGCACCTGTACTTCGTTCATGTTCATGCTCCTTCACGGGCGTTTTGCCCACGTATTATACCATATCGTGGCGCTTTGCCAAGTCCCGGTTTTGCAGTCATTCCTGCAATTACCCGCAGGTAACTCCTTCGCTTTCCGCGAGATTGACATTTTTCTCGCAAAAAACGGCCAGAATGCGCGCGCGTTGCCTTGACACCCTCTATCTCTTTCTCTATAATGAGAATGTTTGATTGCTCGCAACTTTTTGCGTAAAAAGGATGGACATAAGGAGGGACCCCCATGGCCACGAAGATGACCATCGACGGCAATACCGCCGTCAGCCACGTCGCGTATGCATTCAGCGATG
>JAVBMF010000007.1:0-12098 GCA_031552735.1 Eubacteriales bacterium
GGACGGCTACGAGGCCATCCAAGTCGGTTTTGACACCTATCCCGAAGTCCGCGCCGAGAAGCTGGTCAACAAGCCGCTCAAGGGCCACTTCAAGAAGGCTGGCGTCGCCCCGACCCGCCGCCTGCGCGAGTTCCGCCTGGAGGACTGCGCCAGCTACGAGCTGGGCCAGGCCATCACCGCCGACATCTTCGCCGAGGGCGAGCTGGTTGACGTGATCGGCACCAGCAAGGGCCACGGCTTCACCGGCGCGATCTATCGCTGGAACCAGCACACCGGCCCGATGGCTCACGGCTCCAAGTATCACCGTGGCCTGGGTTCGATGGGCGCCAACTCCACCCCGTCGCGCGTGTTTAAGAACAAGCATATGCCCGGCCACTACGGCGTCGAGCAGGTGACCATTCAGAACCTGACCGTCGTGCGCGTGGATGCCGAGCGCAATCTGCTGCTGGTCCGTGGCGCGGTGCCCGGCCCTAACGGCGGATACCTGACCGTCCGCAGCGCCATCAAGGCGTAAACCAGGAAGGAGGATACATTGATGCCTACTATTGATGTCAAGAATCAACTGGGCGCTTCCGTCGGCAAGATGGAGCTGTCCGATGAGATCTTTGGTGCCGAAATCAACGAGGCGGCGATCCACCTGGTGGTACGCAGCCAGCTGGCCGCCAAGCGCCAGGGCACCCAGAGCGCGCTGACCCGCGCCGAGGTGCGCGGCGGTGGCCGCAAGATCTACCGCCAAAAGGGCACCGGTAATGCCCGCCACCACTCCAACCGCGCTCCGCAGTTCAAGCATGGCGGCGTGGTATTCGCCCCCAAGCCCCGCGATTACGTGATCTCGGTGCCGCGCAAGGTCAAGCGTCTGGCCCTCAAGGGCGCGCTGAGCAGCAAGGTGCTCGACGGCGACATGATCGTGCTGGACAAGATCGCGCTGTCCGCCCCCAAGACCAAGCTGATGGCCGAAGTGATGACCAAGCTGGCCGCCCAGAAGGCGCTGCTGGTCCTGCCCGAGCGGGATGAGGCGGTGGTTCGCGCCAGCCAGAACATCCCCGGCCTGAAGACCGCTTATGTCAACACCATCAACGTGCTGGACATTCTGGGCTATGACAAGTTCATCATCACCCAGGATGCTGTGAAACTGGTCGAGGAGGTGTACGCGTAATGAAGAATCCTCACGACGTAATCAAGTCCCCGGTGCTTACCGAAAAGGCTTACGCCGGGTTCGCCGATCGCCGTTACGTGTTCGAGGTGGACATCCACGCGAACAAGACTGAAATCAAGCAGGCGCTGGAAGCGGTGTTTGGTGTGAAGGTCGAAAAGGTCAACACGCTGCGCACCCTCGGCAAGATCAAGCGCCAGGGCAAGACCAGCGGACGCACCCCGGAAGTCAAAAAAGCCTATGTCACGCTCAAGAAGGATTCCAAGGGTATCGAGTTCTTCGAAGGCATGGCCCAGTAAAGCAGGAGGGAACAAGAAATGGCGATTCGACTGTATAAGCCGACCTCTCCGGCCCGCCGCTTTATGTCGGTCCTGACGTTCGAAGAGGTTACGAAAAAAGAGCCTGAGCGCTCCTTGGTCGAGCATCTGAAAAAGAACGCCGGCCGCAACAAGCAGGGCAAGATCACTGTCCGCCATCAGGGCGGCGGCAACAAGATCAAGTACCGCCTGATCGACTTTAAGCGCAACAAGGACGGCGTGCCCGCCAAGGTCAACGCGATCGAGTACGATCCGAACCGCTCCGCGTTCATCGCGCTGCTGTTCTACGCCGATGGCGAGAAGCGCTACATCCTCGCGCCCGAGGGCCTCAAGCCCGGCGACACCGTGCTCTCCGGCGAAGGCGCCGACATCATGCCGGGCAACGCGATGCCCATCCGCTTCATCCCGCTGGGTACGCTGATCCACAATGTGGAGATCAAGCCCGGCAAGGGCGGCCAGTTGGTTCGTTCGGCGGGCAACGCCGCGCAGCTGATGGCCAAGGAAGGCGAGTACGCGCAGGTGCGTCTGCCCTCCGGCGAAGTGCGCATGATCCCCATGGACGCCCGTGCCACCATTGGCTCGGTCGGCAACCACGATCATGAGAACGTCCGCATCGGTAAAGCGGGCCGCACGCGCCACATGGGCATCCGCCCCACCGTCCGCGGCGTCGTGATGAACCCCTGCGACCACCCGCACGGCGGCGGCGAGGGCAAGAGCCCGGTCGGTATGCCTGCGCCTGTCACCCCGTGGGGCAAGCCCGCGCTGGGTTACAAGACCCGCAAGCACAAGAAGTATTCCAACAAGCTGATCGTTAAGCGCAGAGGCAGCAAGTAACCGCTGTATGAAAGGAGAACCCCCCAATGAGTAGATCGATCAAGAAGGGCCCCTTCGTCAGCGAGCGGCTCCTGAATAAGATCAACGAAATGAACCAGAACGGCAAAAAGTCGGTGCTCAAGACCTGGTCCCGCGCATCGACGATTTTCCCGGAGATGGTCGGACACACCATCGCGGTACACGACGGCCGCAAGCACGTGCCGGTGTACATTGTAGAAGAAATGGTTGGACACAAGCTCGGCGAATTCGCCCCCACGCGGACCTTCCGGGGTCACGCCGGCGAGAAAGCATCCGCCCGAAAGTGACAGGAGGAGTGAAACCGCATGGCCACCAGATCTCGTGAAAAAGCCGCCGCGCGCAATGAGAACCGCGACAAGCGGCCCCGCGCCATCGCGCGCTATATCCGCATTTCGCCCCGCAAGGCCCGGATCGTCATCGACCTGATCCGTGGCAAGAAGGTGAACGACGCGCTGGCGATCCTGATGTACACCCCGAAGGCAGCCTCGCCCATCGTGGAAAAGCTGCTCAACTCTGCCATCGCCAATGCCGAGAACAACCTCAGCATGGACCGGAACGACCTGTATGTGGCGGAAGTCTACGCCAACCCGGGCCCGACGCTCAAGCGCTTCGTCGCCCGCAGCCGAGGCAGCGCTTCCCCGATGCTCAAGCGCACTAGCCACATTACAATCGTGCTCGACCAGAAGTGAGTGCAGAGGAGGGAAACAAATGGGTCAGAAAGTAAATCCGGTCGGCGCCCGCGTCGGCGTCATCAGAGACTGGAGTACCCGTTGGTACGCTAATAAGAAAGACTTTGCCCAGTACCTCGAGGACGACTACAAGCTCCGCGAGATGCTCAAGAAGCGCCTGAATGCCGCCGGGATTTCCCGCATCGACATCGAGCGCAGCGCGGGCAAGATTACTGTGAATCTCTTCACCGCCAAGCCCGGCGTGGTCATCGGCCGCGGCGGCGCAGGCGTGGAAGTGCTCAAGAAGGAAATTGAGCAGTTCTCCGGCAAGTCGGTCTCCCTGAACATCATGGAGATCAAAAACCCCGAGGTGGACGCGCAGCTGGTGGCCGAGAACATCGCCCAGCAGCTCGAGAAGCGCATCTCCTTCCGTCGTGCGATGAAGCAGAGCCTACAGCGCGCTATGAAGGGCGGCGCAAAGGGCATCAAGACGCTGGTGGCTGGCCGACTGGGCGGCGCGGATATCGCGCGCTCGGAGGGCTACCACGAGGGCTCGATCCCGCTGCAAACGCTGCGCGCAAACATCGACTACGGCTTTGCCGAGGCGAAAACCACCTATGGCCGCTTGGGCGTGAAGGTCTGGATCTACAAGGGTCAGGTCCTTCCCACCGTGAGGAAAGCCCCTGCCGCCAAGATCGAAGGAGGCAAATAAACCATGTTGATGCCTAAGAGAGTAAAGCGTCGCCGCGTGTTCCGCGGCCGCATGAAGGGCAAGGCGCAGCGCGGCAACTTCCTGGCGTACGGCGATTACGGCCTGGTCGCCACCGAGCCGCACTGGGTCACCGCCAATCAGATCGAGGCTGCCCGTGTCGCGCTAACCCGTTACACCAAGCGCGGCGGTCAGGTTTGGATCAAGATTTTCCCCGATAAGCCCGTGACCGAAAAGCCGGCCGAGACCCGCATGGGTTCCGGTAAGGGCTCGCCGGAATACTGGGTGGCCGTGGTTAAGCCCGGCCGCGTCCTCTTTGAGATCAAGGGTGTGCCGGAAGAGCAGGCGCGCGAGGCGCTCCGTCTGGCCCAGCACAAGCTTCCGCTGAAGACCAAGTTCATCATGCGCGAAGAGAAAAAAGAAGTGGGTGGTGAAGCAGAATGAAAGCCAACCAGTTCAGCAATCTGGACGCCGTCCAGCTGCAAGACAAGATCAAGGAACTAAAGGCTGAGCTTTTTACGCTGCGGTTCCAGCTAGCCACCGGTCAGCTCCAGAACACGATGACCATTCAGTCGGTCAAGCGTGACATCGCTCGGGCTAAGACCATCCTCCGTCAGCATGAGCTCAAGGCTCGCGCGTGACCAACATGATAGAAGGAGGCAACCGCTTCAATGTCTGAGAATCGTGGCATGAGAAAGACCCGCGTCGGCGTGGTGGTCAGCGATAAGATGGACAAGACCATTACGGTCGCTATCAAAACCCGCGTGAAGCACCCGCTGTACGGAAAGATCATGAATAGAACCAGCAAGCTGAAGGCGCACGACGAAGAAAATTCGTGCGGCATCGGCGACACCGTGCGCTTGATGGAGACCCGTCCGCTTAGCCGCGACAAGCGTTGGCGCCTGGTCGAGATCATCGAGAAGGCCAAGTAACGCAGCGTCGTATAAGGAGGAAAACCCTACATGATTCAGCCGCAAACGCGTCTAAAGGTAGCCGACAATACCGGCGCGAAGGAGCTTATGTGCATCCGCGTGCTGGGCGGTTCGTTCCGCCAGTCCGGCTCCATCGGCGATATTATCGTCGCATCGGTGAAAAGCGCAACGCCCGGTGGCGTTGTGAAGAAGGGCGACGTCGTCAAGGCCGTCATCGTGCGCACCCACAAGGAGCGCCGCCGCCCGGACGGCTCGTACATCCGCTTTGACGACAACGCTGCCGTGGTCATCAACGAGGCCAAGCAGCCCAAGGGAACCCGCATTTTCGGGCCAGTGGCCCGCGAGCTCCGCGAGAAGGATTTCATGAAGATCATCTCGCTGGCGCCCGAAGTACTGTGAGGAGGTGGACGCATTGACTACGCCTAAGAAACTGCACGTGCGCAAGAACGATACCGTGGTCGTCCTCTCCGGTACGGATAAGGGCAAAAAGGGTAAGGTTCTGTCCTGTTTCCCTAAGACCGGCCGCGTCATCGTGGAAGGTATCAACATCGTCACCAAGCATCGCAAGCCGCGCAACGCCGGTCAACCCGGTGGCATCATCCATCAGGAAGCCTCTGTGGCTGCTGCCAAGGTCATGCTCCTGTGCGACAAGTGCGGACGTCCGCGTCGCATGGCGCACAAGATCCTCGAAGACGGCAAGAAGGTTCGTGTTTGCGCCAAGTGCGGCACGTCCTTCGACAACTAAGAGGGAGGAAATGATCGATGCAAGCTCGGCTCAAGGATAAGTACGCAGCTGAAGTGGCGCCTGCTTTGCAGCAGAAATTCAGCTATAAGAATGTCAACCAGATCCCCAAGTTGCACAAGGTCGTGATCAACATGGGTCTGGGCGATTGCAAGGACAACCCCAAGGAATTGGACGCCGCGGTGGAGGATCTGACCACCATCGCTGGCCAGAAGCCGATCGTGACCAAGGCCAAAAAGTCGGTCGCGAACTTCAAGCTCCGTCAGGGCATGAACGTCGGCGCGAAGGTCACCCTGCGTGGCGAGCGGATGTACCAATTCGTCGATAAGCTGCTCAATATCGCGCTTCCGCGCGTTCGCGACTTCCATGGCGTGTCTAACAAGGCCTTTGATGGCCGCGGCAACTACGCGCTGGGTATCCGCGAACAGCTGCTCTTCCCGGAGATCGAGTACGACAAGGTCGTCAAGATCCGTGGCATGGAGATGATCTTCGTCACCTCCGCCCAGTCCGACGAAGAGGCTCGGGAACTGCTGCGCCTAATGGGCATGCCCTTTGCGCAGTAACGCGAGATTGAAGGAGGAAGAAAATCATGGCGAAAACTAGCATGATTCTCAAGCAGCAGAGACCGGCGAAGTTCTCTACCCGTGCCTACACGCGCTGCCGCCTGTGCGGCCGTCCGCACTCGGTGCTGCGCAAGTATGGCATCTGCCGTATCTGTTTTCGTGAGCTGGCCTATGCCGGCCAAATCCCCGGCGTACGCAAGGCTAGCTGGTAAACGGCAAGAACGGAAGGAGGTTTCATAATGCTCGTTAACGATCCCATTGCCGATATGCTCACACGCATCCGCAATGCGCAAATCGCCAAGCACGATCAGGTGATGATCCCCGCTTCAAACATGAAGAAGGCGATCGCCAAGATCCTGCTGGCTGAAGGTTATGTCAAGAGCGTCGACTTTATCGACGACGGTCTTGCCGGAAACATCAAAATCGTCCTCAAGTACGTCGAGGGCAAGCAGAGCGTCATCGTTGGCCTCAAGCGCATTAGCCGTCCCGGTCTGCGCGTGTATGCCAACTGTGAGCAGCTGCCCAAGGTGCTCGGCGGCTTGGGCGTCGCGCTCATCTCCACGTCCAAGGGCGTGATGACCGACAAGGAAGCCCGTAAGAATCAGGTCGGCGGCGAAGTGCTGGCCTACATCTGGTAATAGACACTCGCATAGGAGGTGCAACCCCATGTCTCGAATCGGAAAACTTCCGATCACCATCCCTGCGGGCGTCACGGTCGATGTGTCGGCCGATAATACCGTGACTGTGAAGGGCCCCAAGGGAACGCTGTCCCAGAAAGTCAATCCTGACATTAAGCTCGAGCGTGACGGCGCGGTCATCAACGTGACCCGTCCCTCGGACACCAAGCCGCACAAGGCCATGCATGGCCTGTATCGCGCGCTGGTCAACAACCTAGTCGTCGGCGTGACCGACGGCTTCACTAAGACGCTGGAGCTGGTGGGCACCGGCTACCGCGCCGCCGTCGAGGGCAAGAAGCTGACCATTAACATCGGCTACTCGCATCCGGTGATCTTTATGGCGCCCGACACCGTCACCTTTGAGACGCCCGCGCCGACCAAGATCATCGTCAAGGGCATCGACAAGCAGCAGGTCGGCAACCTGGCCGCCGACATCCGTGCCGTGCGCAAGCCCGAGCCGTACCTCGGCAAGGGCATCAAGTACGAGAACGAGTACATTCGCCGCAAGGAAGGCACGGCCGGCAAGAAGTAAGAAAGGGAGTGAACGCAGATGTATTCCAAGCAGGATCGCAACGAAATTCGCAAAGCCCGTCACTTGCGCGTCCGCAAGAAGATCAGCGGCACGCCCGAGACGCCGCGTCTTTGCGTATACCGCAGCCTGAGCAACATGTATGCCCAGGTGATCGACGATACTCGTGGCTGCACACTGGTTTCCGCCTCTACCCTGGATCCCGCCATTCGCGGCCAGCTCGGCGAGCTGGACAAGAAGGGTGCGTCCAAGCTGGTGGGCAAGGTCGTAGGCGAGCGTGCGATTCAGGCCGGCATCAAGCAGGTGGTCTTTGACCGCGGCGGATATGTGTACTCCGGTCGTGTGGCCGAAGTGGCCGCCGGAGCCCGCGAAGCTGGACTGGACTTCTAATTGAAGGAGGATGAACGCATGCAGCGCTTTGAACAGGTAAGCGAATTCAAAGAAAAACTGGTCGCTGTCAACCGCGTCGTCAAGGTCGTCAAGGGCGGCCGCAACTTCCGCTTCTCGGCGTTGGTTGTGGTCGGCGATGAAAAAGGCCGTGTCGGCTGCGGTATGGGCAAGGCGACTGAAATTCCCGAGGCCATCCGTAAGGCGGTCGAGGATGCCAAGAAGCATCTGGTCACCGTCCCGATGAAGAATACCTCGATCCCGCATGAGGCGGCGGGCGTCTTTGGCACCGGCAAGGTGGTGCTGCTGCCCGCCCCGGAAGGTACCGGCGTTATCGCCGGCGGCCCCGCGCGTGCCGTGCTGGAGCTGGTCGGTATCAAGGATATCCGCACTAAGTCCTTTGGCACCAATAACCCCATCAACATGGTGAAGGCGACCATCGCCGGTCTGTCCCAGCTGCGCTCTGCCGAGCAGGTCGCTAAGCTGCGCGGAAAGACCGTCGAAGAGCTGCTGGGCTAAGGAGGAACGAACATGAAACTCAACGTCACGCTCGTGAAGTCTCCGATTTCCAGCATCCCCAATCACATCAAGATTGTGGAAGCGCTCGGACTGCACAAGCTCCACCAGACCAAGGTGCACGACGATAACCCCTGCATCCGCGGCATGATCTTCAAGGTCAAGCATCTGGTGCGCGTGGAAGAAGTTGCCACCAAGGCGAAAAAGACCAAGGAGACCAAAGAAACCCCTGAGAAGGAGGCTGAAGCATGAAACTGCATGAGCTAAAGCCCGCTGCAGGTTCCACCACCGCCCCCAAGCGTTTGGGTCGCGGCACCGGCTCCGGCCTGGGCAAGACCTCCGGTAAGGGTCATAAGGGCGCCAAGGCGCGCAGTGGCGGCGGTAAGGGCCCCGGCTTTGAAGGCGGCCAGATGCCGTTGATGCGTCGCCTGCCCAAGCGCGGCTTCACCAACATCTTTGCCACAGAGTATGAGACCATCAATGTTGAGCGCCTGGAGATCTTTGCGGATGGTACCGAGGTCACCACGGAACTGCTCCTTCAGAACGGCCTGATCAAGAAGGTCCGCGACGGCGTGAAGGTGCTCGGCTCCGGCGACCTGACCAAGAAGCTGACGGTGAAAGCTGCGAAGTTTACCGCGTCGGCGAAGCAGAAGATCGAGGCGGTCGGCGGGAAAGCCGAGGTGATCTGACATGTGGGAAACCCTTCGTAACGCGTGGCGGATCGGCGATCTTCGCAAGAAGATCCTCTACACCTTCGGCATGCTGGTGGTCTTCCGCCTGCTCAACATCATCCCGGTGCCTGGCATCAACCTCGCAGTTGTACAGAAGGCCGTTGAAGAATTTGGCCTACTGGGCTTCATGAACACGATGACCGGTGGCTCGCTGTCCAACATGACGGTTATGGCCATGGGTATCACCCCGTACATCAACTCCTCGATCATTATGCAGCTGCTGACCGTCGCCATCCCGGCGCTGGAGCGCCTGCAGAAGGAAGGCGAGGAAGGCCGCAAGAAGATCGCGCAGTGGAGCCGCTACCTCACCGTTATCCTGGCGTTCATCCAGGCGGTCGGTATGGTCTTCGGTATGCGTGCGAGCACGGATGGCTCGTTCTTCTCCTATGTGATCATCGGCCTGTCGATGGCCGCCGGTACCGCGCTGGCCATGTGGATCGGTGAGCGCATCACCGAGAATGGCATTGGCAACGGCATCTCGCTGCTGATCTTCGCCGGTATCGTATCGAACCTGTTCAAGTGGTCGCTCAATGGCGTGCAGGGTGTATTCGCTGGCACACAAAACTGGTTGGTGCTGGTCGCCATCCTGGTCGCCGGTCTGGCGATGATCGTAGCGGTCACGTTTGTGGACATGGGCGAGCGTCGCGTGCAGGTGCAATATGCCAAGCGCGTGCAGGGCCGCAAGATGTATGGCGGTCAATCCACCCACATCCCGATGAAGGTGAACTCCACCGGCGTGCTGCCGCTGATTTTTGCCTTCTCCATCCTCCAGTTCCCGGGTACGATCCTAGCCTTCTGGCCCGGATCGGGTCCGCAGGTGTGGTGGAATCAATTCCAGGCGGGCGTTCCGTATCAGGTGCTGTTGGCGCTGTTGATTGGTGGTTTCACCTTCTTCTACACCAGCATCTCCTTTAACCCGGTGGACATCAGCAAGAACATGCAGCAATACGGCGGCACGATCCCGGGCATTCGCCAGGGCCGTCCGACCACCGAGTACCTGCAGCGCGTGTCCAACCGCCTGACGCTGTTTGGCGCGATTTTCCTCGCCATTCTGGCGACGCTGCCCACGCTGGTTACGCATCTGTCCGGCGCCTCGATGCCGTTCGCGGCTTCGTCGCTGCTCATCGCGGTCAGCGTGGCCATTGAAACCACGCGCCAGTTGGAATCGCAGATGCTTATGCGCCACTACAAGGGCTTCCTCTAAGCCGACGGACTCCGAGAGCGAAGGAGGACACTATGAACGTTATTTTCTTAGGCCCGCCCGGCGCGGGCAAGGGAACCCAGGCGCAGCGCGTGTGCGCCGCGCTTGGGATTCCGCAGATTTCCACGGGCGACATCTTGCGCCGCGCCATCAAGGAGCAGACCAAGACCGGTCTGGAGGCCAAGTCGTACATTGACGCGGGCAAACTGGTGCCCGACAGTGTGGTCATCGCCATCGTGGACGAGCGCCTAGCCATGGAGGATTGTGCCACCGGCTACATTCTGGATGGTTTCCCGCGCACTGTGCCGCAGGCTGAGGCGCTGGAAAAGCTGGCGCGGATCGACGCGGTGATCAACATTGATATCGCGGACGATCATCTGGTTCGCCGCCTGTCCGGACGCCGTGTGTGTCTGAACTGCGGCGGCACGTACCATCTCAGCACGCTGGGCGGCAAAACGGTATGCGACAACTGCCAGAGCGATCTGGTGCAGCGCGAGGACGACAAAGCCGAAACCGTGCTGAGCCGCCTCACCGTCTACCACGAGCAGACCGCGCCGCTGATCGACTTCTACACCAAGCGTGGGCTGGTGAAAACCATCGATGGCGCGCAGTCGCCCGATCAGTGCTACGAGGCCATCCTGTCCGCGTTGGGAGCTTCGATATGATCAGCATCAAAAACCCCGCGCAACTCGCGAAAATGCGCGAAGCCGGGGCGCTGCTCTACGAAGTGCTGCAAGCGGCGCGCGCGATGATTCAGCCGGGTGTGACCACCCGGCAGATCGACCGCATGGCCGAGCAGATGATCCGCGCGCATGGCGCGGTGCCATCGTTCCTGCACTACAATGGCTACCCGGCGTCGCTTTGCACCTCGCCGGATGACCAAGTGGTGCACGGCATCCCGAACGACACGCCGATCCGCGAGGGGCAAATCCTTAGCATCGATGGCGGACTTGTACTGGATGGGTGGCAAGCCGACAGCGCGTTCACCGTTGGCGTCGGGGACATTTCGCCCGAGGCGCAGCGGTTGATCGAAGTGACCGAGCGATGCTTCTACGAGGGCATCGCGATGGCGCGCGAGGGCAATCGCATCAGCGACATTGGGCACGCGGTGCAGTCTTACGCGGAAGCGAACGGATGCGGCGTGGTGCGCGCGCTGTGCGGGCATGGCATTGGCCGTAGCCTGCACGAGGAACCCGAGGTGCCCAACTACGGCGAGCCGGGACGCGGCGTGCGGTTGCGCGCGGGCATGACCATTGCGGTCGAGCCGATGATTACCGCGGGCGGATGGGCTGTGGAGCAGCTCAACGACGGATGGACGGTCGTGACAAAGGACGGCAGCCTGTGCGCGCACTACGAGCACACCATCGCCATCACCGACGGCGCGCCGGAAATCCTGACACTGCCCATGGCGGCGCAAGGAGGGACGGCCCGATGAAAAAGCCGTTCCCCATGGAGGTCGGGCGCATCGTGCTTTCCAAAGCAGGGCGCGACGGCGGCCGCGCAATGATGATCTTCGCGGTGGAGGATGACACCTTTGTCCGCGTGGTCGATGGGGATTTGCGAAGTATCGCAAAGCCCAAAAAAAAGAAAAAAACCCATTTGACTGCCACACCGGAATGTATTTCCAGCCTTCAGGAGAAACTATCCCGAGGTTTCGGGATTTTGGACGCTGAAGTGCGTGCTGCTCTAACGGCGGCAGGGTACGGCCAGTCGCAACCAAGGTCACAGGAGGCGAGAAAAAATGGCAAGCAGTGACAACATCGAAGTGGAAGGCGTCGTGGCTGAAGTGCTGCCCAACGCCGTGTTCCAGGTCGATCTATCCAATGGCCATCGCGTGTTGGCGCACATCTCCGGCAAGATGCGCATGCACTTTATCCGCATCTACCCCGGCGATAAAGTCACCGTGGAATTGTCGCCCTACGACCTGTCGAGGGGACGTATCACCTGGCGCAGCAAGGGCTGAGCAATCATTCATGCAACAGCACACTTTTCAGCGAGGAGGATGGCACCATGAAAGTTAGACCTTCCGTAAAACCCATTTGCGAGAAGTGCAAGATCATCCGGCGCAAGGGCCGCGTGATGATCATCTGCGAGAACCCTAAGCACAAGCAGAAGCAGGGC
>JAVBMF010000039.1:0-33835 GCA_031552735.1 Eubacteriales bacterium
GCCGACTCGCTGGCCGCGTTCAAGACCTTCTTTGCCCCCTATGTCTGCGCCAATGACGAGCTGATCGGCGACGCGTACAAGGATGCCGAGGACCTGTGGATCGGCGAATCCCCGCTGCCGATGGTGCTGTTCTACAACAAGACGCTGGTCAAGGACGAAGAAGCGCCCAAGACCTGGGACGACCTGCTGGATCCGAAGTGGAAGGGCAAGATCGCGTTCTGCTCGCCCGCCAAGTCCGGCTCGGCCTTCACGCAGCTGTGCACCATGATCTTCGCGCATGGCGGCCCGGACGGCGGCGGCTGGGACTTCGTGTCGCAGTTCTACGCCAACCTGGACGGCAAGCTGCTCGACAGCTCCAGCAATTGCCATAAGCTCGTGGCCACCGGCGAATACGCGATCGGCGTGACGCTGGAGAAAGCCGCCGTGCTGTATGCCGACAACAAGGATGTCGCCTTTGTGTATCCCAAGCAGGATTCTGCGGTGCCCGATGGCGTCGCGCTGGTCAAGGGCGCGCCCAACGAGGCCAACGCCAAGCTGTTCATTGATTTCGTGACCGGCGCCGAGTGCCAGACCGCGCAGAACGTGGAATGGAAGCGCCGCCCGGTGCGCAGCGACGTCGCGCCTGTCGGCCTGTGCGCGCTGACCGAGATCGACATGGTCGCCTATGACTTTGACTGGGCCGCGGCCAACAAGCCCGCCATCATCGAGAAGTGGCAGGAGATCGTCGTCCAGTAACCTATGGTACGATGAGGGGGCATCTCTTCGGGGAATGCCCCCTCTTTTATCCCCAAGTTTCTAGAATCCGCAGACTGACGATGAATGCCCGGACGCGCGTTTATCGACAGCCTGACAAGCACGAAGCGCCGGCGGCAGCGTCGGCCTTGGAGGTACATAATGAGCCAGCGAGTGACCATTGACAGTGTCGTCAAGCGCTACGGCAGCTTCACCGCCGTAGACCAGATCAGCCTGACCATTGAGCCGGGCGAATTTTTCACGCTGCTGGGGCCTTCGGGCTGTGGCAAAACCACGCTGCTGCGCATGATCGCCGGGTTTAATACCATCGACGCGGGCAGCATCTTTTTTGATGAGAAAAAAATCAATCATGTCGAAGCGCACAAGCGCGACATCGGCATGGTGTTTCAAAATTACGCCATTTTCCCGCATTTGACGGTGTATGAGAACGTTGCCTATGGCCTGCGCGCCAAGCGCGTGCCGCGCGCCGATATTGAAACGCGGGTCGCCGCCGCGCTGGAGCAGGTGCAAATCCAGGCGCTCAAGAGCCGCCGCCCCAACGAGCTGTCCGGCGGACAGCAGCAGCGCGTCGCGCTGGCCCGCGCGTTTGTCATCGAACCGGGCGTGCTGCTGATGGATGAGCCGCTTTCCAACCTGGACGCCAAACTGCGCGTGCAGATGCGCATGGTCATCAAGAAACTCCAGCGCCGTCTGGGCATCACCACCATCTACGTCACGCACGATCAGGAGGAGGCGCTGGCCATCTCCGACCGCATCGCGGTCATCAAGGATGGCAAGGTGATGCAGGTGGGCACGCCGGACCAAATCTACAAGCGCCCGGAAAACCCGTTTGTCGCCAACTTCATCGGTGTATCCAACACGCTGCCCTGCACCGTGACCAGCCAGTCCGATACCGAGGCCAAGCTGACGCTGGGTGATTTCTCGGTCATCGCGCCGCTGCGCAAGCGTTACGACGGTGAGGCGACGATCTCCGCGCGGCCAGAGCAGCTTTTCTTCACGGACAAGGGGCTGGCCGGGACCATCGTGCTCTCCACGTTCCTGGGCGATTTTGTGGAGTATGAGGTGCAGCTGGCAGACGGCCAGATTCTGCAAGTCAATGAGTACACCAAGGACACGCCCGCGCTGCGCGAGGACGGCGCAAAGGTGCACATCGTCTTTGACCCCGCGCGCGTCAACCTCTACGCCGCCGACACCGAGGAGGTGCTCTCATGCTGACGCGAGACGGCTGGCGGCTCAAGACCGATTTCTGGTTCTGGGTCAAGGCGCTGGTGCTGCTCGTGCTGGTGGTGTTTCTGGTCTATCCGTTCTACACACTGATTACGCGCAGCTTCTTCACCAGCAAGGAACCCGGCCTCACGTTCTACAACTACATCCGCTTTTTCACCAAGCCGTATTACTACCGCACGCTGGGCAACACGCTGGTGGTGGTCGGGCTGGCGACGCTGTTCACTACGCTGATCGGCGTGCCGCTGGCATACCTGCTGACACGCTACAACATCGCGGGCAAGCGGCTGTGGCACATCTTCATCATCATGTCGCTGATGTCCCCGCCGTTCATCGGCGCGTATTCGTGGATTCTGCTGTTTGGCCGCGCCGGATTTGTCACCAAGTTCTTTCTGGCGACGTTCGGCTGGCGGCTGCCGTCGATCTATGGGCTGGGCGGCATTGTGATCGTGTTTACCTTCCACCTGTTCCCCTATGTGTATCTGTATGTGTCGGGCGCGTTGTCGTCCATCGACAGCTCACTGGAAGAGGCTGCCGAGAACCTTGGCTCGGGCAAGCTGCGCCGCCTGTTCACCGTCACGCTGCCGGTGGTGCTGCCCTCCATCGCGGCAGGCGCGGTGATGGTGTTTATGACCTCGCTGGCCGACTTTGGCACGCCGATGCTCATCGGCGAGGGCTACCCGGTGCTGCCGGTGCTGGTGTACGACGAGTACATGAGCGAGATGGGCGGCAACGCCAACATGGCCAGCGCGCTGTCGGTGATCGTGGTGGGCTGCTCGCTGCTGGTGCTGGCGGTGCAGAAATACATGGTGTCGCGCCGCAACTATGTGATGACCGCCATGCGCCCGCCGCAGGAAGTGAAACTGACCGGCGGCAAGCGCTTTTTCGCCACGCTGGCCGTGGCGCTGGTGACGCTGATCGGCCTAATGCCGCAGATCGTGGTCGTGTGCTTGTCGTTTGTCAAGACCGGATTCTCGGGCTTTGTCGGCGGCTTCACGCTGGAAAACTACCAGACCATCGCCAAGCGTCTGTCCACCAACATCACCAACACGTTCTTTTTCTCGATGGTCGCCATTGTCTTTATCGTGCTGCTGGGCATGCTGATCAGCTATGTGATCGTGCGCCAGCGCGGCAAGGTGGGCGGCCTGCTGGATATGCTGGTCATGTTCCCCTATGTCATTCCCGGCTCGGTGCTGGGCATCGGGCTGATCGTCGCGTTCAACAAGCCGCCGATCATCCTGACCGGCACCGCCGCGATCATGATCCTGTCGTATGTGGTGCGCAAGCTGCCGTATACCGTGCGCTCGGGCAGCGCCTTCCTCTACCAGACCGATCCGTCGGTGGAGGAGGCGTCCATCAACCTGGGCGTGTCGCCGATGAAAACCTTCTTTAAGGTAACGGCGCGCATGATGGCGCCGGGCATCCTCTCGGGCGCGATCCTCAGCTGGATCACCTGCATCAACGAGCTGTCGTCGTCCATCATGCTCTATGGCGGCCGCACGTCCACCATCGCGGTGGCGATCTATCAGGAGGTGCGCCGCAACAGCGACGGCACCGCCGCGGCGCTGTCGGCCATCCTGACGCTGACCACCATCACCTCGCTGCTGATCTTCCTGCGCGTCAGCCGGGGCAAGGTGTCGGTGGTGTAGGCGGCCATGCCACCAGGAACCTCGCTTCGCGTTTATCCACGAAATCTTTGCAAAAAAACCGTTCGGCTCACGCCGGACGGTTTTCGTGTATCCGCAAAGTCTGTTTTGCTACAGCAAGTGTTCGAGCTGCGCCCGCAAAATCGCAAAGTCCGCCTGCTCGGCGTCGGTACTATCGTTGGCCAGGTACGCCTCGGTCAGGTTCAGCAGCCGTCTGGCGCCCGCCGGGTCGATGTCCGCCGCCTCGGGCACACCGACAAACCGCTCGAAATTGGTGGCGAATATCTTGTCCAGCGCGTCGTCGGGCAGCTTTATGCCCACGCCCTGTATGCCCAGGAAGTCAAACGGCGCGTCGGTTTCCAGGCAAGCGTGCGGCAGGCTGTAGCGGCCATGGTTTTTGTTGATCTCAAACTCGCTGTCGCCATCGGACAGGTCGGTGCCGTAGACAATGCGATCCTGATAGCGGATGAAAAAGTCTCGCCACGCGTCGGGCTGCTGCATGAACTGCCCGTACATCTCGCGCCCCGGTGCCAGATCAAACCGCACGTTCGGAAAGTCGCGCATCATGCGCTCGGCGTGCGCCAGATCGTCGCCACAGAAGTACATGTGCGCCAGCGTCACCCGCAAATCGGGATAGCGTGCCAGCACGCGCTCGGTCTGCGCGTACAGCGCCTCCAGCGTGGGAAACGTGCCGTCCAGATACGCCCAGCCGTTGTCGATGGCGAACTGCGGCGCGCGCTTGGCGTCCCAGAAGGCCGACGGGTCGCCCACATGCCACAGCACCGGCACGCGCTCGGCCTGACAGCGCGCGAACAGCGGCGCGTACACCGCGTCGTCCATCGGCACGCGCACCTGCTTCATCATGTTGGGCTTGGTCTCGATGATTTTCAGGCCGTCAAAGCCCGCGCCCAGCAGCGCGTCGAGCTGGCGCGCGTAGTCGTCGGCGGTGCGCGCGTTGCCGCGATGCACCAGCCCGCCGAACGCGAATGCCCTGCCCTTGTTCATCGCCTTGGCGATCAGCGTACGGATGTTATTCAGGTAGTCGTCCCACAGCGGGCAGCCCAGCAGGCAGAACTTCTCGTAGCCATACTGCGCCGCCACGCCGCCGATGCGCTCGGGCATTTTGTAGTGCACATGCATGTGCGCGTCGATGGTTCGTCGCATATCATGCCTCCACTTCTATTTCATATAGCTGCACCGTCCCGGTCTTGTCCGAGGCAAACAGCACGCGACGGTCGTCCCAGCTAAAGGTCGGGTGGCAGTGCGTGTGCTGGCCGCGCCAACTGGTGCCGTGGTGGCACAGCTTGGTCAGCGCGGGCGGTGTGCCGTCGTCATGCAGGCGGATCAGCACCAGATCATCCACCTCGTCGCCGACCAGCAGGTGGTCGTCGCTGGTGGCGTGGTAGTGGTTGCAATAGTGTGGCATCGCATAGGTGCGCAGCACGCGCCCGGTCGCGTCGGCCAGCCCGACCATCGGCACAAAATCGCTATCCACCGGCTGCGCCACCGCCTGTGTGCGGTCGCTGGTGATGGTGCCGTCGCAGCCCGGCCCGCGATTGTCAAAGAATATCTCGCCCTTGCGCGTCCAGAACTCGTGCCCCACGCTGTCTTTTTCTCCCTGGCGGAAGCAGGGATCGATCTCGCCTGTGCCGGTATTCAGCAGCCAGATGCGCTGATGCACCAGATTCCACGGCCCCTCGTGGCAGTACATCGCCAGCGCCGGATCGACCGGCGAAAACTGGAAGTGCCCGCACTCGTGCGTGTCGCGCGCGACCAGCCGCGCCTCGCTGCCATCGACCGGGATCAGGAAGAACCGGCACTTCTTGCAGCGGTACATTTTCTCCTTAAACCCGGCATAGTTGATGCCGTGCTCCACCTGCACATCCTCGTTGGTGAGCAGGCCGACCATCGTCTGATCGCTGTTCAGCGACACGCGCCCGCCGCGCCAGCCCTCGGGCAGCGTGTACAGCGCGCGGCTCTCGCCGGTGCGCGGCGTCAGCAGCATCACCGTGCGGTCCACGGTGTACAGGATGTGCTCGCCGGTGGGGTCCTTGGTGTAGTTGCCGGTGGTCTGCGGCGGCAGGTGCCCGGTCAGCCGCGTGATGGCGCCGCTGGTCAGCTCCATGCGGAAGATATTGAACGTCGGCGCGGTGTCGCGGTCGGACACGAAATACAGCGCCGGTTCGTCTTGCAGATACGAGTTTTCGGTGAAGTAAAAGTGCACATTGTTGCTGCCCGGGTCGGTGGTGAGCTGCCGAAGCGTGCGCCCGGTCAGCGGGTCGCGCACCAGCGTGATCTCTCCGGGATATTGCTGACGCAACATGCCGCGCCTCCTTTATGTTTTTGTTTTCCAGCATAGCACAGCCCGCCGGTAAAGTACAGATATGCCGGACATTTTCAAAAAACTGCACAGCATTTGCGGTTTTGCGCATGCCATTTTTTCGGCCTTTTTCGCTTTTGCGCATCATCCGCGATTTTGCCGCTTGCCGTCGCGCGCGGGGCAACGTACCATGGGATTACAAGGCGGCGGACTGATGGATTCCGCGCCGCAATCACCAATGCGTAGAAGGAGGATTCCCCTAATGAAGAAATGCATCGCTCTGGTTCTGTCCCTGCTGCTGGTCATCCCCGCGCTGGCCGGTTTTGCCGCCGACGCGCCGTTCACCATCACCGTGATGGCGCCGTTCTACAACGACGCGCCGCCCAAGGGCAGCACCGTTGCCGAGGGCAAAACCCAGCCCGCCTTAAAGGCGCTGGAAGAGGCGACCGGCGTGTCGCTGGACATCGAGTGGGCGCCGCAGGGCGACTACGCCACCAAGTTCAACACCGTCATGTCGGGCAGCAAGATCCCGATGGTGATCGCGCTGACCTCCGGCATGGCCATCAACCCCGCGTTCCTGAAGTATTGCCAGAACGACGTGTTCTGGGACCTGACCGACAAGATCGCCAAGTACCCCACACTGTCCACCATGCTGAGTGACCCGCTGCATCTGGAAGTGACCTCGGTGGGCGGCCGCAACTACATGCTGCCCGCGCTGACCGAGACCGCGCGCGTCGGCCTGATCTACCGCGCCGACTGGGCGGAGAAGCTGGGCATCACCCCGCCGACCAACGCCGATGAAGTGTTCCAGATGGCGCGCCGCTTCACCACCGACGATCCGGACGGCAACGGCCAGAACGACACTTTCGGCTTCGCGTACATCGACGACGCCGATAAAGAGCTGATCTACGCCGGGTTCGACACCATGGCGGTGGCGCTGGGTGCGCCCAACAAGTATGGCACCAACGGCGGCGAATACGTCCCCTATTTCGAGACCGCGCAGTACATGGACACGCTGAATCTGTTCAAAGACCTGTATGACTCGGGCTACATGAATCAGGACTTCGCGCTGATCAAGGGCAACGACAAGTACAACCCGATCCTGCAGGAAAAAGCCGGATTCATGTTCACCACCGCCGCCAACTCGGCGTACCCGGGCGGCAAGTATGACACGCTGATTAAGGAAGTCAACCCCAACGCCAAGATGGCCTATACCCTGCTGATGACCAACCCCGAGGGCGTGCAGGTCACCAACTCCACCCTGTCGCCCAGCGGCATCGGCGGCATCGTCATCCCCAAGGCATCGGTCAAGACCGAGGAAGAGCTCGACCGCATCCTGCAATTCTTCGAGGACGCGCAGGATGAGTCCAAGCCGGGCGCGAAGATCATCGCGCTGGGCGTCGAGGGCCTGCACTACACCATCAACGGCGACAAGATCGACATCTCCGCCGACCAGAAGAAAGTGCGCGCCGACGACGGCACCGCCGACATCTTCCTGCAAATGATCCCGCGCCGCCTGTTCGCGCCGGATTTCGGCCAGCCGCGCAGCGAGGCCGACAAGATCAAGATGGCGTGCAATGATCAGAAGCAGTTCGCCATCCAGGACGCCGCGGCCGGCAAGCTGTCTGCCGACACGCTCAGCCTCCAGGCGTCGATCGCCACCATCATCTCCGACGCGCGCGTCAAGTACATCATGGGTCAGATTGACGCGGCGGGCTTTGAAGCCGCCGTCAAGGATTGGCACGCCCAGGGCGGCGACACCATCCTGGCCGAGCTGAACGCGCTGGCGAAGTAATTCTGGCAAACACATGGGGCGGGGAGAGTGCTCCCCGCCCCCTTTAGGGCATCGACAAGTCGATGCCCTCGAACAAAATGTATCCTGCATTTTGTTCGCTTGCACGGCTTGCGCCGTGACTCGCTTTGCTCGTGATGGTATGTGTGTTTTCCTGACGGAAAACTCCCCGCCCGCGAGGCAAAGCCTCGCGATTCGAATGAATATAAAGGGGCTGCGGCCCCTTCATGCATCCCCAAAGCGTAAAACTTATTTTTTCGACGATCTGGCCACTTTATCACAAACCGAGAGGGGTGCGCTCATGCTGGCGACCCATATGTCCCCCACCAACCGCCTGACCGCCCGGGCCGCGCTGTGGCGCAGGCTGTGGCTGCTGCCCGCCGCGCTGCTTTTGGCGGCGATTGTCGGTTGCGCCGTCGCGCTAGTCAGCGCGTGGCAAATCAGCACCATCCCCGGCCAGCCGGTCACCATGCTGCAATTCTGGCACACATGGTCGGCCAGCCCGTTCATGGCCTGCGTGCTGCCCGCGCTGGCGCTGCTGATCGCCGCGCTGGTTATTCGCTATTACGCCGCACACCCGGAGCTGACGCTGAAGCGCACCGGCAGCATCCTGCTGCGTCACAAGTGGCTGTACTTCATGCTCATCCCCGGCGCGCTGTTTTACGCATTCTTCAAGTTCATGCCGCTGACCAAGCTGATCATCGTATTCGAGGAATTTTTGCCGCCGGTGGGCATCGCGGGCAGCCGCTTTGTCGGGCTAGACAACTTCACCAAGCTATTTTCCGACCGCCAGTTCGCGCGCCTGTTTTCCAACACGCTGATTCTGGCGGTGTACAATATGGTGTTCTACTTCCCCGTGCCGCTGGCGCTGGCGCTGCTGCTCAACGAGCTTCGCGCCCAGCGCTACAAGCGCACGGTGCAGTCGCTGCTGTACCTGCCGCACTTTTTAAGCTGGACCGTGCTGGTGTCGCTGGTGTATATCTTCTTCAGCCCGTCCGGCGGCATCATCACCGACCTGATCCGCGCGCTGGGTGCCACACCGCCCAACCTGCTGGCCTCGCCGGAGTTTTTCCGCCCGATGGTGATCATCGAGCTGATCTGGAAAGAAGCGGGCTGGGGCACCATCATCTATCTGGCCGCGCTGTCCGGCGTGGACGATCAAATCTACGAGGCGGCGCTGATCGACGGTGCCAGCCGCATGCGCCAGCTATGGCACATCACGCTGCCCTCCATTCGCGGCACCATCATCACGCTGCTGATCCTGCGCATGGGCACCTTCATGGACACCGGCTACGAGCAGCTCGTGCTGATGGTCAACTCGCTCAACCGACAGGTCGGCGAGGTATTTGACACCTTCGTGTTCTACAAGGGCATCCAGGAAGGCTTCTTTAGCTACACATCGGCGGTGGGCATCTTCAAGGCGGTTGTCAGTCTGGTGCTGGTGCTGTCCACCAACCGCATCGCCAAATGGTTTGACGAGGAGGGGATTTACTGATGATGGCCAGAACCGCCACCCGCATCCCCGCCTCGCCCATGATGAAGCTGGCGCGCATCGCCGCGCTGCTGCTGGCCGCCGTCATGCTGTTTTGCCTAGCGCAGGGCGTGATGGGCCTGATTGCGCGCGGGTCACTGTCCACCGACGCGCAGGAGGTTGTGGGCATTGTGCTGGACGCGCAGCGCGCGCCGGACCTCTCCGCATGGGGCCAAACGCAGATCGACGCGCTGGGCAGCAAGGGCTCGCTGAACCGGCAGGATCGCTATCGCCTGCTGGTCGCCATGCAGGCGGTGACGCAGCCGACGCCCGACGCGGCAGCCACACCGCTGACCGAGGACATGCTGGCGCTGATGAAAAAGACGCGCGGCACCTATACCGCAGACAATGTCGCCGCCGAGACCACGAAACTGCTGGCACTGGCCGGTGTGACACATGTTGGCGAGGCCACCGGCGCGCTGGCGCGCATCGGCGCGAGCGGCGGCTGGATGCGCGCCGCCGGGCTGTGCTTCATCGGCGCGGTGCTGCTGTGGGCGCTGTATGACTGGCGCACGCGCGCTGGCCGCATGTTCGATGTGTGCAACCATGTGCTGTTGGGCGCGCTGGCGGTGCTGATGGTCGCGCCGCTGGTGTATGTGGTCATCGGCTCGTTCTCCTCCACGGGGATGAAAAACGGATTCACCGCCTTTTCGCTCAAGGCATATCAGGACATCTTCACCACGCCGACACTGGCGAAGGCGACGCTCAACAGCGTGATCATCACGCTGGTCGGCACGGCGATCAACATCTCGGTCACCGCGATGACCGCCTATGTGCTCAGCAAAAAATCCCTGCCCGGGCGCGGCGTGCTGCTGCGGCTGGTCATGGTGTTCATGCTGTTTCACCCGGGCATCATCCCGGACTTCATCCAGGTGGACAGCCTGAATCTGCTGGGCACCTTCTGGGCAATCTGGCTGCCGGTCGCCATCAACGCGTCCAACCTGCTGATCATGAAAAACTTCTTCCAGCAGCTACCCGAGTCCATTGAGGAATCGGCGCGCATCGACGGCTGCAACGATGCACAGTCCTTTGTGCGCATCATCCTGCCCATGTCCAGCGCGTCGATCGCCACGTTCAGCCTGTTCTACGCGGTCGCACACTGGAACAACTACTTCCGCGCGATGATCTACCTGAATCAGCCCGAGTGGCCCATTCAGGTATGGCTGCGCCAGCTAGTCATCCTGTCGCTGGGCGGGCTGGGCGCGGAGAATCTGTCCGAGGAAATGACGCTGGCCGCGCCGGACGCGATGAAGTACGCCACCATTGTCGTGGCCACGCTGCCCATCATTCTGGTGTATCCGTCGCTGCAAAAGCACTTTGCCAAGGGCATGCTGCTCGGCTCTGTGAAAGGATAAACGAACGTATGCTTCCCCGGGGTGATGTGATATAATGGTGTCACCCTGGGAGGTGTCCGCGTGAAGTCGCTACTGGCCTTATTGCGCAGAAAATTCTTCCGCAACTTCTTTTTATCGCTGTTGCTTGTGTTTGTGTTGCCCGCGCTGGCGCTGACCGCCGCGCTGACCAGCACGCTGCACGGCGCGGAGCAGGAGATGCAGACACAGCGCCGCCTGCTATTGGAGCAGATCAAGGGCGGCATGGACGCGCAACTGATCAGCCTGATGCGCATGGGCGAAAAACTGGTCGCCGACGACAAGGTGCTGTATTTCGCCACGCGCGAGGACCCGCTGGCGCATCTGTCCAGTCCCACCACGTTTGACACACTGCGCCAGCTTATGGCCGAGCTGAGCAGCATCAGCATGTCCAACAGCGCGATTGCGCGCTGCTATCTGTACTTCCAGAAGAGCGACAAGGTGCTGTCCGCCGGTTCGATGTTTGACAGCGAAGATTTTTATACCTTCACCCTGCGCGGCGACCAGCCCGGCTATGCGGCCTGGCTGGCTTTTTTGCGCCGCGAGAACAACGGCTTCATGCGCGTGGACACCGGCGCGGACGAAGGCGCGCTGTCGTATGTGCGCACCATCAGCTGGGGGCAGAACGCCGCGATGACCATCGTGCTGTCGCTCAGCGGCGCGCCGCTGGACGCTATGCAGCGCATGCTGGCCGAACAGGGGGACGCCCAGGCCGCGTTGTTTAACGCGCAGGGGCAGCCGCTGTATGCCGCTGCACCGGACATGGCGGCGCTGGCGGTGCCGGTATCCCCCGAGCAACTTTATGCCGTCTCCGCCGCCGGACCCGGCGCGCAAATCGCCTTCCTCTACAGCGCCGACACCGGCTGCACGTACGCGCTGCGCATGCCCGACAGCCTGTTCGGCGAAAAGGTGGCGGCGCTGCGCTGGCAGATCGGTGTGGTCACCGCGCTGATGCTGCTGTGCGGCGTGCTGGTGTCGCTGCTGCTGGCGCGGCGCAACTACCGCCCCATCCGCTCGCTGATGGCCTTTGTCAGCGGACAGGGCGGCGAAAGCGCACCGCCTAAGGGCGACGACTTCTCGTATTTGCAGCAGATGCTGGCCTCCATGGAGGATCAGCGGCTGAGCATCGCGCAGCGCCTGCGCTACCAGAGCCACACCATGCGCGGCTACCTGCTGGACCGGCTGCTGACCGGCAACTACCCCAGCGCGCGCCGCATGGAGGAGGAACTGCTCCGGCAGGACTTTGTATTCGTCTCCGACGCGTTCATTGTGGTGGTCGCGCGGCTGGACGGCTTTGAACCGACCGGCGCCGCCGCCGGGGACGCCGAGCAATCGCCGGACACGCAGTTATTGCGCTTTGCCGCGTCCAATGTGCTGGAAGAGCTGCTGTCGGCCTGCGCACAGGCGCATCTGGATACCGTGGATGGCCGTCTGGTCGTGCTGGTCAACCTGCCCGAGGACACGCCGCAGGCTGTGGCATCGCTGGAAGCGCCGCTGGCCAGCGCGCGGCAACTGCTGCTGGAGCACTTTGACCTGCAATTAAGCATCGCCGCCAGCACAGTACATATCGGCCTGCCCGGCATCCCCGAGGCCTATCAGCAGGCGCTGGGCGCGCTGATGGGCGACCCGACCAGCGGCGCGCTGCACCTGTTGTGGCGTCATGCGCCGCTGAACGCGATCGACACCGAGCACCACGCGCTGCATGCCGGGGACTGGCAGCCCAAGCTGTCCAACCTGTTGCTCAGCGACGCCGATGCCGCCATTGAGATGGTGTCCGGGCTGTGCGCGCAGATTGCCACGCTGCCGCCATGGCGCGCGCATCTGGCGCTGGGCGATGTGCTATCGGTCTATTACCGCGCGGTGCTGTTGGCGCAGCCCAACGCGCAGACCAAGCTGCGCTGGGAAACCACGCTGGCGCACGTGCTGAGCGCGCGCCCCGGCGAATCACCGCTGCCCGCGCTAATCGCGCTGGCGCGTGAAATCTGCGCTGCCGCCGCCTCGCGCGCGGAGAGCGGTAAGTCGGCCAATCTGGCCGAACGCGTGCACGCGTACATCGCGCAGCACTATCAGGAGGACACGCTGAACGTCACGCAAATCGCCGACGCGCTGGGCATCCACCCCAGCTACGCCTCGTCGCTGTACCGCCGCCAGACTGGGGAATCGCTGCTGGACGCGATCAACCGCGTGCGGCTTTCGCAGGCCAAGCGGCTGCTCTTAGGCACGCGGCGCAGTGTGGTCGATATCGCCACGGCGGTCGGCTACTACGACAGTGCCGCGCTAATCCGCGCGCTCAAGCGCTACGAGGGCGTCACACCGGGCCAGTACCGCGCGCTGCACAGCCCCGCGCAGGGCGGGGAATAAAGAGGGGTTGCGCGGCGAGATTTGATTCGCATACAAAAGCCCCCCAGCCGCTTTCAGCGATTGGGGGGCTTTGCGCACCCGCGCTTAGATTGTGCCGCTCTTGTGCGCGGTTTCGCAGTAGTGGCAGCGGTAGACCTGCTTGTCCCGATCGGCCAGCACGAAGATTTGGTCCACTTCCTGCTCGGTCTGGGTGATGCAGCGCGGGTTTTTGCAGCGGATGACGTTTTTCACCCGCTCGGGCAGGGCGAGGCTCTTCTTTTCCACGCGCACGCCTTGGCGAATGGTGTTGAGCGTGATGCCCGAATCAATGTATCCCAGCAGCGCCAAATCGATGGGGATCTCCTCGTCGATTTTGATGATGTCCTTCTTGCCCAGGCGGCTGGACTTGACATTCTTGATGATTGCGACCGAACAGTCCAACTGATCCAGCCCCAGGTAGCGGTAAATCTCCATGCTGCGCCCGGCGCGGATATGATCGATCACATACCCATTCTGAATGCTGTCGATATTCATGCTTTCTCCTCCATGAGCTTTAAGATCAGTGCCATGCGCACAAATTTGCCATTGAGTACCTGCCGGAAATAGCACGCCCTCGGGTCGTTGTCCACCCCGCGGCTGATCTCGTTGACCCTGGGCAGCGGATGCATGACGCACAGGTCGGCCTTGGCCATGCTCAGCTTTTCCGTATCGAGAATGTAGCTGTCCTTCAGCCGCACGTAGTCCGCCTCGTTAAAGAACCGCTCCTTTTGCACGCGGGTCATGTACAGGATGTCCAGCGTGCCGATCACGTCCTCCAGCTTCTCCACCTCGGTAAAGGGCACGCCCGCCTTGTGCATGCTTTCGCGCAGGTATTCGGGGATGCGCAGCTCCTGCGGGGAGATCAGCACAAAGTGGATGCCCTGATAGCGCGCCATGGCGCTCATTAGGCTGTGCACCGTGCGCCCAAACTGCAAATCGCCGCACAGGCCGACCACCAGATTGTTCAGCCTACCCTTTTCGCGGCGGATGGTCAGCAGGTCGGTCAGCGTCTGGGTGGGGTGGTTGTGCCCGCCGTCGCCCGCGTTGATGATCGGCACAGTGGATACCTGCGCCGCCACGGTGGGCGCGCCCTCCTTGGGGTGGCGCATAGCGATGATATCCGCATAGCAGCCCACGGTGCGGATGGTGTCGGCCACGCTTTCGCCTTTGACAGCCGAAGAGCTGTCCGCCGAGGAGAAGCCCAGCACGTTGCCACCCAGCTCCATCATCGCCGCCTCAAAGGACAGGCGCGTGCGGGTACTGGCCTCAAAAAACAGCGTGGCAAGCTTTTTGTACTTCATCCGTTCCTGATACTTCTGCGGGTTGGCGATGATGTCGTCGGAAACGTCCAGCAAGCGGTCGATCTCCTGGGTGGATAGGTCCACGATGTCCAACAAATGGCGCATGGGCATTCCTCCTTCGAAAAATGGGGTGTCTATCGCAAGGGCTAGCGGGCAATACTGCGCAAAGGAGTACCACTGACATCGCGCGGGATTTTCGTGCTGCTTCAGGAGCCTGTAGGAAGTCGTAGCAGCGCGGAAAGATCCGCGAGGGCAGTGTGTACGATTTGTGCGGTGTTGCCCTAATTCTCCATCCAGCCCGGGTCGCTGGGGTTGTCTCGAAAGCGCAGGAGCTGCTGTATCTGGCCGGGCGCGATGATGTGCTGCTGTGCGGCGACATCGACCAGCGCGTCAAAGTTGGACAGGCTGACATTCTTTACGTCGGCGTTTGCCAGCGCGGTCAGGCCCTTTTGCATGCCGTAGGTGAAGATGCTGGCAATGCCCAGCACCTGCGCCCCCGCGTCGCACAGCGCCTGCACGACCTCGATGACGCTGCCGCCGGTGGAGATCAAATCCTCGATGACCACGACCTTCTGCCCCGCCTCCAGCTTGCCCTCGATCTGCCCACCGCGGCCATGATCCTTGGCGCCGGAGCGCACATAGCCCATGGGCAGCCCCATCAGGTGCGCGACGATGGCGGCGTGCGCGATGCCCGCCGTGCTGGTGCCCATCAGCACCTCGCAGTCCGGGTACGCGCGCTGCACCAGCGCCACCAGCCCCTGCTCCACCTGCTCGCGCACCGCCGGGGCGGTCAACGTCAGCCGGTTGTCGCAATAGATGGGGCTCTTGATGCCGCTGGCCCAGGTGAACGGCTCCGACGGCCGCAGGAACACCGCGCCGATGGACAGCAACGCCTTGGCGATTTCACGTTCCACAATGATTCCCCCTCTCGTTTTTCAAAGATTTTGTTATCCCAGAAAGTCCTGCACGCAGCGGCGGTATGCCGCCACCGGGTCGCTGGCCTGCGTGATCGGCCTGCCCACCACGATGAAGTCGCTGCCGCCCAGCCGCGCTTTTTCCGGGGTCATCACGCGCGCCTGATCATCGGCGGCGGCGTCCGCGAAACGGATGCCCGGCGTCACCGTGACAAAGCCCGCGCCGCACGCGTCCTTGACCAGCCGCGCCTCCAGCGGCGAGCACACCACGCCGCTTAACCCCGCCGCCTGCGCGTTTTGCGCGTACCGGGCAACGGTGTCCGCCATGGACGCGCCGATGAGCAGCTCGTTTTGCATCCGATCCTCGCTGGTGGAGGTGAGCTGCGTCACCGCCAGCAGCAACGGGCGGCTGCCATCGGGGCGGGTCAGCCCCTCCAGCGCCGCGCGCATCATGTCGATGGTGCCCGACGCGTGCACGTTGGTCATGTCCACATCCAGCTTGGCCAGGTTGCGCATGGCGCTTTTGACGGTGTTGGGGATGTCGTGCAGCTTGAGGTCCAGAAAGAGCTTATGCCCGCGCGCCTTGATCTCGCGGACGATGCGCGGGCCCTCGGCATAGAACAGTTCCATGCCCACCTTCACATAGGGCTTGTCCCCCTCAAAGCGATCCAGAAACGCGCAGGTGGTCTCGGCATCCGGAAAGTCCAGCGCGATGATCACGTCTCCCATGGGCTTGCTTGTGTTGGTCATTTCCACGCACCTCCTATGATTTGCGAAAGATCGGCGACGCCGTAGCGCGCCATAGCGTCCGGCAGGTTGTCCACAATGGTTTTGCAGGCATAGGGATCGACCAAATTCTGCGCGCCAACCTGCACGGCGGTCGCCCCGGCCAGCAGCATCTCCAGCACATCCTCGGCGCTGGCGATGCCGCCCATGCCGATGATCGGGATGTGCACCGCCTGTGCCACCTGATACACCATGCGCAGCGCCACCGGGAAGATGGCCGGGCCGGAGAACCCGCCCATGGTGTTGGCCAGCAGCGGCTTTTTGCTGGCCAGGTCGATGCGCATGCCCAGCAGCGTGTTGATCAGGCTCAGGCCGTCGGCCCCGGCCTGCTCGCACGCCTTGGCGACCGCAACGATATCCGCCGCGTTGGGGCTGAGCTTGATGTACACCGGCTTCTTGGTCACCGCCTTGACGGCGCGCGTGACCTGTGCCGCGCTGTCCGGCTGCATGCCGAAGGCCATGCCGCCGCCGTGCACATTGGGGCAGCTCACATTGACCTCGATGAGCCCGACCTGCGGCTGGCTGTCGATCAGCGCGCAGCACTGCACATACTCGTCCAGCGAAAAGCCGCTGATGTTGGCGATCACCGGTTTGTGGAAGAAGGTCGCCAGCTCCGGCAGCTCGTGCACGATCACATGATGGATGCCGGGATTTTGCAGGCCGACGGCATTGAGCATCCCGGCGGCGCACTCCGCCACGCGCGGCGTGGGGTTGCCATAGCGCGCGTCCAGCGTCGTGCCCTTAAAGGAGAAGCTGCCCAGCAGGTTGATGTCGTAAAACGCGCGCATCTCCTGCCCGTAGCCAAAGGTGCCGCTGGCGGCGATGACCGGGTTGTCCAGCGTCCAGCCGGACAGCGTGACCTGTGTGTTCACCATTGGATCTCCTCCCCCGTAAACACCGGGCCGTCGGTGCAGACGCGCTTGCCGCCGTTTTGGGTCATGCAGGTGCACACCATGCACACCCCAAAGCCGCAGGCCATCCGCTCCTCCAGACTGTATTGCCCCGGCGTGCACTGCTGCGCGCACAGCGTGTGCACGGCCTTGAGCATCGGGCGCGGGCCGCAGGCAAACACATAGTCATACTGCCCGGCCAGCGTCTGCATGCCCTGCGTAACAAAGCCATGCAGCCCCGCCGTGCCGTCGTCGGTGCACAGGATGACCCGCGCGCCCAGCGACTCGAACGCGTCGCGCAAGAATACTTCCTGCGCGCCGCGAAAGCCCAGCACCATCGCAGGCGTTTTGCCCAGCGCAATCAGGTGCTTGCACAGCGCGTACAGCGGCGGGACGCCCACGCCGCCGCCCACCAGCAGCGGCGCTTGGCACGCGCGCACGGCTTCGTCGCGCGCCAGATCATAGCCATTGCCCAGCCCGGTCAGCAGGTCCAGCGTTTCGCCCGCCCGCGTGCCACACATCGTCCGCGTGCCCTGACCAACCACCTTGTAGATCAGCTCCAGCGTCCCCGCCTCGCCCGGCGAAAAGTCGCATACCGAAATAGGGCGGCGCAGGTACGCGCCCGGCACGGCCACCTGCACAAACTGCCCCGGCTTTGTGATGCCCCGCGTGTCGCCGGTCAGCCGCATGCGATACACGTCCGGCGCGATGCGCTCGTTGCTCTGCACTGTAAACTGCATGTTCGGTGATTCCCTTCTTGCTATCCTCACGGCTTCGAATGCCGTTGCCACACCATGTCGCCGCCGACCAGCGTCATCTCGCACCGGCCCCGGACCGGCATGCCCTCAAGCGGCGTCGCGCGCCCCATCGAGCAAAACTCCGCCGGGTTGACCGTGCCCTGCGCGTCTAGGTCAAACACCGCTAGGTCGGCGGGCTGCCCCGCTTCCAGCGTGACATCGGGCAGACCGAACCGCTTGCGCGGCGCAATGGTCATGGCGGTCAGCAGCCGCTCCAGCGTGATCAGGCCGGTCTTGACCAGCCCGGTGTACAACACCGCAAACGCGCACTCCAGTCCCACGATGCCAAAGGCGCTGCCGCTAAGGCCCCGGCTCTTCTCCTCGGCGCTGTGCGGCGCGTGGTCGGTGGCGATCATGTCCACCGTGCCGTCGGCCAGCCCCTCCAGCAGCGCCTGCTGATCCGCCGCGTCGCGGATGGGCGGGTTCATCTTCCAGCGGCCATCCTCGGCCAGCATGCTGTCGTTCAGCAACAGGTAATGCGGCGCGGTTTCGCAGGTCACATCCACGCCGCGCGCCTTGGCCTGCCGGATCAGCGCGACGCTCTCCTTGGCGGACACATGGCACACATGATAGCGGCAACCGGTTTCCTCGGCCAGACGCAAGTCCCGCTGTACCTGCCGCCATTCGCTTTCGCTGGGGATGCCCTTGTGCCCATGCGCCTTTGCGTACGCGCCGTCATGGATGTAGCCGCCAAACAGCAGCGCGTTGTCCTCGCAGTGCGCCGCCAGCAGGCCGCCCACCGCCGCCACCCGCCGCATGGCCTCACGCATGGTGTCCTCGCACTGGACGCCCCGGCCATCATCGGAAAACGCGACGACATGCGGGGAGAGCGCGGCGAAGTCCACCAGTTCGCCTTCGCCCTTCTGCCCCAGCGTGATGGTGCCATAGGGGTATACGCGCACGCGGGCGTCGCGGTCAATGGCGCGTCGCTGCACCGACACATGCGCCACACTGTCCGGCGCGGGCTGCACATTGGGCATGGCGCACAGCGCCGTATAGCCGCCCCGCGCCCCGGCCGCACTGCCCGACGCGATGGTTTCCTTATACAAAAAGCCCGGCTCTCGAAGATGCACATGAACATCTACAAGACCCGGGATCAACAACTTGCCATCCAATGGAATAATGGATTGTGCATCGCCTTGCGCCGGTGCGGAAAAATCAAGAATCCTGTCCCGCGAAAGCTGGACATCACCCCTGACGAGCCTTCCCCCACGAAACAGTGTTCCGTCCGCGAATACCGTACGCACTCGGATTCTCCTTCCGCTTTGGCGTGAGGCGTTCTACCTTCAACTGGATATTTTGCCCGAAGATTGTCGAAAAGTCAAGCATTTTTTGCGCAGCAAATGCACACAAAGAACCCGCCACCGAAGCGGCGGGTGCTTTGTGGGGGGTGGGAAAGAACCGGCGCGGGATGTCGCGGCTTTCACGTCTTTGCTATGGCCTTGGCGGCATTCGAAAAATCAGGAAACGCGCAGGTTGATGCTGCCGCTCATCAGCACGGCAATGCTCTTGGTGACATCCTGCTGCATCACATCTTTGTGGACAATCAGCATAAGCCTGCTGCCCGCTGCCACCGGGACATTCAGGTTGTTGACAATGCTTTCAAACAACTGTCCCCTGGGCACGATGCCGGACATGGCTGGCGCTAATATCACCTTTGTTTCGGGAATGGCAATGAAATACTCTGTGTCAATCTTGTACAGCAATTGCATAAAAACATTGGCTGAGGCACTGGCCAGATCCACTTCTTCAATGGCGATCATCGATACACCCATGTCGGTGATGACCATGTCACGAGCGATAAAAAATGGGTACATGGTGGTGATGCCGTGTGTGACTTCCATCTGGCCGCCGATCAGCGGGTGCGAGCACTCACCATTCATGCCGAATCCGACCGTGTACGGGTGCTGGTTGGCGTCCATATAAATGGGAATCGGGGCGCCTGCGGTAAAGGGAATCAACGAGCCAGCGGAATCGACACCGGCGGGGCCATCGGGACCGGCAGGGCCTTCGGGGCCAGCGGGGCCTTCGGGACCAGCGGGGCCTTCGGGACCGGCGGGGCCTTCGGGGCCAGCGGGGCCCACGGGGCCTTGCACACCCTGCTCGCCCGTGGGGCCAGCCGGGCCTTGGGGACCAGCGGGACCTGCGGGGCCAGCCGGGCCAGCGGGGCCTTGCACGCCCTGCTGACCAGCCGGGCCAGCGGGGCCTTCGGAGCCTGCGGGGCCAGCCGCGCCCGCCGGACCTACGGGGCCTTGCGCGCCCTGCGCGCCAGCCGGGCCAGCCGGGCCTGTCGCGCCGGTCGCGCCGGGGAGTCCTTGCGGGCCTGCGGGGCCCATCGGGCCGGGAGCGCCGGTGTCGCCGTCCTCGCCCTGCGGGCCTGCCGGACCCATCGGGCCGGGAGCGCCCTGTTGCCCCGCCGGACCCATCGGGCCGGTACGTCCCACCGGGCCTGCCGCACCCGCGGGGCCCACCGGGCCCGGCAACCCTTGGGCGCCCTGCTGACCCATCGGGCCCACGGGGCCCTGCGCGCCACTCGGGCCCGTCGCACCCGCGGGGCCCATCGGGCCGGGAGCGCCTTGCGGACCCGGTTCACCCGGCCTGCCGGGGCAGCCACGTGGGCCTCTGGGGCCCATCGGGCCGGGACAACAGCAATCGCAGCAACTGTCATCGCACGGCCAGTCGCAGCGGCTGTTCGTATTTTCAAACATATTATACCCTCTCTCAAAAAACATTCATGCTTCGGCGAGGCCTTACTTCGTGCCTCAATGTACAATATGCGTTTTGGCTGATTGTGTTGACACTGGTCCGGCGAGAGAATTTTTTCCTCGCCCAGATCGCTCCCAGATCGCTTTACGCATACGTCTATGTACGGCACCGGCGCACTTTTCCTTTTTGTGCGAATACGATACAAGGGAGGAGGGCGGTTCACACACGCGGACAAACCGCACCGTTCCCTCCCGGTCAGAAAGGAGACAGCATATGTTTGACGACCCCAATTATGATGGCTCGTGCCGCCCGCAGTGCGCGCCCGGCTATGAATATGTAAGCATCCCGGTGCCACGCGGCCCGCGCGGATGCCCCGGCAAGCCCGGCCCCGACGGCCCCGCTGGCCCGGCTGGCCCTATCGGCCCGGCTGGCCCGCAGGGCGCCGACGGCCCCATTGGCCCGGTTGGTCCGCACGGCGTGCAGGGACCGGAAGGCCCCCAAGGTCCGGCGGGCCCGGCTGGCCCGCAGGGTGACGAAGGCTTGGAAGGCCCGATGGGCCCGGCGGGGCCGATGGGGCCCGCTGGCGCGACAGGCGCCACTGGCCGACCCGGCCCGGCTGGCCCTCCCGGCGCAACCGGCTCGACTGGCCCGCAAGGCGTGGAAGGCCCGACCGGCCCACAAGGCCCGACTGGCCCCGCTGGCCCGGCTGGCCCCGCAGGCCCGGCTGGCCCGGCAGGTCTGACAGGACCGGCTGGCCCAGCAGGCCAAGACGGCGAGCAGGGCCCGCCCGGCCCCCAAGGCGATCCGGGCCCAGTACCCCCGGCAAACTTCGCCCGCATTTTTTGTTCACTTGCTTATCAAACGCATGAGTATGTCGAAAACGACTATGCCATATTTGACAATGTGGGCGTTCTGGTAGGCGACGCCATTCGTTTCACCCCCACCTCGACCGACATTTTCCTTGCCCCCAACCGCACCTATTTTGTCTCTTTTGAGGGTGCCGTACAAACGTTGGCGCGGCAGGCAGGCTCTTCCATCAACCTGTTTTTGAACGGAGCGAATATCTCCGGATCCGGTTGCGCCATTGATATCAACCGGGCGGACGGTCGGGATGGTGCGATTTCCGTCGCGACATCGGCGGTTTTCACCACGCCCGACATCGACGACAGCGTCTTTAACGTCCACTTTGGTCAGACGGATCCGACACGGCTGATCGGCCCGATCGTCAACATTTTCACCATCGCGTAACCGCGCGGCATGCGCCGTGGCAGCCCCGATGCGAAGAATCCGTCACGCCTTGTGACGGGTTCTTTGCGTATGCGCGCTGTCGCGATGCACTGAAAGAATTTATTTGTTGACTTCAAGCTAAAAAATGGTGTATATTTCCATCATTCGTCGCACAGACTAGCTGCAGTAGCTCTGTGCGCACTGTCGCGTTCTCTGGGACGGGATACTGCTGACGCATGGGGTTACGCAGCGTATCACAAACTGGAGACAATCAAAATCCACAGGGAAAAAGGAGAAGGGACATGCGAAATGGTTGGAGGGGTATTCTCGCGGTACTGGTTTGTCTGACAATGGTCATGAGCTGCACGCTGGTCGGCTTCGCGACCGACATCATCCCCGGCAGCGATGCATCTGACACCGGCAATCCGCCCGACACCAGCAATGGGTCCGGCAACGGCGATACGTCCGGCAACGGCGACACGTCCGGCACCGGCGATACGTCCGGCACCGGCGATGTGTCCGGCACCGGCGATACGTCCGGCACCGGCGATACGTCCGGCACTGGCGATACGTCCGGCACTGGCGATACGTCCGGCACCGGCGATGTGCTCGACACCGGCGATGTGCTCGACACCGGCGATGCGCTCGGCGGCGTCGCGCTGTTCAGCGCTTCCGACAGTATGATGACGCTGATGGGCGTCGCGCCCTCGGGCTGGACGCCGGAGCGCGGCGGTCTGGGTACCTTCAGCACGCTGACGGAAAACGACGATGGCTCGATTACCCTGACCATCGACCCGAGCGAAAAGGTCACGGATAACTTCTATAATACGCAGGGCTACGGCAAGGCCCGCGCTCCGGAGGGCGACACGTGGAGCTTCTCCACGCATTGCGACGCAGACGCGGCGGCCGCCAAGCAGTATTCCGGCGTTTGGCTGTACATGGACTGCGGCAAGGGCACGACCTCGTCGTACATCGTCGTCGCGTATCACCAGGGTTCCAACCGTCCGGGCGTGAGCGACGCCGGATGGTATTACTACATTGATTCCAACAACGCCGATGGCGCTGCGGATACGTGGTATTCGATGGGCGTCGCCGACAAATCGGCGGACATCGTCATTTCCGCCTCGGCAAAGGGCGTCGTCGAGTATGATATCAACGGCGTCAAGAAAACTGTTAACTACAACAACAACGATCTGGCAGAATACTATGGCGCCGGCAGTACCAAAACCGAGCTGGACACGTATCAGTGGATTCGCACCGGCTACACCTCCTTCAACTTTGGCGAGGCGGGCTACTCCGCAACTTGGGGTCCCATCAAGCCCAAGCCGGTGACGCCGGAAACACCGACCACGCCGACCACGCCGACCACACCGACTTCGCCCGTTGTGTCGTCGACCACCACCAATCGGCGCAGTGGCCAAACCACCCAGGTGCTGGGCGCGAGCACCCGTTCCGACCTGGTGGCGGGCGATCAGTTTATCCCGCAGGAAAGCGATTGCGAAACCGCGATCGTCAGCGGGCAGCGGCGTTTCGTCGTTTCCGCGCTGCCGGATGCGAATGGCGAGTATTCGCTACGCTATCTGATGGTGACCAAGGCGCTGCTGGATGAGCTGAAAGAAGGCAACCATACCTACATCAGTTTCATGCTGGATGAAGGCTCCATCCGCGTGCCGATCTCCTCGTTCTATGCCGCGATCAAGAAGCTGGGCGATGAGAACCCCACCTTCGTGCTGATGCTGGACCCGAGCGACGGCGGCTGCCGCGCTGGCGTGTACCTGAAGAAGAGCAACGACTTGCAGGACGCGTTCGCCCTGCTGGACGGCATCGTGCTGCGCAACGCGAAACGCTGAGCGCGGCGTTGACCTAGATAAACCGAAAGAATCCGTCACAATGCGTGACGGATTCTTTGCGTAAGCGCGCGGCTGCATTGGCCCCGCCTGCATCCAATGATTGACAATTGGCAGTGCATCCCCTAAGATAAAGGCAGCAATGGTGCGCCGCGCGCACAGAAAGAGGTACGCTATGTTCAAGCACCGTCACGTCCTGTCCGCCCTGCTCGCCACGCTGCTGCTGGCCGGTTCGGTCGCGCTCGCGGAGCAGCCCGCGCCCGCGCCCGCCGCGATGCGCGCGTCGATGAAGGTGATCAAGCCGACAGGCGTCCACTCCGTCAAGAATCGCCTGCTGGACAGCACCTTCTTGCTGATGAGTTCGGCCTGCAAGCATGCCAAACTGACCGTCATCATCGAGAAAAACCACGACAAGGCGCTTGAGGCGCGCTTTACGCCGCCCGGGTACACGTTCATCAAGGGCATCGCGTGGCTGAACCTGATGCAGGACGACGCGCACCTGGGGTATCAGCTCACCTTCACCCCCGCCGCGCAGAAGCACGCCGACAAGGTGATCCCCCTGTTCATCCTGTGCATCATGGCCAATGACAAGGACAGCGCGCAGGCGATCTATGACCAATCGAAGGCCGAGTATGTGGCCGACGGCGACGCCTTCACCGGCACGACGGTGCTCCAACAGGAAGGCAAGGACGACGCCACGCTGGTCACCACCCGGGACGACAAGGGGCTGACCGTGCAATACCTGTTTGCCACGCCGCAGTAAACCGACCCAAAAGCACAAGCAAGCACCCTGCGATGCGGCAGGGTGCTTTGTCTTTCCCATGCTTTCTGTCAGACCGGCCACAGCGCCTCTTGGAGCACGCGAATCCACTCGCTGACCATATAGACGCTGATGTTCGCGCCCGGGTCGCTGTTGTCAAACGCATGCGGGCAGCCGGGGACGAGATGGAACTCCGGCGTGTTGCCCGCGGCGGTCAGGTTGTTGACCAGTTGGAGGGTGTCGTCGCGGAAGGGGTCGATGTCCCCCACGCAGGTGTACACCGGCGGCAGGCCGCTCCAGTCGGTTTCGTAGATGGGCGCGGCATACTTGGGCACGTCGGTCGCGCCGCCCAGATAATAACGCCACATGTGGTGCACCGATTCGCTGGTCAGCACGCGCCCGGCGATGTCCTCGCCGTAGACCGCGTTGCCCGAGGGCGTGTCCAGCTTGTCATTGATCATGGGATAGATGGGCATCAGAAACGCGATGGACGGCCCACCCAGATCGCGCGCCCGCAGCGCGGTGGACAGCGATAGCCCGCCGCCCGCGCTGGCGCCCGCCACGGCAATGCGCGCAGGGTCAATGCCCAGCGCGTCCGCGTTTGCAGCCAGCCACGTCAGCGCCGCATAGCAGTCGTCCGGCCCGGCGGGATACGGATGCTCCGGCGCGAGGCGGTAGTCCGGCGCGACCACCACGCAGTTGATCTCCTTGGCAAAGCGGATGCACTGCGCCTCGTCGCCCTCCGGGTGCGAGATCACCATGCCGCCGCCGTGAATCCAGAGCACGGCGGGCAGGACGCCGGGTTTGTCAACCGGTGTATACATGCGCACGCGCAGTTCCGCCCCCGCGCCGGGGTTGGGGATGCGGATGTCTTCGACCTTCACCGCCGGGTCGGTCGGCAGGCCGGGATTGCCCACCAGCGCGTCGGTTTCGGCGCGCACCGCCGCCAGCCCCTGCTCATCAAAGGAGGCAGGCTCGGTCTGCGCGATGACGGCGCGCAGCTCCGGCCGGATACTGTCCATGGTATAGGTCACCGGCGCGGCCACCGCCGATGCGCACAGCGCCGCGCAGATAAGGCACGTCAGCAGGATGCCCACTGTCTTTTGCATATGCATATCTCCTGTATCAAAAATACTTGCCTGTTTGTATTTTCCATTATAAACTCTATTGTATAGGCTAGAGTCAAGAGGGGTGCGATATGTACAAAGTCAGCGAATTTGCCGGGCTGTTCGGTGTGTCGGTCGCCACACTGCATCACTACGAAAAGGCAGGGCTGCTTGCGCCGTGCCAGGTAAACGCCGCGACCGGCTACCGCTACTACGACACGACGCAACTGACCGACATGTCGCTGATCCTGCAACTCAAGGCGCTGGGGTTTTCGCTGCGGGAAATCCGCGATTTTCAGGGGCACAAGCTGACGTACCAGCGCAAGCTGGACATCCTGAACGACCGCGCCGCGCGCCTTGCCGCCACCATCGGCCTGTTCGAGCTGTTCCAGAACCCGCAGCCCTATCGCACCTATATCAAGACGCTGCCCGAAAGCCACGTCGTGTCGGTGCGCGCGCGGGTGGCGCACTATGGCGAGATACGCGGGGTGTTTGAATCGCTGGTGCGCCACATGGCCCGGCACGCATTGCGCCTGCGCCAGCCGGGCAGCTACACCTGCCGCTTTTTTGACGCGCAGCTGCAATTTGAAAACAACGATGTCGAGGCCGCCATCGAGGTGCTGCCCTCCCCCCACCCCTCGGTGGTGCGCACGCCCAGACAGACGGTGCTGTGCGCGCTGCACCACGGGCATTACGAGGAGCTGGGCGCGTGCTATGACTTTTTGCAGGCGTACGCGAACCGGCAGGGGCTGGTCATCACCGGCCAACCGGTGGAGCAATACATCGAATCCTATGGCACCAAGGATCGCGAGGCGGAGTTCATCACCGAGGTGCGCTTCCCCATCGCCGCGCCGTAGCGGACACACGGCAAAAGCAAAACCACGCGCTGTACACGCGTGGTTTTAGCTTGCCAAAAAAGTCAGGCTGTCCAGAAAGCCCCTATTGCAAGGAGGTCACAAGCGAGGCGCGAAGCCGTATCGGGGCATACGGAGCCAAGCCGAGCGCCGTACCGACACAGCAAGAGGGGCTTTATCGACAGTCTGAAACCACGCGCTGTGCACGCGTGGTTTTATTGTTGTATGATGCGCATTACCGGACGCCCGGGTTTCGTTTCAGTTGCGCACCCAGCCATGCCATGGCCCCCAGTGCGGCGATCATCGCCACCAGCAGGCCGCCCAGCGGGAAGTTGTCCCCTGTTTGGGGCAGCGGAGGGACAGGGGTGGGGCCGGGCGCAGGGCCGTCCAGCGCGGTCAGCAACAGCTTGCCGCCTTCCACCTGGAGCTGATAGCCACGGCCGCCATAGGTGACGGTGCTGCTTTGCAGGGTGCCGGTGACGCCGCGGGACAGCAGCGTGGCGCTTTCGCCGGGCGCTAGCTGCAACTGGGCAGGGTTGCTGATGTTCACCCCGGTGCCGGTCAGCGCCATGGCCGTGATGGAAAATGCCGTGCCGCCCGCTGTTAGCGGGCCGGGCAGCGTCAGCTCCAGCTCGTCCACGCTTGCGCCGCCGGTCAGGTTCAGGCCATTGCCGGCATAGCGCAGCACGCGCACGTGCGGCAGGCTGCTGTTTTGCATATTGAAGTTCAGAACAGCGCCTGGCTGCACCGTGATTTCGTCAATCGCATAGATATCGCCAGACCCGAGGTTTACGCTTAGGAGCTCGGTACTGCCGCCGGTGGGGACGTTCAGCTTGTTGATGCCTACTTGCACCGCACCGCCAGCGGCGCCTCTCCCAACGCTGAGTAGGGGCGTGGTCAGCGTGCCGACGACATCGAAAAAGACGTTGCCGGGAGCGCCTACGTTGGCAGGGGTGCCGAAGGAGGTGATGCTCACTGCCCCTGCGATCAAATTCCCTTGAACCCGCAGCTCCGCGTTGCCGGCGGCTCCCCCTGTGCTGCCATCGCTGATGGGAGGATTGCCGTTAAGAAATTTGCCGCTAAATCCCGAAGAAACCGACACAATGTTATAGTTTCCGCCCGGGATGGTGAGGCTGGCGTCGCCGCCCTTGCCACCGATCCCGCCCATCGCGCCGGAGGAAGGCGCAATCCCGCCGCCGCCGCCCTGCACCGTAAATGTCATCCCCTCATCGGTTGTGCTCGGAATCCCGCCGCCGGCAGCGCCGCTTGGGGTGGTCGCTGTGCCGCCCGTGCCCGACGACACGATAGAGCCATTGAGAGCATACAATGCGGTTCCGCCCTTGCCGCCCAGGTCGTTCGCACCGGATCCAGCGCCGCGTGCGCCGCCCAGGGCACCGCTCTCGAGGGCGGTGGAAGATACGTCCCGGCCGTCCCCGCCAGGCGCTCCCGCTGCGCTGGCCGAACCGCCGCCGCCGCCACCGCCAACTCCGAATCGAATGTCCGTCAAATTGATACCGCCGCCCTGGCCGCCGTCGCCGCCGTCGCCGCCGGATTGTTGATAGTTGGCATAGCCGCCGTCGCCGCCGACAACAGACAGTTTGTTGGTGGCCAGCGCCGACACGGGCAGCAGCGCGATCAGCAACAGGAAGCAGGCCAGCGTCAGGCCAGCCACGCGCCGCGCACGCCGGTGCATTGTGCTGCTCATAGGCATATCTCCTTTCCGGTGTGCATGCGCTGGGGCGCACAGGGTTGATGGCAAAAAAACCATGCAAGTCTTGTCCAGAATATACAACATTTTTCGCGCGTTTGCAAGGCGAGTTTGCGCTGCATTTAGGCGCCTTGCGTTGGACGCGCCCATGCCCACGCCGCCAGCATGAAGAAGAACGGCAGGTACGGGTAGTGATAGCGCGCGCCGCCCAGCGTCAGGATGCACGCGCCGGTGGCACATAGGATGATCAGCACCATCAGCAGCAGCTCCGGCAGGCACCGCTTTGCCCGCAGCATGCGCACCGCGCCCCAGACCGCGCTGGCCAGCACAAACAGGTACATCGCCTGATTGGCCAGCACCACGACGTCGCGCCAGTCCAGCTCGAAGTGCAGCGCCCGACTGGCCAATGCGCGCAGGTAGTCGCCGCCGTCGGTTTGCGCGCGGTTGCCGTACAGCGACGAGAACGCGTAGGTATCCAGCGCATAGGTGTGCAGCAGCTTGGCCGGGATCAGCGCGGCAAAGCGCCCCGGGTTGCGCTTGATCCAGTCGATGGCCTGCGCGCGCCAGTACGCGTCGCGCTGGGCAAAGGTTTGGCTTTCCTTGTCCGCGATATACCCCGCCTTGCCGGGCTGGAACACCTCGTTGCCATAGCCGCCGTCGGCGTCGTCGTTGTTGCCGATCAGCATGGTGACGCCGCTGGTCGTCGATTGGTACGCAAAGATGCCGGTGTAGTGGCGCGACACCGCGCCAAAGCCCAGCGTGATAATCAGCGCGACCACGGGCATCCAGATAAACCGGCGCAGCGGCACGCGTTTGAGCAGCAGGTACAGGCACAACGGGCCTAAAAACACAATGGCCACCGGGCGCACAAAGTTGGCCAGCGCCCACAGCACGCCCGCGCCGACATACCCCCACCACGCGTCGCGCAGCGCCAGCGCCAGCCCGGCAAACGCCAGCGCGGTGAAGATCAGCTCGGTGCGCAGCGCCGTCACATCGGCGGCAAAGGTGGGAAACAGCAGCATGCCCAGCGCGGTGATCAGCGCCAGCCGCCGGTTGCCAAACAGCCGCCCCGCCACCGTATACGCCAGCAGCATCAGCAGCGCAGTCCACGCGATGTTGCCCAGCATGATCACCTTGTCGTTGGTGGTGACGCGGTAGAACATCGCCAGATAATTCACATACCCGGGGTTGAACACATAGTCGGAATACACATCGCGCGCGCCGGGGTAATACGGCGACATGTCGGCGGTGTCCCTGCCCAGTACCTTATAGGAAAACGCGTCGCTGATCTGCTCTGCGCGAAAGGTCTTGACCAGCAGCATCTGGCAGGCCACCATCACGCAGAACGCGATCAGCACGGCGAGGATGAGTTTCCGGTTGTCTTGTGTGCGCGGCTGTTGCATACTGACTCCTTTATTGCGATTTCTCCCAGCGCCCGGTGTCAAAGAATCCCTCCGGCAGCCCGCTGGCCTGACAGGACAGCTTTTTCAGGATGCGGCGCGCGGCCTCGCCAGTGGCAGGCACCGGGCGGTAATCCTGCGGGATGCCGATCTCCTGTTCGCTGACCAGATACGGGATCGCTTCCAGCAGCGCCAGCTTGGGCTGCTGACCGCTGATGTCGTATTCCAGACGGATGACGGCGGTGTCGCGGTCGCGCGGCATGCTGTTGCCGCCAAAGCAGAAGTTGCCCAGACTGTAGAACACCGGCTTGTCTTGCATCATCTGCATGCCCTGCAACACATGCGGGTGCGTGCCCACCACCAGATCGGCCCCGGCGTCAACAAACTGCGCCGCTGCGCGCTTTTGATCCACATCCTGATCGTACTTCATCTCGAAGCCCCAGTGACAACTGATGATGATCAGGTCGATATCCGGGTCGGCGCGATACGCGGCGATTTGCGCGCACACCTTGTCCACCTTTTTGTCAAACACCGGGTACGCCATGCCCAGCAGCGCGATCTTGCGGCCCTTGACCTCGATCACCGTCGGCTCCCAGTCGATGGCGTAGGCGATGCCGCGCTCGGTCAGCGCCTGCTGGGTATCGGCCAGCCCCTGCGCGCCAAAGTCCATCGTGTGGTTGTTGGCCAGGTTGACGGCCTCGATGCTGCTTTTCGTCAGGATATCGGCATATTTCGGTGTCGCGCGGAAGGTAAAGGGCTTCTTTTCGGCGCGCTTGTAGTCGGTGAACACGCCCTCCAGATTGACCAGCGTCAGGTCGTCGCCGGTGAAGCGGTCGATCACGCCGGAGAACGGCCAGTCGAACCCGCGCTCGGCCACCAGCGTGACAAAGCCGGACTTGACATCCTGAAACTGCGGCTCCGAGCCGATGGTGCAATCCCCCGCCAGCGTGATGACCAGCCGGTCGGGTCGCGCGTCGTCGGCGTGCGCGTGGGGTGCGGCCAGCATGGTTGCCAGCAGCAGGATCAGCGCGAAAGTGCGTCGCAAGCGGGTTCCTCCTTTGGTGCGCAGACAAATGCCCAAATAGAGCAAATGAAGAAACCGTAGCACAATCGATTGCGATGAATTTTCGCTCCGCGCTAAGTCGAGGGAGCGCGGCGTAGCGGCGCTACGTCAAGCGGACGAAACAACGCGCGGGGTGAAAAGACGCGCAAGGGATGTGGTACGGTTGATGAATTTGCTCTAGTATAGCCGATGCGCCGCCAAAAGACAAACCCCTTCGCTGGGCGAAGGGGCGGAGCCGAGACCGCCCAGTGGGCCAGAGCGCCGTCGGCCCGGTGGGCCGAAAGGACGGCGCGGCAGGCCAATGAGCCAACGAGCTTGCGCTGCAAGCGACTATGGCGAATTGAGGATCGAATCGTCGAGGCGGAAGCCCAATGAACGCGAGCTGATCCATGCGCGGTGCGCATGGGAGGCCGCGTGAATTGAGGGGGGAGCTGGGGATATCTTATTGAAAACAAAGGGGGCTCTGTTTTTCGGGATGTGGGATGCGTTGTTCTCTTTGGATAAGCCCAAAGGGGGCGGAGCGCCGTCGCGCCAGTGGCGCGATGGGACGGCGCGGAAGCCCAATGAGCGACAGAGCGGGCTGATGCCCGCGACAATCGCGAATTGCGACCAGAAAGGCACTTGCGCCCGGGTTCGTCGCCTGGGCGCCATGGGCATATGCTCGGCTGCGGCGGGTGCCTTCCAATGTTCGTCGCGGGCCTGAATCCGGCCAAGGCCGGAAGCCCGCGCCTCCAGTCCGGCACTGTTTCCGCCGTGCGCCTTCGCAGGAACATGCCCCATGTCTCCCGCGACTCCAACGGGCGCGGGGCTCCTGCGGAACCTGTGCGGCTAATTGAGCATTGGGCTTATTCGCAGCGCGGCCACATATCGCGCTGTGCAACCCCACCGTTACTTAAACCCATCCTTCATCCGCTCAAAGAACGACTTGCGCCCCTCATATTCCTTGCCGGAAAGGCTCTCCTCGAACTGGCGCAGCATGTCCTTCTGCTTCTCGTTCAGGCGCTTGGGCACCTCGACGCGCACCTTGATATACAGGTCGCCGCGTCCGCTGCCGCGCAGGATCTGCACGCCCTGCCCCTTGATGCGCACGACGGTGTCATTCTGCGTGCCCTCGGCCAGATTGTGCTTGATGGTGCCCCCCAGTGTGGGCACGTCGATCTCGCCGCCCAGCGCGGCCTGCGTAAAGGACACCGGAATCTCGCAGTGCAGGTCGAACCCTTGGCGCTTAAAGAGCTTGTGCGGCTTGACGGTGATATAGACGTACAGGTCGCCCGCCGGGCCGCCGCGCAGCCCCGGTTCGCCCTGCCCGGTCATGGTGATCACCTGACCGTTGTCGATGCCCGCGGGCACCTTGATGGTGGCGGTGCGCATCACGCGCATGCGGCCATTGCCGCCGCACTTGGCGCACTTGTCGGCGATGATGCTGCCGGTGCCGTTGCACGCGGTGCAGGCGCGCATGTTGACCACCTGGCCGAACAGCGACTGGCTGGTGACCTTCACCTGTCCGCTGCCGTTGCAGGTCGGGCAGGTCTTGGGCTTGGTGCCTGCCTTGGCGCCGCTGCCGCCGCACGCGTCGCAGTTCTCGTTGCGATTGAACTTGAACTCTTTCGTGCAGCCGTTGGCGGCCTCGTCAAAGGTGATGTTCAAATCATAGCGCAAATCAGCGCCGCGCTGCGGGCCGTTGCGCTTACGCTGCGCCGCCGCCGGGTCGCCGCCGCCGTTAAAGAAAAAGTCAAATATACTATCAAAGCCCTGCGCGCCGCCCGCGCCGCCGAACGGATTGCCGCCGCCAAACGGGTTCCCCCCGGCATACGGATTGCCGCCGCCCATGTTCGGCCCCTCGTGGCCGAACTGGTCGTAGCGCGCGCGCTTATTCTCATCGCTGAGCACTTCGTAGGCCTCGTTGACCTCCTTGAAGCGATCCTCGGCTTTTTTGTCGTTGGGGTGCAGGTCGGGGTGGCTGTCCTTGGCGGCCTTGCGATAGGCCTTCTTGATCTCCTCGTCGGTCGCCTTTTTGCCGACGCCCAGCACCTCGTAGTAGTCGCGTTTTGTCGCCAAACGTGTCACCAGCCTTTACAGGACTGTGCCGCCGTGGGCAAGTTGCTCCCACGGCGGCCAGCTTCTATGTGCGTTCCTTAGTGGACGTCGTAGTCCGCGTTGACGTTGCCGTCGCCGTCCTGCGCCTGCTCGTCGGCCTGGGTGTAGGCGTTCGGATCGGCCTGCGCCTGCTCGCCGCCCTGCTGCTGATAGATCTTGCCGAACACCTCGTACACCTTCTGGGTGAAAGGCTCCTGCGCGGCCTTGATCTCATCGACATTGGCGCCCTCGCGCACCTTCTTGAAGTCGTCCAGCTCGCTCTGCACCAGCGCCTTGTCCTCCTCGGACAGTTTGTCGCCCAGCTCGCGCAGCTGCTTCTCAATTTCGTAGATCATGCTGTCGGCTTTGTGCAGCGTCTCCACTTCGTCCTTCTTGCGCTTGTCCTCCTCGGCGAACTGCTCCGCCTCCTTGATGCGCTGCTTGATCTCGTCCTCGGACAGGTTGGTGGACGCGGTGATCGTCACCTTCTGCTCGTTGCCGGTGCCCAAATCCTTGGCCGACACGTTGACGATGCCGTTGCGGTCAATGTTGAAGGTGACCTCGATCTGCGGGATGCCGCGCGGCGCGGGCGCGATGCCGGTCAGTTGGAAGCGGCCCAGCGTCTTGTTGTGCGCCGCCATCTCGCGCTCGCCCTGCAATACGTGCACTTCCACGCCGGTCTGGCCGTCGGCGGCAGTGGAGAAAATCTGCGACTTGGTGGTGGGGATGGTGGTGTTGCGGTCGATCAAGCGGGTGAAGATGCCGCCCGCGGTCTCGATGCCCAGCGACAGCGGCGTGACATCCAGCAACAGCACGTCCTTGACCTCGCCGCCCAGCACGCCGCCCTGAATGGCCGCGCCCAGCGCCACGCACTCGTCGGGGTTGATGTTCTTATAGGGGTCTTTGCCGGTGATCTTCTTGACCGCGTCCTGCACGGCGGGGATGCGGGTGGAGCCGCCGACTAGAATGACGCGGTCGATCTGCGCGGCGGTCAGCCCGGCGTCACGCAGCGCCTGCTGCATGGGCTGCACGGTCTTTTCCACCAGGTCGCGGGTCAGCTCGTCGAACTTCGCGCGCGTCAGCGTCACATCCAGATGCTTGGGGCCGGACGCGTCGGCGGTGATGAAGGGCAGGTTGATGTTGGTGGTCATCAGGCCGGACAGCTCGATCTTGGCCTTCTCGGCGGCTTCCTTCAGGCGCTGCATCGCCATGCGGTCCTGCGCCAGATCAATGCCGCTTTCGCGCTTGAACTCGGCCACCAGATAGTCCATCACGCGCTGGTCAAAGTCGTCGCCGCCCAGACGGTTGTTGCCGTTGGTGGCCAGCACTTCGAACACGCCGTCGCCGATCTCCAGCAGCGACACGTCGAAGGTGCCGCCGCCCAG
>JAVBMF010000011.1:0-10915 GCA_031552735.1 Eubacteriales bacterium
TGCCTGGATCGAAATGCCGCAATGCCGAAAGTTTCCGGCATATCTGTCCCTCCTTCATTCGCGCCGTCATGCGCCGGGCGCGGGATAATATACTATACGGCGGGCACGGCTGAACGTGAAAGCCGCCGCGTGGGAGGGACAGCATGATCTATCTGGACAACGCGGCGACCAGCTTCCCCAAGCCGCCGGAAGTCGCGCGCGCCATGGCCGGTGTGCTGGACAAAATTGGCGCGAACCCAGGCCGCTCGGGGCATCGCATGGCGCTGGCCGCTGGCCGCGTGATCTATCAATGCCGCGAGCTGCTGGCCGAATACTTGGGTGTGGACGATTCCGCGCGCATCGTTTTTTGCAGCAATTGCACCGACGCGCTCAATACCGCCATCCACGGAGCCATCTCGCCCGGCGACCATGTGATCGCCACGCTGCTGGAGCACAACTCGGTGCTGCGGCCACTGAGCGGCCTGTTGGTCGGCGGGCGTATCCAACTGACGCTGCTCACGCCCGAGGCCGACGGCACGGTATCGGCGCAGCAGGTACAGCGCGCCATCAAGCCCAACACGCGCCTCGTTGTCTGCACGCACATGTCCAATGTGACCGGCGCGCTGCAACCGGTGGCCGCCATCAGCCGCGTCGCGCGGGCGGCTGGCGCGCTCTTCTTGGTGGATGCGGCACAGACTGCGGGCAAGATGGACACCCGCCCCGACGCGCTGGGCGCCGATCTGTTGGCCATGCCCGGGCACAAAGGGCTGATGGGCCCGCACGGCACCGGCGTGCTGTATGTGCGCCCGGGCGTGCAACTGGCCACCATGCGCCAGGGCGGCACCGGCTCGCTATCCGAGAGCATGCTGCAACCCGAGGATCTGCCCGACCGATTCGAGAGCGGCACGCAGAACTTGCCCGGCATCGCGGGTCTGCTGGCCGGTCTGCGCTTTGTGCGCGCGCACCAGGCCGAGATCGCCCAGCGCGAAGCGGCGTTATCCGAACGCCTGCTCCACGGCCTGGCCAATATCCCGCGCGTCGTGCTTTATTCGCGCCCCGGCGCGGGCGTGGTTAGTTTCAATGTGGGCGAGGCGCAGTCCGGCCAAGTGGCCGAGCAGCTCGACCAGGCCAATGTCGCGGTGCGCGGCGGGCTGCATTGCGCGCCTGGCGTGCATCAGCACCAGGGCACACTGGAATCCGGCGCAGTGCGCGCCAGCCCGGGCTTCTTCAATACCGAGCGCGATGTGGATACGCTATTGCGCGCGGTGCGCATCATCTCGCGGAATGTGTAGGATAGAAAAAGAACCCCCGAGAGGGTTCTCAGGGCATCGACAAAGTCGATGCCCTCGAACAAAATGCAGAATGCATTTTGTTCGGTTGCACGGCTTTCGCCGCGACTCGCTTTGCTCGTGATGGCAGGTGCGTTTTCCTGCCGGAAAACTCCCCGCCCGCGCAGCATAGCTGCGCGATACGATTAAATATGAAGAGGCCTTCCCTTCATGCATCCCCGGATAGGGAAACGGACTTTGCTGATGGTCTGAGAACCCCCGAGAGGGTTCTTGATGCGATCGCGGTATGTATTGCCAACCACTACGCTCGCGCCTGCCCATGCCTACGCCAGTGCCAGCGTGGGCATCGCCATCCTCAGAAACAGCAGCACAGCAGCGCGCGATGGTGTTTTCGCAATGTTTCATTTATGCTAATTTTTCGCCTGTCACTTTGCGCGCGGCGGGATGCCTGCCCCCGCCACCTCCACCACCTCCGCGCCCAGCGCGTCGGCTTCCTTCCGGCTGTGCGTCACCACCACCAGCAGCCTGCCCTGCGCGCAGTCCCGGATCAGCGCCCACATGTCCGCGCGCGTGGCGGCGTCCAACCCGTCGGTGGGCTCGTCGAGCAGCAGCACATCGCCCTGCATCGCCAGCGCGCGCGCCAGCGCCACCCGCCGTCGCATGCCGCCGGATAGTTCGTCGGGATAGCGGTTCTCCTCTCCCGCCAAGCCAACGCGCGTGAGCCAGTCCTGCGCCTTGTCTCCGCACACCAGCGCCAGATTTTGCCGGGCTGTGTACCAGGGCAACAAGCGATCCTCCTGAAAGAGCAGCGCGACGCGGCGATCGGTCATGCCGCATACCCGTCCCGCATCAGGCTGCTCCAGCCCCGCCAGCAGGCGCAGCATTGTGGTCTTGCCCCCACCGGATCGCCCCATCAGCGCCACCGCGCCACATTCTGGCAGCGCCAGCGTGCAGCCGCGCAGCACCTGCTTGTCGCCATATGCGAAGGACACGTTGTCCAACCCGATCATGCCGCCCGGCCCCCTCTCGCCCAGCGCCGCGCGCCCATCCGCAGCGCCCGCTCGATCAGCACGCTCAGCAGGATCACTGTCACCGTCCAGGCCAACAGCGCGTCGGTCTCCAGATAGATTTTCGCATCGCGCAGCTTGCCGCCGATGGACAGCAGCGTCACCGCCAGCACCTCGGCGGCGACGCACGCCTTCCAGCAGAGCCCCAGTGCGGTCTCGCACGCGGCCAGCAGCGCGGGCAGGATGCTGGGCACCGTCACCGCGCGCAGCGTCTTGCCGCGCGAGAAGCGATACATGCGCGCCATCTCGATCAGCGCCGGATCGACCGCCGCCAATGCTTGCGCGGTCTGCCCCCAGACGATGGGCAGTACCATCAGCGCGCCGATCAGCATCGGCACCGCCGACGCGCTCATCCACACCAGCGCCAGAATGATAAACGACGGCACCGGCGTCGCACGGATCACGCGCAGCGCGGGTGCCAGCAAAGCATCGGCGATAGGCGACGCATGCGTGGCCGCCGCCAACACTACGCCGCCCGCCACGCCGCATACAAACGCGGCGGCAGTGCGGGTCAGCGTCGCCAGCACGGTCAACCAATAGTCGCTCGTGCCCAGCAGCCGCATCAGCGTGCCCGCCACCGCCCAAGGCGCGGGCAGCAGCAGCGGCTGTCGCACGGCCATCGCCAGCACCGCCCAGATCAGCAGCCAAAAGAGGGTGGCGAATAAGCCCGCCACCCTCTTTGGCATGCGCGTTTTATGGTGCGACATAATAGAAGTCCTCGCCGGGCAGCTTGCCGCCCACCGATTTCGGATTGGCGGCGAACCAAATCGCCAGCAGCGGCTCGGTGCGCGCGCGCACATCCGCGCCGGTGATATTCGCGATGCCGCAGCGCGGAATGGCCTGCACCGCTACCTCGGCGGAGGGCAGCAGCGTCAGTTCGGCTGCCATGGCCGCCACCTGATCGGTATCGGTGCGCGTCATTTCCGCTGAGGTCGTGTAGTCGGCCAGGAACCGCGCCACCGCGTCGGGCTGCTCGGCGGCAAACTGCTTGCGCACCATCCAGCCGGTCATCGCCATGCGCGCGCCGTTGTCTTTCGCTGCCTCGTTAAACGCGGCGGTCACATCCACCGCGATGCGCAGGCTGGGGTTCTTCATCATCACGGTGGTGACAAACGGCTCGGGCAGCATGGCCAGATTGACCTGACCGCCCGCCACCAGCGTCGCCAACTCCGCGTGCTCTGTGTTGAACGCCACCTGCACTTTATCCGCAATGCCCTTTTGGTTCAGGATGTATTGCAGCGTGTACTCCGGCGTCGCGCCCTGACCGGTGGCGTTCAGCGTTTTGCCCGCCAGATCATCGACCGTGCGTACGGTGTCGCCGTTTTCCACGATGTACAGCCCACTTTCCGTGCTCAGCACCATCAACTGCACCGCGCCCTCGGTCTTGTTGTACAGCGCGGCAGCGGCGTTTAATGGCAGCGCGGCAATGTCCAGTTGGCCTGCCGCCAGCGCCGCCACTACCTCATCGGGCGCACCCGCGACCGTAAAGGCGTATCGCTCTGGCATTTCCTTCATCATATAGGTCGCGCCCAGCGCCGACGGCCCTTTCAGTACGCCGACGCGCACCGTTTGCGCCTGCTGCGCGCTGGCCAGCGCGGTCACCGTGGTCATAAACAGCGTCAGCACCGCCAAAGCGCCCATCAGCGCGCGGACCACCGCATGTTTCTTCATATTCTTCATATATTACCCCTCCAATGTTTTCTGCGTCAGCGCGCTCTTGACGATGACGCCAGGCACATTGCCCAGCCGCCCGGTCAGCGCGCCGACGCGATCCGTAGTTCCCTGCACAATCACGCCGATCACCCCGATGCCGCGTGCCATATCCGGCACGCCGATGCGCCCGGTGATCATGTCGCCATACTCGCTCAATATCGCGTTGACTTGCGCGCTTCGCGTGATGTCCTCTACCACGATGCCCACAAATCCGATCCGCTTATCCATAGGATGACCTCCTTTTTGAATGCAAAACGCAGCCCACGTCACATCATGGGCTGCGCAAAAAATCCGTCATACGGTTTCCTCCTTCTCCGGTCAGATTGCTCCTACCGTCAAATCAGTGGCGATCAGACCGCTCTTGCCGTCACGTTTCCGCTTCGGTTCGAGGCGTGCCTCGCGCATAGCATAGCACACAGATCAAAATTTGTCTAGTCAGGAATTGTTCTCAGTTGCCTCCCCTTGCTTCTTGCCCGGGTCACCCAGCAAGTGATTGACCGCCACCGCGATCACGATGCCGACCAGCGTATCGATGCTGCGCTTAATCGCATAGGCATACGAGGCTGAGCCATCGGTGGTGATGGTGATAATCAGGAACACCACGGCCGCCGAAGTGGACGCGATTTTTTTGCCCAACAGGTTGCAGACCAGAATCACCAGCATCACGCCCAGGCCAATGGTCAGCGGGGCAGCCCATGCGGGCAGCAATGCGTTTAGCTCCATCACGCCAATGCTGATTGTGCCGCCGACCACCGTGCCGATCGCGCGGTTGATGCCGTATTGGATAGAGTTCTGCACGGTGTCCAGCATAGAGAACACCACCGCGATGCATGCAAACACCGCGTTATCGCGGCCGACCAGCGCATAGAGTGCAAGGCAGCAAAACACCGCGACTCCTGTTTTCACGTTTCGCATGCCGATGGGCAATCTGCGCATAAAAAATCTCCTCTAGCTTTCCTTCTGACGCACGGTGCAATGCGCCGCGCAGTATTGTAGCATGCCGCCGCGGGGCTTGTCCAGATGCTTGCGCAGCAGAACATCAATTCGTGCCATGCATAATTACGCTCTTTAAGAATCAACGATTTTTTACTATTTGAATCATTTCCTTCACTTTTGCTTATGGGAAATTTTTCTTGACACTGCAAAATTTCGACATCATCTGCTTGTTTTCTACAATTTTGTTCATTTTTACTATTTTATCTTGATATTATTGTCTTATTTTGCTATTATTTTCACAGAGGAAGTTTTCCATCCTTTTTCTTAATTGCAACTATTGAAAAATTTCCTTCATTTTACATTGCATACAAATGCTTACAGGACGTGTCGCTGTCCTGTTTGGCTTCTCTGCTTCCTGTCACACCAAAACCGCACAAACGACAAAAAGAAAGGATGGATCCGTAATGAACGCGCACCCGATCACAAAGCGTATCCTGACCTACCTGATCATCGGTTGTTTGCTGTGCGTCCTGCTCTGCGGTGCCGTTCTGTCCGAATCCGAACCGGTGCATGAACACACAGCAGACTGCACGCACACCGTGAACGACCCGACTGACGACACCGATAGCACGCCTCCGGATGAAACGCCGCCGGGCGACACGCCTCCGGATGAAACGCTGCCGGGCGACACGCCGCCGGGCGACACACCTCCGGGCGACACGCCTCCGGGCGACACACCTCCGGGCGACACACCTCCCGGTGATAACCCCTCCGGCAGCGGTGATTCCTCCGGCGGTTCCACCACGAGCGCCCCGCCCGCTCCCGAAGTGGGCGCTGTCATCTCCCTGCCCGGCGGCACCACCGGCGTGCTGGATGACGGCACCCCTATCGACATCCCCGAAGGCACGCAAGGCGTTGTCTCCACACTGCCCGACGGCAGCACCGGCGTGGTAGTGACGCTAGAAGACGGCAGAACTACCATCGTACCCCTGCCGCCTCCCCCAGTGCCAGCAGATGACAGTCAAACGCCCGGCGATGCAGGCGATCCCGATGATCCGGCACTTGACGACGAAAGTGGCACAGATACCCCCGGCGAAACGCCCGACGACATTCCAGACGAGCCCGACGAAACGGAGAGCGAGCCTGATAATTTGTTTGACGCACCACCCGCCGATCCGCCCATCAGCGAGCCGGACGATTTGTTCAACTCGCCTGAGGGTGCCGATCTGCTGGCGATGATGCCGATGGCCGCCGAACTGCTCGTGCCCGCCGCCATTCAGGAGCATGTGCATGATTGGTCGATGGGATGGCAGAGCGATGATGAACATACTTGTTGGCTCAATAAGTGCGGTTACACGGAGCCGCACGACATACGAACCAACGCCACACATCACTGGTGCGCAACCCCTACATGTCAGTATAGAAATGCGCACGAGAACAGAAAATCCCTGCCCGACGTAAAACCCACCACCTGCGTAAAGGGCACCGGCAGCGGATGGTCCTGGGGCCGGTTCGAGTGCTTCTGCGGTGTGGTGATGCAAGGGACCGCTACGATATCTTGGCTGCCCTGCGAGCGCGGCAAATGGTATCCCTTGATCCCCCCCACCTGCACAACTGACGGTCGGGAAGAAGAACGCTGCTATCTAAAAAAGGCCGACAAGAGTGAGTATCATGCGTTCAAAACTCGCAAAGTCGATCGCCTAGGACACAACTACAAAAAAACCGACGCCGTACCTGCCGCCACCTGTTCGGACGGCGCCAACTACGGCTACACCATCGGCACGTCGGCATACTGGCAATGCACCCGGTGCGATGTGTACAAAGACGGCATCGGTCCAAAGGATGATTGGCAGCCCTGCTCAGGCGTTTTGGAAACCGCAACCCCGCCCACCTGCACAGAACCCGGCAAGAAGGAGCTCCGCTGCTACAAGAGTATTCCCCCCGGCAAACCCGGACATGGAACAATCTACCACGTGCTGGGCACGGAGGAAATACTCCCCCTGCAGCACAACTTCAAGGATACCGAAGCTAAACCCGCCACCACCTGCTCGGACGGCGCCAACTATGGCTACACCATCGGCATGTCGGCATATAGCCAATGCACCCGATGTAACGTGTACAAAAATGGCGTAGCCCCCGAGAGCGACTGGTTGCCCTGCAACTTTGACTGGCACCCCAACCCAGCAGCCACATGCCATACGCCCGGCATGGAGGAATTGCGCTGCTATGAAAGCGTCCCTGCCAGCGACTCGCGTCGCAACACAGTCTATCACGCCTCCGGAGCAACGCAGGTCCTTGAAGCCACCGGGGTATTCGAGGCGCTCCCGGCACCCGAAGCCATTGCCGCCACCTGCGAGAACGCGGGTCAGGGCGGCGGTCTGGTATGCAGCGAGTGTGGCATTTCACTGAACGGAGGCCACACGCCCATCCCCGCCGTGGGCCACGACTATCTGCTGACTTACACGCTACCGCCCACCTTCACCGCTCCGGGTTACAATGAATTCACCTGCCAGAACCATGCCAACCAACGCAACTTCTGCGAAAACCCAACCTATCAGGTGGCGCTTGCGCAGTTGGTCGCGCCCGCGCCTGGCCCTGACCCCGGCCCAGGCCCAGGTCCGGAGGCTGGACCGGCTACCGGCGTCTTGGGCGCCACCACGCGCGGTGATCTGGTCACCGACCGTGGCTTCGTCTTCCAGGAGTGCGAGTTTGAGGTCAACGTCGAAGATGGACAGACCATTGCCCGCGTATCCGCCGCGCCTGCCGACAACGGAAATATCGAGCTGCGCTATCTGTTGCTCACGCCCGCCTTCCTGCAAGAGCTGCGGGAATTGGATGTAGACACGGTCTTGTTTGAACTGGGCAACGCGCGTGTGCGCATGTCGCTGGGCGAACTGCTGGCCATTGACACCGGCGGCAGCACAGTGATCATCATGATCGATCCCGAGGGTACCACCCAAAGGGCAGCGCAACCCGGCTATGTCACCGGCGCGTTCCTCCGGGATGGCAACACCTTGCTAGACATCCCTGGCACAGCGCCAACACTCACCCTGCAAAACATCAACTAGCGTTTTGCGACGAAACCACCGCCTATGCGGTGGTTTCTTTTTTCATCGCAATAGCGAATTTGCGCTTGCATTGCGCCTGCTTCTGCGGTATACTTATTTCCGCGGTTGCCTGGGTGTGGCGCAGTTTGGTAGCGTGCTTGAATGGGGTTCAAGAGGCCGGAGGTTCGAATCCTCTCACCCAGACCAAATCAGGAGCTAGGTATGGCTAGCTCAGAACAGTAAGCAGAAAAGCTCGCAGTTGCGGGCTTTCAGCCCATCGACAAACCCCATGCCACGAAACAGGCATGGGGTTTGTCGATGGGAAAAAACGGATAAACAAGAAAAAAACGAAGCCAGCAGGCACTGGCGATCTTCTTCATATTCTGTGCCGCGGCGGAGAGGAAGGACTGTTCGCGCATACCCGCAAGACCAATAAACCTCGCGGTGCGAAGCCCATGCAGCTCCTTTGAATCCGCAAAGGAGCGCTCAACGGTCTCTTTTCGCCAAGCGTACAGTAGCTTTCCTGTGGGCGTTTTCGTAAACGCTGTGGTGTCATCCAAATAATCTTGCCATACATGCCGGGTCACCAACCTTCTTGCCGCTTTTTCACTGAAGCAACGCGCACGATGTAGACAACTTTTGCATTCCTTCGCTTCGCTGTAGTATTCGCGGTATCCTGAGCGGTTGGTGGTTTTGTGTTTCAGCTCCCGCTTGTTCGGACAGATGTAGACGTTTCTTTCTCGGTCGTATTGAAAACGGTATTTTCCATAGTGTTCGCCTTTATGCGTATGCCTTCGGTATCCGATGATCCCTTGGATATTCTTCTGGTGAAGAAGCTTGCAGATGTTCGAGTTGTGGTAACCCGCGTCCAATCCAATGTACTGTGGCAAGCGGCCCATTCGCGTTTCGACCTGCGTGAGGATTTCTGCAACCGGATCTACGTCGTTGATGTTGGCGGCAGTGACGTGCACGTTTACGATGATATTGTGTTTGCTGTCAACCATTCGGTGTTCACTGTAATGGAATCCATCGGGTTTCCCTTCCTTGTGGAGTTGCCCGCTTTCCGGATCAGTCGTGCTCTGTTGTATGGTACGGGTTGTGGGTGGAGGATCATCGTCATCCCTGTCGAACGGCTTCTTTCCAAGTTCCTGCCGATCCGCATCGATGGCCGCATCCAACTCTTTTATATAGGCTTTGGGGGTAACGAGCACTTCGGCGCTGCGCTTCTTGTGCTTATTTGCCTTGGCTTTGACGTGGGTAGAATCGCCGTACAACAGTTTCCCATCTACGAACCCCTTCGCTTGCGCCTGCCGCAGGATCTCATTGAAAATCTGTTCGGCGATGTTATTGCCCTGAAACCGTCGTTGACGATTGGCGCTGATCGTTGCGTGATCGGGTATCTTCTCTGTAATATGAAATCCGCAAAACCACCGGTACGCCATATTAAAGGTGATCTCCTGAACCAACCGCACTTCCGAGCGGATTCCAAACAGATATCCGACAAACAGCATCCGGAAGAGAATCTCCGGATCTACCGCCGGGCGGCCGTTGTCCGCGCAATATAGGGGCGCGCAAAGATCGAAGATGAAGCTGAAATCAATCGCTTGATCGATTTTTCGCAGCAGATGGTCTTGCGGTACCAATTGCTCATAGGTCACGAATTCCATGACCTCTTGTTTCCCGTTGCTTCTTTTTAACATTTTCTGGTCTCTCCTTTTGGGTGCTTTCCTTTGTTTTCTCTCTTACATATTCGACGTTTCTTCCGTGATTTCCTTTTGGCTTTTTCTGTAAATTGAACAAACCTCCGCGCGCCTGGCGGAGGTTTGTTGATGGGCTGAAAGCTCGCAGTTGCGGGCTTTTTTGCTTGTCCTCGGGAAATGGGGACAAATTGTTTTTGTGAAGGGTACAAGCCGATTTTCTGGGCATTCTGGGCTAGTCCGTGTCATGATGAAACCGGGACATGTAGGGCGGGCTAGTACGTGAAATGATTAAGGTAGTCCGTGAAAAGACTAGGCCAGTCCGTGTTTTTTTAGGATTTCGGGCTGTATGTGAACCCTATCAATGGACACATAAAAGGTGCAGACATCGTCTTGTGGACGCTCGAAAATGCGCGAAAGCAGCGCACAAAAAAAGGACGGCCTTCCGACCGCCCTTGGATAATGTGTGCTTTCATTTTTACCGGCCTATTACGGATACACAGATTTGCCGTCCATCTCGGAATTCGACAACTACTTCACTCTCCCGGTTGACAACGATCCGGTCAACCGTCGCCCGGAAAAGGTTCTCGCTAAACTCGGTGAGCAGTGCGTCTTGTTCCCTCAAATCCGCAAGGAACGCCAGAATTCTCGTCCGCTTGACCGCTCGGTTTTCCACCTCGGCGCTGATCGCGCCAAGCCGGGATTTTGCCGCCTCATATCGCCCGGTCAGTTGAGCATGGCGTTCGGTCAACGTGGAATCGCCGCCGCGCCGGGCTTGTTCCTCGATGCAGTTTTTCGTAAGCGTATACAGTTCATCCAGCCGCTCACGCAAGGAGACGGCTTCCGTTTCCAGCGCGGTGTTATCGGTCAGCGAGGCGATCACCGGCTCATAATCGGCAATATATCGTTCTTTATCCCCGATGATCCGGTTGAAGGCCATAGTGAAAGCGTACTCCAGCTGCGCTTCCGTCTAATGCGGCGTGTGGCAGTTGACCTTGCCCCTCGTTTTATACTTTTTGTTGCACTGCCACACATACCGGGTGATGGGTTGGCCGTTCTTGCTGCTGCGCCATGCTTTTACGCCGTATTGACCGCCGCACTCCCCGCAGAACACCCGGCTCGAAAAGGCATGGGCGCAGTTGCGGATGCCTTCTCGTTCCCGGTATTCTCGAAGCATGCTCTGCGCC
>JAVBMF010000004.1:0-90653 GCA_031552735.1 Eubacteriales bacterium
ATTCCGATGTGCTAAAATAGTGCGTGCGCACATAGCTTTCTTTGCGGATGAACAAAGAGCTGCAAGGAGTGAGCTATGGTGAAGATTTCGCGGACGCATGTGGAGCGGCTACTGATCGGCGGCGCGGCCGGTTTGGTGCTGCTGCTGGCTATTCGGGGCACGCAGACACCGCCGTCCTCCGGCATGTATGAGGAACCGATCGACCAGATCCCGGTGGAGCAAACCGTCGCGACCCCGCAAGGCCCGACACAGCCCACGGTGGTCTACTATCAGGATGGCGAAGGCTATCTGGTGCCGGTGCAACGGCAGATCGAGAAACAGGCGGGTATCGCCAAGGCTACGCTGGCGCTGATGGTCGCGAATCCCGCCAACGATATGGAGGCGGCGCGGCTGGGCTTGCGCACGGTCGTACCGGAGAACACCAGTTTTGACCTGAACATCACCGATGGCAAAGCGCGCGTCAATCTGGGCAAGGAAGCGCTGGCCGCGGTGGACGCTGAGCAGGAAGCCAATATGGTGTCCGCGGTAGTATACGCGCTGACCGAGTTTCCCACCGTCAAAGAGGTGGAGTTCCTCATCGATGGTCAAAAGCGGAGCAAGCTAACCCATGGCACCGATGTGGCGGGCGTCTTTAAGCGCGAAAGCCTGAATCTGGAGAGTATCGACGCGGAGGCTACCTTTGCGGGCAGCCAGCAGGTGCAGCTCTACTTCCCGTCGGACAATGGCCGCCTGCTCGTGCCGGTGACGCGCATGGTCTATTCCGACGCGGACATCAACACCGCCGTGCTGGAGTTGGCCAAAGGCCCGCGCAAGGACGCGGGACTTGCGGCACCGGTGCCCGATGGCGCGGGGCTGATCGATGTGAAGGTGAAGAACGGCGTCGCGACCGTCAACTTCACGCAGGAATTTGTCAAGATTGCCGAGCAATCCGACGGCGGCCAGCAGGCCATGCGCGCGCTTGTGCTGACCTGCACGCAGTATCCGGGCGTCAAGTCGGTGAAAATCCAGGTGGATGGGAAAGACTACACCATGCCCTCGGCGGCAGCGCAGCCGACCTTCGCCAACGTAGCGGAGCAGGTGGCAGAGCAGTTCCCGGGCGTCGTCGAGATGGACTGAAAAGCATTGGGGAGCGGTCGCTCCCCAATTTGGCAACACAAAGGAGGACAAGCCCATGACCAGAACCGATGGCAGACAACCGAACCAACTTCGCCCGGTGACCATTGATCCGGGCTTTGTGCGCACGGCGACAGGCTCGTGCCTGATCGCTTGCGGCGGCACGCGCGTGATTTGCACCGTCAGCGCGGAGGAAGGCGTGCCACCGTTTCTAAAGGGCAAAGGCAGCGGTTGGGTGACGGCGGAATACGCGATGCTGCCCGCATCGACTGGTCAGCGCAAACAGCGCGACGGCATCAAGAAGGATGGCCGCAGTGTGGAAATTCAGCGGCTGATTGGACGCGCGCTGCGCCAGGCGGTGGACTTGAACCGCCTGGGTGAGCGGACACTGACCATCGACTGTGACGTGCTGGAGGCAGACGGCGGCACGCGCACCGCGTCGATCACCGGCGCGTTTGTGGCGCTGGTGCTGGCGATCGACAAGCTGATGCGCCTAGGCAAGCTGAAAGAATCGCCGATCATCCGGCAGGTGGCAGCGGTCAGCGTGGGCATGGTGAACGATACGCCGATGCTGGACCTGTGCTACGTGGAGGACAGCGCTGCGCAGGTCGATCTGAATCTTGTGACCAACGATCTGGGTGGCGTGATCGAGGTGCAGGGCACCGGCGAGAAGCGCGCCTGCGCAATGCCCGAACTGCATGCGCTGCTGGCGCTGGCGCAAGATGGCATCGCCGAACTGATGCGTCTGCAATGCACCGCGCTGGGGGAGGCGTCCCGGCACATCGCCGCCAAGCCCAAGCTGGTGGCGGCCACCGGCAATGCGCACAAGCTGGCAGAGCTGCGCGCCATGCTGGGCGACCGGTACGAGGTGCTCAGCCAGGCGCAGGCCGGTTGCTGCATCGATGTGGAGGAGGACGCCGATACCTTCGAGGGCAATGCGGCCTTGAAGGCGCAAGCCATTTATGACGCCACCGGGCTGGCGGCGATTGCCGACGATTCGGGACTCATGGTCGATGCGCTGGGTGGCGCGCCCGGTGTGCACTCCGCACGCTACTGCGGGCATCACGGCGATGACGCCGCCAACAACGCACTGCTGCTGGAAAACTTGCGCGACATGCCCGCGCCACGCACCGCGCGGTTTGTGTCGGCCATCGCGCTGGCGCGGCCTGGCAGGCCCATGCTCACTGTGCGCGGCACCTGCGAGGGCGAAATCCTGCACGAGGCACGCGGAAAGGGCGGCTTTGGCTATGATCCGCTGTTCCTCTGCGCGCTGGGCAAGACCTTTGCCGAGGCGACCAGTGAGGAGAAAAACCAAATGAGTCATCGCGCGGTGGCGGTGCATACGTTATTGGAGGCGCTGGATGCAGGGCAATGATATCTTGCGCATTGGCGTCATCAGCGACAGCCACCACGACCCGAGCGCCATGCAGGACGTGCTGAGCGCGCTATGGCGAGGCGGCGCGATCAATGCCGTGTGCTTTCTGGGGGATTGCATGAATGATACGGCGGCGATTCAGGAGCGGCTCGGATCGGCGCCACTGTACTCTGTGCGCGGCAACAACGATCTGATGTCGTCCGAGCCGGATGAGCGGGTTGTCACGATGGGTGGGAAGCGATTCTTGCTCACGCATGGCCATCTGTATCGCGTGAAGATGCATCGCTTGCAACTGCTGCTGGCCGCGCAGCAGGCTGAGGTGGATGTGGCGCTGTTCGGGCACACGCACCAGCCGGAATGCGGGTACGAACAGGGGATTCTGTTGTTTAATCCCGGCGCGTGCTCGGGCCGCCAACCGACCTGCGGCATCATTACGATCGAGCGCGGCGTTTTGCGCGCCGATATTCTGCGGGTATAGCCGCAAAAGCCTTGACAATTGCGCTGTCTGATGCTATCATATTGTCTTGTCAGCGGGCGACCGCGACGCGAGGCAGCGCCCCGGCTGTGCGCCTGTAGCTCAGTTGGATAGAGCAACGGCCTTCTAAGCCGTGGGTCAGGGGTTCGAATCCCTTCAGGCGCGCCATCGTTTCATGGTGGGTATAGTTCAGCGGTTAGAGCGTCAGATTGTGGCTCTGAATGTCGTGGGTTCGATTCCCACTACCCACCCCATTTTCACCCATAACCGCACCATGATGGCTGCGGTTTTGTTTCAGAATAGGGGACGACAATCGCATATTGGGGTGTCGCCAAGCGGTAAGGCACGGGACTTTGACTCCCGCACTCGTAGGTTCGAATCCTGCCACCCCAGCCACGGCAATGCCCCCGCTTGCGCGGGGGCCTTGTTGTGGCTGGATATAGAGATGGATTCGAACCGTGCGGCTGGAGCGAAGCGACCAGCCGAGGTTCGGCTTGCCGCCGCGCAGCGGCCATGCTGCCACCCCAGCCACGGCAATGCCCCCGCTTGCGCGGGGGCATTGTTGTGGCTGGGCATACAGTCGGCCTACTCCGCAATGTCGCAAAGATAAATGTAGGCAGAACCAAGATCCTTCGGCCAGAAAAACAGCATCAGACGCGTGTTGCCATAAAAGGAAACGGTCCCTTCGAAAGCAAAGGGATTGTCTATATCATAGGTCTTGATGACGTCGCCCTGCCGGATATCCGTGATGGTGACGGTGTGGGCTTCGGTCCCGGTATCTGAAGCCTTGAACACAGATTCTGTGTCAAGCAGTGCCAACAGCTTGCCGTCCGGTGAAATGGAATGGTCGGCAACGCTGCCGCCCCACCAAGACTCGACGACTCGGTTAAATTCCCTCTGTGTCGATTGCGGAAGTGCAGAAGATGCGTAGGTGTTGACATCGGCAGTGAGGGCGGAGCCGAAGAGCGTGTCGGCCTCCATGCCGAAGAAGGACCCGCGCCCTGTGATGCGGTGATCCGTGTGCGTCCTGAGATCATAGACGCCAAAGCCCGTGCCCCATTCCCAGCCGTACCCCACATACAAGAAGCGATATTCGTCCAGGGGCTTCAATACAGAGAACCCGTGATAGGCCGCGCTTCCGGGATAGCTTTCCTCATCCTGTGGGAACGGGAGAGAGACCAGGTTGCCGTTTTCATCTTCTTCGTAAAAACCTTCGTCATCCCAGAAAGGGACATACTTCAAATACGCCTCATGGCTGGTGATCCCGTAGGGTCCGGCCGTGCCTTGGATCAGCAGCTTCTCCTCACCGGTGTTCAAGTCCACAGAAAAAAGGCAGCCATAATGCCCCTCGCGGATTGCTATATCGTCGCCAGGCATCGGCGTGAGCTTGCTGGAGGCACCGTCGAACTCCACCGTGCCATCTGACCCAACAGTCGTCTTGATATAGATGGTGTCAGGATAGTATGTGTAATGGAACTCATGATTGTAATAACTCTGTTCGTCTGCCTCCAACAGCAGGTAGAACATGCCGTCCTCCCAGCCTTGCTTATAGAATGTGCATGCATATGGAATGCGTTCGCGGGACTGGATCGAGAGGTCCTGCGTATTCAGCCAGATCAGCTCTTTTTCATCTTTCTCCGACAGCGACCGCAGGAGTAAGCAAACATCCTCGTTCATCATCCAAGCACCGATAATATCAAGCGCATCGTCACCCAAGACAGTGCGCAGGTCGATCTCCGTCATGCCCGCTGGCACAATGGTGCGCAGGTCCGTCAATGAATCCGCGAACCTTGGATCCGCTTGCAAATAGGCACGGATTTCATGGAGATCGTGGAACGTTTTCTCCGGCGGCAAAAAGCCGACCAGGGTAGATGACCAAGAGGGAGAGTTGTATGCGCTCTTCAGGCTGACAACCTGTGTTGACACTGTGTAGGCGCCGTTTGACAGCACAAGGTTCTCCTGAGGCGAATCGGAGCGAAAGGAGATATCCCAAGTGCTCAAAGAAAACCGTTCATACCCGTCGAGCAGTCTGCGCACATCGACATCAGAAAACATCTTGTTGGCGACACGCTTCGCGGAAAGGATGACGGTGTCCTCGCCGTAGTTCTTTCGCACCCACAGCCGCGCCCATTCTTCACACGAATCCCCCTGCTTTTCTTCGTCGTAAAAGCATTGGCCCGTTAGGTTCGCTTCCGCCAGTTCTTCACGGCTGGTCGGCCAAGTTTCCGCCAGTGCCGGGACCATGAAAAAGGAAAGAACCACCATCGACAGTAACAAGCATCGCGTCAAAGCATGTTTCATAGAAACCTCCTGAATCAAACCGTTCTGCTATGAATACCGCCGTTCTTTTCGATTGGTTACAACATATGGAAATATGTTGGGCGTATCAGGCGAGAATCGGACTGTGCGCGCTGGCAAAATAGCCGTACGCATTATCCCTGCCGGTCTTGCTCCTGCCGGTTTTGGTCAAAGGGCAGGGTGACGGTGACCGCGGTGCCCAGCTCGGGATGACTTTCATAGGACAGGCCATAATCCTCGCCATAGTGCAGACGGAGCCGCTGATGCACATTCCACACGCCATAGCCCCTGCCCGGCACCGATCCGCCAAGGGTGAGCGCGCGCAGCTTCTCCTCGGTCATGCCCACGCCATTGTCAATGACTTTCAGGATCACGTTGTTTTCTTCAATTTCACCGGTAATGCGGATGATACCCTGCTTGTCGGGCTTTTCCAGAATGCCGTGGAGAATGGCGTTCTCCACCAATGGCTGCAAGGTCAGTTTCAGGCAGGGGCAAGGCATCACCGCTTCTGCAACGCGCAGTTGCAGCGTGATGCCGCCTTGGAAGCGATAGTTCTGGATATTGGCGTAATGGATTACATGGCTCAATTCATCGGCAATGGTCACAAAGGTTCGCCCCTGACTGAGACTGAGGCGATAATACTTGGACAGATCATCCACCACCGCGCTGATGGTGCGGCTGTCGCCTTCCTGAGCGCTCCAGTGGATCAAATCCAGTGTGTTGTACAGGAAGTGCGGGTTGATCTGGTTTTGCAGCGCGATGAGTTCCATGTTTTTCAGGCTGTGACCCAGTTCGTACTTCTCCTGCATCACTTGCTTGGTATGCTTCATCAGGTAGTTGAAGGTGTACTGCAACACGCCGATCTCGTCCTCGCTGTCCACAACGGTGGGCGTATCCCAGTCGCCTGCCTGCGCGCGCTTCATGTGCTGCGCCAGATTGCCCAGGCGGCGGCTGTTATAACTGGCGGTCCATGCCGACAGCAGCAAGATGGCGACGCCGATGGCCAACGCAAACAGCGCGATTTGCACGCGCAGGGCAGACGCTTCCAGCAGCAGGTGCTCCATGGGCAGCAGTGTGACCAGATGCCAGCCCGGCACCGCCAGCGGCAGACGGCAGGCGGCTACCTCGTTGCCATCGAGCCGGATCGTTTGCCAGTCTTCATCCAGCGCAGGCAGGGGCTCCGCAAGCGCCGCCATCGTCGCGGAGGCGACGGTTTTTTCGCGCTCGTTCAGCAGCAGCACGCCGCCATTGCCGGTAAAATCGGCGGTGCGCAGCAGGTTCAGGATGGTGTCCTCCGCATAATCAATCCGCACCACGCCAATAAGCCGTTGATACCGGTGCAGGCTGAACAGCGGGAATGCGCTGGGTAAAATGCGGCGGGGCGTCTGCAACAGATAGGTATAGGGCTGGATGTCGTCAAAGCACAGCGCATTGCTGGAAGTGACGATGCGTCGATACCAAGCGGTGCTGGCCAGCGCATCCAGATTATCGGTGGTGAGCGCCTGGTTGGCATAGATGGTGCCGTTGGGCACATACAGGCGAACGGCGGCAGCGGGGCTGTCGGTCTTGAGGCTTTCCACCAGATTGTCCAGATACCGAAAGTCGGCGATCTGCTCTGTGCGCGGCGTTTGGGCGGGGTCTTTTTCCAATATTTCGCGCACCAGATTATTTTGATTAAAGACCTGCGCCATGCGGTAGGTGGATGCCACCAGCTCGTCAAAGTCACTGACCGCGCGCCGGGTGGATTGCGTGGCCATTTGCAGCGCCTGGTCGCTGATGACCCGGCGGCTCTGGTTATAGGTAAAAGCCGACAGCACCAAAATAGGCATCAGCAGCAGCACGACAAACGAGAGCAGCAGCTTGCGGTAATATGGCAGGTTTTTGTAAAACAGGGCGAGGTTGGCGAGCATGGCGGCACGCTCCTATAACATGCTGTTGCGATACATCGTGGGCGACATGCCCACCGTTTTGGTGAAAATGCGCGTCAGGTAGTTCTGGCTGGCATAGCCCAGCATCTCGGCGATGTCGCTGAGCCGGAGGGTGCTGTCCTTGAGCAGATGTTTGGCCTTTTCGATTTTAACCTCGGTGATAAAGGTGTTGATGGTCTTTCCGGTCGCCTTTTTGTAGAGATAGCATAGGTAGGTGGGCGTCAGGTAGACCGAGTCGGCGATGGTTTGGATGCTGAGCTCCTGATGAGAGTGATCCACAATATATCGCTCTACATCGTAGATGGTTCGACCTTTGCTGGACAGGCTTTCTTGGCTGCTGATCAGGCTGCCCAACAAATCCAGCAGGAAGTGATAGATATCCGGCAGGCAGCGGTGCGTGCGTTTGACATTCTCCATGACCGTAAACTGAAAGGCTTGATCATCGGGGCGAATCAGGCTGCCCAGTTCCAGCGCCAGGCGGGACAGATCGGCACGTATGGCGGGGATGTCTGTTTGCTGGTACTGCCGCAGGGTGTCCATGCAGCCGGAGAGCTGCACGGTGGCCGAAGCGAATTGCTGATCGCGGATCAGGCGGATGATGTCGTCGATCGGCGCGTCGCCGCTTTGGTAAGTCCCCGTGGCTTTTTGTTCGGCAACGGAAAACACACGGTCGTAACCCTCGAAAAAATTCCGCTTCGTGGCCAGCGCCTGTTGATAGGACGCGGCGGCCCCGGATGCGCCGCGCGCGGGACTGCTGATCCCGATGGCAACGTGCGGCACATGTTCTTGAAGGCTGTGAAGCAGCCCGCGCGACACCGCAAGGACGTCCTGCTCCGGCGCGGGATTGACATGGCCGACATAATGATGCTGATAGATGTGCATCAGCGCGCCATGGGGGAATGCTTCATACAGCGCGCGCTGATAATCAGGAAAATGCTGCTGTAAAAACGCGTCGGGATCCTCGGGATCGACACCGCTGCCCATCGCTTTAAGTTGCGGGAGGTTAAAACTGTACACCAGCGTATGGTAGGGCGCGGACCAGTCCACAGGACCGCGCGCCAGCGCGGGATCATCATGGGGCAATTGCCCGGCAATCAGGCTGGCGGCAATCTGACCGTAGTTTTCCGGCCGCCGCTCCGCCAGCGCGTCCCGGCAGCGCTGCTTGGCGGCTTCAATGACGCGCAGCAATTCCGCGCGATCGACGGGCTTGTCCAAATAGTCCAGCGCGCCAAAGCGGATAGCGCTGCGCAAATATTCCTTTTCAACATGCCCGCTGAGGAAGATGATTTGCAGCTTGGGGAATGCCGGGCGCACCTGCGCCACCAGCGCGATGCCGTCCAGCCGTGGCATGCGTACATCACAAATGATGATATCAGGCCGTGTCTGCTGAACCAGCGCGGTGCCTTCCTGTCCGTCCGCCGCTTCGCCTACCAGCTCGATATCCAGCGCCGCCCAGTCCAGCATGTGGCGCAGGCCCTGACGCGTGCTCTCCTCGTCGTCGATAATCGCCAAGCGAAACATACGTGCACCTCCCCCTAGGTATTATACACAAAAAGTGCTACAATAGCAGCAACATTGATGTGTGGCGGAGGCGATGGCGGCATGAAACGTGGACTTTGCGCGCTACTGGCGGTGGCGTTCCTGTATGGTGGCGCGGCTTGCGCGGATACCCCCGCGGTAGGTCCGCTAGCTTCGCCGCGCCCTACACTCAAAATTGCGGTGCCGTACACGCTTGCGGACATGAATCATGATATCGCGGGGCAGCGCATGGCGGAGCTGACCGGATACAGTGCGATCTATGAGGTGATGCCGCAGGATAACCCCACGCAGAAGCTGATGCTGGAGATTGCCAACGGCAAGGATTACGACATCGTCAAGTGCAGCACCGAGCAGTTCACCACCCTAAAAGAGCAGGGCGCGCTGGTCAATCTGACGCCGTATCTGGCGGCGTATGGCGACAACCTGCACGTGGACGACACGGCGCTGGCATGGCAGGCAGTGTCCGACTCGGACGGCGCGGTGTATGGCCTGCCGCTGCAAAACAACCCAACCATGGACTTTCCCTATGGCCTGATCCGCCACGGCTTTGTTGTGCGCAGCGATGTGCTGGCGGAATTGGCGCTGTCACTGCCGGAAACGCTGCCGGAACTGGAAACTTTTTTGCGTGCGATCCAGTTGGCGAAGGGTACCAGCCCACTAACTATCGCGGGCAGCACAAGCACGGTGTGGGTACTGCCCATCCTCAGCGCGTTTGGCTTGGGCGAGACAGAGTGGTATGACGTGGAGGGCCGCTATGTGCCGCGTGTGCGCATGCCCGCGCTGATCGATTACCTTGCCTATATGCAGATGTTGTATCGCGAAGGATTGCTGGACGCCGAGTTCCCGGTAAACAAAACAGAGAATACCCTGGCTAAGCTCTCGCGGGGCAAGGCGTATGTGACCACCGGATACTTCTGGGATATTCCCACGGTGCTGGAAGCCTTCCGCGCCGCCGGGCTGGACACCCAAGTGCGCATGGTGGGCACGCTGCGCAGAAGCGCCGACCAGCCCGCCACCTACTATGTGGATCAGGGTATCAGCCACGTATTCTGCATCCCCAAGTCCTCGCGCCACATCGCCGATGCGATGCACTACATCAATTTGCAATCCGCGCCAGAGACCTTTCTGCTAACCTACCTGGGCATAGAGGGGCAGCAGTATGAGGTGATCGACGGTCAGTATTTCCCGCTGTTTCCCGGCTTTGACGACTACATCAATGCCGCGCAGTTTACCGGCGTTTCCCCGGACGGCAACGAGTTTCCGCTCTGGCAGGCCCGGGCGCGCAAGCTGCCGGAGATGGCCGATGCCTATGACAGCATGAATGGCAAGATCGATCAGCTCGAACTGCATCCCGGTGTGTCGTCCTATGCGATCGGGCAGCCCGGCACCGAGAAGCGTTCCGAGCTGAACGCACAGGTGGCGGATATGCTGATCCTCGCCATTGTGTCCGGGCAGGACCCCGCACAGGCAGTGGCGGAGATGATTGCGCAATGGGAAGCGCGGGGCGGTCTCGATTATGAGCGTGCCATGCAGACGTGGTACGACGCGCACAAGGATCAGCCCGAGTTTATGCGATAAAGCTTTGCGAAGGATGGGCAGGACGCCCGACCTTCTTTTTGTTATGCCAAAGTGCCAAAAGAATTGTATCAAAGGATAGGATGTGCACAAATGTACGATTGTCGGCACAATCTTACGGATTTGCGCAAGCACCATTGACGCTCTGATAGGCGCATGCTATGTTAAGGAAGGAAAGCGGGGTATGCGCGTGAAAACGGCCATGTTGCTGGGCGATTCCATCCGTCTGGGCTATCAGGAAGAAGTGTGCCAAAAGCTCGGCGAGGACTGGACGGTGTGGGCGCCGGAGGAGAACTGCCGGTTTTCTAGCTACACACTCAACAGCTTGCGCATGTACCTGCCCGAATGCCCGCAGCCGGATGTGATCCACTGGAACAACGGCCTGTGGGACACCAACGTGATTTACCCGGAGGATGGCTGCTTTACGCCGCTGGCCGAATACCTGCGGCATATGGAACGCATCCTGCGTGAGTTGAAAAAGACCGGTGCGCGCATCATCTTCGCCACCACCACGCCGGTCGATCCGCGCAAAGAGGAGCACCCGACCTCCAAGCAGTTTAACGCCGATATTGACCGATACAACGCGGCGATGCTGGAGCTGCTGCATGGCCGCGATGTGATCATCCACGACCTGAACGCGCTACTGCGCGACGATATCGCGCACAACATCTGCGAGGATCACATTCATCTTTCCGAACTGGGGTATCAGCGCGCCGGGCAGGCGGTTGCGCGGAAAATCCGTGCCTGTGTGGAAGCTGAACGCGTATGATGGGCGGCCTGACCGCCATCACATAAAAAACGAGGAGGATTATACATGAAGAAGCTGCTATCGCTTGCCCTGGTGCTGATGCTGGCTTGCACGTCGTTCGCCACCATCGCCACCGCGGCGGACCCGGTCAAACTGACCATCGCCACCTGGACCAGCAATGAGGATCAACTGAAGCTGCTGGGCTCGTTCGTGGACGAGTTTGCCAAGGAAAAGGGCATCACCATCGAAGCGACGTTTGAGTCCATTCCCTTTGCGGAGTACAACTCCAAGCTGTTGCTGGAGCTGCGAGGCCAAGCCGCCCCGGACGCGTACTGGGCGCTGGAAACCGCCGCCCCGGCGTTTGTCAGCTCCGGTTTGCTGGCTGAGCTGGACAGCGCCATCGCCGCCTACAACCCGGCGGATCTGACGCCTGGCGCGATGGAACTGTGGATGAAGGATGGCAAGACCTTTGCTGTGCCGTTCTCTACCTCGCCGTTCATCATGATGTACAATGCCGATCTGTTTACCCAGGCTGGCGCCAAGACGCCCAATGAGTGCGTCGCCGACGGCACCTGGACATGGGATGCTTTCCGCGAGGCCAGCAAGGCCATCAAGGAAAAGACCGGCAAGTGGGGCTTTGTGACCGTTGACGGCCAGGGCTACGATGCCCGCATTCTGCACAACCTGGTGCCCATCATCCGCTCCTACAAGGGCGAGGCGTGGGACAACGCGGGCAATGTAATGATCGACCAGCCCGAAGCGGTGCAGGCTGTTCAGTTGTTCCACGACATGGTCTATGTGGACCAGAGCGTCGTGCCTCCGGGAGACGAGAGTGCCTTTGCCAATGGCGACGTGGGCATGACCGTCGGCCAGATTTCGCGTCTGTCCAACCTGAAGGATGTCACCTGGAAGTGGGACGTTGCCCCGATGCCTTCCGGCCCTGCCGGTGAAGCGCCGGTGCTGGGCCAGGCCGGACTGGGCGCCTTTGCGGGCGGCAAGAACGTTGCGCTGGCGACCGAACTGGTGGCCTATATGACCAGCGAATCCTGTGTGGCGCGCATGGCGGGCATCTGGCCTCCGGCGCGCAAGAGCGTCATGGAGTCCGAGGGCTTCCTGAGCTCCAACGCGTTCCTCAAACCCGAGCAGATGAAAGCCGCTGTGGCCAACTCTATCGTCACTGGCCGCGTGCTGCCCGCGCATGTCGCGTATCTGCAGATGGAGGTCGAGGCCAAGATCGCCTTTGACAAACTGTGGACCAAGGACGCCGATGTGGCCGCCGTGCTCAGCGAAGTGGCTGGCATCTATCGCAACTACATCACCAAGTAAGCTGAGACAATACGTATACGCTTCACACACCCGGAGGGCAGCACGGCTGCCATCCGGGTAGTGCATACAATGGGGGGGGGAGCTTGTGAAGAGAAGGGGTAACGCGCCTGCCCGCCGCGAGGCACTGACTGGCGTCGCGTTTGTCGCGCCGCAGATCATCGGCTTTGTGTTTTTTGTGCTCATGCCGCTGATCATGGTTTTCGTCTACTCGCTGTATGAGAAAAACATGCTATTCGGTACCAATATTTTTAAAGGGCTGGGCAATTATCAGAAGCTGCTGACCGACAATCTTTTTCACACCACGCTGGGCAACACGCTGGTGTTTTCCTTCTGGCTGGTGCCGCTGAACTTGGCGCTGTCGCTGATGATCGCGCTGTATCTGGGGAATAAAGGGTTTGGATCGCGTCTGATCCGAACCATCATTATATTGCCGGTGGTGACGTCCGGCGTGGCGTGGGCCATCGTGTGGAAGTATCTTTTGCAAGGCGGCACCGCCGGGCCGGTCAACTGGTTCCTGTCGCTGATCGGCATTCAGGGCCCAAACTGGCTCAAAGAACCGGGCTGGGCAATGTTCGCGGTGGTGTTTAACCGCGTGCTGAAAAATCTGGGCATGAACGTGCTGATTTTCTTCGGCGCGGTGATGAATATGCCCGGCGAGCTGATCGAGGCGGCGCGCATGGATGGCGCCAATAACTTCAAGCTGTTCTGGAAGATCAAGCTGCCGCTATTGATGCCGACGGTGCTGATGGTATCGGTGGTGACGGTGATCGGTGCGATGCGCGTGTTTGATACCATCCGTTTGATGACCGACGGCGGGCCGCAGGGTTCGACCATGGTGGTGGTGTATTACATCTATCATCAGGCGTTCAAGAGTTTTAATACCGGTTACGCCTCGGCTATTTCGGTGGTGCTGTTCGCCATTGTGCTAGCGTTGACTGTGCTGCAATGGAGCCTGCGAAAGAAGGTGTCGTTCCATGAATCGTGAGATTGTGATGCGGGCGGCAGGCACGCCGGTGCAGAGCAGGGGAGCGAAGATCACCTCGCGGGCGCTATCCATTCTGGGGTTGATCGCCTGCTGCGCACTGTTCCTGTACCCCTTTTGGTGGATGGTGGTCAATTCGCTGAACAGCGCCAGCCAGATATTTGGCCCACCGGCGCTGCTGCCCAAGGCGTGGGCGTGGCAAAACTATGTCGAAATCTTTCAGGTGCAGCCCTTTGGACGGCACTATATGAACACCATCCTGCTGGCGGTGCTGGGCACGGCGGGCAATGTGATGGTGGCGTCGCTGTCCGGGTATGGCTTTGCGCGGCTGCGCTTTCCGGGGCGCAATATCCTCTTCGTACTGCTGTTGACCGCGCTGATGATGCCCATCGAAGTGACGATTGTGCCGCTGTATTTCCAAATGCGCGACATCGGCTGGCTCGATAGCCTGTGGCCGCTGGGTATGCTGGCGGTGTTTGGCGCGCAGGGCGCGTTTTCATCGTTCATGTTCCGCCAGTTTTACGTCACCATGCCCAAGGAACTGGAAGAAGCGGCGCGCATTGACGGCTTGAGTCCAGCGGGCACCTTCTGGCACATCATGTTCCCGCTCGCGATGCCTGTTTTCAGCTCGGCGGCTATCCTGGCGTTTCTGGCGGTGTGGAATACCTATCTGGAACCGTTGGTATTCATCAGCAACTTGGATAACTTTACGCTGCCACTGTCGCTGAACAACTTCAACGATGCATATGGCGCGCCACAGTGGCATCTGCAATTGGCGGCGACGACGCTGTCGGTGCTGCCGATCATGCTGGTGTATCTGTTCTTCCAGGAAAAAGTAACCGACGCAATGGTCAATTCGGGACTGAAAGGCTAGGGAGGTAGAACCATGCGCGAATATGATGTGATCGTTGTGGGCGGCGGCGTGGCGGGCAGTATGGCGGCCACCGCCGCAGCGCGGAGTGGACAAAAGGTGCTGCTGATTGAAGAGGAAGGCTATTTGGGCGGCAGCCTGACCGCCAGCGGCACCGGCCCGATGATGACCTTCCACGCGGGGGAAAAGCAGGTGGTGCGCGGCTTGGGCGAAGAGCTGATTGCGCGCCTGGCGGCGAAAGGGTTGTCGCCCAGCCACACGCCGGATTCTACCGGCTATACGTATACCGTAACGCCATTTGACGCGGAGGGACTCAAGCGCGAGCTGGAGCTGATGGTGACCGAGGCCGGGGCGGAGATTCTGTTCCATGCGATGGTGATTGCCGCCGACAAGGCGAATGGTCGTCTGCGCAGCGTGACGGCTGCCTGCTGTGGGCAGCAACTGACATTCGCCGCCAAGTGCTTTATTGACGCGAGCGGTGACGCCGACTTGATCGCGCTGGCCGATATTCCATACGAAAAGGGGCGCGATGCGGACGGCAAAGACCAGCCAATGACCACGAATATGAAGATGTGCGACGTGGACATTGCTGCCGTCCGTGCGCTGATGGATACCGACATTGCGCTGTTCCCGGTTTTGCAGCCCAAGGCTGGACGCCAGCACTTTGCCAGCCGTCTGAGCTGCTCCGGCTTCATGGATGCCATGAAGCAGGGCATGTCCAGCGGCGAATTGACCTTTGACCGCGACATCGTGCTGTTCTTTGAAACCAACACACCGGGCGAGGTCATCGTCAACATGACGCGGGTCAACGGTGAGAACCCGGTAGATCCGTTCTCGCTGACGCGCGCGGAGCTGGAAGGCCGGCGCCAGGCATGGGAACTGTGTGCCTTCCTGCGCAAGCGTATTCCCGGTTTCGCGCACGCACGGCTGCTTACTACCGGTCCGCGCATTGGTGTGCGTTCCTCGCGGCGCATGAAGGGCATCTACCGCCTGACCGCGCGCGATATTCTCAACGCCACGAAATTTGCCGACGGTATCGCCGCCAGCGGATACCCCATTGATGTGCATTCGCCGGATGGGGAGGTTACGGACAGCCAATTTTTGGCCGACGGTGCGTACTATACCATTCCGTACCGCTGCCTGATCAATGACACGCTGCCCAACGTGTTGGCGGCGGGGCGCAACATTTCCACCGAGTTTGAAGCCCATGCCAGCACGCGCGTCAGCCCGATTTGTCTGGCGCTGGGTCACGCGGCGGGCTGTGCGGCTGCGCTGGCCGCGCAGGGCGATGGCGACGCCACGCATGTGGACGCGCAACTGCTGCGCGACAATCTGCGCGCGCAAGACGCGGTTGTAGACTAAGGCGTGTTTCAAAACGCCGCAAGTACAATTCCCGGCGGCCTTTCCACCATGTTGGCGTCGTTCGCCACACCAGTACGCCGCGTTCCAGATCCGTGATCTGGCGAAAAAGCCTTGGACATTGCACCTTCTTCCCTTTTGAAACGCGCGCTCATTTTGCGAGTGCGCGTTTGTCGTGCAAGCGAGTAAACGTGACGATCCGATCCATACTACCCATGAGGTGCGTGCGTTTGAAAAAGAATGAGCTGATGCGGTGCTTTGCAATTGGCGCGGTGGGGTATCCTTGTCTGGAGCTGCTGTGGCGCGGGCGCACACATCCCTCCATGGCGCTGGCAGGCGGCGCGAGCCTGTGCGCGCTGTGGCGGTTGAGTGAAAGCCTGTCGCATGTCGCTTTGCCGATTCGGGCGGCGGCCGGTGCCGCAGCGATCACCGGGATTGAACTGGCCAGCGGAGAGATATTCAACCGCGACCATCGGGTATGGGATTATCGCACAAAAAAGCATCATGTTCGCGGCCATATCTGCGCGGAGTATTCAGCGCTGTGGTTTTTGCTGTGCATGGTCGTCATGCCGCGCTTGCGACCCAAAGAAACTGATTGACGCAAAACGGCTGCGCGTTGAGCAATCCGGCAAAGCCCTCCGTCGCGGATGTATCATGGCGACGGGGGGCTTCTTTTTGCAAAAATCTGTGGTTTTGCCCACATTTCCCCCTGTCTGATGGTTTGCATACCCGGGCGAATAATGAACAAAATTTTCGTAATCCATGGAATAAGTAAACTATTTTGCAAAAAAGTGTGTTTTTCGATTGACATCAATGCTAGAATGTGATTATACTGTGTCAATACATTGAATCCTATGAACGCATAGGGAGAGAAGCGCATGGCGGATTGGCAGTCGATACGCGGTGTGGTGCGCTTTGCGCAACCAATTTCTACGGATGAAATGAGCGCATTGGTGCATCGGGGTCTGCATGTGGCGTGTGCATCGTACGGCGATGGCACGACCTTGTGCGCCGAGATATTTGCGGTAGCGCGCGAGGTGTTTCGCGCGATGAACCACCCGGTTGGTTTGATGCTGGAGGGAGCGACGGATTGTCTGGCGGAGAGCTGGCGCTTTGCGTGCGAACACCACGCGGATTTCTTCCTTTTTCCGGCGGAGTGCGCGGATGTGATGCCCACGGAGGTATCGACGCCCGCGCTGTGCGCGCGTGTGACATGCGCGGCGGATGCTGACCGGCTGGCGAGGTTGCCCCTGCGCGGGGTACTGCTGACGGACTGGCGGCAGGATTTGCTGCCCGCTGTGGATGCTTGGCGCGCACAGGGCGTCTTTGTATGGCTGGAAGCCGACGCGCTGGGCTGGACCGGGCAAGCGGTGGATGGCATCGTCAGCGCGCCGGAACGGTTCGACATGTCCCGCGCGGTGGTGCCGACGCGACTTTCGTCTGTAAGCACGGTGCAGCGTGAAATCGCGCCGCTGCTCAATCAGGAACTGGCTGCGCTGATGGTGCTGACCACCGATGGCGACAATGTGCGGCGCATCGCATCGCTGTACCCGAACGCGCCGCTGATTGCCATCGCGCGCCGCCCGGTGTATGAGCGGCTGCTGCTCTCTTTGATCGCCCACTGGCAGGTGGTACCCACCGCCATCACCACGATTCCACCGGCGTCCGAGCGGCTGGACTTTGCCGCCTATATCACCGGACTCTATGGATTCACCAGCGGACGTGTATTGGTTTGCGGCCAGTGCTGGGAAGAACTTACGGATCAGGCTCCATGTGTCATTGATCTCGCCGCCTATGCCGCTCGGTCGAAGTAGGCGTGCGCAGAACAATAAATAAGGAAGTATGGTAGGAGGAACCGGTATGAACAGAACCCAAAAGTGGACCGCCCTGGCGCTGTGCCTGCTGATGGCAGTTGGGCTTGCGCTGCCTGTCGCCGCTGAACCCGAACAGGTGCTGCGCATCGGTCTGGAGCAGGACATTGAGACCGTTGACCCCCAGCAGAATACCGCTGCCTTTACCTGCGCGGTGGGCGAGGGCATCAGTGAGCCGCTGCTGCGCGAGCAGATGGGCGAAACCCTGCCCGGCCTAGCGGAAAGCTACACCACCGAGGACAACATTGTCTGGACCTTCAAGCTGCGCGAGAACGCCGCGTGGAGCGACGGTACGCCGATCGTGGCGTCGGATCTGGTGTGGAGCTATCAGGAGATCTTCACCCGCCCCGAGTGCGCCAAAGTGTACGTTCTGTTCCAGGGCGTGCTGGGCTATGACGAGCTGATCGCCGCCATCGAGGGCGGCAGCGATGCCGATGCGATCCGCGCGATGGCGCAGGAGAAGCTGGGCGTCGTTGCCCAGGACGACCACACGCTGGTGGTCACGCTGCAATCGCCCCGCCCCTGGTATGTCAGCACCTTCTGCTGCACCGCGTGGGCGCCGCTCAAGCGCGACCTGTACGAAAAGTATGGCACCACCTATGGCTCCTCGAAGGAAGCCATCGCCAGCAACGGCCCGTTCGTTATCGCCGAGTGGGCGTACAACGAAAAAGTGGTGCTCGAGAAGAACCCCAACTATTGGAATGCCGCCAATATCGCGCTGGACAAGGTCGAGTTGATCATCGTCAAGGGTGACGAGCCGCGCGTCAACATGTTCAAGGAAGGCAAGATCGACGTGGCGCGCGCGCCCAGCGAATACCTGACCACCATGCCCGATCAGGTGCTGGCCGTGGAAGGCACCAGCTGGTCGTACCTGCTGGTCAACTCCTACCGCCGCAATGCCGAAGGCGCGCTGGTGGACGAGACGTCCAGCAAGATGCTGGGCAACCGCAACTTCCTGGCCGCGATGAATAACGCCATCAATCGCGAAGCGCTGTTCACCAACATCGTGGTTGACCCGGCGCGTCGCGCCACCGGCTATTGCATCCCCGGCAGCGTCAACAGCAACAACGCCGCGCGTCAGACCGTTGGCGAGCTGCGTGGCGACAAGTATGTGGATGTCGCGCCGGTGACCAAGAATGTGGGTGCCGCCAAGACCTATCTGGACGCCGCCCTCAAGGAGCTGGGCTACGCCAGCGCCACCGATCTGCCCAAGCTGACGTTGGTCTGCGCCTCCAGTGCCGACCCGGTCGCGATCTGCGAATACCTGAAGAACGCGCTGGAGCAGGGTCTGGGCATCTCGGTCACGGTGGAGCCGGTGGAGTTCAACGTGCGCGATTCGCGCATCATCTCCGGCGACTATGACCTGCTGTACATGGGCTGGGGCGCCAGCACCGACGACGCGCTGGACTATCTGCAAGTGTGGACGGACGACCTGTTCGCCACCGGCTGGCCGCAGTCTGATCCGGAAGGTCATGCCAAGTTCTGCGAGCTGTTGACTTTCATCGCTAATGCCGATGATGCAGACGCGCGCGCGCAGAAGATCATTGAGGCCGAAGAGCTGCTGATGCGTCAGGGCCAGATCATCACCCTGTCCAACGCTGGCACGGCCGCGTTGGTTTCCGACCGGGTAGAGGGCTTCACCATGCGCAACTTCAACTCGCTCTATGATTTCGCGCACGCGAAGATCGTGAAGTAACGCATCCTCTCCTGTTGTATGCATCATGGCCCCCACGGACGCGGACGCGTCCGTGGGGGCATAGGCATATTTCCCCCCTATGTACCCGATGACCATCGGAAAGGAGCATGCCGATGCTCAAATACACACTCAAAAAGGTAATCACCGCACTCATCACAATCTTTATTTTGGTGACGATCACTTTCTTTCTGTTGAAATTGATCCCCAACGGCCTGTTTGCTGATCCGAAAATCAGCGCCACCGCCCGCGCCAAACTCATGGCGCAATACGGGCTGGACAAGCCTTTGTGGCAGCAATATATTTTTTATCTGCGCAATTTGTTGCATCTGGATTTGGGCGAATCCATTGCCTATCCGGGGCGCAAGATCGCAACCATGATCTTTGACCCCGCCACCGGCAACGGCCTGCCTCAATCCATGAAGCTGGGGCTGTGCGCGCTGCTGTTTTCGCTGCCGGTCGGCGTCGCGCTGGGCGCGGTGGCTGGCTTGAATCGCAATAAGTTCTGGGACAAGCTGACCATCGCGATTTCGCTGATTGGCGTGTCGGTGCCGTCGTTTGTGGTGGCCACGCTGCTGGTGACCGTGTTCGGCAACATGCTGGGCTGGCTGCCCACCACCGGCTTTTCTACGCCGATTGAGATGCTGCTGCCTACGCTGTGCCTGTCGCTGGGTACCATTGCCACCATTGCGCGTTTGACGCGCACCAGCATCATTGAGCTGGAAACCGCAGACTTCATCAAGACCGCCAAAGCCAAGGGTTTGAAAAAGCGGCACATCGTGCTGCGCCATCAGTTGCGCAATGCATTGTTGCCGGTGGTGACAGTGCTCGGCCCGCTGACCGCCACGCTGCTCACCGGCACCTTTGTGGTGGAGAACATCTTCAACATCAAAGGGCTGGGCAGCTACTATGTGGAATCCATCAGCAACCGCGACTATGGGCTGGTGATGGGATTGACCGTGCTGTTTGGCACATTTTTGGTGCTGTGCAATCTGCTGGTCGATATCCTCTATGGCATGATCGATCCGCGCATCCGGCTGAAACAGTAGAAAGGGGGAGCGAAAATGGAGAACCTGAACCGGGGAAACAGCCTGGACGAGGATGTCCTGTTCGTCCCCAGCGGCCCGGATGAGACGGCAAGCCTGAACGCCATGCCGCATGTGTCGTATTGGGGCGACGTGTTCCGGCGTTTTACGCGCTCCAAGTCGGCGGTATTCTTTAGCATCCTGCTGATCCTGATCGTGCTGGGTTGCTTCTTAATCCCGCCAACTATCGGTAAGCCCATCACCGGCGTCATGGAGGACTCCATCAACGCCAAGCCTTCGGCGCAGCACTGGCTGGGGGCCGACAAGCTGGGGCACGACGTATTCACCAAGGTATGGAAGGGCGGACAGGTGTCCTTTACCGTGGGCTTTGTGGCCGCGATTCTCCAGGCACTGATTGGCGTGTTGGTTGGCGCGGTGGCCGCGTTCTATGGCGGGTGGGTGGAAAACCTGATCATGCGCGGCGTCGATGTGCTGATCTCCATCCCATACCTGATCATCGTACTGTGCATCCGCATGGTGGTGGGGCCCAGCGAGGGCACCATCATCTTCGCGCTGGTCGTGACTGGCTGGATGAACACCGCGCGCTTGACGCGCGGCCAGATATTGCAGCTGAAAAAAGAAGACTACGTGACCGCCGCGCGCTATATGGGCGTGTCCCCGGCCAGCATCATGCTGCGCCACTTGATCCCCAATACGCTGGGCGTGATCATTGTGTCCTTTACGCTGGCCATTCCGCAGGCCATGTTTTCCGAGGCGTTTCTCAGCTTCATCGGCATGGGCTCCACAGCGGTAAGTTGGGGCACGCTCATCCGCTCCGGCATGGAGATTCGCTTCACTCGCCCCTTGCAGCTGATCGTGTCCTCCGGCCTGCTGGCGCTGACCATGCTGTGCATCCAATTGGTGGGCGATTCCCTGCGCGACGCGCTGGACCCGAAATTGAGGAAGTGACCGCATGAGCAAAGAGAAACAAACACCACAGACAGCCGACGCTGGGGAAAGGCTGCTCGACGTACAAAACGTCGGCGTGCGGTTTCATACGCATGCCGGAGTGATCACCGCCATCCGCGACGCGTCGTTTCATGTGCATCCGCACGAGGTGATGGCCATCGTGGGCGAATCGGGCAGCGGCAAGAGCGTGCTGACGCAATCGCTGTTGAAATTGCTGCCCTCGCCGCCGTCGGAAATCACGGGAGGCCAGGCCTTCTTTGGCGGACAGGATTTGCTGAGCATGCCGGAAGAGCAACTGGAAAAAGTGCGCGGCAAGCAGATCAGCGTGATTTTTCAGGACGCGATGACCGCGCTGAACCCGACCATGAAGATCGGCCAGCAGATCACCGAGATGCTGCGCGAGCATGGCGTCGCGCCGCATCATGAGCGTGAACGCGCACTGGAGCTGCTCCAGATGGTGAAGATTCCGAATCCTGAAAAATGGCTGGATCAATACATCTTTCAGTGCAGTGGCGGCATGCGCCAGCGTGTGATGATCGCCATGGCGCTCAGTTGCCAGCCCAAGCTGATCATCGCCGACGAGCCAACCACCGCGCTGGATGTCACCATCAAGGCGGAAATCCTGTCGCTGCTGATGGATTTGCAGCGCGAGCTGGATACTTCGGTGGTGCTGATTACCCACGATCTGGGCATGGTGGCCGCCTGCGCGCATCGCATTGGCGTGATGTATGGCGGCGCATTCATGGAAACCGGCACCAGCCACGAGATATTCTACCAGCCCAGCCATCCGTACACACTGGGTCTGCTGGAAGCCGCGCCACGCCTGGATATGGCACAGAATGATTCGCTGGTCGCCATCCCGGGTACACCACCCAACCTGCATCATATGCCAGCGGGCTGTCCGTTCTCGCCGCGTTGTGCGCACTGCATGGCGATTTGCCACACCAAGAAGCCGCCGCAAACGCAGCTTTCCGACACACATCGTGCGGCCTGCTGGCTGCTCGATCCCCGCGCCGGGGAGCTGCGGACAGCCTTTGAACAGCGAAAGGAGGCGCGCGCATGCCAAAAACCCCGCTGATCAGTATTCAGGACCTCTGCATTGACTTCCGTTTGAACGCCAAGCAGACGCTGCACGCCGTCAGCCACGTGTCGCTGGACATCGCGCAGGGCGAAACGGTGGGACTGGTGGGCGAGTCCGGCTGCGGCAAGACCACGCTGGGTCGCGCGGTCAAGGGCATGTATCCGCCCGCCTCCGGTCGCGTGTTGTTCGAGAACCATGACGTTTTCGCCCTGTCCGGCAAGCAGCGCATGGCGTATTTGAAGGACTCGCAGATGATCTTTCAGGACCCGTATTCGTCGCTGGACCCGCGCATGACGGTGCGCGAGATCATCGGCGAGGGCATGAAGGCGCACAGAATGGGTGACGCAAACACACGCACGCAGCGTGTGGACGAGCTGTTGTCCATCGTCGGCTTGAGCCCTGAGCACGCCAACCGCTTCCCACATGAGTTCTCCGGCGGCCAGCGTCAGCGCATCGGCGTGGCGCGCGCGCTGGCGCTGAATCCGCGCTTTATCATCTGCGACGAGCCGACTTCCGCGCTGGACGTGTCCATACAGGCGCAGATTGTCACGCTGCTCGCCGATTTGCAGCAGCGGTTGGGCCTGACCTATCTGTTTATTTCGCACGACCTGGCAATGGTCAAGTATATCTCCAACCGAGTGGCGGTGATGTATCTGGGTGAGATCGTCGAGATTGCGCCGTCGCACCGGCTGTACGATGCGCCGCAGCATCCGTATACCCGGTCGCTGCTGTCGGCTATCCAGGTGCCCGATCCCATTCTGGAGTCACAGCGCCAGCGCATTCGGCTTCAGGGCGATGTGCCCAATCCGATCAACGTATCGCCGATCGGCTGCAAGTTTCGCGGCCGCTGCCCCTATGCCCAGCCCGCGTGCGCGGAAAAAACCTATGCACTTACGCAAGTGGCCGAGGGCCATTACACAGCCTGCACCTGTGGCAACGAAGGAGGCTAACATCATGCGAAACACATCGAACGCCACGCATCTGCGCCAGAACGCCAGCGACCTGTCGCAATGGCAACGCAAGGTATTGCCGCTGCGCGAGCAGATGCGGCTGAAAGATGAGCTGCTCAAACAGCGATTGGAGGTCGTGCTGCCCAAGGCCATGGCGGATGCGGGCATCGACTTCTGGCTGGCGATTACCGCCGAGAACAATGAGGACCCGCTGACCGCCGCACTGCTGCCCGCTACGCTGATGGAACCCCGGGGCAAGATGCTGTTGGCATTTGCGCTTCGGCCTGATGGCACGGTGGAGCGCATGAGCCTGTCCATGCCAGCCGGGGTGGAGCACCTGTATATCAACCCCTGGTACGGCGTCTACACCACCGAGTGGAAGGGCATCCAGTTCAAGAAGCCCACCAACACGCAGTGGGAGTGCCTGCGCGAGCAGTTGGAACGCTGTCAGCCGAAAAATATCGGCATTTCGCTGGACGATACCCAGCCGGTTGCCAATGGTTTGCGCCACGGCGATTACGTGGCCATGGAAAGCGCGCTGGGCGAGCGCTGGATGAAGAAGCTGGTCAGTGCCGCGCCGGTGGCGGTGCGCGTGCTGGAAACCCGCCTGCCTGCTGAGCAGCGGCTGTACGCCGCCGCGGTGCAGATCGCGCACGCCATTGTGGATGAGGCGTTTTCCAGCCGCGTGATCACGCCGTATGTGACCACCAATGAGGACGTGCGTTTCTATATGATGCAGCGTGCGGTCGAGCTGGGACTGCCGCCGACATTCGATTGCTCCGTGGCGATCTTCCGGCAGGGCTTGCCCGGCATGCACAACGAGGAGTTGGTGATCCAGCCGGGGGACGTGGTGCACTGCGACTTTGGCGTGCGCTATATGAACCTGTGCACCGACACGCAGGAGCTGGCCTATGTGCTGCGCGAGGGGGAAACTGACGCGCCGGAAGGGCTGCGGCATGCGCTGGCGCAAGCCAACCGTCTGCAAGAAATTGTGCGCACAGCGTATCAGGCGGGGCGCAACGGCAATGATATTTTGCGCGAGGCGCTGGCACAGGCTAGTGCCGAGGGTCTGCGCTCCTGCGTGTATTGCCACCCGATCGGCTTCCATCCGCATGCGGCGGGCACCTGCGTGGGTCGCTTCAGCAATCAGGCGGCCAGCCCAGCCGGGGAGTATCCGCTGCTGCCAAATACCGCCCACGCGCTGGAGCTGAACAACACCTGCGCCATTCCGGAGTGGGAAGGGCAGGATCTGATGACCTGTCTGGAAACAGAAATCCTGTTTGATGGGGAACAAGCGCGCTATTTGGCGGGTCAGCAGACAGTGTTCCACCTCATCTACTAAGGCAATACCGCGCAATATTGCCCAAAGCGAAAAGCAGCGTCGCATCAAGAACACGGCATAGGAGCATTTTTCCTGGTTTTGTGGTATCCTGTGCGCAGGAACTCCCATCAACTGGAAAGGTAGACAAAAACATGTTCCGCACAGTTGCCGCCATTGCGCTTGCCAGTCTCATGCTTTTTTTGCCGCGCGCGCATATGGCCGCGCCAGTCGCCCCAGCCGATACTGTCACGTACTTTATCGCCAGTGATCTGCACTACCTGTCGCCAAGGCTGTATACCCCCGGCACTGCTTTTGACGCGGTCTGCCGTGTGCGCGATGGCAAAGAGGTTCGCTACGGTGAGCAGTTGCTGGACGCGTTTATCGACACTGTCCGGCAGGCTAAACCGGATGCGCTGATCCTGACCGGTGACCTGACGCTCAACGGGGAGCTGTTCAGCCACGAGGATTTGGCCAAGAAGCTGTCTGCGCTCGATCCATCGGTGACCAAAGTATACGTGATTCCCGGCAATCATGATCTGAATAACCCAAACGCGACCGCATATGTCGGCGATCACCTTGAACCGGCGGAGTACTGCACACCGACACAGTTTGCCGATATCTACGCGGATTGCGGGCTGACGAAGGCCGATTATCAGCGCAGCGGTACGCTGGATTATGTGGTGCGCGCCGAAAAAGGGCCGTGGCTGATGATGATCGACTCTACGCTGCATGCAACCAACTTGGCGGATGGGTCGCCCAACGCCGCCGGGCATATGAGCTATGCCGCTGTGCAGTGGACCGAGCGGTTTGCCCAGCGCGCCCGCGAGGCCGGTCGCGAGATGATCACCTTCACGCATCACAATCTGTTTGTGCACAACATGGCGCTGCGCTCCGGCTATGCGATGGCGAATAATCGTGAGGTGGCCGAGATGATGCATCGCGCGGGCATTCGGCTGAATATGAGTGGGCACATGCACGCGCAGGACATTGCCGAGGTGGACGGCTTGGTGGATATCGCCGGTGGCGCGATGACGGTCTACCCGCATAGCTATGGCGTGCTGACCATACAAGGCACGAAAATGGACTATCGCGCCGAGCGTGTGGATGTCGCTGCCTGGGCCAAGGCGCAGGGACTGACCGATCCCAATCTGCTGGACTATCCGGCATACGACCGCGCGCACTTTGACGCCACCGCCAACAGCGGCATTTCCGGCCGCGCGGAGAGTCTGACGTGTGATGCCGCGCTAAAGGAGAAAGTGCGGCTGCTGGGCATGGAGCTTAACGCGCGCTACTATGCGGGCGAGGACCCGCCTCCGGTAGAGGACATGGATGCCGATGCGCTGTTCACCCTGCTGAATAGCCCGGACGAGTTAGGCGAGTACATTGTGTATGTCGCGCGGCCGGACGGCGTGGATGACCTGCACCGACATTTTGATTGACACGCAAAGTTTTTGACAAGCTGAAAGCCGCCGATTGCTCGGCGGCTTTTTTGATATCTTTGGTTGTTACTCCTCGCTGGCGTAGTTTTTGAAGTAATTTTGCACCAGCACGACCGGCGTGCCACGGTCGCCCGAACCGCTGGTCAAATCGCACAGGCTGCCCACCAGATCGGTGATCTGACGCGGCGTGGTGCCCTCAGCAGTCATCTTGCCCACCAGCGACTGTTCTTTCTGCTTGATGCGGTCCTTGAGCGCGTCGGCCAGCGCCTTGCCGCTTAGGTTGGCAAACTCATTGTCGGCCACGTACTTGATCTTCAGCTCGTTGGGCGTGCCGGAGAGGCCGGGCGTGTGCGCGGGACACACCACCGGATCGGCCAGTTCCCAAATGCCACCGATCGGGTCTTTGAAGCAGCCGTCGCCATATACCAGCACCTCGATGCGCTTGCCGGTGCGCCGCAGCATCTCGGCGGCTACCGCGTCCACTGTGGCCTGTGTGTCGCGCGGGAACAGCTTGACCTTGTCCTCGGTGGCTTTGTTGCTGCCCAACAGGCCAAACTCGCTGTGGCCGCTACCGTCCACACTGGTGATCAGGATATCGTCCATGCGCAGCACATTGGCGCTGGGGTTGGCGGATTTGATCAGGCGCTGCGTGCGCTTGCGGCTGTGGATATCGCACACCAACACATTCTGGGTATAACGCAGGATTGTGCGCGGATCGTTGGAGAAAACCAGCTCGATATTGTCGGCGATGCCTTGATAGTAGTCGATATAGTCGATGCCGGTGAAGGGATGCACGGTGTCGTGACCGAACACACGGCGGAAATTCGCCACATCAAAACTGTCGGAATAGGGGTTGACGCCCTTCTGATCCACCAAGTCGATGGATACCAGCTCGTTGCCCACCTCATCGCCGGGATAGGAAAGCTGCACATAGAGCTTCTTGGTGGACATGGCGATGGCCTTGAGCAGCACAGAGAAGCGATTGCGCGAGAGGATGGGGAACACAATGCCCAGTTCCTCGCCGCCAAATTTGGCTTTCAGGTCGGCGGCAATCTGCTCGCAGGTGGCATAGTTGCCCTGTGTGCGACCCACCACCGCCTCGGTGATGCCGATAATATCGCCATGGTTCAGCGCGTAACTGTCGGTCTTGGCGGAATTGCACACGCAATCGCAGACCATCGTGACCAGATCGTCGCCTTCTTTGAAGATCGGAGTCAAAATGCCGCGAGAGACGACGCCGGTAGTACGCATAAAAGCACCATTCCTTTCATCGTTGAGCGCTGCGATAGATACGAGGATGATTTGCTTGCTTTTGGCCAGCCCGCTTAGTATAATGCCAGTGCAATCATAAGTCAAATGAATAATATTTATATCTCAAATAAGTTTTTGTTATGGAGACGCGTATGGATATTGATCTGGAGTGGTATCGAACCTTTCATGCGGTGGGGCGCTGCGGCAGCATATCGCAGGCGGCGCAGGCGCTGTCGGTCAGTCAGCCCGCGGTCAGCCAAATCATCCGGCAGTTGGAGCGACGCACAGGATCACAACTCTTCATGCGCAATCCCAAGGGCGCCACGCTGACACCGGAGGGAGAAGCGTTGTACCGGTATGTTGATCAGGCGCTGGGGCTGCTTGCCACCGCGCAGAGCCAGTTGGAGGGGCAGCGGCAACTAACCAGCGGCAAGCTGCGCATCGGTGCCAGCGACACGCTGTGCAAGCACTGGCTGCTCAAGCACTTGGAGCGCTTTCACCGCGCGCACCCGGGGATCGACATTCAGGTGACCAACCGCACGTCCAGCGAAACCATGGAGTTGCTCAAGCGTGGCGAGGCGGATCTGGGACTGATCAATTTGCCGATGTCGCTGCCCGCGCGGTTTGTGACCCAAGAGATTGCGCACGTGCATGATTGCTTTGTGTATAGTCCGACGGCGTTTCCCGAATTGGGCGGCGTTTGCGCGTGGGCGCGGCTGGCGGATCTGCCGCTGATCATGCTGGAGAACGCCAGCGCGACTCGGCGGGCGATCAACGCCGCCGCCGAGGCGCATGGCATCCGGCTAGCGCCGGAGATTGAGCTGGGCAGTCTGGACCTGCTGGCCGAGTTTGCGATCAGCGGATTGGGCGTGGCATCGGTGGTGGAGGAATTTATCGCGCCGCAGCTTGCGTCAGGCCAATTGCGCAAGCTGGAGCTCACGCCGCCCGCGCCGCCGCGCGCCATCGCGCTGGTGCGCCATGCCGATCTGCCGCTGCCGCACAGCGCCCGGGCATTTCTGACGGAAATTGAGCCTTTTCTGCCGGTTCGCAAGGGTTGACAGCCTGCGTGGCGCTCGATACAATGAATATACTATCCAATATCACTTGAGGAGTTCCTCCAATGCAATTTCGCACATCCACTATATCTACGCGCAAGGCCTGCTGGCAAGTGTTTTTTGTCGCGATTGGACTGGCAATACTGGCGCTGGCGCCCGCAATCTTCCGCTTTGGCGGACGCATGGTCACGCGCGGCGATTTTATGGAACAACAGATTCCCTTCATCATAGAAACCAAGCGCATGCTGGCATCCGGCGTGCCCTATTGGGACTGGAACACCTTCCTGGGCGAGAATTTCTTTGGCGCGTATTCTTTCTACACGATTGGCAGCCCATTTGTGTGGCTGCTATTGCCGCTGCCTGAGGCCGCGATCCCATATGGCATCTCGGTGATGGCGGTGCTCAAGCATGCCGTGGCTGCCATGACCGCCTGCCTGTATCTGCGCCGCTTTGTCAAGGACGCGCGCTGGGCGCAAATGGGTGCGCTACTGTACGCGTTCTCGGGCTATAGCATCATCAACACACAGTTTTACCACTTCATGGATGTGGTCGCCGTGTTTCCGCTGCTGCTCTGGGCGGTAGAGGAAGTTTTTTCCGAGCGCCGCGGCACCGGTGTGCTGGCGCTGGCTTGCGCGCTGAACGCGATGGTCAATTACTACTTCTACATGGGTACGGCGATTTTTGTCGCGATCTATGTCGTGTTTCGCCTGTTCTCACACGATTGGCGGCAGCGACTTTCGTTTGGGCGCGTGGTGCAGCTTGTGTTCGAATGCGGGTTGGGATCGCTGATGGCGGCATGGATTTTGATGCCCGCCGGATGGGCGATGCTGGGCATCTCGCGCATTGGCCGCTTCATGGAATTGAAGGTCTACGAAACCTATTCGGTCACCAATACGCTGGAGCGTCTGCGCGCGCTGATGATGCCGATTGAAAGCAGTGTGGTGCACGCATTCTTCGGCGACGCGTCCAGCTGGTCGGCAATCGCGGCGTTTCTGCCGCTGTTTGGTTGCGCGCTGGTGATCTGGCAGTATCTGGCGCGACCTAAGAGTTGGATCAAGCTGCTTATTCCGGTGTTGGTGTTCATCTCGCTGTGGCCGTTTACCAACCGCATGTTTACGCTGGGCAGCAATGTGTTCTACACGCGCTGGTGGTATGCGCTGGTGCTGATGCTGTGCATCCCGACCGCACAGGGCATGGAGGCTTTGCAGGAGAAGAATGACCGCGATCTGATACGGATGAATCATGCGATCGGTATCGTCGCGGTGCTTTCGCTGCTGCTCACTGTGCCGTTTATCCCGTATCCGAGGCTGTTTGCTTGGTTTGAGCGCAGCGGCGTGACGCTGCTGGTGAAGCTGGGGGAGCGCCTGACGCTCAATGGCCGTTACCCCGACTACGGCGGCAACGCGTTTCGCTGGCTGGCCTATGCGCTGGCGGGGGGCAATCTGCTGGCGCTGTTTGTGGTCACGCGCAGACGCTTTGTTGGCCGTCACGTTGTGCTGCTTATTGCGCTGGGCATCACGATCGTGGGCAACTATGCCGCATTTATCGCGGTCAACGACGCGCTGGTGCCTGCCGGAGAATTTTCCGGGCTGCCCACCGCAGTGGATTATTACGCGCAGCATACGCTGCTGGACGACCGCCCAGCCTTTTCCGGCACAGCGTACGACCACCGTGTCGATGCGCCCAGCAAGCTGCGAAACTATGGCATGCTGATCAACCAGCCGTCGATCACGGCATTTCACAGCCTGCGCTCGGGCTACCTGAACGAGTTTATCGTCATGGCGGGGTTCGGCCATCCGGAAACCGCCGATGTGATCCCGCCTGACGCGAAGGACGGTGCGATCCGGTCGCTGCTGGGCGTTACCACGTACTACAATTACGACGAGCAGAACTTTCCCGGCGCGCCGGAGGGGTTCGTCTATCAAGGGCAGGAAGGCGACGTGTCGGTGTATCACAATCCGTATGCGCTGCCCATTGGCTTTGGGTACGATGGGTTCCTTGATCTGGACGAGTGGCATGTCGATGAGCAGAACTTTGGCACCTTGGCGCTGAACTACGCGATCATGAAGCATCACTGGGCGGACAAGGGATTGTGGGATGTGATGAGCTCCGTGCCGCCTGATACGCCGCTACTGAGCTGGCAGGAGGCTGCCAAACAGCGGCAAAAATACGGCTGCTACGATGTGCGCATGACGCCGACCGGATTGACCGCGAAGATTGACTTGGATCATCCCATGCTGGTGGGCTTCACCGTGCAGTACGACAAAGGGTGGACGGCGACGGTCAATGGCGAACCGGCGACCATTCGGCTGGCCAATATGGGCATGATGGCGATCTATGTGCCCGAGGGGCAGGCGACCGAGATTGTGCTGTCGTTCCGCCCGCGTGGGCTGTACGCAGGCATTGCGGTCAGCGTAGCGGCGGCACTGATGCTGGCAGGATATGTGCTGGCAGTACGGCGGAGGAAACGAAAAGCATAATAAAAGAGCGGCTGTTACGCACAGCCGCTCTTTTTATGTGGACTATTTTTCCGCTTTGGCGGCGGCATCAGCGGCCGCGTGCAGCATGGATTCCTTGGATTTATTGCCCTGCCAGGAGTGCAGCACCAGCGCCACCGCGATGACACCATAGCTGATGAACACGCGGAAGTACTCGCCGATACCGGCGTCGCCGAACACGTTCTTGGCGGCGGGCGGGGAGACAATGAACAGCAGGTGGAACAGCAGACAGCCCAGCAACGCCTGTGCGTTGGTGGCGCGCACGATCGAAGCGCCGCCCACCAGAATGGCCGCACCCGCATACAGGCCGACTTGCTCGTGCGCGCCATAGGTTTGCAGCGAGCCCATGTTCTGTACGAAGATCAACTGACCCAAACCGGCCAGCACGGTGGAGATCATGATGGCGATCAGGCGTGTACGGTTGACGTTGATACCCGCTGCGTTGGCCACCGTGCCGCTCTGGCCAACCGCGCGGAATTGTTGCCCCAGGCGCGTGCGCATGATCGCGACATTGAACAGGCAGAGCAGACCGATCACCGCGAAGGTAATCATCGGCACCGTGCCCATGGAGAACCACACCTTAATGGAGGGCAGCTGCATCAACGCACAGATCGCTACCAGTATGCCAGCGCGGATTGCCATCTGTTTGATGGTGATGCGCTTTCTGAGGAACTGGTAGAGCGCGAGCAGCACCATGATGCCGGCGAACACATAGATCGCGTATTCCAGCTTCAGCCGCCACAGGCCGTCCAGCGCGTACATCATCTTCAGCGGTTTGATGTCCAGCGTGTTGGCGATACCGGTCGAGCCCTTGATGACCAGGCCCTTGGCGGTCATGGGGATCAGATTGCCAAAGATGAAGAGGAACAACAACTGATACAAACCGTTGGCAAAGTAGCCCAGGATCAGCGAACCGATCATTTCCTGGCCCTTCATGCGGTTGAGCAGTTGGCCAACCAGATAGCCGAACAGCGTGGCGATGGGCAGCGTCATCAGCACCGCGACCAGAAAGCCGCGCGTGCCGGGGATCTGCCACTCCAGCACCCATAGGATGGCGATCTGTGCCGCCATCGCGCCAATGGTGATGGCAAAGTTGATGCCCATGCCCGCGACGATGGGGATGATCAGTGCCAGCACGATAAACGCGTTGCGCGTCAGGCGACTGACCAGCTCGGACAAAACGAAGGCCATTGACTGCCCGGCCAACGCGAAACAAATGATGCATAGCACCACGATCATGATGGTAACGGCATTTTCTTGCAGAATGGTTTTGAAATCAGTCTTTTTAGGCACGAGAGCCACCCCCAGACTTGGTTAGCGCATAGAGAATGATACCATTGGATACCAAGATGCGGATGGTCTCGGCAATGGTGGAGCCGGGCACCAGCGCGTTGGCGACCGGCATGCCCAGCGTCAACACACCCTGGAACAGGAATGTGCCGATGATGACGTGGCTGATGCGCGCGCGCGAGGTGCTGGCGCCGCCGATCAGGATGGCCGACGCGGCGATCAGGCCCAGCGTGCGCGGGGCAGTGTAGAGCTGCATGAAGCCGTAGCTCTGGCTGAACACGATGATGCCGACCGCGCCGAGCACGGTTGACAGCGTGGTGCCGATGATGCGCATCTTGTCCACGTTGATGCCGGTGGCCTCGGCAAAGCGCGGGTTGTTGCCCACGGCTTGCATTGCGATACCGGTCTTGGTCTTGGTGAACAGCCACATCAGCAGGCACATCAGCGCAACGAACAGCAGCAAGCCAGTCGGGACGGTAATGCCGCCAACGCGGAAAGACCAGAAATCATCGAGCACATGCGCAAACGTGGTGCCCATGCTAACGGTGTTGCGCAGGCCGTTGCCCAGCGGCCACTTGAGTTCCAGCGACTTAAAGGGCAGCACCAGCCACGCGATACACATCAGCGACACAATGGAGAAGCCGACATAGGTCGTGACCGACATTTCGTTGCCCTTCAGGCGGTTCAGCAACAGGCCGTACAAATAGCCCAAGATGGTGGCAATGGCCAGACCGATGGCAAGGGCGAACGCGAAGCCGCCCCAACCGGTATAGCCATATTCGATACACATGAGGCCGCCAATCAGACCGCCGATAATGCCCACCGGCAAGCCCAGATTCAGGCTGATGCCGCACTGGATGCCGGGCACCATCGCCAGCACCATGACGCTGTTCATGCCCATGCGGACAATTGCGTTGGACAATAGCTGCGTGATCGACAGGTCATAGACAATGGCCAGCACACATAGCAGGATAAAGAAGCTGGAAATGATCAAACAGGGCAGACCCACCACACGCACGATCTGCGGGAAGAAGTTGATCATCAGCGCCAGCAGGATCAGTGCGATGCCAATGGTGATCAGGTCGCTGCCGTAGCGGGCGATGGTGGCGGGCATCTTGGCGTTGCCCAGCGCTTCGTCGCCGCCGTTTTGGCTGTAGCGGTCATATTCTTTGTCATACGTGTCGCCCGCCTGATGCGTCAGATCCAGAATCATCGGCTTAAATTGCGCGATGGCGCTGTCATCCAGCACGGGGTAGACTACCTTGAGCGCATCGGCGACCGCGATAAACTTCTCATCGACAATGCCCATCAACCGCTTCATCTCGTCGGTATCCTGGAAGCCGGACAGATCGATCTGCGGTTCGTCAGTGGTCAACGCAAGATCACCCATACCGGCGGACTCGCCGCCTTCCGCGCTGGGTACGGTGGCTTCGTCGAGTACGAGCACACCATCAGGCGTGGTGGGCATGGCGGTTGCTTCCGGGTCTGCGCCGATCGCGGCCAACTGACCGGCCACACGCGCGCTATAAAGCTCCTGCGCAAGCTGCTTTTCTTCCGTGTAGTCTTTCATCGCGCTGCGCAGAATCAGCAGCGCGTCGTCCAGCGGCTTGGTATCGACCGTCGCGTAGTCGATCAGCGAGGCTGACGAATTGGCGCGGGCTTCCTCCTCGGCCTTGGCGGATGCCTCGCGGAGTTCCGCCAAGCTCTTGCCCGCGGCTTTTGCGTCCGCAGCGGCCTGCTTTTTGGCGGCATTCACAAAGGATTCCACCGCGCCCTCACCGCTGGCGGCCAGCAATGAGCGTGTGCGCATGACGGTCAGCACATCTTCCGCGCGCTCGCCACGGCTTAGGTTGGCGCCGTAGATGCCGGTGACGATCAGCGCGACAGCCACCAGACAGAGCACAATGGCGACAATGCGGCGAACAGAGTTTTTAGCCATCGACTTCGCCTCCCTTCTGCGGTTTGATGCCGGACATCGCCAGGCCAAAGTCGGCGTCGGCCGCGTCAACCGGCAGAACGTCCACAACCTTGCCCTCGGACACAATGGCGATGCGGTCGCAGATCGAGCGAAGCTCCAACAGCTCCGATGATACCATCACAATGGTCAGGCCGTGCTCGCGGTTGAGCTGTACCAGCGTCTCTAGCACCAGCTTTTTCGCGCCGATATCAATGCCGCGCGTCGGCTCGGAAACAAACAGGAATTTGGGATCCATGACCAGCGCGCGGGCGATGCAGACCTTCTGCTGATTGCCGCCCGACAGTGTGCCGGTGTGCTGCGCGGCGGAGGTGCAGCGGATGTCCAGACTCTCGATCATCTCGTTGGCGGTTTTGCGCACAGCGCCGCCGTCTCTGAAACCCAGCCGCAGGAATTTATCCTTGATCTGCATGGCGTTAAAGGCGATGTTGTCCTCAATCGACTGATCGAGCAGCAGGCCCACGCCACGGCGATCTTCCGATACCATGGCCAGACCGGCGCGCAGCGCGTGGTCGGCGTCATTGAGCTGCATCGGCGTGCCGAAGAACGAAACCTCGCCAACTGCCGGATACGTGCCCATGATGCCATTGGGGATACCGACCTTGCCCTGACCGGCCAACCCGCCGATGCCCATGATCTCGCCTTCGATTACGTCCAGCGATACGCCCTTGACTTCCTCACCGGCCATGTCCACCCAAAGATTTTTCATGGACAGCGCCAGCTTCTTGGCGTCGAGCTGCTTTTCGCGCGCAGGGGTGCTGATCATGGATTCGCCTTTGCGGCCGATCATCAGCTCCGCCAGCTCGACCAAGTTGGTTTCGCTGGTCTTGCGCGTGGCGGCCAGCTTGCCGTCGCGCAGGATGGTGATGCTGTCGGCCGAGGCGATCACCTCGTCAAGGCGGTGGGTGATGAAGATGATGGCGATACCGCTCTCGGCAATCTTTTTCATCACGGAGATGAGCTGCTTGGCCTCGCTCTCGGTGAGCACGGCGGTCGGCTCATCAAACACCATCAGCTTGATGCCGGTCTTGTCAATCTCGCGTGCGATTTCGACAAACTGCATGTAGCCAACCGGCAACCCCTTGACCAGCGTGAACTCATCGATGCCCATGCCCACCGAGTCCAGCGCTTTGCGCGCATCGGCAGCCATCGCGGGCATATCCAGCGTCTCCAGGTTCTTGCCCAGTACGCGGCTGACCAAGCTGGGGCGGCTGATCTCGCGATTCAGCTTGATGTTTTCGGTGATGGTGAAGCCGGGCAACAGCATAAATTCCTGATGCACCATGCCGATGCCTTTGTGCATCGCATCATAAGGCGAAAGGATATGGACCGATTCGCCGTCCATTTTTACTTCGCCTTCAAAGCCACCGGTGCTGTGAATGACCGGCATGCCAAACAATATATTCATCAGCGTCGATTTGCCCGCGCCGTTCTCTCCGAGCAGCGCGTGGATTTCGCCGGGGCGCACCGACACCGTGACATTCGAAAGCACAGTGTTATCACCATAACGTTTGGTAATGTTTTTCATCTCAAGCACAAATTCTGCGCTCAAAAGAGTCCCTCCTTACGGAAAAGTCGGCCCGCCTTTTCGAAAAAGACGGGCCGTCTTTCACCTTGTATCGCGGACCGCCAAGCAGGCGGTCATAGGGTATTGCTTACAGGTAATCGTTGAAATCGATCGGCGCAAGCAGAATGGTGTAGAAATTCGCGAAGTTGGCGCCGTTGGCGTCGGTGTAGGTCTCTACGCGCGCGCCGGGGATGGCGGTGGTCAGCAGCTTCTCAAGCTCGGCCTGGTTGTTGCGCTCGGTGATGGTGCCAGCGATGAAGGCATTGGCATACGCCACGCCGACTTCGATGCTGGTCATCGCGACCGGGGCAGCCCAGGTGGAGAAACGGCCCTGCGCATTGGACTCGGCCAGCTTCGCAGCGACGACCTTCAGCGCGGCCTCGTTGCCAGCGGAGACATCCAGCTCCAGCGCCAGCGAGGACGGGAAGCCATGGTACGGGCTCGGGCAGCAGGGCTGCGGATAGTAGGCGCTGTCACCGGCGGCCAGCACGGCGGTCTGCAGCGGAACCTGCATGCCGCAGTTGGTGGTGAAGAAGGCAACCTTCTTGCCAGCGTACTTGGCGATCTGGGCGGGGACATCCTCCAGGATGAACTGCTGGGAAGCGGACAGGCCAGCTTCAGCGGTCGGGTCCGGAGCAACGACGTCCACCAGCTCGATGCCCAGCGCATCGGCGTTCTTCTTGAGCAGCTCGTGGCGGGCCACGATCAGCTCCATCGCCATATGACGCGGGAAGGAGTAGTGAATCAGCACATCCACGCCCCACTTGGAGCAGGTCTCCATGATGGTGTCGCCCTGGCCAACTTCGTTGGCATACATCACGATGTCAGCGGCGGCGGAGATGACCGACGGGTCTTCCTGCGGGGTGCCGGCGATCAGCAGGATGTCGTCGCGGCCCATCTCACGGATCTTGGCGAACGCGGGCGCGCAGCCGGGAACGGCCTGGCACATCACGATGGCCTTGACAGCCGGATCGGCGGCAAACGCCAGCAGCTTGGAAACCGTGGTCTCCTGCTCGGACATGAAGTTGTCCGGGTAGGTGTCGGTGATGATGTGGGTGGGGTCCTTCTTCTGCTCGGCTTCAGCGGCGCGGAACTCTTCCTCGCCCTGAGAGGTGGTGCCGGTCAGGATGGCGATTTTGTAGTCGCCAGCGGGGGCGGTGGCCAGCGCGGGGATGGCCAGCGACAGCATCATCGCCAGCACCAGCAGCATGCTAAGGGTTTTCTTCATGGTTCGTCCTCCTCTTCCTACTTTTGCTACGTTTCTTACCGGGGCTGAGACCATTTATGGAACCCTTTCGGGCAACCATCTAACAAGGGATATATAACCGAAAACCGCAAATGGGAATTGTCATCGCACACTTGACAATAAAGATGATGAAATTATACGTCAAGCATGCAGGGATGTCAACCCTGGATTGCACTTTTGGATAGCAGATTTTTGTGATAAAAACGTGAAATTATTGCATGCCAAACAGCGCGCAAGCGACAATTGCGGACTGTGAATTGCGTCTGAAGTGCATGCCGCACGCGGCGAACATGCAAAAAAACGCGACCGTGAAGCATGCTTTGACAGAGAAAAAAGCTGTGTGGTATACTCATCAAGGCTCCGCGGGCACATCGCTTGGCGGACAATGCGCAATAATCGCATGTTCATGCGGGAACAGAGGAAGAATCCATGTCGTTTATTCGTCGAATGGTGGACAAGTTTATGGCCGTGCCGGAGAGCATCCGGTACCTGATCATCGGCGGCGCGACCACCGCGTTTAATTATGCGGTGCACGGCCTGTGCATGCTGATATTCAACTGGAATTATCAGCTCAATGTGTTCGTCGCGTGGGCAGCGGCGGTGGTGTTTGCCTATTTCGCAAACAAATACTTTGTTTTCAGCACAAAAACCGACACGAAGAACACCCTGCGCGAAGCTGGCTCGTTTGTGCTGATGCGCGCGGTGTCCTACGGTCTGGAGGCGCTGATCATGTACGTGCTGGTCGATCGGCTGCACCTGCATCAGATGCTGGCCAAGATTCCGACCAATATCCTTGTTATCATTGCCAATTACGCGTTCAGCAAGCTCTTTATCTTTAAGAAGCCTGCGCCCGCCAAGGAGGAAAATCCATGAAAAACCGACTGACCGCGCGCCGCCTGTGCGCGCTGCTGCTGTGCGTGCTGCTGGCGCCGACCGGCGCGCTGGCCGAGGACGCGCGCCCGGCGTACAAGCCTGTGCGTGTGGACAAAAAGCAGCTGGTACCCAACACCAAGCTGCCCAAGAACGAACGCAGCATCCTGCTGATCGTCTTTGACCCGCTGGAGGGAAAAGAGACCGGCCCGGCGAGCACCATGCTGCTGGCCACCATCGACACCAAGAGCGGAAAATCGCGCATGACCGCCATCGAGACGCAACTGCTGGTCGATATCGACGCGGCGGGGCGCGATACGCTGGCGCAAGCGTATGCGATTGGCGGAGAGAACTTGGCGATGCGCACGGTCAACAAAGTGTTTGACATGAATGTGCGCGATTATGTGACCATCAATCTGGCGAAGTTCGCCGGGGTGGTGGAGCTGGTTGGCGGCGTGTATCTGACCATTAGCGACGCCGACGCGGCGGCGCTGGGCATCGCGTCGGGCAATCAGACACTGACGCCGGAGCAGACGCTGGCCTACATGCGTCTGCCGCGCGAGAACGCCGATGTCGATCGCCCGTATGTGGTGATCATGCAGACGCTGTATCAGGCCTCGCGCGATAAAAGCGCGGGCAAGCTGACCGGCATGCTGCGCACCGTGTTGGGCAGCGTGAGCACCAACATTGGCTTGTTTGATATGATCGGGCTGGGTTCATCGGTGATGGGCAGTGAGGAGCGCGAGGAACTGCGCCTGCCCGCGCCGGAGATGCTCAAGGCGGTGCCGCTGTACGGCGAAACCTGCTATGAGGCCGATTTGGATGCCGCGCGCGACGCGTTGCACACCTTCCTGTTCGGGCAGGTTATCGCGGCGGAATAGCGGATGGTTCAATCGAAAAAGCATGCGAAACGCATGCTTTTTCGGTATTTTGGGCACGCTTGTTCCAAAGCGGCAGATGCCGCGGGAGGAGGAGCTGCATGGAGCGCTGGAAGGGGAAAAACGCGCGTGTGATCCGGTGGGGCGCAGCGGCGGTGCTGGTGGTGGCGATGCTGATCGTATGGGCGCCGCTGTCGGATTGGCTGACCAGTCAACCAGCGCCGCAGCCATTGGCGACGCGCGCGCCACAGGCGACGGTCGCGCCCACAGAGGAAGCGGAAGCGCGTCCGATTCTGGCGCAGGGGACGGCGCTGGCACAGGGAGCGCTGCTAAACCAGACGCTGACGTACGCGGCCTGCGGGCATGTCGTGCAGCGGCGCGTGGACGCCCCGGCGGAGTGCATCGGCATGGACCGTGTGGCGCTGGAACGGCTGCTCACCGATTATCGCGTGACCGCGTTTTCGGCGGCGGAGGTCGCGATGCAGCGCGAGCTGACCCTGTATTGCCCCGCGCACTGGGTGGTAAAGCCCGACGATCTGGGCGAGCTATGCATCTGGCAAAATCAGCTCGGCGAGCACATGGATCAACTAACGCAGCTTGGCTTCGGCGTGGAGGACCTGCCGGAAGGCGAGCGGGAAGCTGTGCGGCGCGGCAAGGCGTTTGACTCGCAACAGGACATGGAGAGCTGGCTGGAAAATATACAGAGCTGATCATGATAAAAAACATCATGCCAGACGGCATCGCGACGAATGCACAAACAAGAGGTTGCCGTCCGGCATCGCTCTTTTGCAACTGCGGTGGCGGCTGGGTGTGGTTTATGCATAGCAAAAGATTCCTCGCAGGTTTGCGAAGAATCTTTGCTTGCGGTGCATAATTTATTTTCCGTACCGCGCCAGCCACGCCTTTCCCGCGTCGATGCTGGCCCGCACCGCCTCGGGCGCGGGGCCGCCGGGGACGTTGCGCAAATTTACGCAGGACTGAATGGTCAACGCGTCAAACACATCGGCGTCAAACAGGGGAGAGAAGCCTTTTAGCTCATCCAGCGACAGGTCGAGCAGCGCCTTGCGAGCTTTCAAGCAGTGCAGCACCAGCTTGCCAATCACCTCGTGCGCCGCACGGAACGGCAGACCGCGCTTGACCAGATAGTCGGCGGCGTCGGTGGCGTTGGTGAAGCCCCCGGCAGCGCCGCGCGCCATGACCTCGGGATGGAAGGTGATCGTGCCCAGCATCGCGGTGAACACCGGCAGGCAACCGGCCAGCGTATCATGCGCGTCGAACAGCGCCTCCTTATCCTCCTGCATGTCCTTGTTATAGGCCAGCGGCAGCCCCTTGAGGGTGGTCAGCAGCGCCGTCAGGTCACCATACACGCGCCCGGTTTTGCCGCGAATCAGTTCGGCGACGTCGGGGTTCTTTTTTTGCGGCATGATTGACGAGCCGGTGGAGAACGCGTCGTCCATCTCGACAAAGCGAAACTCGTCGGTGGACCAGAGAATCAGCTCCTCGCAAAAGCGCGAGAGGTGCATCATGGTCACGGACGCCGCAGATACATAGTCGATGACGAAATCGCGGTCGCTGACGCCATCGAGGCTGTTGTCCGTGATCGCCGCAAAGCCCAGCAGCTCGGCGACGCGCTGGCGATTGAGCGGGTAGGTCGTCCCGGCCAGTGCGCCAGAGCCGAGCGGCATCACGTCGGCGCGGCGGTGGCAGTCGGAAAAACGGTCGATGTCGCGCGCGAACATCTGGAAGTACGCCATCAGGTGATGTGCCAGCGTGATGGGCTGCGCCTTTTGCAGGTGTGTGTAGCCGGGCATCACGGTGGTCAGGTGTTGGCTGGACAGATTAAGCAGCAGCCCGCACAGCGCGGTCAGCAGGCCAATCGCCTCATCGGCGATGTGCTTGACATACAGGTGCGCGTCCAGCGCCACCTGATCATTACGGCTGCGCCCGGTGTGCAGGCGCTTGCCCGCTTCGCCGATGCGCTCGGTGAGCAGCGCCTCTACGCCCATGTGGACATCCTCGGCGGCAGGGTCGAGCTGTAGCGTGCCCGCCGTCAGATCCGCCAAGATGCCGTTGAGTCCCGCGACGATGGCCTGCGCGTCGGCGTCGGGGATAATGCCCTGTTCGCCCAGCATGGTGGCATGCGCGATGGACCCGGCGATGTCCTGCGTCAGCAGTCGCTGGTCAAACCGGAGCGACGAATGAAAGTCGTCCACTCTGCCATCGGTGTGCTTTTCAAAGCGGCCGGACCATAGCTTCACTTGCTTTTCTCCTCCATCAATGCCTTGACTTTCATCGGCAGGCCGAACAGATTGATGAATCCCTCGGCGTCCTTGTGGTTGTAGAGTTCCGCCGAATCGCCGAAGGTGGCGATGGCCTCGGAATAGAGCGAGTGCGGCGACTTGGCACCCGCCGGGATTACATTGCCCTTGTAGAGCTTGAGCTTCACCGTGCCGGTCACCACTTGCTGCGTGGCATCGACAAAGGCGCTCATCGCCTCGCGCAGCGGCGTGTACCATTGCCCGTCGTACACCAACTCGCCAAAGCGCACGGCCATCATCTCTTTGTAGTGCGCGGTGGCGCGATCCAGCGTGATGGACTCCAGCTCGTGATGCGCGGCATAGAGCACCGTGCCCGCCGGGGTCTCATATACGCCGCGCGACTTCATGCCCACGAGACGGTTTTCCACCATGTCGGCGATGCCCACGCCGTTGCGCGCGGCGATGGCGTTCAGCGCCTCGATCACTTCAATCGCGCCCATCGCCTGGCCATTGACCTGGGCGGGAACGCCCTTCACAAAATCAATCGTGACATATTCCGGCTTGTCGGGCGCGTCCTCTGGCTGCACGCAGATCAGCGGCAGGTCGCGCGGCGGCTCGTTCCACGGGTCCTCCAGATCGGCGCCTTCGTGCGACAGGTGCCACAGGTTGCGGTCCATCGAGTACGGGCGCTTCTTGCTGACCGGCACCGGGATGCCGCGCGCGTTGGCGTAGTCGATGGCTTCCTCACGGCTCTTGATGTCCCAGATGCGCCAGGGCGCGATGATCTCCATGTGCGGATCGAACGCCTTGATGGTCAGCTCAAAGCGCACCTGATCGTTGCCTTTGCCGGTCGCGCCGTGGCAGATGGCAGTGCAGCCCTCTTGCTTGGCGATCTCCACCAGCCGCTTGGCGATCAGCGGGCGCGCAAAGGAAGTGCCCAGCAGGTACTTGCCCTCATAGACCGCGCCAGCCTTGAGCGTCGGCCAGATAAAATCTTCGACAAACTCCTTGCGCAGATCCTCGATGTATAGCTTTTCCGCGCCGGTCTTGGCGGCCTTTTCGTGCAGGGGGGCCAGCTCTTCGCCTTGCCCGACGTCAGCGGCCATGCAGACCACGTCGCAGTCAAAGTTTTCCTTCAGCCACGGGATGATGATCGAAGTATCCAGGCCGCCGGAATAGGCCAACAGTACGCGCTTTTTGCTGCTCATTTTTGGGATGCCTCCTGCTTCTTATGCGTTACATTGGATATTATACGACCAAAATCGCAAAAAATCAACACCAAAATGAATAATAATGCAATAGGTATGCAACGGCGCTTGGCGAACAGCTTTTCTCTTTTCTTGACAAGCGGCAATCAAAAAGGTATTATACAATGTCAGTACAAGCAGACGGCATCGCCGGAAAGGTTGGCTATCGTGACCATACTGGGCATCGACCCCGGGCTGGCGACACTGGGCTGGGGCGTGATTACAAAAGAGGGGCAAAAACTGCGCCTGGTGCAATACGGCACGCTGGGCACGCCGCCCGGCGGCACGCTGCCACATCGCCTACGCAGCATCTTTCTGGGCATCCAACAGTTGATGACTACCTTCGCGCCCGACGAGATCGCGGTGGAGGAGCTGTTCTTTTCCAAGAACGTGACGACCGGCATGGCAGTCAGCGCTGCCAGAGGCGCGGCATTGGTGGCGGTTGCCGAGAAAAACGACGCCATCTACGAGTACACGCCGATGCAGATCAAGCAGGCGGTGGTCGGCTATGGCAGGGCAGAGAAGCAGCAGGTGCAGCAGATGGTGAAGATGCTGCTGGGGCTATCGGAAATACCCAAACCAGATGACGCCGCCGACGCGCTGGCTGTGGCCATCACGCACGCACATACCGGCGCGCACATCGCACAATTCAAAATGAAGTAGGGAACGCGATCTTATGGAAAATGAAATGATCCAGGCATTCTGGCGGCGCTTTCTCGCGGCCAAAGGGTTATCCCAGGACACGCGGATGTTTAGCGTCTTTGCCTTCTGCGGTGGCGGCCCGCTTGCCGATCTGCTGCTCGGGCTGGTGCTCAGCGGCGAAAAGACCGCCACCACCTCGTCGGTCAACGCCTATCTGAAGGAAGGCGAGGAAATGGCCGACCCGGGCTCCTACCACGTGGTGCTCGACGCGCAGCGTACCCCGCGCTGTGTGATCCAGATCACAGCGGCGGATGTGTACCCATTTAACGAAATGACCTACGACCTCATCCGCGACGAGGGCGAGGATGACAGCTTGGAGAGCTGGCAAGAGACGCACCTGAAGCTCTTTCAGGCCGAAGGAGAGCAGTTGGGCTTTGTCTTTACCGAGGACATGCCGGTGCTCTTCGAGCATTTTGCCGTCGTGTATCGAGAGGACTAAAGGAGTAGCCGATGTACGCATATATTGAAGGATTGCTCGCCGAGAAGCGCCAGGGCGAAGTGGTGATCGACGCGAATGGCGTGGGGTATCTGCTGCTGTGCTCCGCCAGCACGGTGGCCGCCGCGCCCGCGACCGGGGAACGCTTCCGCTGCTACACGCATCTGTCGGTGCGCGAGGACGCGATGGAGCTGTTCGGTTTCGCCTCGCGCGAGGAGCGCGGCATGTTCCTAAAGCTGTGCGCTGTGTCTGGCGTCGGACCCAAGACCGCGCTGGGCATCCTGTCGGTGCTGCCCCTGAAAGACCTGATGATCGCCATCGCGATGGGCGACGAGGCCACACTATCGCGCGCGCCAGGCATCGGCAAAAAGACCGCGTCGCGCCTGGTGCTGGAACTAAAGGACAAGATGGATGCCGCGGACGTATCGGGCATCGCCGGATCGCAGGCAGCGGCCATGCCGGTGGCGCTGGGCGCGCAGCAGGAGGCGGTGCAGGCACTGATCTCGCTGGGGTATTCCAGCGCGGAGGCGGCGCGCGCCATCAATCAGGTGCGCGAGATGAGCGACCAGACCGATCAGTTGATCATGCTGGCGCTCAAGCAGATGAACCTGTAACATCCACGCGAGAGGAGTGAAGCGACGATGGAAAACGATGATCGCCTGATCATGTCCGGCTTTCGCGCCGAGGACGAAGAGATCGAACAATCGCTTCGCCCCAAGACGCTGCGCGGCTATGTGGGGCAAAAGACTGTCAAGGACAGCCTAAACATCTATATCGAGGCGGCGCGCCAACGCCATGACGCGCTGGATCACATCCTGCTGTATGGCCCGCCGGGGTTGGGCAAGACCACGCTGGCGTGCATCATCGCCGCCGAGATGGGGCAGAACATCCGCATCACCTCCGGCCCGGCGATTGAGCGCCCCGGCGATCTGGCGTCGATCCTGACCAACCTGTCGGCGGGCGATGTGCTGTTCATCGACGAGATTCACCGCCTGTCGCGCTCGGTGGAAGAGGTGCTTTATCCCGCGATGGAAGACTACGCGCTGGACATCATGATCGGCAAGGGGCCGAGCGCGCGCGCCATCCGCCTGGATTTGCCCAAGTTCACACTGGTCGGCGCGACCACGCGCGCGGGACAGCTCTCCGCGCCGCTGCGCGACCGCTTCGGCATCGTGTTCCGGCTGGAGATGTACTCCACCGACGATCTGGCGCACATCGCGCGCAACTCCGCCGAGGTGCTCAAGATCGCCTATGACCCGGAAGGCATCCGCGAGATTGCCCGTCGGTCACGCGGGACGCCGCGCATTGTCAACCGCATGCTCAAACGCGTGCGCGACTATGCGCAGGTGCGCGGCGAGGGTCGCATCACCGAGCAGGCGGCACGCGAGGCGCTGGACATGCTGGCGGTGGATCCGCTGGGTTTGGATCGCGTGGATCGCGCGGTGCTGACCACGATGATCCAAAAATTCGGCGGCGGGCCGGTCGGTCTGGACACGCTGGCCGCCACCACCGGCGAGGACGCGGTCACCATCGAGGACGTGTACGAGCCGTACCTGCTGCAATTGGGGTTCATTATGCGCACGCCGCGCGGACGCATTTGCCTGCCCGCCGCGTATGCGCACTTGGGGCTGACCATGCCTGCACCTAAGGCGAATGCCGACCAGATATCGCTGTTGGATCAATAACGATGGAGAAAACCGCGTGCTGACAAGTGATTTTTATTATGAATTGCCCGAGGAGCTGATCGCGCAGACGCCGATGGAGCCGCGCGACAGCAGCCGCCTGCTGGTCTATCACCGGGACACCAACGCAATGGAGCATAAGGTGTTTCGCGATGTGCTGGACTACCTGCATGCCGGGGACGCGCTGGTTATCAACCGCACGCGCGTCATCCCGGCGCGTCTTTTTGGCGTGAAGCAGGGCACCGGCGGCGCGATAGAGTTTCTATTATTGAAGCGCCGCGCCCAAGATGAATGGGAAGTCATCCTAAAGCCGGGGCGCAAGGCGCAGCCCGGCGCGGTGTTTGTGTTTGGCGAGGGGCTGCTGACCGCGACCATCGTTGAGAGCACACCCGAGGGTGGGCGCATCGTGCGCTTTTCCTACGATGGCGTGTTCGAGAATATCCTCGAACAACTGGGGCAGATGCCGCTGCCGCCCTATATCCACGAGAAGCTGACCGACCGGTCACGCTACCAGACCGTCTACGCGGTGCACGACGGATCGGCCGCCGCGCCCACCGCCGGACTGCACTTTACCCCCGCGCTGCTGGATGCGATTCGCGAAAAGGGCATCGACATCGTGCCGGTGTTGTTGCACGTCGGGTTGGGCACCTTCCGTCCGGTCAAGGAGCGCGACGTGGCCAAGCACCACATGCACAGCGAATATTACGAAGTGACCGAGGACGCGGCGACGCGCATCAATGCAGCGCGTGCGCGTGGCGGGCGCGTGGTGTGTGTGGGCACCACCACGGTGCGCACGCTGGAGAGCGTCGCCGACGAAGCGGGCAACGTGCGCGCGGGCAGCGGCGAAACCGCGATTTTCATCACGCCGGGCGTACAGGTGCGCGCCGTCGATGCGCTGATCACCAACTTCCACCTACCCGAGAGCACGCTGCTGATGCTCATCAGCGCGATGATGGGCAGGGAACAGGCGCTGGCGACCTATGCCGAGGCGGTGCGGGAGAAGTATCGGTTTTTCTCGTTTGGCGATGCGATGATGATTCTATAAGAAGGCCGTCGATAAACACCCATCTGCATTGTCGGCACAGCGCTCCGCTTGCGGTCGCCTAGCATAGGGGCATTTCTCAACAGCCTGACTTTTTTTGATGCGTTTAAGTCACCCAGCAGGGCGGCTTTTTTTACGCCTTCTTGGTGGTGCGGCGCTTCACCGGCTCGGTGGCGTCCTTCACTTGCCTGTCCAGCTCGATCTGTTCGCCCGCGTCTTGGCTTACGAACAGCGCGTCCTCTTCCTCGTCCTGCTGCTGGATATCTTGATCCAACAGTCTGGCTTTTTCATAGGCCGCCGTGTCACCCATCGGCAGGAAGCCGACGTAGAGCAGACCGATGACGCCAAGAAAGAAGCCGATCCAGAAATATTGACGGAAATAAGCCTTTTTGTCCGCCAGTTTATAGGCAAGCACACCAAAGAGCAACGCCTGCGCTAGCCAGCCCAGCAGAATGAACGCCACATACATCTCGGCAAACAGTTTCATATCCCATTCCTCCTTTGCGTGTACGCCTTCTTCGGCTTGAGCCGAAAGATCACAAACTTGCACAGCGAGAAGTCTAACACAAAATTCAGTACCATCTTGGTGGCCTTGGCAACCGTCTCATTCCAGCCCAAGCCAACCAGCCACACGATGAACTGCGCGCCCACCGGCGTCGCGACCAGATAGTACAGGCCATAGATCGCCATGCCCAGCGCGACGTTGTTGCTGGCGCCAAACGTATACTTGCGGTTGAGCGTGTAGTTGAACAGGCAGGACAGCACCACGGACAGTACCTCGGCGGGCACCAGCATGTTCGGCTGGGGGAACGCCCAGCGCAGCAGCTCGAACGACCCCAGTTCGATGATGCCCGCGCCCAGACTGAAGAACACAAACTTGAGGAATTGCAGCGCGTGGTCTTTGAAGGTCATGTGCATCGGATTACACCTCATGATATCAAATGATAGGGGAATTGTACCGCGCGGCGGAACAAAACACAAGCGGGCTTTTTTTGTGCGGCTGTATGGTGTATACTACACCTTGCATCACAGTCAAAAGGAGACACCATGTCCAAAGCACTGTCATTTACGTTGCACAAAACCGACGACCGCACCGCCGCGCGCCGCGCCACGGTGTCCACGCCGCACGGCGATATCCAGACGCCGGTATTCATGCCGGTGGGCACGCAGGCAACGGTCAAGGCCATGACCCCGCGCGAGATGGACGAAATCGGCACGCAGATTCTGCTGTCCAACACCTATCACCTGCACCTGCGCCCCGGCGAGGAGTTGGTCAAGGAGGCGGGCGGACTGCACAAGTTCATGGCCTGGCCCAAGCCGATCCTGACCGACAGCGGCGGATTTCAGGTGTTTTCGCTGGCCGGGCTGCGCAAGATCAAGGAAGAGGGAGTGGCCTTCCAGTCGCATCTGGACGGCAGTCGCCGCTTCATCGCGCCGGAGGACGCCATGCGCATACAGGAAGCGTTGGGCGCAGACATCATCATGGCGTTCGACGTGTGCTCGCCATACCCTTGCGATCGCGATACCGCCAAACAGGCGATGGAGCGCACGCACCGCTGGGCGGCGCGCTGCAAGGCGTCGCACACGCGTGAGGATCAGGCACTGTTTGGCATCGTGCAGGGTGCGTTCGACGCCGACCTGCGCGTGGAAAGTGCGAAAACGCTGGCCGATATGGACTTTCCCGGCTATGGCATCGGCGGGCTGAGCGTTGGCGAGCCCAAGCCGCAGATGTACGACATGCTGGAGGCCATCATGCCGCACATGCCGACCGATAAGCCGCGCTACCTCATGGGCGTGGGCAGCCCGGATTGCCTGGTCGAGGGCGTCAAACGCGGGGTGGACATGTTCGACTGCGTGCTGGCTACGCGGGTCGCGCGAAACGGCACGATCTTTACGGACACCGGTCGACTGGTCATCAAGAACGCGACGTATGCGCGCGACTTCCGCCCGCTGGACGAAACCTGCGATTGCTACGCCTGCCGCAACTTCTCGCGCGCGTACATCCGCCATCTGTTCAAGGCGCAGGAGATTACCGGCGCGCGTTTGGCGTCGATCCACAACCTGCGCTACCTGATGCACCTGATGGAGCGCATCCGCGCCGCCATAGACGCCGGAACATACGCGGACTTTGCGCGCGACTTTATGGCGGGCTATGACACCACGCGCAATTTTTGACAAAGCAGGGCTTGTTTTCCTAAGAAAAGCACAGTATAATCAGCATAGACTTGAAAGGCGGTGTAAGAAAAATATGTTCAATCCGGTGTTTATGTTTCTGACCGAGGCCGCGCCTGCCGCGGGCCCGGACAATGCCATGGGCAGCATGGTGATGCAGATCGCGATGATGGCGGCGATCTTTGCGGTGTTCTACTTCCTGCTGATCCGTCCGCAGCGCAAGAAGGACAAGGCCGCGAAGGACATGCTGTCCAAGCTGGGCAACGGCGACCGCGTGTGCACCATCGGCGGCATCTATGGCACCATTATCGCGGTCAAGGACGACACGCTGACGCTGGCCGTCGGCCCCGACAAGACCAAGATGGTGTTTGCGCGCTGGGCGATCCGCAACAAGGACGAGAGCGCGATCTCCAACGATTCCGAGGCGCTAAACTAACTGCATTGTAAGAAGGAGCTGGAGACAGCTTCTTTTTTCTTGCGAAAATTTCCCGCTTGATGCAACCTTTGGGTAGACTGGATGATCCTATATAGCGTAAGATCGATCTTCAATGCAGCGCGAAGGGAGGCAGGATATGACCAAGGCAGAGTTTACCGAGCGCGTCGTGGGCATGCAGGCGACGCTCTATCGGGTATCGACCACACTGCTGGCGCAGTTGTGCGACCGCGAGGACGCGGTGCAATCCTGCATCGAAAAGGCATGGCAATCGCGGCACAAGCTGCGCGACGACCGTGCGCTGCAGGCGTGGGTGGTGCGCATTCTCATCCACGAATGTTACGCGCTGCTGAAAAAACGCAAGAGGGAGCTGCCCATGGAGCAGCTGCCCGAACGCACCACCGAGCCAGACGCGCATCCTGAGCTCTACCGGCATGTCACCGCGCTGCCGGACAAATACCGCATGCCGGTGGTGCTGCACTATATGGAGGGCTACGCCATCGAGGAGATTGCGCGCATCTTGGCGCGCCCTAAGGGCACGATCAAGTCGCAGCTCTATCGCGGCAGAGCCCTGCTAAAAGACGCGCTGCGCGGAGAGGAGGCCGACGCATGAAACAAACACAGTGGCAAGCGATGTACGGCAGCGTGCCGGATAGCTTCGAGCGGCGTGTGGCCTTGACCCTGCGCGGCATCGAGGAGGGAAAACCAGTGAAACGATTGACCTTGCGCACGGTGCTGATCACCGCGCTGATTCTGGTATTGCTGGCCATCGTGGCCTACGCGGCGATTGCGATTCCAAGCATCCGCGACATTTATTCCGAGTGGTATGGACAGGACAACGAAACCACGCAGCTGCTGGGCGAGCAGACAGCGCAGGCGCCCAACCAGACCTTTGAGCTGGACGATGTGACCATCACGCTAACCGAAGTGATCTTCGACGGCAACACGCTGTATTCCACCGGTGTGGTCAAAGCCAAGGAAGGGCGTGACATCGTGTTGCTGCCCCCGCCCGACTATAGCCCGCGCGATATCGCGTTCGTTGATACCATGCGCGGAGAAGTGGCGCCCGATGGTGCACCCAGCTACGCCGAGCTGGCCGCGCAAAAGAACGCTCGGCTGGTGTATTCCAACGTGTGGATCGAGGCCGAGGGCGGCAGCGGCAGCTACATGAATGACGCGATGCCGCTAAGCGACGGCACGTATCAATTCATCAACGAGTTTGACGACGTGACGGTGCGCGACGGGCGCATCGCTGTGACAGTTGAGGCCATGCAATACGACGTGACCGACGAGCACGTGAGAGTGGAGGGCACTGAGGACCGGCAGAAGTGGCAGATATCTATTCCGGCCATTGCGGAGGCGATCATCACGCCCGAGCCGACAGACGTGCCGCCCACGCCCATGCCGGCGGCCATGCAGAGCGAGGCGCTGCGCGTGATCGGCGAGAGCGAGAACGGCTGGGTCGGCGGGCCCTTCCGCGAGAAGTGGCCCCAGGAGCCGGTGCTGTATGTGGACAACCCACTCGCCGAGGAACTTGTGATGTCGATAGGCGCCGAGCAGTGGGTAGACCTGCCGGAATGGGACGTGATGTCGCTGCACACCACCGACGACCTGAAAGGACTCATGGCGGCGGGCAAGCTGGCAGATTTGTCCGGCGATCTGGCGCTGATGGACGAGGTGAACAAGATGTTCCCCACGATCCGTGACGCAGTGATGCACGAGGGCAAGCTTTACGCGATTCCGGTGTTTATCAGCGGCGAGTTTTTCTCCGCCGGATTGCTGGGCAGCGAGGTGGATGGCTGGACGCAATACGGGCTGACCGAAGCCGACCTTCCAGGTTCATTCGAGCAGCTGTGCGATTTCATCGTGCGCTGGATGCAGCGCCCGGCGGAGCAGCGCAAGGGTGCGATTCTGTTTCCCAACGGCGTGCGCCATACGTTGCTGGACCCACTGCTGGATCAGTATGTGGTGGCGCAGGCGATGAGCGGGCAGCCGCTGACATTCGACACGCCGGAGTTTCGGCGGCTATTGGCTGCTATGCGCACAGCGGCCGACGCGGCCAAGGTGGAAAAACGCGGCAACGTGGATTTTTCGCTGTTCCATGTGACGCCAAGCGCGATTCAAAACGCGCCGCGCGTGCTGCCCAAGCGCCTGACGCCGGACGCGCCGATTCGCTATGATGCGCGCATGACCGTGCTGGTGGTCAATGCCGACAGCCCGCGCAAAGATCAGGCCATGCGATATGTGGCCAGCGCATTCGATTTCATCGCGCAGCGCAGCCGGAACAAAGCGGAATTTTACGAAGGACTGACCTCCGCCGATCTGCCAGGCACGCCGCTGGAGGAAGTCTTGGCCGTGCAGCGCGAGGAGGGGGAGAGCGAGGAGGATTTGGCGAAAATCGCAAAGACCTATCAGCCCGAAGTGATCCCGGACAGCGAACTGATCGCGTATCAGCAAAACATCGCGCCGTATCTGGTCTTTCCGCAACATCCTGTGTACCGCCGCACGACGGAGGGCTGGCATGCGATGAACGATCTGAGAAATCAGTATCTGGCGGGCGACCTGGATGACGCGGCGTTCATCGTAGCGCTGAACGCGCTGGTGGCTCAATACGCCGACAACTAACCGCCCCGTATAAACCCTCCTTGCGCCGCATACGCTGAACCATGATGCGGACAGGAGGGTTTTTATGCGCAGTTCTGAACTCTTTTCATCCAATTACAGAAGCCGCACCGGCAAGACGCCGATTACCCGGGGGCTGGTCAAGGGGCTGATCTACGCGGTGGCGCTGACACTGATCAGCATCGTGCTGTTCGCGCTGATCATGCGCGCGCTCAAGCCCAGCGACATCATTGTGTCGGTGTTTAACCAAATGCTCAAGCTGGCCGCCATTTTGGTGGGCGTGTGGATGGGCGTGGGGCGCGGCGGCGCGAACGGCGCGTCACGCGGGGCACTGATCGGGCTTGCCTACATGGCGCTGGGTGTGGGGCTGTATGCGCTGCTCAGCAAGCAGCCGCTGTCCTGGCTGGCGTATCTGGCCGATCTGGGCATGGGTTTCGCGGCGGGCGGACTGTCCGGTCTGGTGGTGTCCAACCTGTCGCCCAGCACAAAGTAGGCATTGCATCCACACAAAAGATCGTGTATAATCTACGGTTGTACACTACATATCGCTAGGGGGAAACACCGATGAAGCATATTCAAACCGTACAGAAACCCTGCCTGAAGGAGAGCCTCCAGCATGGTGGCTGCGGCGAGTGCCAGGCGTCCTGCCAGTCCGCCTGCAAGACCTCGTGCACCGTGGCGAACCAGTCCTGCCAACACAAGCAAGACAAGTAACAAATTGGTTGAAAGCCCGGGCGGTGTCGTACGTCGCCCGGGTTTTTCCTGTATATTTTGTGGACAAGCATCAACAAGGAGGCTTCTCTTTTGATACACACCTTTACATCCTGCGGGCAAACCCTGGCGCTAGACGTGGGATCGGGCGCGCTGCATGTGCTGGATGAGCTGGCCTGGCGCGTGTTGACGCTGCGCGAAGAGGGCAAGACGCGCGATGCGATCATCGCCGCGCTGCCCGAAAGCGATGCGGCGGATATCGACGACGTGCTGGCCGAGCTGGCCGAGCTGACCGCGATGGGGCAACTGGGTGCGCCCGACGGCTATGAGGATGTCGATCTGTCGCTGAAGGCCGGTGTGGTCAAGGCGATGTGCCTGCACGCCGCGCACGACTGCAACCTGCGCTGCCAATACTGCTTTGCCGCCACCGGCGACTTTGCAATGGGCAAGCGCTGCCTGCTTTCCCACGAAGTCGGCAAGGCTGCGCTGGATTGGCTGGTGGCGCACAGCGGCAGCCGCACCAATCTGGAGGTGGATTTCTTCGGCGGCGAGCCGCTGATGAATCTGCCGGTGGTGAGGCGGCTGGTCGCCTATGGCCGCGAGCTGGAAAAGCAGCACAATAAGAAATTCCTGTTTACCATCACCACCAACGGCGTCGCGCTGGATGACGATGCGATCGCCTTCATCAACGCTGAGATGCACAATGTCGTGCTGTCCATCGACGGTCGCCCCGAGGTGCACGACCGCATGCGCCCGACGGTCAACGGCAAGGGCAGCTATGCGCTGATCGCGCCCAAGGCCAAGAAGCTGGCCGATGCGCGCGGGCAAAAGCAATACTATGTGCGCGGCACATTCTCCGCGCACAATCTGGACTTTGGCGAGGACGTGCTGTATCTGGCTGATCAGGGTTTTGAGCAGTTGTCGGTGGAGCCGGTGGTCGCAGATCCGGCGGTGGATTACGCCATCCGCCCCGAGATGGTGCCGCAGATTCAGGCTGAATATGAGCGGCTGGCACGCATCTATCTGGCGCGCCGACAGGGCGAGGGCGACCAGTGGTTCAACTTCTTTCACTTCATGGTGGATGTGTCCGGCGGCCCGTGCCTCAAGAAACGGCTAACCGGCTGCGGCGCGGGCAACGAGTATGTCGCCGTGACGCCAGAGGGCGACCTCTATCCCTGCCACCAGTTCGTGGGGCGCGAGGGATACAGGATGGGCAGCGTGCTGGACGGTACCTTTGACCAAACCATGCAGCAGGTGTTCGCGGAGAACCATGTGCTCAACAAGCCGACGTGCAGTCAGTGCTGGGCGAAGTTCTTTTGCTCCGGTGGGTGCGCTGCCAACGCGCAGGCGTTTCATGGCAACATCACCGAACCGTATGAGATGGAGTGCCAATTGCAGCGCAAGCGTCTGGAATGCGCGCTGGCGATCTGGGTGACGGAGCGGGGAGGCGTTTGATCATGAAAAGTTGGCTGCAGAACGCTGCCTATGCCGCAGTTTCCGCAGTGATGACGCTGGGGCTGTTGGCACAGTTTTCCAGCGCCGGGCTGGGCACGCACTACGTGCTGATCCTGTCGGTGTTCGCGGCCTGCTGGATGATGCTGCGGTTTTGCGCCGCGCGCGTTAGCCGCCGCGATGCCATAGCCTCGCTACTGTGGGGCGCGGGGCTTTCGCTGGCGTACCTGCTGGGCGCTGCGTGCAAGGTGGAGCAGGGGGTGCTGCCGCAAGTGCACTTCGTGCAGCTCATCGTGCGCTTTGTCAGCATGGCGCTGTTCTTTGGCGGCGCGCTGGGTTGCCTGCTGAGCTGGCAAGCGAAGTCCGAAATCCCGCAGCCACTAACCGACGCGCAGAACCGTCGTTGGTTCTTCGCGGCGTGGGCGGTGATCGCGCTATGCTGGCTGCCATATTGGCTGACGATGTATCCCTGCGTGGTCAGCGGCGATACGCTGGTGCAGTACAATCAGATACTGACCGGGAATTTTAGCAATCACCATCCGGTTGCGCATACGCTGACGCTTGGGCTGTCCACGCGCATATCGGGCTGGCTGGGCGGCAGCGAGGCGCAGGGCTTTGCCGGGTACGCGCTGGTGCAGCTTGTCGGGCTGTCGGCGGTGTTGGCGTGGGTGGTGCTCAGCATTCGCCAGCGACTCAACGGCATCTGGGTGCCGCTGTTGGCGCTGGCCTACTGCGCGCTGAATCCCATCCATGCGGTATACGCCATCACGCTGTGGAAGGATATTCCCTTTAGCGCGCTGGTGACGTTGCTGGTGCTGATCCTGCTGCGCACCGCCGAAACGCGCGGCACATACCTTCGTTCGCGCGGCGCGTTCATTGGGCTGATCGCGGTGTTTGTGGGGCTGGTGTTTATGCGCACCAATGGCGTGCTGGTGGTGGTATGCGCGGCCATTGCGCTGGTCGCGTTCTGCGCGCCGTTACGGAAAAAGCTGGTTATCTCAACGGCGACGGTGCTGGCGGTGTATCTGCTGGTGCAGGGGCCACTGCTGTCCGCGCTTGGCATACCGCAGCCGCGCGCAATTGAGGCGTTTTGCATTCCCATGCAGCAGGTGGCCACGGTGGCGCAAAAAGATCTGCCCATGACCGAGGAACAGACGCAATTGCTTGAGCGTGTGCTGCCCGTCGAGGAGATCAAGCGGCAATACGACCCGATCCGCACAGACGCGATTAAGTTCAGCCCGAAGTTCCAGTATGACGCGCTGCAAACGCATTTGGGCGACTACGTGAAACTTTGGGTGCAACTGGGCCTGCGCTATCCGGCGACGTATCTGGAAGCCTACAATCTGCTGACGTACCGCTACTGGTACGCCGATCAGGTGGTGTACTTTGGCATCGGTCCCAATTACTCCGGTCAGCCTTGGAGCGATTTTGTAAAGAACAAGCCGCTTACTTCGGCGTTTTCGTTCCTGTGGCAGGTGGATATCGCCACTTGGTCCATCAAGCTGCCGATATTGTCGCTGCTGTTCAGCGAAGGTCTGCAAATATGGTATATTCTGGCCGCCGCCGCATGCCTGTGGGCGCGGCGCAAACCGCGCTATCTGCTGGCGCTGTTGCCGTTACTGTCGATCTGGGCGCAGATGATGTTGCTGACGCAGTACGCCGAAACCCGCTACATCTACTCCCTGTATTGCTGCTTACCGCTTTCTTTGGCGCTGATCGGCGTCGCCAAGCTGGAAAAACCTCGGACAAACCTTGACTAGTCCAAGAAAAGTGCGTATAATCTTGACAGTTCGCGCGCTGAAAAAACACCATGCCACGAAAGGAGTTGAAGGGACATGCCCCTTCGCAAGACACTCCTTTTCGTGGCCGCTTTTTTTGCGTTTTTTGTGTGCATAGCGCTGCTTTTTGGCGGCGGAGACAGGCTGATTGCCACCGACGCGCCGCAGACGCCCATGGCGGAAGCAGCCGCGCTGCCCGCGTTGCCCGCGACGCTGGATGTCGCCGTTGATCGCGCCGCTTTACCCGGCGCGCCAGCGCGCACCGAGTCGGTCGGCCAGCGCCCCGCGCCGTGCGATATACCGCGCGGGCAGTGCGCGATCGCCGCGCGCGCGCCCCGGTGCGACGCCAACGGCAATGTGCTGTGCGCGTTACGCTATAGTCGGTCGGTGTATGCCGCCTTTGCGCTGGGGGACATGCCCGGATAGCGCCGCGCATGCATCACCGGCGATCTCATTACATTACAACGAGGGGGAAAACGGAAATGGCCAAGAAAAAGATTACCCACCGCAGGCGCAACAGCATTGTGTCGCTGCTGGTGGTGGTGGTCCTCATTTGCGTCGTAGGGTTTGTGGCGCTTAACGGCTTTGGCCGCGGCTTTATGGTGCACTACCTCAAGCCGTGGGGCGAAGCCATCAGCCTGGGTCTGGACCTGCGCGGCGGTGTGTACACCGTGTATCAGGCCAAACAGCCCACCGACGGCGGAGACTTTGGCACGCTGCTGGACGGCACCATTCGTGTGCTGGGCAACCGCCTGACCAATCAGGGCTTTACCGAGGCGACGGTCACCAAGCAGGGCGCCGATCGCATCCGCATCGAGATTCCCGATGTGCAGGACCCCAACGAGATCCTGCGCATCATCGGCACGCCCGCGCACCTGGAGTTTGTCGGCCCGGATGGCGTGATCATCATGGAGGGCAAGGATGTGCGTACTGCCGAGCCGGTGTTCGGCGGCGAGGACAACCAGCCCGTGGTTTCCTTTACGCTGACAGAGGAGGGCAAGCAGCTCTTTGCCGAAGCGACCAGCAAATTCCTCGGCCAGGTGATCTCCATCAAGCTGGACGGTGAGGTCATCACCGCGCCGACCGTGCAGTCGGTGATCGCCACCGGTTCGGGCATCATTCAGGGTCAGCGCAGCGTAGACGAGGCCAAGCAGTTGGCGATGCTGATCCAGTCCGGCGCGCTGCCGCTGGATATCGAGCAGCTGGAGGTATCCGCGATTTCTGCGACGCTGGGTGTCGAGGCGCTGGATAAGGCACTGCTGGCCGGATTCATCGGCCTCGGACTGGTGATGCTGTTCATGCTGATCCGCTATCGCCTGCCCGGCTTGGTCGCCGACTTGGCGCTGACGGTGTACATCCTGATCGTTACCTTCCTGCTGGCAGTCACCGAAGCGCAGCTGACGCTGCCCGGCGTGGCGGGTATCGTATTGGGCATCGGCATGGCGGTGGACGCCAACGTCATCATCTTTGAACGCTTCCGCGAGGAGATTCGCAACGGCCGTCCGTTGCGCGCGGCGGTCAAGGCTGGCTTCCAAAACGCGCTGTCTGCCATTATTGACTCCAACATCACCACGGTCATCGCCGCACTGGTGCTGCTGGGCTTTGGCACCGGCTCGATCAAGGGCTTTGCGGTGACGCTGATCATCGGCGTGCTGACCAGCATGTTCACGGCGGTGTTCGTGTCGCGCTGGCTGCTGAATCTGGTGGTCGACCTGGGCTTTGAGAATCAAAAGCTCTACACGAAGTAAGGAGGAGCAACCATGAAAACACCTTTTCAACATCGGGCAAAAATTTGCCTCATGATCTCCGGTGCGATCATTCTGGTTGCGCTCATCCTGTCCATCGCAGGCTATGGGCTGAACCTGGGTATCGACTTTACCGGCGGCATCATCCTCAAGTACGAGATGAATCAGGAATTTGACGTCAATGACGTGCGCGGAGCGCTGGTCGCGCAGGGCATCACCGAATCACAGATCGCCAAGGCTGGCGAGGCGCAGACCGAAGCACAGATTCGCATCAAGGACGTGGGCAACCCCGACCAAGTGCGTGAGCAGTTTGAAACCACGATGAAAGAAAAGTACCCTAACCTGGCCTATGAGTCGGTGGAGCGTGTTGGCGCGGTGGCCGGTCGTGACCTGATCAGCAACGCGATCAAGAGCATTCTGGTCGCCTTCGCGCTGATGCTGGTCTATATCGCCATTCGCTTTGACCTCTTTTCGGGCATGGCGGCGGTGTTCGGCATCATCCATGACGTGCTGCTGATGATCAGCGCCATGGTGCTGCTGCGCGCTTTTATCCAGATCAACTCAACTTTCATCGCGGCGATGCTGACCATTGTTGGCTACTCGATCAACAACACGATCGTGATCTTCGACCGCATCCGCGAGAACAGCCACAAACCCGCGGCGCGCACCATGGACCGCAACACGCTGACTGAGCATTCGGTCAAAGAGTCGCTGACGCGCACCATCAACACCACGCTGACCACGATGATTACCACCGTGCTGCTCTATGCGCTGGGCGTGGAATCGGTCAAGGAGTTCTCGCTGCCGCTGATTATCGGCATGCTGGCGGGCATCTACTCTTCGAACCTGATCAACGGCTATGTATGGGCATGGCTGCTGGGTCTGCGCGGCAAGAAAAAGAAGGGCGGCACTGTGCAGCCCAAGCGCGCGTAAAGTTTTACAACCGTTTATGGAGCCTTTTCGGCGGTTCGCGCCGGAGAGGCTCCATCCCATTTTTATGAGCGAGGGGCGGAACCATGATACGGTTTCTACAGAAGAGCGAGCAAGAAGCGCCGCAGGCACTGCTGGAAATGGGGCTGGACGAGCGCCTAGCGCGACTGCTGGCCATGCGCGGCATCGACACCGAGGAGGCGGCCAAGGCGTTCCTGTCGCCTTCGCTTGCGCAGCTGCACGACCCCATGCTGATGCCCGATATGGCGGCGGCGGTGGCGCTGATCCGCCAGGTGATCGCCGACGGCGGGCGCATCGTGATCTATGGTGACTACGACGTGGACGGCGTAACCGCCACCGCTATTTTGCTAACCTATCTGCGTAAGCAGGGCGCTAAAGCCGACTTTTACATCCCGGCGCGCCATGGCGAGGGGTATGGCCTGAATATCCCGGCGGTCGAGAAGATCGCAGGCGAGGCGCAACTGCTGATCACGGTGGATTGCGGCATCACCTCGGTGGCGGAAGTGAAGCGTGCCGGGGAATTGGGGCTGGCGGTGATCGTCACCGACCATCACCAGACCGGGCAGGAGTTGCCGCCCGCCGCCGCAATCTTAAACCCTTTGCTGGGCGGCTATCCGTTTGGCAGACTGTGCGGCGCGGGCGTCGCGCTAAAGCTGGTGCAGGCGATGGGCGGCATCGAGGCGGTGACGCCGCTGCTTGACCTGGCGGCACTGGCCACCATTGCGGACATCGTGCCGCTGCTCGGTGAAAACCGCGTGATTGTCGCCGAGGGGTTGAAGCTGCTGCGCGAGGCCAAGCGACCGGGGCTACAGGCGCTGATGCAAGCCGCCGGGGTCGATCCGGCCAAGCTGTCGGCGGGGCAGGTGGGCTTCCAGCTCGCGCCGCGCATCAACGCGGGCGGGCGGCTGAGCGACGCTGCGCGCGGTGTGGAACTGCTGACCACGCGCGATGCGCAAGCGGCGCAGCGCATCGCCCAAGCACTGGACGAAGAGAATGTGGCGCGCCAGCGGGTGGAGCAGCATATTCTGGAAGAAGCCGAGGCCATGTTGCCTGCCGAGGTGGATTTTCTCACAGATCGCGTTATCCTGCTGTGCAAAGCGGGCTGGAACGCGGGGGTGATCGGTCTGGTCGCCTCGCGTTTGGTCGAGAAATACCGCTGGCCAGTGCTGCTGCTGGCGCGCGATGGCGACGTGTGCGTGGGTTCGGCGCGCTCTATTCCGGGCATCAATATCCACGCGGCGCTGTATGGCTGTCGCGAGCTGTTCCTGCGCTTTGGTGGGCACGCGCAGGCCGCCGGATTGACCATGCAGGCCGCATCGTTGCCGGAACTAAAAAAGCGGCTGAGCGCCGCGATTTCCGCGCAAGCGGCGCCGGACACCTTCCTGCCCACCGAGCTGTATGATCTGGAGTTGACGCTGGCCGAGGTCACCGAGCCGCTGGTGATGAAGCTGGAACAGCTGCAACCGACCGGTTTTGGCAATCCCGCGCCGGTGTTCTGCGTGCGCGGCGCATCCCCGGTGGAGCCGCGCGCCATTGGCAAGGACGGCGCGCACCTAAAGATGCTGCTGTCACAGGACGGCGAGGTGCGCGACGCGGTGGCATTCCGCATGGGCGCACGCGTGGGTGACCTGCCGGAGCGTGTGGACGCGCTGTTTTCGCCGGGCATCAACGCATGGCAGGACAAGCGCACCGTGCAGTGCGAGGTCAAGCAGTTGGCGCCGCATGCCGCCGCGAAAGCGTTTCTGGCTGCATGCGCAGGCAGGCAACGCACATTTTTACGTGCAATTTCCCAGGAAATACTCTATAATTATACTGTTACCCCTTCGGAAACTGCGGTTGAGCGCGTCAAGGCGCTGTCTACCGACGCGCTGGATATGGCGCTGCGCGATGCCTTTGCCGAAGGGGCACAGGGCACGCTGCTCATCGTGCATACGCTGCCCGCGCTGCGCAAATGGACAGTGCGGCTGGCGGTGATGGGCGCGCCGCTGACGTACCAAATGGGTTTTTCCGGCGATCCGCGCATGTTCCATACGCTATGTGCCGCGCCGGACTGGCACAAACTAACGCGCGCGCCCAAACGGATCGTCTTGCTCGATGGGGCGTATCATCCGGCGCTGTTGGCCGATCTGGCGCGCAGATTCCCGGACACGGAGCTGCTGATGGACAAGGACGCCGGACCGTTGCGCGCGCAGGCCGTCGCGGAGGCGCTGCCCACCGACGAGCAGTTGCGCGACGTCTATCGCGCACTGCGCGATTTACCGCAGGCTACGGAGGCGGCGCTGGCGGAAAAGACTGGACTTTCGCCGGAGCTGCTGTGTGTGGCGCTCACCGTGCTGGATGAGCTGAAATTGCTATCCTTTGCACCCGAGCCATGGCAGCTAAAACTGCTGCCTTCGCACAAGGTGGAGCTGACCGACAGCGTGCTGCTGACCACACTGCGCGCACAATCCTGAACCAAGCATGAGAACCGAAAGGAGGGGAGCCCATGAAAAGCAATAGCGAAGTGCTGCGTCTTGACGAGCTCCTCGCCAAGGTTTCCAAATATCACCCGCAGGCTGATCTGGACCTAGTGACCAAGGCGTACCACTTCTCGCAAGAAGCGCACAAGGAGCAGACCCGTAAATCCGGCGAGCCGTACTTCGTGCATCCCAGCATTGTGGCGGGCATTTTGGCCGACCTGATGCTGGACGGCGCGACCATTGCCGCTGGGCTGCTGCATGATACCGTGGAGGACTGCGAAGGCGTCACGCTGATGACCATCGAGAAGGAGTTTGGCGCGGAGGTCGCCGCGCTGGTCGATGGCGTGACCAAGCTGGGTCGGCTGGAGTTCACCAGCCGCGAGGAACAGCAAGCCGAATCACTGCGCAAGATGATTCTGGCGATGTCCAAGGACATCCGCGTGGTGCTGATCAAGCTGGCGGATCGTTTGCACAACATGCGCACGCTGAAATTCCAATCGCCGGAGAAGCAGAAGGCCATCGCGCGCGAGACGCTGGATATCTACGCGCCGCTGGCGCACCGTCTGGGCGTCTATACCATCAAGCAGGAATTAGAGGACCTGTGTCTGCGCTACCTTGAGCCCGAGGAATATACCGCGCTGATCCAGAAGATCGGCATGCGCCGGGCAGAGCGTGAGGATTCGATCCGCTTGGTCATTCAGCAGCTCAACCAGAAGATCGGCGAGCTGGGCATCAAGTGCGAAATCGACGGCCGTCCCAAGCATTTCTACAGCATCTATAAAAAGATGGTGCTGCAAAACAAGCCCTTTGAGCAAATCTACGACCTGATCGCTATCCGTGTGCTGGTGGATACCGTGCCCGACTGCTACGCGGTGCTGGGCATCGTGCACACGCTGTGGAAGCAGGTGCCCAACCGCTTCAAGGACTATATCTCCACGCCAAAACCCAATATGTATCAATCGCTGCACACCACCGTGGTGGGGCAGAACGGCATGCCCTTCGAGGTGCAGATCCGCACTTGGGAAATGCACCGCATGGCGGAGTTCGGCATCGCGGCGCATTGGCGCTACAAAGAAGGCAAGCAGGCCGGCGGCGAGCTGGACAAGAAGCTGTACTGGCTGCGCCAGATCATGGACTGGCAGACCGACACGCACGACTCGCGTGAATTTGTGGACTCGCTAAAGGTCGATTTGTTCAGCGAGGAAGTGTTTGTCTTTACGCCCAAGGGCGACATCCTCGACCTGCCGCGCGGCGCGACACCCATCGACTTTGCCTATCGCATCCACAGCGCGGTGGGCAACAAGTGCACCGGCGCGAAGGTCAATAGCCGCATGGTGCCCATCGACACAGAGCTGAAAACCGGCGACTTTGTCGAGATCATTACACAAAACAATGCCAAGGGTCCCAGCATGGACTGGCTGAAAATCGTCAAGACCGCGCAGGCCAAGGCCAAGATTCGCGCGTTCTTTAAGCGTGAGCTGAAGGAAGAGAATGTCGTCAAGGGCCGCAGCATGCTGGAGCACGAGGCCAAGCGCATGGCCACCAACCTGCCCGCGCTAATCAAAAACGAATACGTCGAGCCGCTGCTGAAAAAGTATGCTTTCTTCGATATCGACGACATCTACGCGGCGGTCGGCTTTGGCGCGCTGGCATCTGCGCACGTCATCGCGCGACTGATGGACGAACAGCGCAAGCACGAGAAACCGGTCGCGCCTAAGATCGTCGAGGAGGCGCACGAGGAGCGTCCACAGCCGCCGCGTCCGCAGGCGCACAGCGATCAGGGCATCTTTGTGCGCGGCGAACCAGGCATGCTGGTGCGCTTTGCCAAGTGTTGCAGCCCACTGCCCGGCGACGAGATTGTTGGCTACATCACGCGCGGCCGCGGTGTCACCGTGCACAAGGCCGACTGCATCAACATGATTTCCGAGGTCGATCAGGATCGGCTGGTCGAGGTGTCCTGGGATCAGGAAGCCAAGTCGCAGTTCTCCGGCACGATCCAGATCATCTCCTATGACCGCGACGGACTGTTGGCCGATCTGGTGCTGGCCATCAGCAGCCTAAAGGTCACGATGTCCGCGATCTCCGCCAAGAAGAACAAGAACCAGACCTGCACGATCACCGTGACGCTGGAGGTTGAGAACCGCATGGAGCTGGACAAGGTGATCAAGCAGTTGTCCAAGCGGTCGGATATCGTGGAGATTTACAGACTCAGTACCTGATCAAAGGAGCATCCCCATGCGAGCAGTCATTCAGCGAGTTTCCGAAGCTTCGGTGCAGGTCGATGGGCGCGTCATCGGTCAAATTGGCAAGGGACTGTTGGTGCTGCTCGGCGTGGAGCAGGGCGACACCGACGCCGACATGCAATATTGCGTGGAAAAAACCGCACACTTACGTATCTTCGAGGATGACGAGGGCAAGATGAATCGCTCGGTGATGGACGAGGGCGGCGCGGTGCTGGTGGTGTCGCAGTTCACGCTGTGCGGCGACGTGCGCAAGGGGTGCAGACCGAGCTTCATCACCGCCGCGCGGCCAGAGGAAGCCATCCCGCGCTACGCGGCGTACTGCGCCGCGCTACAGGCGCTGGGGCTGCCGGTTAAAACCGGCGAGTTCCAGGCCGATATGCGGGTGTCGCTGGTCAACGATGGGCCGGTTACGATCATCCTCGACAGCAGAAAGACCCTATAGGAGGCCGATTTGCGCATTGTTCTGACAACCGATACGCCGCAGTTCTTCGCCGATATCGCCGATGTGCTGCGGGTTTTCTTTGGCGAGGCGCAAGTGTTGCCCGAGGGCGAGCGCGACGCAACGCTGACGCATACGCATGCTGAACGGGACGGCATGTGGCACGAATGCTGCTCGCTTGCGCTGGGCGAACAGACCTATGCGCACGAGGCGGCCTATCCGGTTGTGACGGGCAGGCTGGAGGCCAAACGATACTTAAAGCGCGCGGTCAAGCTGTGCTGCTATGATCTGTTAAAGCAAGCCACCGGCATAAAACCGCCGTGGGGGTCGCTGACCGGTATCCGACCGACCCGCCTATTCTACGAGCAGTTGGCGCAGGGAAAAAGCGAGGCAGAGGCGTGCCGCGCGCTGGTCGATACCTTTGACCTGGCGGAGGACAAGGCGGCGCTGCTGGCCGAGATCGCGCGCAGCCAGCAGGGGCTGATGGACGCTGCCGAGCGCGACGTCGATATCTATGTCGGCATCCCCTTTTGCACCACGCGCTGCACGTATTGCTCGTTCGCCTCCGGCGAGATCGGTGACGGCAGGCTGGTCGCGCCGTACTTGGCCGCCTTATCGCGTGAGATTGCCGCCACGCGCGTACTCATCGCCGAGGCGGGGCTTTCCCCGCGCGCGCTGTACATCGGCGGCGGCACGCCCACCGCGCTGACCACGCCGCAATTAGACGGACTGATGACAGAACTGGCATCGGCATTCCCTAACGTCGGGGAATGGACTGTCGAGGCCGGACGCCCCGATACGCTGGATAGGGAGAAATTGCGCATGCTGCGCCGTTATCCGGTGACGCGCATCAGCATCAATCCGCAGACATTGCAGGACGGCACGCTGGCGCGCATCGGCCGCGCGCATACCGCCGCGCAAACTGCCGAAGCCTATCAGATGGCGCGCGAAGCGGGGTTTGATCACATCAACATGGACCTGATCTGCGCGCTGCCCGGTGAAACCGAGCGCGACTTTGCCGATACGCTGGAGAAAGCGGCGCTGCTTCATCCCGAGAGCCTGACCATCCATACGCTGGCCATCAAGCGCGCGTCCAAGCTTAGAGGCATGGACTATGCGCCGTGCACTGCCGAGGCCGCGCAGCGCATGGTCGATCGGGGGCGCGAGGCGGCGCATGCGATGGGACTGGCCGCGTATTACCTGTACCGTCAGAAGTACATGGCGGGCAATCTGGAAAACGTGGGCTATGCGCTGCCCGGCTGCGCTTGTCAGTACAATATCGACATCATGGAGGAGACCACCAGCATCCTCGCACTGGGTGCGGGCGCGATTTCTAAGCGTGTGTTCCGTGGCGAAGGGCGCATCGAGCGCGCGCCCAACGTGTCCAACCTCGACCACTATCTGGCTCGCATTGATGAAATGATTGCGCGAAAGCGGCGTATCTTTCTTGCCCCCTGACATTGCAAACACAGGGAAAATGCGGTACAATAGCGGAGCTGACAGATAACGAGCGGACGTGTGTCGTCCGGCAAGGAGGGCCCCATGGCTGACAAGAATCCGACCTTTGTGATCGAGATGGAAAACGGCGGCAAGATGTCCGGTGAGCTGTATCCCGATGTCGCGCCCAACTCGGTCGCCAACTTCATCGAGCTGGCCAATAGCGGCTTTTATGATGGCACGATCTTTCATCGTGTGATCCCGGGCTTTATGATCCAGGGCGGCGACCCGACCGGCACCGGCATGGGCGGCCCTGGGCATGCGATTCGCGGTGAGTTCTCTCGCAACGGCTTTGAGAAAAACAACCTAGTACATGACCGTGGCGTGCTGTCGATGGCGCGCTCGATGAGCCCGGATTCCGCCGGTTCGCAGTTCTTTGTGATGGTGGCGAAGGCGCCACATCTGGACGGCCAGTATGCCGGATTTGGCCGCGTGACCGAAGGACTGGACGTGGCCGACGCCATCGTGGGGCAGAAGCGCGACAGCAGCGATCGTCCGCACGCCGAACAGAAGATGAAGTCCATCCGCGTCGATACGCAGGGCAAGGAATACACGGCCGAAAAGTTGCCTGGCCGCCGATAAGGAGCAGACATGGAGAAGATCAAGACCACCGTCCGCATTGCGGGTAAGGACTATACCATCGTGGGCAGCGACAGCGAGGCGCATATTCACCGCATTGCCACGTATGTTGACCGCCGCATGAGCGAACTGTCGATGGCGACGCGCATGCCCCCGGATATGGTGTCCGTGTTGGTGGCGATGAACATGGCGGACGAGCTGATCAAGGCGCAGGACGAGAACAGCCGCTTGCGCCGCGAACTGCTGGCCAAGAGCCAGCATGGCAGCCCTGTGAAATCATCCGCCAATTGACCCATGCAGCATCGGCGCAGCGCGAACGGAAAGGTTCGTTGCTGCGCCTTCTTTGCAGAAAGAAGAATTTGCGCAAAAGAAGAATTTGAGCGAAAGAAGGACACGCATGGAACTGCTTGCCCCTGCCGGAAACTATGAAGCGCTGCTCGCGGCCATCGCGCACGGCGCGGACGCCGTGTATTTGGGATACACGGCCTTTGGGGCGCGCAGTTATGCGGGCAACTTTGACGCGGACGGCTTACGGGCGGCGATTGACTATTGCCATGTGCGCGGGCGCAAAGTGTATGTGACCGTCAACACATTGGTGAAGCAAAGTGAAATGGCCGATGTGTACGACGTGCTCGGGCTGCTGTGCGATGCGCGCGCCGACGCGGCCATTGTGCAGGACGTCGGGGTGGCGGCGATGGCGCGCCGCTGTTTCCCCGACCTGCCGCTGCACGCCAGCACGCAGATGGCGCTGCACAACGCGCAGGGCGCGCTGTTCGCCCGGCAAATGGGAATCGAGCGCATTGTCGCCGCGCGCGAGTGCCCAGTGGACGAGCTGGCGAAGATGGCCGCCACCGGGGTGCAGGTCGAGGCGTTTGTGCACGGCGCGCTGTGCGTGTCGGTATCGGGGCAATGCCTTTGTTCCAGCATGATCGGCGGACGCAGCGGCAACCGCGGCAAGTGCGCACAGCCCTGCCGCCTGCCGTATCACATGGATGACGCAAAGGGATATCTGTTGTCCACGCGTGATCTGATGCTGCTGGACGAACTGCCCGCGCTGCATACTGCGGGCGTGACCGCGCTAAAGATCGAAGGGCGCATGAAGCGCCCAGAATATGTGGCGGTGGTGGTGGCGGCCTATCGCGCGGCGCTGGACGCGCTTCTCGCCGGGCAGCCGTATCGTGCGACAGAGGCGGCCAAGCAGGCGATCCAGCAGGTCTTTCATCGCGGTGGGTTTACGCGCGGGTATGCGCTGGGTGAGAACCATGCCGCGCTGATGTATAGCGAGCGACCCAACCACGGCGGGCTGCGCATGGGCGAGATCATGTCGGCGTATGGCCCGCTGGCCAAGATGCGCGCGCTGTTGCCGCTGCACGATGGCGATGGCTTGCAGGTGCGCGGAAAGACCGATATGGATTTTGTGTACGCGGGGCCGGAAATCGCGGTCGGCGCGGTCGCGACAATGCGCGTGCCCGAGGGCACAAGGGCGGGCGACAGCGTGTATCGCTTAACCGATGCCGCGCAGATGGCGGCGGCGCAGGCCAGCACCGCCGAGGGCGGCGCGCGCGTGCCGGTGGATGCGGTATTGACCGCGCAGGTGGGGCAGCCCGCCGAACTGGCGTTGACGGATGGCGTACATTGCGTGACCGCGCGAATAACCGAGCCCACCAAGGCCGCGCAGCAGCGTGCGCTGGATACGGCGACCGCGCATGCGCAAATCGCCAAGATGGGCGGCACGCCCTTTGTGCTGGCGCAGTTTGATTTTGACAGTGAGGGCGCGTTCCTGCCGGTGTCGGCGCTCAATGCGCTGCGCCGTGACGCGGTGGCCGCGCTGCAGGCGGCGAGAATGGCACGCCCGATCCGGCGCAAGATGCCCTTGGAGATGCCGACGCTGGACAAGATAAGTGGCACACCGCATCTTTACGCGCGCACGCCGGATATCGGGCGTGCGAGGGCGCTGCGCGATGCCGGAGCCGACCGCATCGTTTGGTCGCCCGAAGACTATCGCACCGAGGCGCTGGACGCGGCGGTCAATGGCAACGATGGTCCGGTCTGGTTCGCGCTGCCGCAGATGGCGTGGCGCGACGAGCTGGACGAGCTTGCGGCTTGGATCAGGGAAAACGCGCGGCATTTCTCCGGCGTGGTGCTTGCCAACCCGGGGCAATGCGCGCTGGACTTTGACGCGCTGCCCGCCATCGCCGACGCGCCGATGCATGCTTGGAACAGTTGGGCGGCGCAAGTGTGGCAACAGCATGGCTGCATGCGGGCGACGCTGCCGCCGGAACTCAACGCGGCGGAACTGGCCGAGCTGACCGCGCAGGGCGGCGCATGGGTGTTGCCGGTCCATGGCCGCGCACAACTGATGCTGCTGGCGCACTGCCCGCGCCTTTTCGCGCGCGGTCAAACGGAGCAGGCGGGATGCGATCTGTGTGGGCAGGGAACGCCGCTGTCGCCCATGACCGACCGCAAAGGGTACGCCTTTCCGATGCGCCGCGTGCGCCTGCCACACGGCTGCATGGTGCGAATGTATAACGCGCTACCGACTTGGCTGCTAAAGGACAAGCACCTTACGCGCGCGCTGGCGCTGGGCGCGGATATCCGGCTGGATTTCACGGATGAATCGCTCAATGTTTGCGAGCGTATCGTCCGCGCCGCGCGCGCGGCGATGTGCGGCCAGCCAACCGACGAATGGACAGACACCACCGCCGGGCATTTTGCCCGGGGCGTGGAATAGGGGGCAAAGGGCATGACCGAACGAACCCTGCGTGTGCTGGAATTTACCAAGATTCGCGCGCAATTGGTCGCGCACACCATCACCACGATGGGCGCGGCGCTGGCTGAGCACCTGATGCCGGGTAACGACATCGGGCTGATCAACGCCGCCCAGCAGGAGACCGAGGAAGCGCACATCCTGCTGAACTATCTGGGCGGCAGTCCGCTGACCTCCTGCGACGATGTGCGCCAGCAATTGAAGCTCGCGGAGATCGGTTCCACACTGTCGCCGCGCGCGCTGCTGGATGTGGCGGCGTGCATGCGCGCGTCCCGCGTCGCGCGCGACGCGCTGATGACAGACCGCGAGAACACGCCCGCGCTGACCACGCTGGCCTCGCATCTGGTCACCTTTCACCGCCTGGAGAGCGACATCACCTCCGCGATTCTGAGCGAGGAGGAGATCGCTGATTCCGCCAGCCCCGCGCTGGCAGACATCCGCCGCCACATGCGCCAGTGCCACGACAAAGTGCGCGAGAAGCTCAACGCGATGATCCACAACACGACCTTCCAGAAATACCTGCAAGACCCGATTATCACCATTCGTGGCGACCGGTTTGTGATCCCAGTTAAGCAGGAGTATCGCAGCCAGGTGCCCGGTCTGATCCACGACCAATCGACCACCGGGCAGACGCTATTCATTGAGCCCATGGCGGTGGTGGAGATCAACAATGATCTGAAAGAGTGGATCGCCAAGGAGCGCGCCGAGATCGACCGCATCCTGGCAGCTTTCTCCGCCGAGATCGCGCCCAATGCACCCGGACTGGCCGCCAATCTGGATATCATCGGGCGGCTGGACTTCTCCTTTGCCAAGGCGGCGCTGTCGCGCGGCATGTTCGGCGCGCAGCCCAAGCTGAACAATCGCGGTTATATCCGCATCGTGCGCGGGCGGCATCCGTTGCTGGACCCCAAAACCGTGGTGCCCAGTGACCTGTGGCTGGGGGATCCGTTCACGACGCTGGTCATCACCGGCCCGAATACCGGCGGCAAAACCGTGACGCTCAAAACCGTCGGTCTTTTGACCCTGATGGCGCAGGCAGGGCTGCACGTGCCCGCCGATCTGGGCACCGAGTTGGCGGTGTTTGACGACGTGTTCGCCGACATCGGCGACGAGCAATCTATCGAGCAGTCGCTGTCCACCTTCTCCAGCCACATGAAAAACATCGTCGATATCCTGGCTGGGGTGACGACCAACAGTCTGGCGCTGTTCGACGAACTGGGCGCGGGCACCGACCCGACCGAGGGCGCCGCGCTGGCACAGGCAGTGCTGTCCACACTGCTGGAAAAGCAAGTGCGTACCATCGCCACCACACACTACAGCGAGCTGAAGGAATACGCACTGACCACGCCCGGCGTGGAGAACGCGTCGGTGGAGTTTAACGTAGAAACGCTGCGACCGACCTATCGCCTGTCGATTGGCGTGCCCGGTAAGTCCAACGCGTTTGAGATTAGCCAGCGGCTCGGCTTGCCCGAGGAGATCATTGATAGGTCGCGTAAGCTGCTGTCCAAGGAACAGATTCGCTTTGAGGACGTGATCGCCAACGCCGAGTATCACCGGCAGGTGGCCGAGCGCGAGCGGCAGCTGGCCGAGCAGGCGCGTCAGGAGATGATCGCCATGCGCGATCAGGCCGAGGCCCAGCGCAAGAAACTGGAAGAGCAGCGCGATGCCGCCTTGAAGAAAGCCAAAGAGGATGCGCGTCGCATCTTAGAGAACGCGCGCAGCGAGTCCGAGGCCATCATCAGCGACCTAAAACGCATGAAGAAAGAGGGCGCGGTGACGCCGGAGCATGAGGTGCAGAAGCTGAAACAAAAGCTGGTCGCCTCCATCGGCGATATGAACGACGCGCTGGCCACGCCGGTGTCGCGCGCCACCGAGCCGCCCAAGGACCTCAAAATCGGCGAGCGCGTGCGCATGCTGCACTTAAATGGCGAAGGCACCGTGCTGGCCGCGCCCGACGCCAAAGGCGAGGTGCAGCTGCAAGTCGGCGTGATGAAGATGAAGGTGCATATCTCGCAGCTCGAGCGTGTCAAAGAGGACAAGGCCAAGGAGAAGGCGCGCGTGCGCAGCATGGTGGATATCACCAACCGCGCGGTGGCCACCGATGTGGACCTGCGCGGCATGGCGCTGGACGAGGCGCTGGACACCGTCGATAAGTTTCTGGACGACGCGGTGCTGTCCGCGCTGGGCGAGGTGTATATCATCCACGGCAAGGGCACCGGCACACTGCGCACCGGTATCCACGCGCACCTGAAAAAGCATCCGCATGTCAAGGCATTCCGGCTGGGACGCTATGGCGAGGGCGAGGAAGGCGTGACCGTGGTCACGCTGAAATAGGAGAAGCAGATGGAACACCTTGGAACAAGGACGATTGAAACCGAGCGGCTGACGCTGCGGCCCTTCCGCATAGGCGACGCGCAGGCGATGTTCGACGGATGGGCGAGCGACTACGAAGTGGCGCGCTATATGCGCTGGCAGCCGCACGAAAACGTAGCGCAGACGCGCGAGATATTGGCCGAGTGGATCGCCGAATATGGCGTGAAACCCGACCTGTACCGCTGGGCAATCGCGTGCAAAGACGGCGACCTGCCCATCGGGTCTATCGGCGTCTTTATGGAGAACGAGGTCGATCAGCGCGCTGAGGTGGGCTACTGCGTCGGCCGCGCGTTCTGGGGGCAGGGCTATGTGACCGAGGCGCTCAAAGCGGTGCTGCGCTATATGTTGTTGGAAGTTGGGCTCAACCGCGTCGAGGCATATCACTCGGTGCGCAACCCCGGCTCCGGCGCGGTGATGCGCAAGGCGGGCATGACCTATGAGGGCTGCGCGCGGCAGAAGTATCGCACCAAAGAGGGGTTCCACGACAGCGACGAGTATGCCATTTTGCGAAGCGATCTGAAAGAGGGATGAGCGCGTTGGAACGCATGCTGTGGATGAAGCCCTGCGAGGGCTATGAGCAGGAGCTAATGGGGTTGCTGCAAGAATTTGCCGCCGCGAGCGAGAAAGCCGTGCCCTATGGCTTACACTATGGCGAGAAGGACTTTCCTGCCATCTTAGCGCGCGAGCGCCTGATGGAAAACGGAGAGAATCTGCCCGATGGATTCGTGCCGTCCACTACTTATTGGCTGGTGCGCGAGCGTGACGGGCGCATCGTGGGTGCGGGCAATCTGCGCCACATGCTCAATGACGACCTGACCGACTTTGGCGGGCATATCGGCTACGGCGTGCGCCCCAGCGAGCGGCGCAAGGGCTATGCCACGCGTATCCTTGCCAAGATGCTGCATGAGGCGTCGGCGCACGGCATTTCTCGCGCGCTGGTCACCTGCAACGCCGACAACACGAGCAGCGAACGCACGATCCTGAAAAATGGCGGCGTGTACGAGGATACGCGTATCGAGCCCAGCGGCAACCCTGTCAAGCGGTTTTGGATCGATACCACGCCGTATCAGAGCTGCCCGTGCGGCGCACATTAGAGCATAGTAGGTGGCGGAGGGATGCGCATGAAAAAAACCGTACTGGGGCTGGTGGTGATGGGCATCGTATGCGCGATGCTAGGCGCGTCTGTCGCGCTGGCTGTGCAGAACAAACTGCCCGCGAATGCGGAAAACGCGCAGGCGCAGGGGGGCTTTGTGCCGGAATTGCCGGGGTTTGAGAGCCCCATTGCGCAGGTGGTTGATACCGTGCTGCCCAGCGTGGTCGGCGTCAGCAACCGTGGCTATCAGTTCCGCTTTTCCACTCGGACGGTCGAACAGGCGTCCGGCTCCGGCGTGGTCATCACCGAGCAGGGGCATATCGTTACCAATTATCATGTGATTGAGGGCGCCAAAGAGGTCGGCATCATCGCGCACGGACAAGAATACACCGCTGAGGTAATCGGTACCGATCCGCTGACCGATTTGGCGGTGGTGCAGGTGAAAAATGCCTCGCTGCCCGCCGCACGCATGGGCGATTCCGATGCCGAGCGTGTGGGCAATTGGGCCATCGTCATTGGCAACCCGCTGGGCCAGCAGTTTGCCGATACCGTGACGGTGGGTGTCATCAGCGCGGTCAATCGAGAATTAGAAGATTCGGTCGTCAAGATGATCCAGACCGACGCGGCCATCAACGCCGGCAACAGCGGCGGCGGTTTGTTTAACACCAAGGGCGAGTTGATTGGCATCCCGTCGATGAAGTTCTATAGCACCGGCATCGGACAGGCCAGCATCGAGGGCATTGGCATGGCCATCCCGATCAATGTCGCGCGGCCGATTGTCGAGAGCCTGATTGAGCGCGGGCACATGGTTCGCCCGCGCATTGGGGTGGGGATCGCGACGATCTCGGGTACCGACAAGGTGGAGCCAGGCCATCTGCCCGCGGGCGTGTTTGTCAACAGCGTGGAGGACAACGGCCCGGCGGGCAAGGCGGGGCTGATGGCCGGCGACATCATCCTCTCCGCCGATGGGCGGCGCGTGAAGCGATACACCGACCTGACAGACCGCATCAATACGCACGCGGTTGGCGACACCATCACGCTGGAAGTATATCGCATCCCCGGCTTGGCCGCGCTGACCATCAGCGACGAGATTCCAGCGGGCGAACGCATCACGCTGGAGGTGGTATTGGGAGGCATCGACTGACGCAGGGGCATGGATGCAAATGTTGATTGCCCAGCTCAATACTTCGTGTATTGATTTTTCATTTGCAGGATGTTACAATAAATAAAAAAATACAAATGTTGGAGGAATGAGCGATGTTAGACGATAAGAGGTATGATGATGCTCGAATACTCGAAGACAAACTAAACTATATTATTGCTGAGCCACGCCTTTGGCGCGGTTTGTTTTATGTTAACCTCTCCGATGAAGCATATAATTACGCAGAAGCACTGTATAAAGAACTTGCGCCCGCAAATGTCGTCAAGAAAAAGAAGATTAAAGTGGGCGAAAACTCATGCGCCCATGATGGATCATATGTCATGTTGGAGCCGAATCCAAACGCAAAGGACAAGATTCTGTATAGCTTTGGCATATCGACATATGCTCCATTTGACCTGTATATGGCGAAGCTAGGCTATTCTGTGTATCAATATGACGGGACAGTGGATAAGTCTCCTGACGAACATCCAAATATTATGTTTCATCAATACAATATCTCTGGGGACGAAAAGCCCAAAGAAAATGAGAAGAATATTACGCAAATCCTTCTTGACCACAATCATCTTGGAAAAGACATCATTCTTCAAATGGACATCGAAGGTGCTGAACTGGATTTTTTTGAAAGCATAACATACGAGCAAATATCACAATTTTCTCAGATTATTGTTGAAATGCACCACATAATAATAGATGAGCAATATGCGAAAAGATGGATGGATGTTCTAAGGAAAATCAACAAGACGCATCAAGTGATTCATATACATGCCAATAATTTTGGACCTTCGACAATACTAAAAGGATTGCGCTTGCTGCCAACTACATTTGAAGTGAGCTATGTAAGAAGATCTGATCAAAGTTTCAGTCCATGTTACGATGAGTTCCCAGGAGTTCTTGATGAACCCAATTGCGATCTCTATCCAGATATATATTTAGGCTATTTCAATAATCCAGGATCGTCCAAGCGCGTGTGGTCGAAATTTGCTCGTATGCCCAAGCGCTTGTGGTTGAAATTCACTCGTGTGTCCAAGCGCTTGTGGTCGAAAATTATTCGTAAGTCGAAGCGTTTGTTATCAAAACTCTTTAATTAATGGCGGATGTAGATTCTTTACGTGTTAATCTGATTTCAGCTAGATAGCGATTTGAGTGAAAAAATACCTAACACGAGCATGCGTCGGTTTTTTTGCAGTGCATGCAAACCTTCTAGAAGTTATCTGCGAAATAGCCATCGGCGAAGCTGAGATGACCGCCTATGACCAAACGATGGCCGCGCAAATTGCCGCGTCGTTGATTTCGTCGCTTGCCGACAACCTGTATCCCATCGCCTGCGTTTTCAATGGCATTATGCACCTGAAAAAACGCGGCCTCAAGCTGTATACTGCATGCCTGGCAGAGGCGGTCCTGCCGTTCCTCTCGTGCCGACACACAACCCCTTCTATCCGTCCCGGATGCCGCATATCGTGTTGACGAGAGGCATCATTCGAGGAGGGGAAGGTATGCAAGCCTACGACCTGTATCGAGACATCGCCGGACGAACCGACGGGGATGTCTACATTGGCGTGGTCGGCCCGGTGCGCACCGGAAAATCGACCTTCATCGCCCAGTTCATGGAAAAGCTGGTGCTGCCCATGATCGACAATCCGCATAAGCGCGAGCGCGCGCAGGACGAGCTGCCGCAGAGCGGATCGGGCAAGACCATCATGACCACGCAGCCCAAATTTGTGCCCAACGAGGCGGTGCAGATCCGCCTGGACGACGACACAAGTGTTCGCCTGCGGCTGGTCGATTGCGTGGGGTATCTGGTCAAAGGCGTGCTGGGCACGCAGGAGAACGACGCGCCGCGCATGGTGCGCACCCCATGGTACGAGCAGGACATTCCCTTCGAGGAGGCCGCGGAGCTCGGCACACGCAAGGTGATCACCGACCACTGCACCATTGGCATGGTGGTGACCACCGATGGATCGATCACCGACCTGCCCCGCAGCGCGTATGTGGACGCCGAGGAGCGCGTGGTGCAGGAACTCAAGCAGATGGGCAAGCCGTTCATCATCGTGCTCAACAGCGCGCAGCCGCAGGCAGAGGACACCCGCCGTCTGCGCACCGCGCTGGAGGAGAAGTACGATGTGCCGGTGGCGCTGGTCAACGTAAAAGCGATGGAAATGCCCGATATCCAGAACCTGTTGACGCAGGTGCTCTACGAGTTCCCGCTACGCGAGGTGCGCGTGGAGATGCCCGCGTGGCTCCAGGCGCTGGAGGATGATCACTGGCTTGTGCAGCACGTCATCAGTCGCATGCGCAAGGCGGCGGAAGCGCCCATGCGCGTGCGCGACCAAGAAGTATTCAAGCACCTATTCGATGAATCGGAGTATACCGACGCGTTGCAGCGCGGCGACACCGCGCTGGGCGAGGGGCGCATGACCTATACGCTGCCGCTTCGCGAGGGGCTGTTCAATCGTGTGCTCTCCGAGCAGTGCGGCACGGAAATTCGCGGCGACGCGCACCTGCTAAAGCTGCTGAAAGAACTGGTGGCCGCCAAGGCGGAGTATGACCATGTTGCCGATGCACTGGCATCGGTGCGCGAGACCGGCTACGGTTTGGTGACGCCCAGTATGAGCGAGCTGACCTTGCAGGAGCCGGAGATCGTGCGCCAGGGCAGCCGCTTCGGTGTGAAGCTGAAGGCCAGCGCGCCGTCGCTGCACATGATTCGCGTCGATATCCAGACTGAGGTATCGCCGGTGGTCGGCACCGAGAAACAGAGCGAAGAGCTGGTGCGCTACCTACTCAGCGAGTTTGAGCAGGACCCGACCAAGATCTGGAACACCAACCTATTCGGCAAGTCGCTGAATGACTTGGTGCGCGAGGGGTTATCCAACAAACTGATGCGCATGCCGGTAGACGCGCAGCTAAAAGTGCAGGAAACCCTGACGCGCATTATTAACGAGGGGAATGGCGGCATGATCTGTATCCTGCTGTGACGGCAGACGATAAGCCTCCTCTCGCGGTGTCGGCGCTGCGCTGACCTCGTCGCCGTATTATGCCATACGGCTCCGTCGGATCAGCCTGCGCCTCCTAGCGATAGGGGGCTTCTTGACTGCCGAAGCGGTCTGGGCAGGGATGATGCGCGCTCATCTGCGTTGTCAGCGCATCGCCCGCTTGCTCGGCGTATTGCGTATACGCCTCGGGCAGACGGGCTTACGCTTCCTAGCATCTGAGACGCGCCTGACCGGTCTTGACGGCAGGCGATTAGCCTCCTCTCGCGGTGTCGGCGCTGCGCTGACCTCGTCGCCGTATTATGCCATACGGCTCCGTCGGATCAGCCTGCGCCTCCTAGCGATAGGGGGCTTCTTGCCTGCTTTGCCGAGAGGAGCATTCAATCATTCCAACAAAAAAGAGGAGCTTTCGCTCCTCTTTTCGCATTTTGCAATTACTTCTTTTTCGCGCTCCACTCCGGCGGCAACAGCTTGTTGGTGCGCTCCACAAGGCGGCGGGTTAGCACCGCGATGCGGTCGTCGCGCACTTGGCTGCACCCATTGGTCATCAGCACGAACGCCCAGTCCGACTCCGGCTCATAGAACGCGGTGCAGATGAAACCGCCGGACAGACCCTGATGGCCGTATACAGTCTTTCCCTTCATTAGGTTGGTGACGCGCGAAGTAAACAGGCCATAGGGGCTGTCGCCGGTGACACTGCTGCCTTTGATGGTGCTTTGATCGGCGCGCATCATGTGCACGGTTTCCGGCTGAAGCAGCTGTACGCCGTCCATCGTGCCATCCTGACACAGCGCCAGCGTCAGCTTCATCAGGTCTTTCGCGCGCATCCACAGCGCACCCACCGTGACGCGGTAGTGCGTGTCCGCGTTGGCGCGGTCGTCATAGGGTTCTTCCAGCAGCTTCCACGCCGAGTTCACCAGTCCGCCATTTGGGTCGTATTGATTCGCAATATTTTCCTGCGCCTCAACCATGCAGGGCTTGTATCCCGCGTCAATGCCCAGCGGGCCGAATACGTTGTCCTTCATATACCGATCGATGCTGACGCCGGACACCTGCTCCATCATCGCGCCGACCGTGCCAGCGCCAAAGTTGGAATACACGTACTCCGCGCCCGGCTTGCGCTCGGTAAAGTTGGCGCGCGCATTTTCCGGCCCAATCAGGCTGGATAGCGTTCGCTCGATGTAATTGTAGCCGTTGTTCTCGTTGATGCCGGAGGTGTGACTCATCAACTGCCGCAGCGTGATTTTTTGCGCGGGGTAGCGCGGGTTGGTTACCTTGTACCCGAGCGCGTCGCCAATGCTTTTATCCAGCCCCAGCTTGCCCTGCTCAACCAGCTGCATCGCGCCAATACCGCTAATCATCTTGGTGACCGATGCGGTGCGAAAGAAAGTATTCTCCGTCACCGGCACACGGCGCTTGGCGTCCGCCCAGCCGTAATAGTGCGTGTACACGACTTCGCCTTGGTATGCGACAATCACCGCGCCGCCGGTCGTAGAGGACTTGCGAAACAGCGCGTGAATATCCGCGTCAATGGTGGGATCGACGAGCGGAGAGGCAAAAGCGGTGCCAGCCCATAGGGTAAGGCACGCAACCAGAAAAGCGAAGCGCTTTTTCACGTTCATACCAATAACTCTCCCGATTACTCAATAATACGGATACGCGATGGGCAGAGGTTCCTGCGGCGTCCAGTTCTCAAACCGCATCGCGTCCCCAGTAATTTTGTATACATTGACGACTTCTTCCCGGATATGCCCTTTGGCTGAAGGGGTGGCATTGTAGAAGGTGCGTTCACGGTTTTCGTTCTCGCCAATATCCTGAAAGCGCCTGCCAAACGGCGCGTAGTCACCGCCCATCGCATCAATCACTGTTGCCTGCAAGTCCTCGTGCGAAACCGGTGCGTGCGATGTGCGCAGTGGTTCAGCATCGCTTACGCCGACGGGCTTGACGAAGAGGATAGGGGTGGTAGACGTAGGCAGAAGCCTCTGCGTATAGTAGAACCCATGGTCGGCAGTGACGATAATGGTCGATCGGTCAAACGCACCTACTTTTTTCATCTGATCGATATAGTGATACAGGATATATAGTGAGCCCTTGGCTTGCGTTGTTGGGGAATCGTGCTCCGGGACGGATTCGCCAAATTCGTTCATCGTGTACGGGCCGTGCGGGCCGTGCAGATGAAACAGCGTAAAATTGGGCTCGCTGCGCTGCACGGTTAGTCCGGACGCTCGAAGAAGCGAGAAAAAATACGGATCGTCTACATAGCTCGTGTTTGGCAGGTCTCCCGCCGCACGCACGATCCCTGAAAAATCATTCGTGTGCAGGAACAAGCTCGCTTTCAGCGCGTGGGGGCAGTAGCGATACGCGCTTAATTGCAGCATTCTTTTCATAAGACGCAGATGGTCTACGGTAATTGCATAGATGCCAAGATTGTCCACTTGACCGATCAGGTTATCGGCTGGCCCGGTTGCGGCAGGCGCGCTGATAATGTGCAGATCGACAGATGCGCCCAACGCTTTGAGCGTCGGCAGGAAGGTGCCCGTCCGATACGCCTCACGGAAGTATTCGGCAGGTGGAGCAGTGTAGTCGGGCTTTTTGCCGGTGAGCATATACGTAACAGAGGGAAAGGTTCGACCAAATACGGCGGCTGCGTTGTCGTAGCGCGTAAAACCTGCCAGCGAATCCAGATAGTGCGGGTCGTCTTGCAGGATCGCGTCGGCGTATTTGTTATCAAACATGTCCAGAATAAACACAATAACGTTATTTCCGGTCGAAAGGTTGAATTGATTTTCCTGGGTCAGGTAGACGGTGTCGCGTTTGGGCAGCGTCGTTGTCGATAGGCTGACAATCAGCGCGACGGCTTGCATGCCGACCAGCAGGATGGACACAAAGCGCAGCAGTTTGTCCCAGACCGCGCGGGAGAAATAATATACGATAAAGGGAATGGCGCACAGCGCGATCCAACAGAAGAGATTGACAAACGCGTGGGTGGTGTAAGTGTTCCATCTCACTTGGTTGCCATCCAGCGTGCCCAGCGGCAGGTTCAGGAAATTGCCTTGCATATAGCCTGCGACAGCCAGCGCGAACACGCATGTGAGGGCGCAATCGAACACTTTGCCGCGCACCAAGGATAGCAGCAAGCTCATGACGAGAATACCCAGCATGCCGAGCCCGATCAGCGGCAGCAGATCAGGCAGGCTGAAGCCAAGATAACTGCTGTTTCGCAGATACAAATCAATCGGTCCAAAGATCGCAAACGTAAAACCTGCGCAAAAGCACACAAAAAATGCGCGAAGAAGCCTAGCGCGATAAGATCGGCTGTCCGCCCAAATGGTGCGCCAGGTGCGCGCTGGCATAGGTGAGGATTTGGTCACAGGAGGCATGTTTGTTTGTGACATATGTGCCACCCCTTTATGATATCAAACGATTTTATCTGGATCATTGTATCGGGTAAGATAGATGCAATTCTAGCATTTTCTGGGATGGATTGTCAAATTCAATTGTGCTATCATAGGATCACAAGCCAAATGCAAAGGACATGAGAGCATGGAAACAACACGTCTGGGAAAAACCGGGTTGATCGTATCACGCACAGGTTTTGGCGCGCTGCCCATCCAGCGGAACACCGACGCCGAAGCGGTTCGGCTTTTGCGCCGCGCGCAGGAGGCCGGCATTACCTTCTACGACACCGCGCGCAGCTACACAGACAGCGAGCACAAGCTCGGGCTGGCGTTTGCGCCGCAGACGCGCGACAGGATTGTGCTGGCGACCAAGACCATGGCGGGAAACGCCAAGGGCTTCTGGGACGACCTGCACGCAAGCCTGCGGGAGTTGAACACGGATCATGTGGATCTGTATCAGTTCCACTTTGCTAAGTTTATGCCGCAGCCCGGCGGGCAGGACGGCCTGTACGATGCCGCGCTGGAAGCGAAACGGCAGGGCAAGATTGCGCATATCGGCATCACCAGCCACCGCATCGACGTGGCGCAGCAGGCGGCGGAAAGCGGCCTATATGAAACGGTGCAGTTCCCATTCAGCCTGCTTTCCGGCGAGCCGGAGATGAAGCTGGTGGAGACCTGCGCGCAAAATGATGTTGGGTTTATCGCGATGAAGGCGCTGTCCGGCGGACTGATCACCAACGCCCGGCCGACTTTCGCGTTTATCCGCCAGTTTGCACATGTGGTGCCGATCTGGGGCATCCAGCACATGCATGAGCTGGAGGAGTTTATCGCGCTGGAGCAAAACCCGCCAGTGATGGATGACGCGCTGCGCAGCGAGATCGAAGCGGACCGCAAGGCGTTGTCTGGAGACTTCTGCCGCGGTTGTGGCTACTGCCTGCCTTGCCCCGCGGACATTGATATCCCGCTGGCTGCGCGCATCTATTGGTGGGTGACGCGCGCGTTGTATCAACCGATGATTACGCACGAGATGCAGAAAAAGATGGCGAAGGTGGAGGAATGCATCCGTTGCGGCGCGTGCGCAAAGCGGTGCCCCTATGGGCTGGACACGCCGGAGCTGCTGCGCCGCCAGCGCGCGCTGTACACCGAGTTCGTGGCCAAACACGCGGACGAAGTGAAATAGCGAAAAGAAAAAAGGATTTCTCATCGCAATGCGGACGAGGAATCCTTTTTTGTGTCTGACTATTTGCGCAGGAAGCGGAAGAGTATCTCCAGCAACGTATCCATTTCCACGGGCTTGGCCACATGCGCGTTCATGCCATGCATCAGCGCACGGTCAATGTCCTCCTTGAAGGCATTGGCGGTCAGCGCGATAATCGGCACGGTGCGCGCGTCGGGTCTCGACAGCATGCGGATCGCGTCTGAAGCCTCGTAGCCATCCATCACCGGCATCTGCACATCCATGAGAATGATGTCGTAGGCGCCAACCGGCGACTGGCTGAACAGGCGCAGCGCCTCCTCGCCATCGTTGGCTTCGTCAATGGCGATGCCAGTGCTCGACAGCATCTCGGCGACGATCATGCGATTGATGTCCACGTCGTCAACCAGCAGCAGACGCTTGCCGGTGAACTTGCTGGTTGTGTCGGTGGGTACCGGCGCGCTGGGCTCGTCGCTTTCGACCTCTTGCAGCCAGATGTCGAAGCTAAACTCGCTGCCGGCGCCCAGCTCGCTGTTTAGCTCAATGGCGCCGCCAAAGAGTTGCACGATGCTGCGGCTGATTGCCAGCCCCAGACCGGTGCCGCCGAACTGGCGGGAAACCTTGCGGTTGCCCTGCTCGAAAGGCTCAAAGATGTTAGCCTGCGCGTCCTTGGAGATGCCAATGCCGGAGTCCTTGACTGAGAAGTGCACCAGCGTGCGTCCATCGCGCTGATCCAGCTTCTTGATGTAGAAGTCGATGATGCCGCGCTCGGGTGTAAACTTGACGGCGTTGCCCAGCAGGTTGATCAGCACCTGACGCAGACGCAGCGAGTCGCTGAGGAACGTGGAGGGGCGGAAGGTATCAAAGTGTGTGGTGAAGGTAATGCCCTTCTCGTCGCAGCGCGGCTTGATGATGCCCGCGACGGTGTTGGCCAGTTTGCCCAGTTCCATCGCTTCCTCGGACAACTCGATCTTGCCCGCCTCGATTTTGGAAATATCCAGAATGTCGTTGAGCAGACCGAGCAGGTGCTGCGATGAGGTTTCGATCTGGTTCACATGTCCCAGCACCTCGGCCTTGTTGGCTTCCGAAGTCGTGCCTTGCAGCTTCTTTTGCACAATGTTCGTGATGCCGATAATGGCATTCATCGGCGTGCGTATCTCGTGACTCATGCGCGCGAGGAAGTCGCCCTTGTGCTCATTGGCGCGGTTGGCGTCGGCGACAGCTTGCTCCAGATCCAACTGGGTCTGACGCAGCGCCTCCTCGGCGGTGACGCGCTTGTTGACGTTGCGCGCATAACCAAGCAGGCCCACCAGCGCGCCGTTCGCGTCCTTGATCGGGGTGCGCACGGAGTCCAGCACCTCGACATGGCCATCGGCAAAGACGACGCGCTCCTCGGTATACAGCGCGCGGCGACCGGCCAGCGCCTCGCGGTCGTTCTGGTCGAAGCCATTGGCGATCTCGCGCGGCAGCATCTCAATGGCGACACGGCCCACAAACTGCTCGGGGCGTTGCCCGGAGATGGACGCGAAGCGCGGATTGACAGCCAGATACCTACCATCCATGTCCATATACCAGATCAGATCGGGCGAGGAGGAGAAAATCTTATCCAGCAGCATGCGCTGCTCTTCGATTTTGAGCTGTTCGCGCACCATGTCGGAGACATCGCGGGTTTCGATGATGTAGCCGATCTTCTGGCCCTGATTGTTCAGGAAGTAGTTGGCGACGCCGCGCACATAGCGGTCCTCGCGCGCGAAGTAGTAGATGTCTGCTTCGCGCCCGTTTTGCAGCGCAAGAATCGGGTCATAGACGGAATACGCGGGATACACGCTGTGTAGCGCATAGGGCTGGCCGACCACTTCGGGCAATGTCTTGTGGTTCAGTGCAAGACCTTTTTCGTTGATGTAGATGATGTCACCATCGGTATTGGTGATGCACAGCGAATCCTTGACCGAATCGACCACGCTGTCGGCCATTTCGTCGAACGAATCGGCCAGCGTGCCAAACTCATCCTTGACCTTGGCGTGGAAGCGGAATTGGCGCTCGCCCGCGCGGAAGCGCGAGATGCCTTGGATAAGCTCGGTGATGTTGCCGGTTAGCCACGATGCCAGCCAGATGGCGATCAGCACCACCAGCGCGACCAGCAGAGCGGTGGCGAGCATCAGCGTCAGCAGTGTCGTGCCCAAGTTTTCATTGATCGCTGTGTTCAGCCGCTCTCCGGTTTCGCGCGCGGGGCGCGTGAAATCCTCCAAACCGGCGCCGATGGCCACAAAGCCAAAGCCGCGGCGCGAGAAGTCGTTTTCTTCCGATGGCGCATAATGCCCTGTGTAATAGGGGATGGCGGCTGCCGTGGTCAGCTTGTACAGGCCGCTCCACAGGATGTAGAACGAACCGGAGCCGCCGTCCCGCGTCAGATCCATCCAGCCGGTGCATTGCGGCGCGTTGTCCAGATAGCGGCCATCTAGGCCGACCAGACTGCTTTTGGTCAGGATGCCTGCGGGTTTCTTGGCGCGCGATTGTTCGTGGAAGGTGGGCAGATCCTTTACATAATCGGTCCACTTGGCGATGCCGCTGGCCTGCCAGCCCTCGTAGATACTGGTCTCCAGCCACGGAATCTGCGGCTCGCCGGTGTTTGGATCAAATCCGACGATGGAATGATGGCGTGGGTGGCAGATGCTGCGGCATTTGTAGTCCCAGATGAACGCGTAGTTGCCTTCAAACGCGCTGGGCAGGTCGGTGTAGCGTTCGTTCATGGGGGTGATGTGGTCAACAAACTCCATGATATGGTCGTGATTAAGCGCAAAGGTCACATAGCCAATGATATTGCCGCTGATGTCGGTCACCGGCGTCGCCCAGCGCACAATGCCCTCAAAGCGCTGACCGTTGGGGTTCTCCTTGCCCGCGTAGGCCTGCTTTTCTGGGGAGAAGGGGATATCGTATCCGCGGTCGGCGGCTGCCTTGGCCACAACCGGTGGCGTGTACATGCCGATATAGTTGGCGCCGACATACGCGCCGGTCACATCCGATACGTAGATTTCGCCGGGTTTCAGCTTTTGCAGCTCGGCAAAATACGTTTCCGCCTTCACATACGTGTTCTCTCGGCGAGACACGTCCTGCTTGGCAGGGTTCATGGGGTAGTGGGTTTTGGTGGAACCCTGCGCGGTAACCTTTACCTGCTCGACGCCGTGTACATCAACGAAGGTGATTTCGTCATACAGCGGTACGCTCTTATAGCGGTAGGCGTCCGGGTCGCGATAATGGAAACCGTCCTGATCGTCGTTTTCTTTGTTGGAGGAAATGCCGCCGGTGGTTTTTGCGATGGGCGCGGGCGGATCGATTGGCGCCCAAGCGGTTTGATCCGCGTTCAGCGCCCACTGACCGCCATCCAGCAGATTGCCGGCCTTGGCCTGGATGTAGGCGCGATAATTCTGCTCGGTGGGCGCGATGCCCGCCAGATACAGGATGTCAGCATCACGGCCATAGAGGAAATCCGCGACCTCCAGCGCCGTGTCGGTGCTCATGCGCTCAATGTTTTCCACCGCGCTGGCATTGAGTGCCGCAGAGGAGTCGCTCACCGCGATCTCGCGCAGCACATTGCCCAGCGTGACGATTTGCCGCCACGCGATGAAGGTTACGAGCAACAGCGGGATAACCTTGGCCAGCAGGAAGATGATGATCAGTTTCGCACGCATGCCCAGGCCAAGCTTGTTGACCTGAACCTCAATCCAGTGCTCAAACCGCAGAAATGTTTTTTTCATAGTGTCCATCCTTTGTGAATGAATGCGTTGCGCGATGGATTGTGAACAAAAAATAAAAATTGATAAGCAGTTACCATTATATGCATTTGCTCGCACATGTACAAGGAAAAAAGTATTTCATATTTGCGTCCGTCTCCTGCGCCGCATAGGATGGCGCAGGGTACGTTTTTTACGCGCCCATTGTACGGAAGGAGGCAACCCTATGAGCAAAATCCCGAGCAGCGGCGCGGCGGCATCGTTTGAGCAGATAATCGGCTGGCCGTATGAATCGCCGGGAACGAATAATCAGAATGGCATCGATTGCAGCGGTGCGTGGGTGCGCTGTTACAGCCAATATGGCAAGCGCGTATACCACGGCAGCAATACGATTTATCGCAAATATTGCTCGAAAACCGGCAAGATCAATAGCGAGGCCGACCTGCGCGTTGGCATGGCCATATTCAAGAATCGATCTGACGGCAAAGAGCCCAGCCAATACAAAGGTGACGGCATCGGCAATATGTATCACATGGGATGCGTGACACAGGTCAACCCGCTGCGCATTGTGCATGCCACCTCGCCGGTGGCCAAGGTGGATTATAATACGAACAACAATTGGACGCACTGGGGCATGATGAGCGAGGTGGAATATAGCGACGCGCCCGCCCCGACGCCCACGCCCGACGCGGAGGTGGTGTATACCGCCAAGGTCACCACGGACTCGGGCTCGCTGAACATGCGCACGCAGCCGGACTTGTCGGCGTCACTGGTTACGCAGATCCCGCGCAACGCGCTGGCAGACGTATTGCAGGATGATACTGTGTGGCTGCGCGTTCGGTACCAAGGAAAAAGCGGATATGCGATGATGAAGTTCCTGAGAAAGGCATAGCACAAAAGAAAATTCCTCGCATCGGCTTGATGCGGGGAATTCTTGTGCGCGTCAGCGGGCTATTCTTTTTTGTCCGGCTTTTTGCCGATCAGTCCGCCGGTGATTTCGCTGGTGTTGCGCGCGATTTTCTCGCGCATGCCTTTGCCGGTGCCTGTCGCGAGGAAGGCAAAGGCCAATACCGCGATGCCGCCGATCACCAGCATCCACACGATGCCGCTGGACGCGCCGCTGCTCTTACCCTTGATGCCGCCGGTGCGCTCAGCCGTGCCGCCATCATTGCCGTTGGCGGGGCCGGTCACCGAGCCATACAGCGCGTTGTCCATGACGCTGGCCATCATTTTGGTAGAGGCTATGGCGCGCTCCTTGCTGGTGGTGTGCGTGCCGAACTCCAGCAGGATGGCGTGCGGCATCAGTTCCTGGTTATACGCGCCCTTGCCAAAGAAGATGTCTTTGACCAGCCCGGGATACTGTTTGTCGGCCACCGCTTTGATCTGTTTGGCGAAAGCTTTGTTGGCGTCGGCGTTTTGGTTGCGGCGCCCGACCAGCAGGCGCACCTTGGTCACTTTCTCGCCATCGACGGTGTCATTGTATTCGTCGGCGTTGGGGATGCCATCGCGATGGATGTCGATCAGCGCGTCGGGCTGTTTCTGCGCCAGCTTGGTGGCGGTTTGACGCGAGCGGCGATAGGCCCCGGCGTCGTGTGGGCTGTGCGTAGTGTCGTCCAGCACAACCTCAATGCCCTTTTCCTCCAGCGCGGCTTTCAGCGCCTCGGCGACGTCGTAGATACCGCCCTTGCCATGCGTGCTCTCGGTGCCGTCGCTGGGGATGTACGATTCGTCGCTGTGTGTGACATACAGGGCGATCAGTTTCTGATTGGCTGGGGCATACACCGGCTGCGCGGCGTCTTGGTTCAGCCAACTGACGTCGGGCATATCCTCTTTGCCGACTAGTTGGGCGACGGCGGTGCGCTTTTTGTCGTCCACCGAAGCGATGCGATAGAGCTGGTTGTCGGCGGAGAGATACTCATCCTCTGCAAAGACCGTCCCCCCGATGGTAAAGAGCGCTTCGCCACCCGCCAGCGATACGGTATAGGTCAGCTCGCCGCTTTCCCAGTCGTCCGCGCGCCCGGGTGTAGGCAAAAGCGTGAATAGCAGGATCGCTACCATCAGGGAGATCGCCGCTTGCCGCATTTTGCTCATTTTTTCCGCCTCCCATCTTCGACCGCGCCATCCTCGTGCGACGCGTCGCCCCGGCCAGTGCTCATGCGCTCCAGCGCCTCGCCAACCAGCTCGGCCAGCACCACCGCCAGCAGACCGGAAATTACAATCATATCCAGCGCGCCCGCGGAGCCCAGATGCAGCACCTGATCGACACCGGTGCTCCAGTTGACGATCGCCACGGCGATATCCGCCAGCGTCACGCCGACCACACCGGCGAAGAATGCCGCGCGCCGCGAACGGCCCGCCACATACGCGACAATACCGGCGACAATGCCGTAGATATAGTTCGGGTCAAAGCCGATGCGTTCCGGCTCGGCAGGCAGCAGCCGTCCCAGCAGATAGGTTGCCGCGCCAGTCACCAGCGCCGCGATCACCGCGCGCCAGCGCTCCTTGGCGGTGTCAGCCTTGATCAGCAAATAGACGCATACCGCCAGCGGCACAAGGCAACCGCCGACATTGACGGTCACCATGCCCAGCGGGATATCCGGTATCAAGCCGCCAAAGAAGATCGCCGCCACCACGACCAGCGCCTGCCGGTCGGTCAGGTGCATGCGATCGAGCACGCGCTGCGCCACGCCAAAGAGAATGAGCAGCGCCACCACTGTCAATGCCACCATGCCGAAAGACATTTCCTCACCCCAATTGTTGTTGTGTTGTGTTGGCCTAAGTGTGGCTGGTTTGATGGATGCTTATCCGAAAAATGCTTTACAAATGGACGCGCATGATGCAAAATCAAATGGTATTTTTTGCAATTGGAGGAACAGATATGCACGTGCATCAGGTCGCGCGCGGCGCGCGCAGCAAGTGGTTTTGGTATGTGATGGGTATTGGTGCGGTCGCGATGACGGTGATTATCGGCGGCATGCTGCTGTTTGATCAGTTGACCGCGACCCAACCGGTGTATACGCCGCTGGGCGAGGGCAGGCAAAACGTGCGCGTGCAGGGACAATCGGTGGCGCTGCCCAAAGAGATCACGGCAGACCAGGTGCCGCTGTATCCCGGGGCGCGGATGGCGGATGTTTTCGCGAACATAGACGCGCAGGGAAAACTGGAGCATTACGCGATCATCAGCTATGCGAAGGCGGCGTATACCGATATTGCGACGCACTATGCGCAAGTCCTGCCGCAGCCCATTGAGCAGAGCAACACGACGCTGCGATGTGTCTGGTTGAACAAATCGCTGACCGTCTTGATAGACGATGCGCCCAATGACCAAGGCGAAAGCAAAGTGGAGCTCGTGCTCAAATAGTTGGGTCTTCGCTGCTTTTCATGATGATTCATGATGAAAAGCAGCTTTTCATTTGCCTGCAAGCATTTGCCATGCTATAATCTATATTTGGAAATGTATAGTGTGATGGATGGGAGCAGGCGACGATGGCGAAGAAATACGACGCGGCGGATCTAAAGGTGCTGGAAGGGCTGGATGCTGTGCGCATGCGGCCTGGTATGTATATCGGCACCACCGGCTCACGCGGCTTGCACCACCTGCTGTGGGAGATTGTCGATAACGCCATTGACGAGGCGTCCAACGGCTTTGCCAGCGAAATTCGCGTGGAACTGCACAAGGACGGCAGCGCCACCGTGGAGGATAACGGGCGCGGCGTGCCGGTCGATGTGCATCCGCAACTGGGCATCACCGGTGTCGAGGTGGTCTTTACCAAGCTGCACGCAGGCGGCAAGTTTGACCACGAAAACTACGGTTACTCCGGCGGCCTGCATGGCGTGGGCGCGTCGGTGGTCAACGCGCTGTCAAAGTGGATGATCGTCGATGTCTACAGCGACTGGTCGCATTACCGCGCGCGCTTTGAGAGCTATTATGAGCCCAAGGAGAAGAAAATCGTTGCAGGACGCATGATGGGCGGACTGGAGCGCGTCGGCAATACGCGCAAGAAAGGCACGCGCGTCACCTTCCTGCCCGATGACACGATCTTTGAGGACTGCACGTTTTCCGGCGAGGTGGTCAAGCGCCGCTTGCGCGAGCTGGCGTACCTGAACAAAGGACTCAAAATCATCTTTGAGGACGAGCGCGTCGCCGACCCGGACAAGCGTGAGCGCGTGTTTCAGTACGAGGGCGGCATTGCCGACTATGTGCTGTACCTCAATCACGACAAGACGCCGCTGTTTCCGCAGGTGGTGCTCTTCGAGGGCAAAAAGGACGACGTGATCGTCCGCTGCGCCATCCAGTATTCCGACAGCTACACCGACAACGTGTTCTCCTACGTCAACAACATCCCCACCGGAGAGGGCGGCACGCACGAGATCGGCTTTAAGACCGCGTACACCAAGGCGTTCAACGACTATGCCCGCCGCATCGGCGCGCTGAAGGAAAAGGACGTCAATCTAGAGGGCAGCGATTATCGCGAGGGCATGACCGCCGTGCTGTCCTGCTCGGTGCGCAATCCGCAGTTCGAGGGGCAGACCAAGGGCCGCCTGGGCAATACCGAGGTGCGCCCTGCGGTGGAAGCCATCGTCAATGAAAAATTGACCGCTTTTTTGGAGGACCTGAAGAACCAAGACGTTGCACAAATCATTGTGGAAAAAGCGTTGCGCGCCGCCAAAGTGCGAGAGGCCGCACGCAAGGCCAAGGAAGTGGCGCGCGCGAAGAACCAACTGGACGCCGCGCCGCTGGTGGGCAAGTTGTCCAGCTGCACCGGGCGCAAGGCGGAAGAGAACGAGCTGTTCATCGTCGAGGGCGACTCGGCAGGCGGCTCGGCCAAGCAAGGGCGCGACCGGCGCTTTCAGGCGATTCTGCCACTGCGCGGAAAGCCGCTGAACGCCGAAAAGAAGCGCATCGATCAGGTGCTGGCCAACGAGGAGTTCCGCTCGATCATCACCGCGCTGGGCACCGGCATTGATGAGGATTTCGACCTCAAAGACCTCAAATACCACAAGGTCATTATTCTGTCGGACGCCGATCAGGACGGTGCGCATATCCGCGCGATTTTGCTAACCTTCTTTTACCGCTATATGCGCGATCTGGTGGCGGACGGCCACGTGTACATTGGCATGCCGCCGCTCTACCGCGTCAAGCGCGGCAATGACGAGCAGTACGCCTATGACGACCGGGAGCTGAAAAAACTGACCAAGGCGTCCGGGCGCGGCTACACCATCCAGCGCTACAAAGGTCTGGGCGAGATGGACCCCGAACAGTTGTGGGAAACCACCATGAGCCCGGAGCATCGCAAACTCTTGCAGGTCACCATCGAGGATGCCGCCGAGGCCGAGCGCTTGGTCACCATCCTGATGGGCGACAAGGTGGAGCCACGCCGCGACTACATCAATACCTTCGCCAACTTCAACAAGCAGGATACCTTTGCGCCGCCCGAGCAGGCGACGCTGCATGGGGAGGGGGTGTAAACCATGGCGGGCAAAAAGCGCGATGAAAAACCGCTGGTGAATAACGAAACCATCATCCAGACCCCGATGGAAGAGGTCATGCACCAGTCGATGATCCCGTATGCCGAGTACGTCATTCTAGAGCGCGCGCTGCCGCGCGTGGAGGATGGCTTAAAGCCCGTACAGCGGCGCATCCTTTTCACGATGCACGAGCTGTCGATGCATCCGGACAAGCCGCACAGAAAGTGCGCGCGCATCGTTGGCGATTGCCTGGGCAAGTATCACCCGCATGGCGACACGTCGGTATACGACGCGATGGTGCGCATGGCGCAGCCGTATGTGATGCGCGGTATGCTGGTCGATGGCCACGGCAACTTTGGTTCCATCGACGGCGACACCGCCGCCGCCATGCGCTATACCGAGGCACGCATGACGCCGCTGGCCATGGAGATGCTGCGCGATATCGAGAAGGACACCGTGCCCTTCCGCTTCAATTTTGATGATACGCTGAAAGAGCCGGACATGCTGCCCGCGCGCTATCCAAACCTGCTGGTCAACGGCGCGTCGGGCATCGCGGTCGGTCTGGCGACCAACATTCCGCCGCACAACTTGGGCGAGACCATTGACGCGGTGCTGGCGCAGATCGACAAGCCCAACATCACCGTGCCGGAGCTGATGCGCATCATCCCCGCGCCGGATTTCCCGACCGGCGGCCTGCTGATCAACAGCCCGGAGATCGCCGCTGCCTATGAAACCGGGCGCGGGCGACTGCTGGTGCGCGCCAAGGTGGACATCGAGGAAGGCAACTCCGGCCGCACGCTGCTGGTCATCAGCGAGATGCCCTATCAGGTATCCAAGGCCGGGCTGCTGGAGAAAATCCTGCGCTTGAGCGAGGAGAAAAAGACGCTGCTGGGCGGCATTTACGACATTCGCGACGAATCCGACCGCACCGGCATGCGCGCGGTGATCGAGCTCAAACGCGACATCGATCCGCAGAAGGTGTTGGCCGCGCTGTACAAGTATTCCGACCTGCAAGTGACCTTTGGCGTGAACATGGTGGCCATCGCTGGCGGCAAGCCGGTGCAGATGGGGCTGAAAGAGGTCATCGGCCACTACATTGCGCACCAAAAGAATGTGGTGACCGCGCGCACGCAGTATGAGCTGGAGCAGGCCAAGGCGCGCGAGCATATCCTGGCCGGACTGATCATCGCGGTGGACAACCTGGACGCGGTGATCAAGCTGATCCGCGCCAGCAAGAATGGCAAGGAGGCACGAGAGGGGCTGGTCGCCACCTTCGGCCTCACCGAAATCCAGGCGCAAGCGATCCTCGACCTGCGCCTCCAGCGCCTCACCCAGCTCGAGGCCGGGAAGATCCAGGCCGAGTACGACGAGCTGCAGGAGCGCATCGCGGAGCTGCGGGCGATCCTGGGCGACGAGGCCCGCGTCTACGCCCTCATCCGCGAGGAGCTGCTGGAGATCCGCG
>JAVBMF010000051.1:0-51246 GCA_031552735.1 Eubacteriales bacterium
TTGGTTGGTTTGGCGACGGATCGCTGCCCTCTCGCGGTGTCGGCGCTGCGCCGGGCTCACACAAAAACCGTTCCTAGTTTTTAGGAACGGTTTCTTCCTTTTGCTCGTCTTATTTTGTGCGGTACACCGACACGATCTCGCCGTAGAACAGGGTGTGCAGGTCGCCGTTGGCATAGGCGTTCTGCATGACTGTCTCGGCGGTGCGGTCGGCAAGCAGGGCGTTGGCCGACAGTACGCGGCACTCGATGTGCAGTTCGCACTCCTCCACGATGGGCGCGTCCACCGCCTGCGCCGCGCCTGCGGTCAGACCATGGCCGTCGAATTTATCCATCGTGCGCCCCGATTGTGTGCCGACTAGGCGCAGCTCATGGCTCATGTCGTGCAGCGGCACACTGACGGTGAACACACCGGACTGCTCGATCATGTCATGCGTATAGCGCGAGGGGCGCACCGGGGCGACCAGCACCGGCGTATTCCAAAAGAAGCTGATGCTGCCCCAGCCCATGGCCATGGTGTTTTGCTTGCCCTGATGGCGCGCGTTCAGAAATACGCCGCGCGGCAACTGCTCCATATAGTCTCGGACGATATCCAGATGGGACAAGGTGCGAATCATGGAAATTCCTCCAATATTTTCAATTTCGGTTAGGGCGTGTTTCAACACTTCGAAAAGTGCAATTTGCGAGTCTTTTCCGCCATTTCGGCGTCGCTTTCCGCTTGGCGTAGCGCCACTGCGCCGCGCTCCAGCTCCTTGCACTGGCGAAAAAATCCACGGCACTTGCACAATCTGCGTTTTGAAACACACCCAATTATAGCGCAAAGCACCGCAAATTACCACTCGTCAAGTTTTTCTCCATCATTTCCGCTGCTATTTTGCCAAACGCGGTACAACTTCTGGCCAACATGTAGTATAATAAAGTATCATGGGCAACCGTAGAGGGGAAAACCCCGCGAAAGGCGGTGAACACGGTTGCGCGAGCTGTGGAATCAAATCACCACGATGGGCTGGAACATTGTGCACCGGCCCACCATTTCCGACGTGATTGACATACTGATCGTCGCCTTTTTTGTGTATCAATTGCTCAAGCTCACACGCGGCACGCGCGTCAGCCAGGTATTAAAAGGCGTGGCCGTGCTGCTGATCGCGCTGTGGCTCAGCGATGTGTTCAGCCTGCGCACCATCAACTGGATTCTGCGCTGGCTGGTGAACGCGGGCGCGGTGGTGCTGGTGGTGCTGTTTCAGCCGGAAATCCGACGCGTGCTGGAGGGTATCGGCGGCACGTCGCTGATCGACCGCGTGCGCAGCGCCGGTGAAAGCGTGCAGAGCGAAGGCGTGATCGCCGAGCTGGTGGACGCGCTGGTCAATCTGTCCAAGCGGCGCGTTGGCGCACTGGTGGTCATCGAACAAAAAACGCGGTTGAAGGAAGTCTGCGACACCGGCACCCCGCTGGACGCGCGGGTCAGCCAGCCGCTGATCGAAAATATTTTCGAGCCCAACACGCCGCTGCATGACGGCGCGGTTGTTATCCACGCCGATCGCGTGGTGGCCGCCGGTTGCGTGCTGAACCTGACCGAGGCGACTGGCATCAGCCGCGAACTGGGCACCCGCCATCGCGCGGCCATCGGCGTATCTGAAACCACCGACGCGATCGCGATGATTGTGTCGGAAGAAACCGGCATCATCTCGGTGGCGCGCCATGGCAAACTGACGCGGCATCTGGACGCGCGCTCGCTGACGCTGCTGCTGCGCGGTATTTACGCGCAGCCGGAGCGTGGCAGCCTGCTGTCCACCATACTGGCCAAGGGAAGGGGGGCGGAGCATGAGCCAGACCGAAAAGAAAATTGATCCCAAACAGCAGCAGGCGTGGAAAGCCTGGGCGAAGTACGCGCTGGACGCGTTGATCCGCCACCCGGTACTCAAGCTGTGCTCACTGTTTATCGCGGTGCTGCTCTGGAGCGTGCTGATCGCCTCCGACGGCACGCTGACGCGTGAAAAATCCTTCCCCAATGTGGAAGTGACCGTGGTGGGGCAGGATGCGCTGCGCGCGCGCGGCATGGTGGTGATGGAGGATGTGTCGGCGCTGTTGCCCACTGTCAAGGTGAAGGCCGAGGTGTCGCAGGCCGCGTTTGATCGTGTGACCAGCGCCGGTTTTACCCCGCGCATCGACCTGTCGCGCCTGACGCAGATCGGCGAGCAGGAAGTGCAGATTACTGTAGGCAGCACCATCAGCGGCACGGTGACCGCCATTGATCCGCCGACAATCAAGCTGACGGTGGAGCGTTATATCACCCGCACACGCGTGCCGGTGGTGGCGCTGACCACCGGCGATCTGCCGCGCGGGCTGTGGGCCGATACGCCGCGCGTCGATCCGCAGATGGTGTCGGTATCCGGCCCGGCGCAGTTGGTGGAGAAAGTAGCGCGCATTGTCGCACCGCTGGATCGTGCCACGCTGACCGGCGAAACCACGCCGGAGCGTATGGCGGTGCCCTTTGTGCTGGAGGATGCGCACGGAGTGGCGATTGACGCTTCGCAGCTGCGCGTGACCTATGAAGGCGTGATTTTAACCTCCGCCATTGTGGAAACCTCCTGCTATCCCGAGGCGGAACAGTTGCTAGATATCCGCAGCGCGGTGGTGGGCAAGCCTGCCGAAGGGTATGAACTAGCCGATGTACTGTCAGAGCCAGACAGCGTGCGTATTGCCGCCGACGCGGACGATCTGGCGGCCGAAACCCGCATGCTGGCCGAATCACCCATTAACATAGACGGCGCGACCGACACGGTGATCGCGACGGTGCGCATCAAGCGCCCCAACGATGTCAAGCATATGAGCGTGGAGGAAGCGACCATCACCGCGGTCATCCGTGAAAAGACCGAGCAGCGCGTTTTCCGCGCGGTACCGGTTGCTATAGAGGGTCTGGACGACGGCTATGCCGCCAAGCTCTCACAGAGCAAGCTGTCGATGACCATTGGCGGGCCGTTCCATTGGGTGACAGAGCTCAAGGAGGCCGATGTCTATTTGTCGGTCAGCGCCGCTGGGCTACAGCCGGGCACCTATGCGGTGCCGGTGAAGATCGCCATCAGCAACGCGCCGGACCACACCGAGCAGCTTGAGCAGACGGAATTGACGCTCACCATTACCGGGAAGTAACAGTTTTCCCGCCAGAAAAGAGGGATGCACTTGGGCGGATTTGCCGATACCGTGCTGAGTGTGCTGTTGGGCTGGGTCACCGGCATTGTGCAGTGGGTTTTTTCACTGCTCAATGGCCGGAGCGGCAGCTTGCTTGCTTGGTTCGGCAAGTACTGGCTGGTGATTGCCGCTATCTTGGTCGGCGCGGGGCTTATCATCGACTGGCTGGTGTGGTTGATCCGCTGGCAGCCATACCACATCTGGGCGGCACGCGCGCGGCGGTTTGGTCGCTGGATTACGCGAAAGCCGCCGGAAGAGGAAGAGGACGAGGCAATGGACGCGCAGGCCACCGCACGCTATGTGCCGGTGCGCCGCGGCGAATATGCCGGTGCGCAAGATGAGCTGGACGAAGAGGATGAATTCCTCGACGACGATGAAGCGTATCTGGACGAGGACGACGAATACTTCGACGAGGACGAGGAGTATCTCGACGAAGACGAAGAATACCTAGACGAGGACGAATCGGAACTGGAGCAGGATTTGCCGCCCGATCCCGCATATGCGGCACAGATGGCCTATCAGCGGCCGCCACAGCGCGAGAAACTGCCGCCCCAACCGGAAATCCCCGACACGCAGCTTCGCGACTATCCGGGCAAGCGGTTTGATCCTGATCTGCTGCCCTATCCGCCGCTGAGCGCGCGCGATGAGGAGCTGGAAGCGGCCGAAGCACCATACGACGCACCACCCGAAGAAGAGATATACGACGAAGAGCCATACGACGAAGCATTGGACGATGAAGCGTTGTATGAGGACGAGGACGACGCGTATAGCGAGGAGGACGACATCGACTTTGCTCCGGGCTATGCGGAAAGATACGACGAGGAAGAGGATTTAGAGGATATGGGGGACACCAGACAGAGGCGCCGTGCCGCTGAACAGCCGATATCGGCTGGGCGGTCGGGCGCACGCGATACCGAGTTCGCCACGTTCGATGGCGATACGCAGCGCATGGCGCAGCAACGCGCGCTCTATGGCCGTCCGCACAGTGAAACCGCCAGCAACGCGATGGCCGAGTATGACGCCGACAGCGCCGGACGCCGTCGCCGCCGTGCCGCCCAGCGCGGGCCGGACATCGAAACCGAATCTTCGAGGGCGCCTCGCCGCCAGCCGCGCCGTGAACGCGTCGAAACGCAGCCTGCGCCCGAGCCGCCGCGCAGGCGCGGGCTGTTCGCGCCGCGTCAGGACGATCCAGACGTGGACGATTGGTACAGCGACGAGCCAACCGCCGCGCAGCATGAGCCGCAACACAACACTGTGGCCGAACGGCGCGCGCACGCCGCACCTAAGCAGGACAAGCCGGAACGCAAGGTTCCCAGCGTGGTGCAGCGCGTGATGCAATATGCCGAGCAGCGGCTTGACCCGACGCAGCCGAAAAAGCGCGGCAAGCTGATGCAGCTATTTGATCCGCAGGAGGAGCGCGTCACCGGTCTGCCGCCGCGCGTGGACAAGGATCAGGCGTATAGCGCGCCCACCATGCCCAAGCCGCGCGAGGAAGTCTACGAGGATTGGTACGAGGACGAATGATCAACTGGATCAACGCTTTTGTCGCATCCGATGGTGCGCTGGACTGGCTACAGGGTTTTTTTGTAGCCCTCACGGTGCTGCTGATGGCGGCTGCGCTGGTGGGCATCCTGCTGCGCGTGGCCGCTGTTTTCCGTGGGATGGACAAGGAAGCGCTGCTGCCGGAACATACCGTCACCTGGCGCGCGATTTGGCTGGCTGCTTGTGCGGCGGTTGTATCGCGGGTGCTGCTGTACGGCTGGTCCTGGCTGACCATGTGCTGGCAGATGGGCAGTTGGCAACCGATCATCAACCATCTGCCGCGCCTGTGGGTGCAGTGGGACGCGTATCACTACCTGGCGTTGGCGGACAATTGGTACGTGAACGAGGGCAATAACCGGCTGATGCTGGTGTTCTTTCCACTGTTTCCGGTACTGGTGCGCGGGCTGAAAGTTGTGTTTGGCGACGCGTTCTGGTCGTCGGTGCTGCTGAATCTGTGCCTGACCGGCTGTGCCGCTGGCCTGCTCTATGCGTTGGTTGGCGAACGCTACGGCGCGCGAAAGGCTTGGCTGGCGTTGCTCTATTTCCTGCTCAATCCGTTGTCGGTGTTTCTGGGCGCGCCGTATTCCGAGGCGCTGTTTTTGTGCCTGTCTTTTGCCGCGCTGTACGCCTGCGCACACCGGCGATACGGCTGGGCGGCGCTGTTTGGTGCGCTGTCGGCGTTTTCGCGGATGCTGGGGCTGGTGATGTGCGGCGTGATCGCGCTGACCGCTGTTCAGCATGTCTGGCGTGAACAGACCGGCTGGGGCGCGCGCATGAAAAAGCTGGTCGTGCCGATGCTGTGCGCGGCAGCGGTTTCGCTGGGCTTTGCGGCCTATCTGTGGCTCAATGTGTCGGTGTCGGGCGCGCCGTTCACCTTTCTGGAATATCAACGCACCAATTGGTCGCAGGAGTTTGGCAGCTTCTGGAATACGGTGCGCACCACAGTGGATTATGCATTGCGCTATTGGGGCGAGCAGGAACTGTATTTCACCTGGCTGCCACAGTTGATCAGCATGGTGCTGGTGATGGCGCTGATCGCGCTGCGCCAAAAGTGCCTGCCATTGCCGTGGGCTGCCTATAGCTGGGCGTATGTGTACATCGCGCTGGCGCCCACCTGGCTGCTGTCCGGCCCGCGCTATCTGATGGCGCTGGCCACACTGCCCATTTTGCTGGCGGTGCTGACCGACCGCAAGTGGGTGCACGCGGTTAGCCTGACCGTGCAGGGCGGGCTGCTGCTGTATGCGACGTATGTGTACGCGGTGCTTCGGCAGCTTCTGTAGCGATCCGCTGTGAGATTCCCGGCCTCCTCGTGAGGCTTTTTTGCTATGCATACACCACGCCCGGTCTCCAACGCAGCGCAAAAGAGCGATATCGGACGGCAACGTCTTGTTTGTGCATTCGCCGTGATGCCGTCCGGCATGAAGCTTTTTGCCCGCGCATACCTTGCCGCAGGGGGTGGGGGCATGCGGGCACTGAGGCTGGCGCTGGCCATCGTCGGCGCGGTGGTCGGCGCGGGGTTTGCGTCCGGGCGAGAGGTGATGGCGTTTTTTACACGGTTTGGCGCGTGGTCGTGGGCGGGCATCGCGGTCGCAGCCGCCACCATGGGCGCTGTGGTGTTCAGGCTGCTGGCGTTGGCGAACCGGGTCGGCGCGGGCAGCTTTGTGGCGCTGTGCGAGCGGGCGCTAGGCAAGCGCGGCGGGCGTGCGGGCACGGCGCTGTATGCGCTGATGCTTTGGGGCACCGGCGCGGCGATGCTCAGCGGCGCGGGCGAGTTGTGTGCCATCGCGCTGCCGGTGCATGGTGCGTATGGCATTGGATTTGCGGGCATGCTGCTGCTGGGCGTGTACGTGGCGCGGCGCGGTGTCGGCGCGCTGGCGTGGGTTAGCGCGGGCATGGCGCCGCTGTGTTTCCTGCTGTATGCGCTGCTGATGACCAGACCGCCGCTGCCCGCGCAGGTATCGCTGCTGCCTGCGCCGATTGGGCTGGCGAGCGTGCCGATGGGCATCGCGTATGCGGCGCTCAACATTGCGCTGGCCGCCGGGCTGCTGTGCGAGCAAGCGGCGCAATGCACCGCGCGCGAGCGGCTGGGCGCGGCAATGGGCGTGGCGGCTGTGCTGGGGGCACTGCTGGGGCTAAGCAACGCCGCGATGCTGCCCAGTTTGTCAGCGCTGTCTGACGCGGCACTGCCCATTGTGCGGCTGGCGTCGGGGCTGCGGCTGCTGGGCTTCTGGCTATGCGTGGCGACGCTGGGGCTGGCCATGCTATCCACACTGGCGGCGGTGCTGCGTGCTGGGGTGCAGGTGCTGCCCGCGCGCGGGGCGGCGTGGATGCATTGGCCGCTGGTCGCGGGGCTTGCCGCGCTGGGCGGCGCGGTGGGGTTTGAGCGGCTGGTTGGCGTGCTGTATCCCGCGCTGGGCTGGGCGGCAGCGGCGCTGGTGCTGTGGTTGTGCCGGGCATGAGTGCATCCGCTCTTTTCATTCCGGGCGGCATGCGGTATACTATATGTGCCTTGACGGGCTTGTTTCATGATGCCCAAGGCGGATCGGAGTGCTATGCAGTATCGTCCTACCACCGTACTGATCGAACCGGCGGCGCTGACTGCCAACGCCCGCGCGCTCAAAGGCACGCTGGCCGACGGCGTGCGCCTGATGGCGGTGGTGAAGGCCGACGGCTATGGCCACGGCGCGGTGACCGCGGCGCGCGCGGCGATCACGGGCGGCGCGGAGTGGCTGGGCGTGGCGCTGCCCGAGGAGGGCGAAGTCCTGCGCAGGGCGGGCATCGATGCGCCGATTCTGGTGCTGGGGCTGGTGACACCGGAAGGCGCGCAGGCCTCGGCACGGCTGGGGCTGGCGCAGACTGTATGCGATTTGGCGGGCATCCGCGCGCTGTCGGCCGCCGCCAAGGCGCAGGACAGCATTGCAACCGCACACCTGAAGCTGGATACCGGCATGGGCCGACTGGGCGTGCGGGATGCGACCGAGGCGGCAGTGCTGGCCGATGCGATTCGCGCGGACAAGCATCTGACGCTGGAGGGCATCTATACGCACTGCGCCTGTGCCGATGGCGACACACCGGCGTACACCCTGACGCAACAGCGCCGTTTTGAGGACATGCTGTCGGGGATCGACACGCGCGGCATCCTGATCCACGCCGCCAACAGCGCGACGGCACTGCGCTTTCCGGCGATGCGGTACGACATGGTGCGCTGCGGCATCGCGCTGTACGGCGCGCCGCCGGTGGACACCGCGCTGATGCTGCGTCCCGCGATGCGCTGGGTGACGCGCGCGGCGTATGTCAAGCAGATAGCGATCGGCGAGTCGGTCAGCTATGGCGCGATCTTTACCGCCGTGCGCCCGACGCGCGTGATGACGCTGCCGGTTGGCTATGCCGACGGGTATCCACGCCGCTTGGGCGGACGCGCGCAGGTGCTGGTGCGCGGGCAATTCGCGCCGGTCATCGGGCGCGTGTGCATGGATCAGTGTATGGTGGATGTGACCGATATCCCGGACGCGTCCGCCGATGATGAGGTGGTGCTGCTCGGCGCGCAAGGCGACCACCGCATCACCGCTGACCAGTTGGCAGCGTGGATGGGTGGCATATCGTACGAAGCGTTGCTGGCACCCAGCGCGCGCGTGCCGCGCCGCGTGATGGAATAGGGGCGGGTATGGTGACAAGAGAGCGGATACGTGAGGCCGCCAAGCAGGCGCGCCGACACCTTGCGCCGGACGCTGCGCGGCGGCAAGCCGAACAAGTGACGGCGCACGTGCGCGCGTGGCCGGTCTATCAGGCGGCACGGACGGTGCTGCTGTATATTGCGATGGGGGACGAGCTGGACACCGCCGCGCTGCTGGACGCGGTGCTGACCGACGGCAAAACGCTGCTGGTGCCGCGCTGCGCTCCAGAGGGGCGGATGGGCGCGGTGGCGACGAACGACTGGCGCGCGCTGCCCAAGGGACGTTTCGGGCTGTCCGAGCCGCCGAGCGATGCGGCGGCATTCGATCCGGCGCGCATCGATCTGGTGCTGCTGCCCGGGCTGGCGTTTGACCCGGCGGGCAACCGCCTGGGCTGGGGCGCGGGCTACTACGATCGGTTCTTGCCGCGCACGCGTGCGGTGACCGCCGGATTGGCGTTTTGCGAGCAGGTACTGCCGCATGTGCCGTCCATGCCGCACGATGTGGCGGTGCAATACCTGATAACGCCGGAGGGCGTGGTCATTGCGGAGGATAAGGAGGCTGGCGCGCATGGCACAGCAATCGAGTGAACCGGTGGGGCTTGCGGCACAGCACTGGCTGGGCACCGTGTGGATGCCCGCGCTGCGCGTGTGCGGGTATGTGCTGATGACTGGCGCATTGGCAATGCTGCTGGGCGGCGTGCTGCTGCTCGGCCCGCTGTGGCTGCGCGTGGTCACCGGCATTGCGATGTTTCTGGCAATCGCGGTGCTGGTATATGTGGGTGGCCGTGCGCAGGGGCAGCGGGATCAGGCGCATGGTGAGCTGATGGCGTGCCGCGTCGCCGAGGGAGCGGAGCCTTCGCGGCAAGAGTTGGCGACCTGCTATCATCCGCTCAAGGGCTTGACGGCGGCCGCGATCGGTGCGCTGCCATGGTTTGTGGCGGCGGTCATGCTCGCGGTTCTCGCCAAGCCGTACACCTACCAACTACAGGATTTGCCCACCTGGCTGGACTATTATCGTACCCGTGCCGATATCGGCGACGCGTTGGCGTACTATTTGGTGAAACCCGGCTGGGGCGTGCTGGACACGGTGCGCGTCATCACACGCACCGCGCTGATGCCGTTGGCCAACATCGCGACCAGCCTGGGCAATCAGGCGGTATACTGGCTGGAGAAACTGAGTCCGCTGCTGGTGCTTACGCTGCCTGCCGCATACGCAGCGGGGTACCTGCGCGGCCCGGCCTTGCAGCGGCGCATCCAGGCCTATCACCAGCAGGCTAAGCAAAAGCAGCTCAGACGCGTCGCCAGAAAGCAAAAAAAGGAGCGCGACAAGTTCCAACGCGAGAACGGCCCGGGGTCGCTGAACTGATTCCAACCAAATCTTCCTGCCGCCCGCGCGCGAACCTGTTGTAAAAATGATATTATTTGGTATACTATCGGAATAGGGGAGGTGGCGCTTTGCGCATTATCGGCGGAAGCGCGCGCGGGCGCACCTTGCTGGCACCGCCCGGCAACCAGACGCGCCCCACCCAAGACTATGTGCGCGAGTCGCTGTTCAACATCCTCATGCGCGATGTGCCCGGCGCAAAGGTGCTCGACCTGTTTGCCGGATCCGGCGCGCTGGCGCTGGAGAGCGTCAGCCGTGGCGCGGACAGCGCTGTGCTGGTGGATCAGGCGGCGGGCGCGGCGGCCACGATCCGCCGCAACATCGCGCAGTTGGGCTTTGACACGCAGTGCGCACTGCTCGCCTGCGACTGGCGGCAGGCGCTCAATCGGCTCAGCCAGACAGAGCGCACCTTCGATCTTGTTTTTCTTGATCCGCCTTACGCGCTGACCGATACCGGCGCGATCGCCGAGGCACTGCTCGCGCACCGCTTGCTGGCACCCGATGCGCTGCTGGTGGTCGAGCACCGCCGCGACACGCCGCCCAAGGCTGTGCTAGGATTTGTGCAGGCTGACCAGCGCACCTATGGCGATACGTGGATCACATTTTTGCGCAAAGAGGAGAATGGGCATGCGTAGCGGAATTTTTCCGGGCAGCTTCGACCCGATCACCCTAGGGCATCTGGACATCATCCGCCGTGCAGCGCCATTGTTTGACGAGCTGATCGTCGCGGTGGCGGTTAACCCGGCCAAGAACGCCACCTTTTCAGTGGATCAGCGCATGGACATGATCCAAGCGGTGACGCGTGACCTGCCCAATGTCAAGGTGGCGCATTTCACCGGACTGCTGATGGACTACGCGTCCCGGCAGAATGCGCAGGCGGTGGTGCGCGGGCTGCGCGCGGTCAGCGATTTCGAATACGAATTTCAGATGGCGCAGCTCAATCGCCAACTCAATCCCCATGTGGAAACGCTGTTTATGATGACCGCGCCACAGTATGCATATATCAGCGCGAGCATGGCGCGCGAAATCGCCGCGCTCGGCGGCGACATTACTGCGCTGGTGCCCGCGAGCATCGTCCCCGCCGTGCTTGCCGCGTGCAAGCGATAGGCCCGTCGGACAAAAGAGAGGAGCAAACGTATGGATTTGCATGAGGCGCTCAATCGCATGGAAGCAACGGTTGAGCAAGGAAAGAAGAGCATGTTCAGCCACCTGTTCCTGATCGATCGCGATGTGCTGATTGATCAGATTCAGGATATGCGCGAGAGCATTCCCGACGCGATTCGCGACGCCGGGAATGTTGTGCGCAGCCAGAACCGCATCCTGACCGATGCGAAGAAGTTCTATGACAACACCATCGCGGAGGCCGAGGCGCGCGCCCGCAGCCTGGTGCAGGAGGCCGAGAGCCGCGCACGCCAGACGCTGGAGGATGTGGAGACGCGTGCGCGTCAGACCGAGATGGCCAGTCAGGAGCACGCGCAGGCGCTGATTGCCGATGCCGAGCGCAAGGCGCAGGCCATGATCGCGCAGACCGAGGTGGTGCGCCGTGCCGAAGTGCAGGCGCGCGAAATCGTCGATCAGGCGATGGAGAAGGGCAACACCATTTATCAAAACGCGCTGGACAAGACCGAGGAGATTTTAAGCGCTGCCGAGCAGATGTTTGCCGAGCGCACCAATGAGCTGCGCCGCCACCGCACTGAGGTCAGCCAGTACCGCTGACCGATAGCAGAAAGGAAACGCGTATGACAACAAAACTGTTTGTCGAGGGGATGTCCTGCCAGCACTGCGTGCGCCACGTGGCCGAGGCGCTGGAGGAAATGGCCGGAGTGATCAGCGCCAAGGTCGATCTGGACGCAAAGAGCGCCACCGTGGAGCATGACGACGCCGTCACAGCGCAGGCGATGATCGCCGCGATCGACGAAGCGGGCTACAGCGCGCGCGTATAATTCTTTGGCGTATCGGTTGCCGCCCGCGCATATCCTGAGAACACAGGATGTGCGAGGAGGGTGGCCTATGAACGGGTTCTGGAAAAAGCTGGGCAGCCGACTGCGTTCCCCGGCGGTATGGACGGCATTATTTGCGCTGGTGCTGTTCGTGATCAAGAAGTGGATGGGCGTCCGCGTGGAGGGAATCGATACATTTGTGGAGCTGCTGATGAGCGCGATGGTGGCATTCGGCATCCTGAACAATCCGGATGCCCGCGACACATTTTAGCAAACTTTTCTCGCAAGACGCGCACGTTTTATCTCCATTCAAGCAATTTTGCGCCCGGTGTGGACCGGGCTGTTTCTTATATTGTGCTTCATAGCACTGCACAGTGCCATTTTTTCGTATATAATATGCGTACAATAATTGGAAATGCGCATGTACATATTTCCTCATTCTGGTATAATAGGAACATCAGCAATAAAAAACGGCAAGAGGGCTCGACGTGCGAAATGAATTTTTGCTCCGGCTGTTCAACAGAGTTTGGCCGGAACCCAAAGATCTGGACTTCTTTGAAACCTATACGGCGCTAGCAATCATCAGTGTGGTAGCGATGCTGCCGCATATCTTTTTATTGGGTTTTTTCGCGCGGCATGGTATCGCGCTGCTGGTGTGTGCCAACGTGGTCAGCATCGCCATCTATGCCGCGGCGTTTATTCTGTCGCAAAAGGGCGTGCCGCATATCAGCGCCATCATCATGACGCTGGAGGTGTGCGGGTACAGTCTGCTCACCACGTATCTGCTGGGTACCGAAACACTGACGCAGTGGTATGTCCTGATGCCGCTGATTTCGCACTACCTGTTTACCGACGTGACGCGCGCGCAGCGTATCACGCTGACGACGCTGTGCTTTCTGGTGCTCAATGTTTGCTTTTTGATGGGATACGCAGTTGAGCCCGTCTATGCTCAGGTGCCTAACCTGCCCATGCTGCGGGTGCTGAATATCAATGTGGTGTTTTTCGCGATGCTGATCGAGCTGTGGATCAGCAACTCGGTGCGCGCGATCACCAAGGGCGCGCATCAGCGCACGCTGCGCGAGGTGCAGGATCAGTCCTTCCGCGATCCGCTGACGCAGTTGTTCAACCGTCGTTTTCTCGATGTGATGTTTCCGGAATGGATCATGGATAAAAAGCACAACAGAACCGTACTGGTGCTTATCGACCTAGATGCGTTCAAGCTGGTGAACGACCGCTTTGGACATGTCGAGGGGGACCGTGTGCTGCGCGCGTTTGCCGACGGCATGCGCGCGATGTTGCGCCATACAGACTTGCAGGTGCGCTGGGGCGGCGATGAGTTTGTGGTGGTGATGAACGGCGTGACCGAGCAGCGCGCAGTGCAGGTGCTGCGCAAGCTGCAGCGCCATTTTGCCGAGAACCCGATGGTGATCGGCAACAACGAGATCTACAAGATTGATTTCTCCGCGGGCATCTGCTTCTATAATCCGGAGATTGGCATGGAAGCCTCGCTGCGGTTGTGCGACCAGTGCATGTATGCCGGCAAGCGCGAGGGCAAGGGGCGCATCACCTGCGAAAGCGCCCTGATAGGACGGGAAAACGCGACAGAAAACGCCTGCGAGGATGAAAGCGAAACACCGCAGGCATAAAGCGCCTTCAAAAATCACTTCGCGGGAAGGGAGAAAGGCCGTATGCAGCATGCACAGCATGCCCCCGGGCGACGCGCGCGCTCAAGCGCGTTTATCGCCATTGCGATCCTATTTGCGCTGGTTTTGTGTGTCTTGCTGATGTACACATACTACAACATCTCCGAGCGCGATCTGCGCTATTATTTGATGGACGAGCTCAAGCAAACCGCAACCTACATGCGGCTGGAGTTTGAGAAAAAACCGCCCTTCACGCCGTCCGCGCTGGACGAAACGGTTTCCAACTATTTTATCCGGCATGATTTGACCACCAATTCGCTCAACGACCGGCACGCGCAAAAGGCGGTGCTGGATTTTCGCGTGCTGGACGACAGTGTGGAGCGCACGCTGTTCGCCTATGACAAAACAAACGGCATGCGCGTGTTTGGGAAAAGTAATCAGTATGTCACCGCGTCACAGATCGCCGCGGCGCTGAGTGGCAGCACCTATTCTTATCTGCGTACGACGCTGGACGACGGCATGCGCATGACCACGGCGCAGCTGCGCATAGGGCTCGGTCGATCGGTCTATGGCCTGCGCATCGCGGTGCCCACGCGTGAAGTACTGATTGCCGCGCTGCCGCCCATGCTGCTGAGCATGACGCTGATGCTGGCGCTGATGGGCATGTTGTTTCTGTATGTGCATTTTACCAGCCGTAGCTTTATTCGGCAGGCCGAGCACGGCGCGTCGCGTCTGCAACGCATCTTGGACAGTGTGCATTCGCATGTGTTTGTCGTGCGGCCGGAGGATGATCATGTTCTGTTCATGAACAAAGCGATGCGCGAGGCGTACCGTGTGCAGGACGCCGATCTGGCGGGTAAGCGCTGCTGGGAGGTCATCCAGACCGGCATGACGGAGCGCTGCCCATTCTGCGCGATGGAGAAGCTGGAGGCCGAGCCGACCAAAGCCTATGTCTGGGAGCGCACGAACGAAGCGACCGGGCGCACCTATCGCAACACAGACTTGCTGATCGAGTGGGACGACGGGCAGTTGGTGCACATGGAGCACGCCGAGGACATCACCGAGAGCCGCCGTCTGCTGGAAGTGATGGCACGCCAGGTTGAGCACCAGAAGCTGCTGGCTAAGATATCGCTGGATATCGGCACACAGCGGCAATTTTCCGAGCAATTGCAGCACATCCTGCGCGACAGCGCCGGGTTTGTGGGTGCCGATCGCGCGCTGGTTCTGCGCTATGACGCGGCGGATCAGGCGCTGGTATTTTCCGCCGAGTGGTGCGCGCAGGGTCAACGCCCGCTGCGCGAGGTGGCGCTGTCGCTGCCCTACCGCGAGCAGGACACGAGACACACACAGGACGAGGACGGAACGCCCCGAATGGTGCGGCTGGCGCAAATCCCCGCGCCATTGCGCGAGCATGCGCAGCTATTGGGCATACAGAGTTTGGTGTACGTGCCGGTGCAGGTCGAGTTTGGCGAGCGGGTGGTGCTCTGCTTTGCCACCAGCCGCCCCGAGCATGTGTGGCCGGAGCAGGATATGGCGCTGATGCACATGCTGTCGGGCATCTTTTCGGTGGCGATCCAGCGCAACCGCACCCAGCAGCAGCTGGACCAGACGCAGCGGACGCTGCATAGCGTTATGGAGCACATCCCGCTGGGCATCTACTGGAAAGACCGGCATTCGCGTTACCTGGGCTGCAACAAGCAGTACGGGACGCTGATGGGCATTGACCCCGCCAAGGTGACAGGGCATACCGATACCGAATTGTTCGCCGAGGAAATCGCCATCCAGCACTGTGCCACCGATCAGGAAGCCATGACCACCGGCAATATCGTGTCCGGCTACATCGGCAGCAGCATGCACCGCGACGCGGCCAGCCTGTGGATCAGCGAGAAGAAGCTGGCGGTATATGATGACGCGGGCAATGTCGCGTTCATTCTGGGTATACTGGAGAACATTACCCAGCGCAAGGTGGCCGAGCAGCGCCGTGATCAGTCGCTGGCGCAGCTGAAAGCCGTGATGGAGAACTATCCGGGCGTGATCTGGAGTTTGGACAACCAGTATCGCTGCACCATGGCCGGTGGATTCCTGCGCGACCAGAATATGCGCCTGCCCGCCGACGAATGGCTGGGACAGACCGTCGATGAGTTGTATGATGACCTGCCCGAGGTGATCGACTACTGCAAGCGCACCTACACCGAAGGCCCGCAAAACTTTACTGTGTCCTATTCGGAGATGAGTTTCAGCTTCTATACCGCGCCGATGTTCGATGAGAACGGGCATGTGTTCGGCATTGTCACCACCTGCATGGATGTCACCGACGCAGTGCGCATGCAGCACGAGCTGGAGCAGGCGATCATGACCGCCGAGCGCGCCAGTCACGCCAAGAGCGACTTCCTCTCGCGCATGAGCCATGAAATCCGCACGCCGATGAATGTGATCATCGGCATGTGCCGCATCGCGTTGCGCGCTGAATCGCAGGAGAAGATTCAGCACTCGCTGGAGCAGATCGACGTGTCGGCCAAGCATTTGCTCGGCCTGATCAACGACATACTGGACATGTCCAAGATCGAGGCCAACAAGCTCGAGCTGCATGACGAGCCGTTTGATCTGGAGCACATGCTCATGACCATCAGCAACAACATCATGGTGCGCGCCGAGGAACGCAAGCAGATGCTGCAAATCCTCACCGCGCGCGACATGCCCAAATGGTTTGTCGGCGATGAACTGCGCCTCTCGCAGGTCATCACCAATCTCTTTACCAACGCCATCAAGTTCTCGCCCGATGGCGGCAACATCGTGCTCAGCGTCAAGGAAATGTCGCGCGAGCAGGACTTGAGCACGCTGGAGTTCCGCGTGCGCGACCACGGCATCGGCATGACGCCCGAACAAGTGAACAAGCTGTTCCAGTCCTTTGAGCAGGCCGATGGCGGCATCGCGCGCAAGTATGGCGGCACCGGGCTTGGTCTGGCGATCTGCAAGAGCATTGTCAACCTGATGCACGGCGATATATGGGTCGAGAGCGAGCCGGGCAAGGGCAGCACATTCATCTTTACCGTGCAGATGGCGGTGGCGCCTGCGCAGGCATCGCAATCCGGCGAGATCAAGACCAAGCTGCCCGAAGATTTGCGCGTGCTGGTCATCGACGATTCCTACGAAACCTGCGATTACTTTAAGTCCATCATGGACGGCTTTGGCGTGGCCTGTGACCACGCGCTAAGCGGCGCGGAGGCCATCCGCCGCATCCAGCAGACGCAGGCGCAGGGCAAGCCTTACCACATCCTCTTCGTCGATTGGCGCATGCCCGAGATGGACGGCATCGAAACCGTGCGCCGTGTCAAGGACTTGCTGGAAGAAAACGCGCTGGTGATCATGATCTCGGGCGCCGATCTGAGCGATGTGCGCCAGGAAGCGATGCAGGCCGGGGTGCACCACTTTGTGTCCAAGCCGCTGTTCCCCTCCGAAGTGTTCAATGTACTGACCAGCATCTTAAACGCCGACAGCGATAAGCTGCCGATCAAAGAGCACTCTGTCAACGTAGTGCCCGATCTGACCGCGTACACCGTACTGCTGGCCGAGGACATGGAGTTCAATCGCGAGGTGGCCATCTCCATGCTGGAGGTGACGCATTGCGCGATTGATCAGGCCAAGGATGGACGCGAGGCGCTGGACATGTTTACCGCCGACCCGACGCGCTATGGTTGCATCCTGATGGATATGCAGATGCCCGAGATGGATGGTCTGACCGCTACGCGCGCCATCCGCGCGCTGGACATCCCCTGGGCGAAGAAGATCCCCATTGTGGCCATGACCGCCAACGTATTCCGCGACGACATTGCGCAGTGCCTGGCCGCAGGCATGGATGACCACATCGGCAAACCCATCGAGGACAGTACGCTGTATGAGAAGCTGGCATTTTATCTGCAAAAGGGCGCCGCCAGCGCGTTGGATGACAGCAGTGCGCATCGCGCGCAACAGCAGAAGCACACGGAGGGCGAAGATTTCCTGCCCTATGTGGATATCGCGGCCGGTCTGGCAAGACTGCGCAATCGCAAACTGTTGTCCACACTGCTGGGCAGCTTCCTGCGCGGCAACAAGTATCAGGAACTGCGCGAGGAGATCGCTGCGGGCAATCTGGCGCAGGCCGCGCTGCATGCGCAGGCGTTGCGCAGCACTGCGACCAATATCATGCTTGGAGAGCTGACCGATCGGCTGAGCGACGTGGAGGCCGCGCTCAAGCTGGGCATCGCGCCGCACGAGGATACGATGGCGGCTTTGGATCAGGCTTTTGAGCAGACAATGCAAACGGTATCACGTGCCATCGAGCATCTAAATCGGGGGGAGTAGCATATGGAGAAACATACCATTCTGATCGTCGATGATGTGGACATCAACCGAATCATTCTCAGCGACATCCTGTCCACCGAGTTTAACATCGTCGAAGCGGCCGACGGCATTCAAGCCATCGACTATCTCTTCAACGCGCCTGCGCAACCCGCGCTGGTGCTGTTGGACATCATGATGCCGGACATGGACGGGCACGAGGTGCTCGAGTTGATGCGCAATAATCCGGTGACCGAGAAAGTGCCGGTGGTGTTCATCACTGCTGCCAACGCCGCCTATCACGAGGCGCGCGGGCTGAAAGAAGGCGCGCAGGACTACATCGCCAAGCCGTTCAATCAGGAAGTGGTGCTGGCGCGCGTGCGCAACCTGATCGAGCTGAATCTCTATCGTCAGCAGTTGGAAGGCCAAGTGCAGCTGCGTTTGTCGCAGCTGATGCGCACACGCGACAAGATGCTGGAAACCATGGCCAATATGATCGAGTACCGCAATTTGGAATCTGGCCAGCACGTCAAGCGCACCAGCACGCTGACCGATTTGATGGTGCACGCGATGGTGGCGCGCAAGCTCTACCCCGAGGAGCTCAACGCGCAAAGCGCTGCGATGATCATCAAGGCGGTGCCTACGCACGATATCGGCAAGATCGGCATCCCGGACGAGGTGTTGCTCAAGCCCGGTCGCCTGACGCAGGAAGAGTTTGAAATCATCAAAACGCATACCACCATCGGCAGCGCGGTCATCCAGAACATGCTGGCCGATGACGACGACAAGGAGTTCTTCCGCCACAGCTTTGAGATTTGCCGCCATCACCACGAGCGCTGGGACGGAAAGGGCTATCCCGACGGCCTGGGTGGCAACAGCATCCCGCTGTCGGCACGCATTCTGGCGATCATCGATGTGTATGACGCGCTGGTCAGCCCGCGCGTATACAAACCCTCGATGAGCCACGAGGAAGCGGCCAAGATCATCATCGACGGCAAGGGCACGCAGTTTGATCCGCACATCGTCGAGGTGTTTGAGGAGTTGCAGCTGGAGTTTAAGCGCGTGCACGACGAGGCGATGTAAACGTATCGAATCAAAGGCAGAGCCTTTGATTCGGGTGACGGGTATGTATCCCTGCGCTGCACGCTGGGGCGGAACGCCGTCGCGCCAGTGGCGCGAATGGACGGCGCGAAAGCCTAATGAACGCAAGAGGATCCATGCGCGGTGCGCATGGGAGTCTGCGTGAATTGAGGGAGAGCCCTGCGACACGAATGGATTTTGGGGTTGCCGGTTCAGCGCATAAAAAGGGGCTCCTTCGCGATAGCGGGGGAGCCCTTGCCCATCATACCCGCTGAATTTCTCCGCACGCGATGCGCATGCCGGAGTCACCGGCGGGCTGTGTGCGGAAATCGTCGGGCATTTCGTGGATGACCACGGTGCGGCCCACCACATCGGCGGGCGTGAAACGATTGGTAAAGACACGCATGTACGTCCGCCCATCGTTGCCGAAGATCACCGGCAGGTCACCTGCGTGCAGCGGATGCGGCTGGTCTGTCGGGTTGTAGTGCCCGCCAGCCAGCGTAAAGGGCATGGCGGCGGTTGGGTCGCCACAGCGCTCGCCGTCGTGTATGTGCAGGCCGAATGGGCCGACCTGCGGCGTGTCGGTGGGAAGGGACTGCGGGGGCAGGCCGCTGGCAGTGACCTCCACAACGGTGCCCAGCGGAGCGGCGTAAAAGTTGACCGTGCCCACAATGTCCGGCGTGCGGTCGCTGCCGAGCAGTTCGGCGGAGGCGTAGGGCTTTCTATGCGACAGGCCATCGGTGCGCAGGCGGTCTTTTTGGTAGGCCATAAGAATGCTCCTTTCCGTGCGATTACGCTGTATTCTATGCCTTGGGTGAAAAACGGTGAAATTTGCCAGAGAAAACGCCGAAGCGGTTGACCTGACCGACAACCGAGGCTATAATAGAGAGAGTGCGCATCAGCGCAACACTACATTCCGCCTGTCGGAAAACGAACAAAAGGATGGGTATTGTCATGGTTGTAGATCACATCTCGAATTGCGAAACGTATTACTGCCTCGGCGAGCGTTTCAAGACCGCTTTTGAATTTCTGAAGAAGAACGACATCCGCAAGATGGAACTGGGCCGCCACGATATCGATGGCGACAACGTGTTCATCCTGGTGCAGGAATACACCTCCAAGACGATCGACAACTGCGGCCTGGAGGCTCACAAGAAGTATGCCGACGTGCACTATGTCGCGGAGGGCTTCGAGTACCTGGGCTATGCGCATCTGTCCCGCTGCAAGGAGACCATCCCCTACAATCCCGAGCCGGACGCTTCCTTCTTCGAGAAGGAGTGCCAGTACATCCTGCTGCAGAAGGACGATATCGCCATCGTGCTGCCCCAGGACGTGCATATGCCGCAGAAGCGCGCGCTGGTCGGTGTGCCGGTTCGCAAGGCGTGCATTAAGGTGCGCGTGGCGGACTAATCTTTGTACACGGCAGACCGTCGAGGAACAGCGCCAGCGATGGAACGTTCCTCGGCGGTCTTTTTACATGGCGCGGTTCTCTTGACCCTGCCAGACATATGCGCACGATGATGCAAAGAGGTGAAACGCTTGTTCTGGAATCACGCGCGAAGCTGGTACAGCAAACAACTGGAAGAAAACGTCTGCGCACTGCAAAAAGGGGAGTTTGGCAGGATTCCCTGGATTTTTTGCGCACTGACAGAGCGGCACGACGCCTCTATGTGTGCAGCGGCACGCGCGCTGGCAAAGGCGCTAGCCGACATGACGTTTGATGATATCGTGCGCATCGACGCGCAAATGCGCGACAAAACATCCATGGAGTGGAGCATCGATTGGCGCACATACCAGATCGAGGATTTCTTTGCGTCGGGGATGTCAGAGGCGGAACGCCGCGCGGTTATTATCTTTGCCTCATTGAATCCGAACGGTTACATCCGTGAAAGAGCAGTGCAGCGAATGCTGGATGACCGCGATGCACTGCCATTCATCATTTTGCGGCTTAACGACTGGGCCTTGCAAGTGCGGCAGATCGCGGCCATATCCTTCGCGCAAAGGATGCGGGAGGCCACGGATGCAGAACTGTGCGTGGCGCTGCCGTATATCGAAAAGATTGCGCACGGCGGCCGCGGTGCACAAGAGCAGCATATCGCGCTTTTTCGTGAGCAGCTGATCCGCCCAGAGCACCGAGGCGCGTTGGAAAATGGTTTGCGCAGCGGGCTGGTTCGGGCGAGACGAATGTGTATCCGCATGCTGTTTGCATCCGCGACGCCGGACACTGCGCTTGCGCTGCGTCATTTGCGGCAGGAACCGGATCCGTTTTTGCGGTGGCTGATTTTTCGGGCGCTGTGCGATGCGGGTATCCAAATCGATGCGGCGGCGCGCGTGTTGTTGCAGGACAAGTTTCCGCGAAACAGGGCAATGGCGCTGCGCGCGCTGCATGAAGCACAAGCCCAAGATGTGCCGGACATTGCGGCGAAGTGTTTGCTGGACAAGGGCGCTTTTGTGAGGGCATTGGCAAGAACCATTGTGGCAGCGCACGACAACGCTTTTGATTTTCCGGCTTTCTACATTGGTGCGCTGGCGCGGCAACCGGTGGTGGCGATCTGCGGTCTGGGTGAAACGGGAAAAGCGGAAGATGCGCCCATCATCGCGCCCTATCTTGCGCAGGACAACGCCGCCATGGTTTGCGCGACGCTGGCGGCACTCATGCGGTTGGATAGCGGTACGTATCGAGTTGCTCTGCACGATGGATTGAAGGATAGTCGGACGTCCATTGTGAAAACCGCGCAGCGACTGATTGCAAAATATGGCGTGCACGATTACGCGACGATTCGGAAAGTATTCTGGGAATCACCTTTTGATAACACAAAAAGTAGGTGCGCGGAGCTGCTGTTTTCGGCACCGAAATGGGAAAGCCTGCAATACATGCTGGAGATGCTGTCCTGCGAGCAGGAGGATGTGCGCGACGCGGCGTTGCAAGCGATACTGCGGTGGCTGCACAGGTTCAATCGGTCGCATGCACAGGCTAGCGCACAGCAAGCAGAACGCATTCGCCAGTTGATTGCGCAATTGGGCGATAAGTTGCCCGATTCATCTCGTCAGAATATTTTGTTTGTGCTGCCATAACAATTGCACACCGCATGATGAATGAAAACGGACGAAAAGCAATCGCTCTTCGTCCGTTTTTGGCTTGGTTTTGCTTATTTCGCGATAAAGGTCATCCACTCGCACTCCAGACGGCCATTGTAGAAGCGGCGCTTTTTATCGGCGCGCTGGCCATAGCAGCGCTCGAAGCTGGGGTTGGCGGTCAGCACGCCCAGGCTCCAGCCAGGGTGGCGGTTCGTGAGCTGTCGCAGCTGGCGGTACAGCGCCTCTACTGTCTTTTGATCGCCCAGCCGCTCGCCATAGGGCGGATTGGTCAAAAATACGCCGCGATGGCCGTCCACCGACAGGTTGGCGACGTCGCAGCGCGTCAGCGCGATGCGCCCGTCCAGCCCGGCCTGATGCACATGCTTTTGCGCCAGCGCCAGCGCTTCATCGGACAGATCGCTGCCCGAGATGCCCTCGATGTGCGTCAGGTCGCAGGCTTTCTGCGCATCGGCGCGCAGCGCGTCGGCGGTACCGGCAGGCATCAGCTGCCACGCCTCGCAGGCAAACGTGCGCGTCAGTCCGGGCGCGCGGTTCGCGGCCTGCATCGCCGCCTCGATCAGCAGCGTGCCGGTGCCGCACATCGGGTCGTGCAGCGCGCGGCCAGGCCGCCAGGGCGATAGCATCACCAGTGCGGCAGCCAGCGTTTCGCGCAGCGGTGCTTCGCCGTTCCAGGTGCGGTATCCGCGACGGTTGAGCGCCGTGCCGCTGGCGTCCAGCGTCAGTTGCGCCACGTCGCCGTGCAGCGATACATCCACCGCGTAGGTTGCGCCGGTCTCGGCGAACCATTGCGTCCTGTGCTTGGTTTTCAGCCGCTCCACAATCGCCTTCTTGGTGATCGCCTGGCAATCGCTGACACTCATCAGCTTCGAGCGTGCGCACTTGCCGCGCACGGGGAACGCGCCGTCCTTGGGGATATAATTCTCCCAGGGCAGCGCGCGCACGCCTTCAAACAATTCCTCAAACGACAGGGCGGAAAACCGCCCCAGCACCAGCAGCACGCGGTCGGCGGTGCGCAGCCACAGGTTGGCTTTCAGTCCACCGGCGGCATCGGCGGTGAACCGCGCGCCGCCGTTTTCCGCCTTTGCGTCGGCAAAGCCCAGTGCCTTCAGTTCCTGCGCGACCACACCCTCCAGACCAAAGGCGGCGGTGGCAATCCATTCATACATCATGCGCTATGCTTCTTCTGGCGAGTCGGAACCGATGCGCGCGCAGGCTTTGGCAACGCGTCGTCCTTCTGTATGCCGTTGATTTGGTGATCGGTCTTGACCCATATGCGCTGGTTGCGATGCTTGAAAAAACCCAGTACCTGCGAGGCCAGACAGACCGGATAGATGGTGATATAGGAAACGAGTATGGACCAGAAAGACTGCAGCGAAGGCCGTTGGCGATTGTCGCGGGCATCGGCGACAAAGAACAGCACCAGTAGCATATAGGCAAATGGCAGCAGCGCGACCAGCACCTTTAGCGCGTTGACTTGCATGGAGCCCAGAAAGCGCAGCAAGTGAAACTGTTCCATCAACAGCGTGATGACCAGTGAAAGTGCGGAAAGCGGGATTTGGATAGACATGGGCATCGAGAACATGTAGCCAAAGCTGGAAACCAGTTCCTTCAGCGAGATGCGGCGCTGCATAAACGCGCTGAGCAGCGGGCGGGTGCCGTGCAACGCTACATACCAGTGGCCTTGGCTCCAACGAATGCGCTGGCGAAAGACCGTGCGGATGTGTGTGGGTTTTTCATCATAGGTGCGCGCGTAGTGATTCCACAGGATGCGTTGGCCGTGCTCGGTGAACAGGATCTGCATTTCCATGTCCTCGGTGAGCGAATTGGCCTGCCAGCCGCCGATCTCGCGCAGCGCTTGCATCGAAAAGGCCAAACCGGTGCCACCGATGGAACAGTTCACCCCAAGACGGTCCTTGGCAAGCTGATAAAAGCGATTGCTGATCGTATACGAATGGTAATAGAAAAAGGCCACAAGACCGCGCTTGTTCTTGCAGCCCAGGTAGCTTTGGATAGCGGCGGGCTTGCCCTCGGAAAGATATTGGCTGTTTATTTCACGGAAGAAATTCTCGGTGATAATATTGTCGGCGTCGAGGATCACCATCATGTCGTAGTCGGTGTAGTATTCCGGGTGCTGATCCAACACCTTTTTGATGGCGTGCGGCTTGCCCACCGGTTCACCGGGCAGAGAAACGGTTTCACATACCTTTTCGCCGCACGACTCGGCGCGCTCGCGCGTGTGATCTTTGCAGTTGTCGGCGATCACACGGATATCCACCAGTTCCCTGGGATAATCGGCGGCGCGGATGGAGGCAATGGCGTCGGCGATGACTCGCTCCTCGTTGCAGGCGGGAATACACACCAAAAAGCGGCAGGAAGGTTCGTGCTGCGCATATTTCTTGGGTGAGCCATATCCCCACAGACTGACGATAAAATAATAGATAGCGGAAAACAGAATCCAAAGATTGACGAGCAGCATCAGTACGTCTAGGACATCGAGCAGAAAATCCAAATGGTTCACTTCACCTTTTCACAGTCCGTCTTCTTGCCAACCTCTCTATGATAGCAGAAAGAACCGGTGGTGTAAACAAGGCGGCAAAGAATTTGCCGCTTTGCGCTAAGATTGCGAAAAACACTACCCAAACACGCATGATGTTGCTATAATGTAAATTCGAGCTAGCATTGATGAAGGAGAGTGGAACAAGTGCCATTAGTCACCACCAAGGACATGTTCAAGAAAGCCTACGAGGGCGGCTACGCCATCGGCGCGTTCAACGTCAACAATATGGAAATCGTGCAGGGCATCACCGAAGCCGCGAAGATGGAGAACGCGCCGGTGATTTTGCAGGTGTCGGCTGGCGCGCGCAAGTATGCGAAGCATGTGTATTTAATGAAGCTGGTCGAGGCTGCCATCCTCGACACCGACCTGCCCATCGCGCTGCATCTGGATCACGGCGCTGATTTTGAGACCTGCAAGAGCTGCATTGACGGCGGCTTTTCCTCGGTGATGATCGACGGCTCGCATCACTCGTTTGAAGAGAATGTGGCGGTCACTAAAAAAGTTGTGGACTATGCGCATGACCACGGCGTGGTGGTCGAGGCGGAATTGGGCCGTCTGGCTGGCATCGAGGACGCGGTCAGTGTGACCGACGCCGATGCCGCCTTCACCGATCCCGATGAGGTGCAGGAGTTTGTCACCCGCACCGGCGTCGATTCGCTGGCGATCGCCATCGGCACCAGCCACGGCGCGTTCAAATTCAAGGGCGAGCCGCGCTTGCGCTTTGATATCTTGGAAGAGGTGGGCAAGCGCCTGCCCGGCTTCCCCATTGTGCTGCACGGCGCATCGTCGGTGATGCCCGAGTATGTGGAGATGATCAACCAGTTTGGCGGCAGCATGCCCGGCGCGCAGGGCGTGCCCGAGAACATGCTGCGCAAGGCGGCCAGCATGGCAGTCTGCAAGATCAACGTGGACTCCGACCTGCGCCTGGCCATGACCGGCGAAATCCGCAAGTATTTTGCCGAGCATCCGGATCACTTCGATCCCCGCCAGTATCTCTCGCCCGCCCGCGACGCGTTGCGCGATATGGTGCGGCATAAGATTACGCATGTCATGGGCTGCAACGGCAAAGCTTAAGCACGGCTGGGGATAAGCACCCTATCGCGGTGTCAGCGCTGCGCCGGTCTCCTCGGCGTATGTCACGATACGCCTCGGTCGCCCGGCTTGCGCTTCCTAGCGCTAGGGCACTTCTGCCCAGCCTTGGGCGGCGGGGGATAAGCACCCTGTCGCGGTGTCAGCGCTGCGCTGGTCTCCTCGGCGTATGTCACGATACGCCTCGGTCGCCCGGCTTGCGTTATTGGGCAACTGGGCGGCTGAGGATAAGAGGACATCTGCGACCTCATCGCGCTGCGCCAACCATACTTTTCCGGCCGGGCAAGAATTTCTTGCCCGGCTTCGTTGTATGGACATGGAAACCTGTTGGGAGGAATCGAGATGAAGAAAAGCTTGCTTTGGCTCATCATCGCTGTGCTTGTGCTGCCCGATTTGGCGCTTGCCGCCGCGCCGTCGGCCAGCCCGGAGCCCTTTGACCCCACACAAATTCATCAGGTAACGGCGGCAACGCTCAACTATACGCAACTGCCTGCCGAGGCAGAAGGTGCGGAACCCAAAGTGCTCTGCCAAACGCTTGAGGACGCCGAATCGTTGGCGGTCATCGAATCGCTGATGGCTGGCGCGGAGGACTGGGGAGAGGGGCAGGTATCGAAATGCCCGTTTGGTTACGCATTGCTGACCTTGACGATGGCGGATGGCAGCACCGCCACCCTAGATATCGCCGCCGATAGCTGCACAATGTATATGGCCGGGGGCCACAGTTACTACTATATGCCGACTGCATTTCGGGGAAAAGACGAGCACCCCAATAATGAGATTCTCTTTGATTTGTTCGATGAAATTCCGCGCGCGGACTGGCTCTGATCCAAGTTTTTTCATCCCAGCGCCGCGCATGCATGCCCGGCGCTTTTTGTATTCGCAATTTTCGCCAAGTCGCGCTCGCGGGTTGCATCCGCCGCCAAGACCTGTTAAGCTATGCAGGGATTGTTTTTTGCACATGGTTTCATAACATATGCGAGTGCGGAACCTCCGCGCCCGGCCACTTGATGGGAGAGGAAAGACGATGCGAAGACAAACGAAGCGAATGGCGGCGCTACTGTTGGCGCTGACGCTGATGCTCACGGCGGCGCTACCCGCCACCGTGCTGGCCGAAAAAGCTGGCGAGGGGATCGTGCGGGTGCTGATGACGCGTCTGCAACTGACCGACCGCGTCGATGTGCAGATGGACGGCAGCTATTCGCTGGAGCCGCACGGCATTTCCTTTCAGCGCGGCAGCAAGGTCGTGGTGGCAATATCGGAAGGCGCGATGATGCTCTATTACGAGGGGATGGCGCTCAAGGCCGAGAAGGAAATCATTCTGCGCCGCCATGCTATCGGCACGATGGAAGAAAATGGGCTGCGCGTCAACGGCGGCTTTGGCCTATATGCCGGAGACCTGCATCTGACGGTCAAGGATGGCGTACTGCGCGCGGTGCTGCATATCCCCATGGAGGAGTACCTGCTGGGCGTGGTGCCCTATGAGATGAGCAACAGCTTCCCGCTGGAGGCGCTGAAGGCGCAGGCTGTGTCGGCGCGCACCTATGCGCAGCGCAAGCTGGGCGGCAGCCAGGACTACGACGTGACCGACAACACCAACGATCAGGTATACAAGGGCGCCAACGCCGACAATACGCAGGCCGAGAAAGCCGTGCTGGAAACGCGCGGGGTCTGCGGCTATATCGGCAGGGAGCTCGCGCGCTGCTACTACACCGCCAGCAACGGCGGGCAGACCGAGCTGATGCGCAATGTGTGGGGCGGCAGCGACAAGGAGCTGTTCGCCACGCGCGACGATCCGTATGATCTCGCCAATCCGTTCAGCGAGGTGCGGCGGTTCTCGCTGCCGCGCGCGGTGCCCGCCACCGGTCTGGGCAATGATGCGCTGCAAACGCTGGTGATGACCGCGCTGGCGCCGCAGATGCGCGGACAGGGCTACAGCGACGAGATCGCGCGCATCAAGCTGACCGCCATCGACGCGGCGGAGGTGACCACCCCGGCATATGCCGCGCCGTCGCGCGTGATGACCAAGCTGAAACTGACCGTGCGCGCCGAGGGACAAAAGCGCGTGCTTGCGCCCACGAAAGAGGCCGATGATTCCTTCGACGACACCGCCACCAAGGCGCCGCAGGTGACGCCCGGCGCGCAGGCGCAGCAGGAAGTCTGGAGCGATTTTCTGCCCATCGAACAGCCACTGACGCTCGAACTGAATCTCTTCCCCGATGTGGAGGCGGCGCTCAACCTGTCGATCAATTCGGAAAACAATGAGATCATTACCATCGCCGAGAGCGAGAACGCGTTCATACTGGAATCGCGGCGGTTTGGGCATGGCGTTGGGTTGAGCCAGCGCGGTGCCGAGCAGATGGCGGCCATCGAAAACTGGGACTACGGCAAGATTTTGCAGTTTTACTATCCGGGCATTGAGTTCCGCATGCAGACCGCGGCGGCGACGCTGATGCCCGCCGTGGATGCCGCGTTCCTGACCACGCCGGGACCACCGGCCACCCCAACGCCCAGACCGACACTGATGCCGGTATCCGAGCAGCCCGCGCAGGGACAATGGCGCGCGGTGGTGACGCAAATTGGGCAGAACAGCACGCTAAATCTGCGCGACCAACCCAGCACGCAGGGCGGTGTGTTGCAGATGCTGTACTATGGTCAGCCGCTGCTGGTACTCGAACAGGCAGAGGGCGGTTGGATCAAGGTCAAGACCGACGTGATGGAGGGCTATGTGATGGCCAGCTTTGTGGAAACGGAAGCGCCGCAGGCATCGGCTACGCCCGCGCCGCCACAATAGGTCGTATAGAAAAAGATTCCGAGAAGCTTTTCTCGGAATCTTTTCTTTGTGCGGATATGCTTATGCCACCGGATGCCGCAACACGGTTTTCATCTTCTCCGGCGCGGTGGTGCGCGGGTCGGAGAGGTAGATTTCGTGGTGCTTGCGCACATCGCCGGTCATGTCGCGAAGTCCCTGCGCCGCCATGAACGCGCGCATTGCCTCGACGGTGGCCGGTTCGGTGGCATAGGGCCCGATGTGCAGCATCTGCACGCATGCCCCCTCGGTGAAACGCTCCAGCCGCACCGCCGACACATCGACATCGGGCTTCTTCTTGGCGCAGAGCTGTTGGGCCAGCGCCAGCGCGTGCTGATCCACAAAGTCGGGCACGCGCAGCATGCTGGTCCACAGCCAGTTGTCGCGCTGGTCAAAGTCGAACACATTGCCGGTGATCCACCAGAGCCCCTCCAGCGGCGGCACCACAAAATCGACATAGCCGGGGAAGGACACATCGCCCTTCTTGCTCATCTTGATGGTGTAGGCCAGCGCGTACAGCGCGGCGACCGCCCGCTGATACGCTTCGCCGTTGGGGTCGCCCGCGCCGTCGATCATCAGGAAAGGGAACGCGGGCACATCAACGCGCACCGGCGCGGCCTTGGGCAGGTACAGGTCTTTATACTGCTTCTTGAAGTCCAATGCGTCGGCCATGCGCACACCTCCTCAGGCGTCTTGGGAAGCCTTTTTTTCGTCCACGGCCAACTCGCGCTGGATGATCTCGTTGTCGTGCTTGATGTTGCCGATTTCCCAATGGATCAGGAAGTTGAGCACACCGCGCAGAATGATGATAGCGCCCACGGTCAAAATTTCGTTCCAATCGCGCGCCACCACGGTGCGCAGAATCTCGCCGCCCAGCTTGAATTCCAGCGCCAGCGCCATGCTCTGCGCCAGGTCCAGGCGAACGTTCGCGCCGCTCTTTTTCACGAAATAATTGTAGAAGGCCTTGCACGCGCCAATGACCAGCACAACCACGCCCATGATCTCCAGCGCGTGGGTGATCAGCGAAATGATCTGCGAGAAGACGATCTCGAAGTTGTGCAGAAAGGAGGTCAGCGCGGAGGCAGGCGCCGCTGTGCTCGACAAAAATAAGTACGACATATAAAACCGCCTTTTTCCAGTATTGGGAATCCCAAGGATACCCCACATTGCTGACAGTATACAGCTTTTCAAGGTACAATGCAATTGACTTGCGCGAAACAATGGAGGCAGATTGCGGCAAAAAGTGAAAACGCGAGAAAACAGCCATAAATGAGAGATTTCTGAAGAAAAACGATGCATATTCTCGCGGAACAATGATTTGTCGAAGGTATTCGGCGGGGACTCTCGCCAACGTGCTTGCATGGATGCGAGCAAAGGTGTATAGTGCAAAGAATGAGCTACCTTATTGCTTGTTTGCTCGCGGTGGTGCAAGTGGCCGCGCAGGCGTGGCTCACACGCGCGGTGTCGCGCGCGTCGTCCGGTGCCGTTCGTGCGATCTTGCTATCCATCAAGCTCCCCCTGTGGGCGGGGTTTTTTATTGCCCTGACACAATGCGGCGCATCTGCGTTGCTGGTTGGCGCGGGCTTGGCGATGGGCGGCTATCTGCTGATCGCGGGGGTTCTCTGCTGGCGGCTGTACCGTCAGCAAGCGCAAAAATAGGAGGAATGGCCGGTCATGACATACGCACTGGGATTCTTGGCGGAAGCGGGGCACAAGGCCGCCAAGGGAGGATTGCCGGAAATTTCCATCATGCCGCATCGCGTGAACTTTTTGGGCATGCAGCTCGGCGTGTCGGTGATTATCGGCTGGATGGTGACCGCCATCCTGTTGGTGGTGCTGCTGTGCCTTCGTCCGCGCATTGCGCGCTTTACCGATAAGCCCAAAGGCACGCAAAACCTGCTGGAGATTATCGTGGACGGTGTGTACAACTTCTCCAAGGGCAAGGTGGGGCACAACGGCGACTTTGTCGCGCCGGTGGTGCTGACGCTGATGGCCTATGTCGCCTGCGCGACGCTGATTGAGCTGTTCGGCCTGCCGCCCGCGACTGAGGACCTCTCCTGCACGCTGGCACTGGGCCTGACCACCTTCGCGCTGGTCAACATTACCGCGGTGAAGGAATTTGGCCTAAAGCTGCGCGTCAAGCGCATGATGTCGCCCAATGTGTTCATCGGCGCGATCCGCCTGATGACCGACTGCATCGCGCCGATCTCCATGGCGCTGCGTCTGTTCGCCAACGTGCTGGTTGGCGGCATCATTATGAAGCTAATCTATGCGGTGATGCCGCTGGTGCTGCCCGCCGTGCTGTCGGTGTATTTCAACCTGATCCACGTCGCCATCCAAACCTTCGTCTTTGGCCTCTTGACACTCAACTATATCAGCGAGGCCACCGAGTAACCCCGCGTTTCGGCCCCTTGGCCTAAACATACAGGCACTCCATACAACAATTATTGGGAGGAAATCACCATGAGCGTACTGGGACTAATCGCTATTGCCGCCTCTATCGCCGCCCTGACCGGCATCGGCGCCGCGCTGGGCATGAGCAATGCCACCGGCAAAGCTGTCGAGTCCATCGCCCGCCAGCCGGAAGCCGCGGGCAAAATCAACTCCTCGCTGATGTTCGGTCTGATCATGATGGAAACCACGGCCATTTACGGCCTGTTCGTCGCCATCCTGCTGATCTTCGTGCTGCCCGGCTCCATCGCCGCGTAAGCACAGCAAAAGCCCCACTCCGCAGGGAAGGAAGGAACGGACATGCAAGAGTTTTTGAAGCTGCTGAGCCCGACGGACATTCTGTTCCACGTGATCAACGTGGTCGTTCTGTTCGTCGCGATTCGCGTGTTTGCCTATAAGCCGATCCGCAAATTCATGGACGCCCGCGCGGCCCGCGTCAATGCCGAACTGGCCGACGCCGCCGAAAAGCAGCGCGCCGCCGATGCCCGCCAGCATACGCTGGACGAGGCGCAGCAGCAGAGCAAGATCGACGCGGCGCAAGCCATCGCCACAGGCGTGCAGCAGGGACAGAAGACCGCCGACGAGATCATTGACCGCGCCAAGCAGCAGGCCAAGAAGATGCTGGACGACGCGCAGGCTGAGGCCAACCAGATCATGCTGGAAGCCAAGGAGGCCGTGCGCACGCAGGCCATCAATATGGCGGTGGACATCGCCGCAAAAATGCTCGAGCGCGAGGTCAGCCCCGAGGATCATCAGAAGATCGTCGAGCAGTTTTTGACGAAGGTGGGATGAAGCAATGCTAACCGGAAAGCTTCTGTCCGCCTTGCCGCTGGAAGAAGCCGTGCTCAAGGAAACCGAGCACCACTTTTCCAACCTGTTGGGAGAGCCGGTGCAGCTGACGCAGCAAATCGACCCGACGCTCTTAGGCAGCGTGCGCGTCGAGGTGGGCGGACGCATTTATGACGATAGCCTGCGCGGGCACTTAAACAGCCTCAAGCAGGTGCTGCTCAAAGGCAAACTGACCGACTATACCGCCGCCATCGACAACGAGGGTCTGGCCAAGATACTGTCCGAGGATTTGATGGGCATCACGCGCAGTGAGCCCGCGCCCGGTAAGGTGGGCGACAAGACCAAGGCGGTGGTGGACGGGCAGGAACAGCCGCTGGAATCGCTGCTGGAAAAGCAGCTGGGTCGCGCGCGCCGGGCCACAGTGCGTGGCGCGGGTCAGGTGCTCAAGGCCGGTGACGGTATCGCGACGGTGTCCGGTTTGTCCGGCTGCCGCTATGGCGAGCTGATCGACCTAGGCGGCGAGGACAACCCGGCCTACGGCATCGCGATGAACTTAAACCCTGACGCGGTGGATGTGGTGCTGATCTCCAACGAGGACTCCGTGCAGGTGGGCACCGAGGCGCTGGGCACCGGACAGGTGCTGTCGGTGCCGGTCGGCGCGTCCATGCTGGGCCGCGTAGTCAACGCGATGGGGCAGCCCATTGACGGCCAGGGACCGATCCGCGCCGATAAGTCGCGGCCTATCGAGTCGCCCGCACCGGCCATCATCGACCGCCAGCCGGTCAATCAGCCCATGGAAACCGGCATCATGGTGATTGATGCCACGGTACCGATCGGCCGTGGTCAGCGCGAGCTGATCATCGGCGACCGCCAGACCGGCAAAACATCGATCGCTATCGACACCATCCTGAACCAAAAGGGCAAGGATGTGCTGTGCGTATACGTCGCCATCGGCCAGAAGGTATCGACGGTGGCGCAGGTCATCGAAACCTTCCGCAAGGCCGAGGTGCTGCCGTATGTGACGGTGGTGTGCGCGTCGGCCAGCGATTCGGCCACGATGCAGTATTTGGCACCCTATTGCGGTTGCGCCATTGCCGAGGAATTTATGTACGAGGGCCGCGACGTGCTGGTCGTGTACGACGATCTCTCGAAGCACGCGGTCGCGTATCGCGCCATGTCGCTGCTGCTCCGCAGGCCGCCGGGCCGCGAGGCGTACCCGGGCGACGTGTTCTATCTGCATTCTCGTTTGCTAGAGCGCGCGGCGCATCTGTCTGACGAAAAGGGCGGCGGTTCGATGACCGCGCTGCCCATCATCGAGACGCAGACCGGCGACATCTCCGCCTATATCCCTACCAACGTGATTTCGATCACCGACGGTCAGGTGTTCCTGGACCACGACCTGTTCCGCGCGGGCACGCGCCCGGCGCTCAACGTCGGCCTGTCGGTATCGCGCGTGGGTGGCTCGGCGCAGACAAAGGCCATGCGCAAGGTCGCCGGGCAGCTGCGTCTGGAATTGGCACAGTATCGTGAGCTGCTGGTGTTCTCGCAGTTCTCCTCCGACATGGACAAGGCGACGCAGGACATGCTGAACTATGGCGAGCGCCTGACCGAGATGCTCAAGCAGCCCAACAACGCGCCGCTGGCGACCGCCACGCAGGTGTGCTTCCTGTTCGCGATGACGCGCGGGCTCATTCCGCATGCCATCGACATGGCGCTGCTCAAGAAGTTTAAGGCCGAGTTCCCCGATGTGCTGGCCACGCAGTATCCCGATCTGGTGATGAGCCTGACCAAGCGCGGCGAGCTGGGCGAGGAAACCGAGGCGTGGATTCGCTTGGCGGTGCGCACCTGGCTGGCGCAGCAGGGCATTGTGATTGGGGATGAGCAGGCATGAGCGCGATCCCAGAGATTCGCCATCGCCTGCGCGTCGTAGAGGACACGCGCAAGATCACACGCGCGATGTACCTGATTTCCTCGGCCAAGATGCAGAAGGCGCTGCGCATGCACGAGCGCAACAAGCTATACTTCCAGCGCGTGCGCTCGGATATCCGGTTCATCATCGACAACAGCCACGCGCAGCTTGAACACCCGTACTTTCAGGCGCGCGAGGCCAAGAATGTCGCCTATCTGGTGATCGCCGGTGACAAGGGCATGTGCGGCGCGTACAATGACGACGTGCTCAAGCTGGCAAAGAAAACCGTCACCGCCACAGAGCACGAGCAGACCTCCATCCTGACCATCGGGCAGACCGCGGCGGTGTTCTTTCACCGGCTGGGCATGCAGCCCGACGTGCAGTATCTGCACATCAGCCAGAACCCGATGCTGACCTCCTCGCGCGAGATCACGATGGAGCTGTGCGACCTGTACGAGAAGAAGCTGCTCGACGAGGTATACGTCATCTACACGCACATGGAGTCAACCACCTCGCTCAAACCCTCGGTGCTGCGGTTGCTGCCCATTCTGGCCGAGGACTTTGAGGATGTTGACATCCTGCACGAGCAAACCAGCGAGCTGAAGTATTATCCCTCCGAGCCGGAGGTGCTGCAACGTCTGGTGCCGCAATACCTGATCGGCCTGACCTTCACCGCCTGCGTGCAGGCCTATGCCAGCGAGCAGTGCGCGCGCATGACCGCGATGGACGCCTCCACGCGCAACGCCGACGACATGCTGGGCCGCCTGCGGCTGGAGCTGAACCGCGCCAGACAGAGCGACATTACGCAGGAGCTCAACGAGATTGTGGCGGGCGCCAGCTCGGTATAGGCGGCCGGTGATCAGCGCCCATCTGCGTTGTCGGCGCTGCGGATCAGCCTGTGATTCGTTTGATCAGACCCCGCCAAGCCCCTTTATTCGTCCCCCTGGAAGGAGAACAACATGCAAGGCAAAGTCATTCGCGTCATTGGCCCCGTGCTGGATATTCAGTTTCCAGAGGGGGAAATGCCCGCGATCCACAACTTGGTCTATATCCAGAATGGCACGCAGCGCGTGGCCGCCGAGGTAACCCAGCATTTGGGCGGCGCGGTGCGCTGCGTCGCGCTGGAGGCCACCGAGGGCATCAGTCGCGGGCTGGACGCCATCGACACCGGTTCGCCGGTGGAAGCGCCGGTCGGCATGAAGCTGCTGGGCCGCGCCATCGACGTGCTGGGCCGCCCGATCGACGGCAAGGGCGAGGTGTCCGCCGAAACGCACATGCCCATTCACCGCGCCGCGCCGTCCTTTGCGGAGCAGCGGCCGGTGACAACGGTGTTCGAGACCGGCATCAAGGTTATCGACCTGCTGGCGCCCTATGCGCACGGCGGCAAGATTGGCCTGTTTGGTGGCGCGGGCGTGGGCAAGACCGTGCTGATCCTCGAACTGATCCATAACATCGCCACCGCGCACGGCGGGTATTCGGTATTTACCGGCGTGGGCGAGCGCAGCCGCGAGGGCAACGACCTGCTGACCGAAATGAATGAATCCGGCGTCATTGAGAAAACCGCGCTGGTATTCGGCCAGATGAACGAGCCGCCGGGTGCGCGCATGCGCGTCGCCATGACCGGCCTGACACTTGCCGAGTATTTCCGCGATGTGCAGAAGCAGAATGTGCTGCTGTTCATCGACAACATTTTCCGCTATATCCAGGCGGGCAGCGAGGTATCGGCGCTGCTGGGGCGCATGCCCTCGGCGGTCGGCTACCAGCCCACGCTGGCCAACGAGGTCGGCGCGTTGGAGGAACGCATCGCATCCACTGCCAACGGTTCGATCACGTCGGTGCAGGCCATCTATGTGCCCGCCGACGACCTGACCGACCCGGCTCCGGCGGCGATCTTCTCGCATCTGGACGCCACCACCGTGCTGTCGCGCCAGGTAGCCGAGCTGGGCATCTATCCGGCGGTGTCGCCGCTGGACTCCGGCAGCCGCATCCTTGATCCGGCGATCGTCGGGCAGGAGCACTACTCCGTCGCGCTGCGCGTGCAGGAGTCGTTGCAGCGCTATCGCGAGTTGCAGGACATCATCGCGATCCTGGGCATGGACGAACTGTCCGAGGAGGATCGCCTGATCGTGCATCGCGCGCGCCGCATCCAGCGCTTTCTGTCGCAGCCGATGTTCGTCGCCGAGGTGTTCTCCGGCATCCCGGGCAAGTATGTGAAGGTGCAGGACACGATTGCGTCGTTTAAGGCCATCGTCAACGGCGAGGCAGACAACCTGCCGGAGGCCGCGTTCTTTATGGCCGGTGATCTGGAGGATGTGCGGCGCGCCGCGCGCGCCATGGAGGGCAAGTAAATGGCACACACCTTTCGCCTGCAAATCATCACGCCGGAGCGCAGCTTTTTTGACGCGCAGGTCGAGATGGTGGTGATCATCGCGCCCGATGGCGAGATCGGCATCATGGCCGGGCACTCGCCGATGGTGATCTCGATGAAGGAAGGCGCGATTCGCATCCAGCAGAACGGCAAGTGGCGCGTCGCCGCGTCGTCCGACGGCTTTGCCACCGTCACCGCCGACGAGGTGCTGCTGCTGATGCAGACCGTCGAGTGGCCCGAGGAGATCGACCGCGCGCGTGCCGAGCGCGACCGCCAACTGGCCGAGGAGAAGATTCGCCAGAAAAAGAGCATGCACGAGTACTATATCGCGCGCTCGATGCTGGCGCGCGCGATGGTGAGACTGCGCGTGTCGGACCGCAGCGGGCACTCGTAAGCGTCATAACCACCCAACCGGGTGGTTTTTTGCTGTACAGGAGCACAGACCTTCCGTTGACACTTCCAAAAACTGTCGGTTTGTGGTATGCTAACCCAATATGAAATCATGATACGGAGGAAGAATGTGTGCGTAAAAAGTGGATTTGGGCCGCGATAGCGGCGTTGATTGTGGTGGCGTTGGTGGCTGCGGTGGCAGGCGTGATGATCTGGCGGCAGAATCTGCCGACAGTGTATACCAGCGAAGAGCTGGGTTACAGCTTTGCGGTGCCCAGAGACTGCAAGGTAGTGGATGGCAAGAATGCGCAGTCGCTGCTGGATGAGGGCAGCAAGGAAATTGAACTCACTGATCAGGTGAAGGCGATTCTGGAGCAGGCAAAAAACACCCAGATTGTCATGATGCTGCTTGACACGGTACAGGAAAAGAACTTCACCAACAACATGAATGTGGTGACGCAGGATCTGGGTCAGGTGGTTGACACCAAGGACCTGATGATTATGAGCGATCAACTGAGTGCGCAATATCAGGCGATGTTCCAGGGTTTCACGATGGCAGCGCCTTGCGAAATCAAAACCTTTGGCAAGCGCGACGTGATGATGCTGCGCGGCGAATATACGCTCAACGGCGTGGAACTGACCATTTGCCAGGGCTTCTTTATGGAAGGCTCGATGATGTACAATCTGACGCTGACCACTTGTCGCGAAGAATTTGATGCTTGCTATCCGAAGATGGAGGGCGTGCTGTCTACATTCAAGACCGCGAAGTAAACGCATTGCGTGATACGCGAGGCGCGCCGCTTTTGGCGCGCCTTTTGCATGCGCGCGCAAGGTGCCACATATGCTCTACCAACAAGACCGGGGAGGAAGCGCGCATGTTGGTGTCATGGGTGTGGGTGCTGGCGCTGGCGGGATTGATGGCGGGATTGTTTTGGCTGGGGCGGCTATTGGTGCGCGGCAGTGGTTGGCGCAGGCTGATACACGCTTGTCTGGGGATTGGCGTGCTGTTTGCCGCACAGGCGTTTGTCGGTGGCGTATCGGTCAATCTGGTGACGCTGGCGGTGTCCGGCGTATTGGGTGTGCCCGGCGCGGTGATGTCGGTGGTGCTCACATTGCTGTAGCAAAAAAGACCAAAAACTGCTTGCGTATCGGAGAACGATCCGCTATACTATCCTGCGGGTCAAGAATGGACAAGCGGGGCAAAATTTGCCCGAAGGGGATTATGGAGCTGGATATGCTGCACAACCTAGGAAGCCTAGCGCCCGATCTGTTGGCGGAAATTGCCAAGCGGGCGTGGGTTTTGGAGCGCATCGCGGTGCTGCAACCCATTGGACGGCGGGCACTGGCGTTGCGCCTCCGCTTGCCGGAGCGCGAGGTGCGCGCCGTGGCGCAGGCACTGCGCGAGGCAGGTCATATCACACTGGATGCCGCCGGCATGTGCATCACGCCGCAAGCCGAGCCGCTGTTGGAGGACGCGCGCGCGTTGAGCCACCGGCTGCGCGGCCTGTCAATGCTGGAGGGCGCGCTGTCGCGCCAACTGGGCGTCCAGCGCGTGGTCATTGTGCCCGGCGATGTCGATCAGGACCCTGAAGTGCTGCGCGAGATCGGGCGCATCGCGGCGCAGCGTCTGCGCGCGCTGCTGCTGCCAGGCGACGTGCTGGCGGTGACCGGCGGCTCGACCATCCAACAGGTAGCCGCGCATCTGCCCAGCGGCGCGCCGCTGGACGTGCTGGTGCTGCCCGCGCGCGGCGGCATGGGTCGCGCGGTGGAGACGCAGGCCGATACGCTGGCGGCGGAGTTTGCGCGCAAGCTGGGGGGCCACCACCGGTTGCTGCACCTGCCTGACCAGATGGCGCAGGGCGCGTGGCAGGAAATGCTGAAGATGCCCGAGGTGCGCGAAACCATCGACTTGCTGCACCGCACCGACGTACTGCTGTACGGCATTGGCCGTACGGATGAAATGATGGCCTCGCGACGGCTGAACGCCGACATCGTGCGGCAAATCACCGACAAAGGCGCGGTGGCGGAGGCGTTCGGCTACTACTTCGACGAAAAGGGCAAGGCGGTGTATGCCGCCAGCAGCGTTGGGCTGGACCTGACCGCCATGACCGATGTGCGCACGGTGATCGCGGTGGCTGCCGGGGCCAGCAAGGCCGAGGCGATCCAAGCGGTCATGCGCTCGCGCGAGCACGCGCTGCTGGTGACCGACGAGGGCGCGGCAACGCGTATGCTGGAGCTGTGCAAGGCCGCCAGTATCGACAATTCCGCATCGGCGTGATAGAATGGACGCGGGCTTTGGATAAAGCCGCTACCATAAATAATCCTTACGGACGATAATAAAGGAGTGTGCACCATGGCCAAGAAAACCATCGAGGACATCCAGGTATCGGGGAAGAAAGTGCTGGTTCGCTGCGACTTCAATGTGCCGCTGGACGCGGACAACAACATCACCGATGAGAACCGCATCATCGGCGCGATGCCCACCATCGAGTACCTGATCAAGCATGGCGCGAAGGTTATTCTGTGCTCGCACCTGGGCCGCCCGAAGGGTGAATTTAATAAGAAATACTCGCTGGCGCCGGTGGCTGCCCGCCTGTCCCAGTTGCTGAAGAAGGACGTCAAGCTGGCCGATGACGTGATCGGTGATTCCGCCAAGAAGCTGGCGACTGAGCTGAAGGACGGCGACGTCATGCTATTGGAGAACCTGCGCTTCCACAAGGAAGAGGAAGCCAACGATCCCGCGTTCGCTAAGGCGCTGGCCGATCTGGCGGAGGTCTATGTCAACGACGCGTTTGGCACCGCGCACCGCGCGCACGCGTCCACCGAGGGCGTGGCGCACTACCTGCCCTCCGTGTGCGGCTATCTGATCCAGAAGGAACTGGATGTGATGGGCAAGGCGCTGGACAACCCGGATCGCCCGTTCGTCGCCATCCTGGGCGGCGCGAAGGTGTCCGACAAGATCGGCGTGATCAATAACCTGCTTGACAAGGTCGATGTGCTGATCATCGGCGGCGGCATGGCGTACACCTTCCAGAAGGCGATGGGCGGCAACATCGGCAACTCGCTGCTGGAGGCCGACAAGGTTGATCTGGCCAAGGAGCTGCTCGCCAAGGCCGCCAAGAAGGGCGTGCGTCTGATGCTGCCGGTGGACAACGAGGCCGGGGACAAGTTCAGCAACGACGCGCTGCGCATCACGGTGCATTCTCAAGATATCCCCGATGGGTTCGAGGGCATGGACATCGGTCCGAATACCCGCGTGATCTTCGGCGCGGAAGTCGCGCGCGCCAAGACCGTCATCTGGAATGGCCCCATGGGCGTGTTCGAGTTTGACAACTTTGCCGAGGGCACCCGCGACATCGCCCGCGCGATGAGCGAGTGCAAGGGCGTCACCATCATTGGCGGCGGCGACTCTGCCGCGGCGGTCGAGCAGATGGGCTTTGCCAAGAAAATGACCCACGTATCCACCGGCGGTGGTGCGTCGCTGGAGTTCTTGGAAGGCATCGAATTGCCCGGCGTCGCTGCATTGAACGATAAATAAAGCCGCGCGCACAGGCGGGCGATTGGCGGTGTCGCCTGCGCCCTTCCAGTCGGTCACGTATGACACGATACGCTCCCGACTGGGCGGGCTTGGCTCCTAGCCACTCATCCCGCCTGAGCACGCGCTTCGGACAACGAGAGGGCGGCGAAAGCCAGCCCTCGACTTTTTGAGAGGATGAAACCTGTATGAGAAAACCGATCATTGCTGGTAACTGGAAGATGAACAAGACCCCTGCTGAGGCAAAAGAACTGGTCGAGGCGCTGAAACCGTTGGTCAAGGACGCGAAGTGCGACGTGGTGGTGTGCACCCCTGCGGTGGACTTCGCGGCGGTCGTCGAGGCGACGCGCGGCACCAACATCGCGCTGGGCGCGCAGAATATGCACTACAAAGAGAGCGGCGCTTTCACCGGCGAACTGTCGGCGGCGATGCTGTTGGCTGCGGGTTGCAAGTACGTCATTCTCGGCCATAGCGAGCGCCGCCAGTACTTTGGCGAAACCGATGAGAGCGTCAATAAAAAGACGCTGGCCGCCGTGGCCGCCGGGCTGGTCCCGATCATTTGCGTGGGCGAAGTCAAGAGCCAGCGCGAAGAGGGCTACACCAACACGTTGGTCGCCTACCAGACGCTGACCGCGCTGACCGGGCTGAACAGCGCGCAGGTGGCTGATGTGGTGATTGCGTACGAGCCGGTCTGGGCGATCGGCACCGGACTGACCGCCACCGACGAGCAGGCCAACGAGACCATTGGCGTCATCCGCCAGGCCATTCGCGGCGCGTATGGCGATGCCGCCGATAAGGTGCGCATCCAATACGGCGGCAGCATGAACGCCGCTAACGCGCACGGTTTGATGCAGCAGCCCGAGATCGACGGCGGGCTGATTGGCGGCGCGTCGCTGAAGGCGGCGGACTTTGCGAAAGTTGTGGAGATGTAAAATATGGCCAAGAAACCGATTACCGCGCTAATCATCATGGATGGCTTTGGCATCAATCCCGACCCGACCTCCAACGCCATCACCAAGGCGGGCACGCCGAATTTGGACATGCTGAGCGCGAAGTATCCGCACACACAGTTGGGCGCAAGCGGCATGGATGTCGGCCTGCCCGACGGGCAGATGGGCAACAGCGAGGTCGGCCACCTGAACATTGGTGCCGGGCGTATCGTGTATCAGGAGCTGACCCGCATCACCAAGGACATCCGCGACGGCGCGTTCTACAAGAAGCCGGAGCTGCAAACGGCGATGGACAACGCCAAGCAGGACGGCCACGCGCTGCACCTGCTCGGCCTGGTGTCCGACGGCGGCGTGCACAGCCACAATACGCACTTGTACGCGCTGCTGGAGATGGCCAAACAGTGCGGTGTGAAAAAAGTGTATGTGCACTGCTGGCTAGATGGCCGCGATGTGCCGCCGTCCTCCGGTCTGGATTTTATCAAGCAGCTGGAAGCCGAAATCAAAAAGATCGGCGTCGGCGAGATCGCCACGGTCATGGGCCGCTTCTGGTCAATGGATCGCGACAATATCTGGGATCGCGTGCAGAAGGCCTATGACGCGATGGCGTATGGCCAGGGCGTCGCCACCGCCGACAGCGCGGCGCAGGCAGTGGAGCAATCCTATGCCAAGGGCGAAACCGACGAGTTTGTCGCACCGACCGTGGTACAAAAGGGCGGCAAGCCGGTCGGGACGATCAACGCGGGCGATTCGGTGGTGTGTTTTAACTTCCGCCCCGATCGCGCCAGAGAAATCACGCGTCCGTTCATCCAGCCCGATTTTTCGAGCTTCCCGCTTCAGGGCGGCTTCCGCAAGGTGCTGTATGTGTCCATGACGCAGTACGACGAGACCTTTACCAATATTCTGGTGGTCAATAAGCCCGAAACGTTGGATAATACCTTGGGCGAGTATCTGTCCAGCCTGAAACTGACGCAGCTGCGCATCGCGGAAACACAGAAGTACGCGCATGTTACGTTCTTTTTCAACGGCGGCGTGGAACTGGCCAACCCCGGCGAGCAGCGTGTGCTGATCGACTCGCCGAAGATCGCGACCTTTGACCTAAAGCCCGAGATGAGCGCCATTGAGGTGACGGAGGAAGCGACCAAGCGCATCCTGTCCGGTGCGTTCGACGTGATGATCCTGAACTTTGCCAACTGCGATATGGTCGGCCATACCGGCATCATGCCCGCCGCCGAGCAGGCGGTGCGCACGGTGGATGCCTGCGTGGGCACGCTGATTGGCGCGATCCAGTCGGTGGGCGGCCGCGCGCTGATCACCGCCGACCATGGCAACGCCGACCAGATGGTCGATCCCGTAACCGGCGAACCGTTTACCGCGCACACCACCAACCCGGTGCCGCTGATCGTCGTGGACGACGCGCTGATCGGCAAGCAATTGGCCGAGGGTGGCAAGCTGTGCGACCTAGCGCCGACGATGCTCAAACTGATGGGCATCGCGCAGCCCAAAGAGATGACCGGGAGAAGCCTGGTGTAATAGAAGGTGTAACGAAAAAAGGCGCTCACCGTCGGGTGGGCGCTTTTTTCTGTTGCCGCTGCTTATACTAGTCCCCATTAGATTTCACTCATATCTAGCGGATCTTTTTCCGAGATGCATTGTCGCGCCTCAGTCAGCGTAGCTGCCTGCTACGCCTTCTTCGGGCTCCTAGCCTCTCGGGAAAATCTTCCGCGATCTATTGCGTGAAATCTGATGCGGACTAGTATTGCTATAGGCAGCGCGATCGTAGTCCATGACCACGCGCTTCATCTGACCACAGCCCTCGCACAGGTCTTTGCCCCAGCTGCGCGACACCTGCCAGCGGGTAAGCTGAGTGCCCTCCAGTTTGTTGAAGCAATCCAGACAGAATTCGGCCATCTTGTCACCTCGCGCGCTACCAAATGGTAGCAAAATTTTCTTGATTATGCCACAAAATAGTAGCATGGTCAAGAGGTGACTTTATGTACTTTCAAAGACTTGAGGACATGCGAATCGACAGCGACAAGACGCAGCAGGAGATTGCCGATTTGTTGCATTGCAAACGTGAAGTGTATCGCAGATATGAAAAGGGGATCAGAGAGATCCCGGCATGGGCAATTATTCAACTGGCGGTGTTTTACAAAACAAGCGTAGACTATCTGCTGGGCCTGACCGACCGGCAAGAACCCTATCCGAAGAAATAAAACAAAAGTGTTTGCCGTCGTGGCGAACACTTTTGCTTTTTGATTGTGTTATGGAAAGCCAGAGCTTCCGTATTCCTGTTGTTAGGGGACATCGCGGCTTACCCTACTCCGCCCAGCCCTCGTACCCTTCGTCGATCACGCGTACGTGTGCCTGCCCGTCGGTCACCTGCGCCAGCAGCCTCATCAGCCCCTCGGCATCAGCCTCGCGCACCAGCAGTGTGGCGGTGACACGGTCGGTAAACGCCTGTCCCTCGACTACGCAAGGGAAACTGCCCAGCGCGTGCAGCGCTTTGTCCCACTGGGGATAGGCGATCTCGGCGGCAAAGCGCTGCGAGCGCACCATGGTGACCACCTGCGCGGCATCTAACGCGACGGCGCTGCCTTGCGCATAGGCGCGCGTCAGCCCGCCCGCGCCCAGCAGCACCCCGCCAAAGTAGCGCACCACGACCACGGCGGCGTTAACCACCTCGCGCGCCTGCATCACGCCCAGAATGGGCATGCCCGCGGTGCCGCCCGGTTCGCCGTCGTCGCTGTAGCGCATGATGCCGCGGTTGAGCCCGACAATGTACGCATAGCAATGGTGGTTCGCACCCTTGTGCTCAGCGCGCACCGCCGCAAGGAAATCTAGTGCGGCCTGCTCATCGGCCACCGGGGTGCCGCAGCCGATGAACCGCGACTTTTGCACCACAAACTCGGCATGATCCGCCGCGCGCAGCGTCTTGTAGCTTGCCTGCTCCGCCATCTTAGCGCTCCAGCAGCACGCGGCAGTAGCTCTTCTTGCCCTTGCGCAGCAGGATGCCTTCGCCGCCGAACATGTCGGGCGTCAATGCATAGTTGATATCGCTGATGGCGCTGTCGCCGATGTAGATGCCACCGCCTTGCACTAGCTTGCGCGCTTCCCCTCGCGAGGCGGCCAGACCGACCAGCGCGACAATGGTGGTCAGCCGCGCGTCCTCGGCAAGCTGCGCCGCCGTAATGCAGGCGGTGGGGATGCTGCCCGCGTCGGCATTGCCGCCAAACAGCGCCGCCGCCGCCTGCTGCGCCTTGTCGGCCTCGGCCTCGCCGTGCACGATCTTGGTGATCTCAAAGGCCAGCACTTTCTTGGCGTCATTGATGGCGGCGTCCTTGAGCGCGCCCAGGCGGCGCACCTCGTCCATCGGCAGGTAGGTGAGCAGCCCCAGGCACTTCTGCACGTCGGCGTCGTCCACGTTGCGCCAGTACTGATAGAAGTCGTAGGGCGACACACGCTGCGGGTCAAGCCACAGCGCGCCGGACTCGGTCTTGCCCATCTTGCGGCCGTCGGAGGTCAGCAGCAGCTTGAAGGTCAGCGCGAAAGCGTCCTGCTGTGCCTTGCGGCGGATCAAATCCGCACCGCCCAGCATGTTGCTCCACTGGTCGTCGCCGCCGATTTGCAGGCGGCAGCCGTGGCGGTTGAACAGCTCCAGAAAGTCATACGATTGCAGCAGCATGTACGTGAACTCCAAGAAGGACAGGCCCTTCTCCAGCCGCTGCTTGTAGCAATCGGCGGTCAGCATGCGGTTCACCGAGAAGTACGCGCCGACCTCGCGCATGAAGTCGATGTAGTTCAGGCTGCGCAGCCAGTCAGCATTGTTGGCCAAGATGGCCTTGTCGTCGGCGAAGTCGATAAAGCGGCTGATCTGGCCCTTGATACGGCGCACGTTTTCGTCGATGGTTTCGGTGGTCATCATGCTGCGCAGCGCGGTCTTGCCCGACGGATCGCCGATCATCGCGGTGCCCGCGCCCATCAGCATGATCGGGCGGTGTCCGGCGCGCTGGAGATGGCTGGCCGCGATGATCGGGATGAAGTGACCGATGTGCAGGCTGTCAGCGGTCGGGTCGATGCCCAGGTAAAAGGTGGTGGGCTCGCGCTCGAGCTGCTTGTACAGGTCGTCCTCAAAGGTGACTTGTGCGATAAAGCCGCGTTCCTTCAGCGTGTCCAGAATGTGCATGGGATGTCCTCCTTCTTTGATGCGGGCATAAAAAAACGCCCGCCCGATGGGTGGGTGCGTTTCAAAACTTCGCAAGCGCAATTTCCTGCGGCCTTTCCGACATATCGGCGTCGTTCTCCACTTGGCGTACCGCCAGTACGCTGCGTTCCGACTCCTTGATCTGGCGAAAAATCCTTGGAACTTGCACTTTCTCCCCTATTGAAACACACCCTGCTCGGGAAGGCGCATAGCGCGGTACCACTTCCGTTCGGATGACCCTTGCGGGCAATCCCTCGTGAGCCCTGTGGGCTCGGCGCTGTATCCGGCGCACCGGCGGCGGCCTACTGCCAGCATACTGGGTTCGGGGCCGCGCTCCGGGGTGTAGGTCCGCTGCCACCGCCGCTTCCTCGCACCACCCGGAAGCTCTCTTGAGGCGATTTGGCCGCGTTTTGTCCCCATCCTCGCGTGTTGCAGACAGTATAGCCGCAAGGCATGCGGCTGTCAACTGGTTTTTTGCGCGCGGCCGGGCAGACTGGTGATCACCAGGCTGAGTGCGATCAACGCGCCGCCAATAAGCTGCATCGGCGCGATGGTTTCGCCCAAAATAAGCACGCCGCCAATCACCGCGGCGATCGGGTTGATGTTGATGAATAGCGACGCGGTAAACGGGCCGACCGCGCCGAGTGCCTCGGCATACAGGAAGTAGCACAGCGCCGAGCAAATCAGCGCCAGCGCCGCCACACACACCCAGCCCAGCGGCGGAATGGGCACCCAGCGCGCCTTTTCGCCCAGCGCGAAGGGGATCAGCGTGATCATGCCGATTATCGCCTGCCAGCCGGTCAGCGTCAGGCTGCTGTATTTGCCGCGCAGCCGGTCGATGATCTGGATGTAGGCCACCCAGCACAGGCAGCAGCACAGGATGAGCAGGTTGCCCTTCAGGCTGCCCGTGCCCTCTAGTCCGCCCGCGCCAAACCGGATGACCAGAAACACGCCCAGCATCGACAGTACGACGCACACCCATCGCATCCATCCGGCGCGCTGGCGCAGGAAGAGGGCGCTGTACACCAGCGAAAAAATCGGGATGGCAGCGAGGATCAGCGATGCGGTGGACGCTGTGGTATAGAGCATGCCGGTGTACTCGAAAAAGTAATACAGTGTGACGCCAAACAGCGCCGACAGCAGAAGCCACAGCCAGTCGGCGTGCGCGATGTGCGGCAGCTTGCCGTCTTTTTGCATGACGGGCAGCAGGATGACGGTGGTGAGAATATAGCGCGCGCAGGCCAGCGTCATCGGCGGCAGACCGGCGGTGAGCACAAACTTGGACGCGATAAAGGACAGGCCCCAGCAGATGTTGACAAATAGCAGCATGATCATGCCCAGGGCGCGCGAGGGACGGAAGGCGGATGTTTGCATGCGTTGCACCTCTTTTGTGGCGATTATCGGTCGTCGTAATCGGCGGGCGGCATCGGACGCTGGTCGATCACTTCGACATAGTATTTTTGGGGGTTGTACGGCTCGACCCACACACGCGCGGTAAATTGCGTGGGCGCTTCCAGCAGGTTGTATTCCCACAGGTTTTTGGACTTGACTAGGTGCACCGAGCCGCTGGCGTCCTTGTAGCGGCACTCCAGCACCAGCGGGCTTTTGCCGTTGGTCTGCACAAACGAATTGTAGTACGCGCGGGTGATCTCGGCGTCATAAGGCGTGCCCTCGCGCATCATGCGGTCTGCAAAGCGGCGCTGACTGCGGTCACTGAAAAGGAACACCAGACCGAGGATCAGGAAAATCACGCCCATGCCCGCGAAGATCGCGCCGCCGATGAGCAAGTCCTCGTCATACGCTCCGGCCAGCATGGACAGCGCGATGATGCCCATGACCACAAACGGCGCGCCGATCAGTGAAAAAATGAGGCCGATGAGCCGCAGAACCTTGTTGCCTGGCTGCATAGGGATTCCTCCTGCGTTTGATGCTATATAGTATACGACATTTTTGCGCAAAGCACCAGCAATCGACATTGACAGGATGCGTGCGATTTCTTACAATGGACAAGTAGAAGTAAGCGGAAGGAACGTGCAACAAAGACGGTTTGCACAGTGAGGAAAACATGGAAACAATGATCTTTGGACTCATGGGTGGCTTGGGGCTGTTCCTGTTTGGCATGAAAATGATGGGCGATGGGTTGGAACGCGTTGCCGGGGACAAACTGCGCGGGCTGCTCAACGTACTGACGAAGAACCGCCTGCTGGGTGTGCTGGTGGGCGCGGGCTTCACCATGCTGATCCAGTCGTCGTCGGCTACCACGGTGATGGTGGTCGGCTTTGTCAATGCCGGGCTGATGAACCTGCTGCAAGCCACCGGGGTCATCATGGGCGCAAACTTCGGTACGTCGATCACCGCGCAACTGGCGGCGTTCCACCTGAACGAAGTGGCGCCGGTCGCGCTGCTCGCCGGCGTGGTCATGATGCTGTTCTTTAAGCGGTCCATGACACAGCGCATTGGCACGGTGATCGCCGGTTTTGGCATTCTGTTTGTGGGCATGGATCTGATGAGCAAGGCGATGGCGCCGCTGCGCACCGATCCGGGCTTCATGAACCTCATGCAGACCGTGGCAACCAATCCGCTGCCCGCGCTGCTGACCGGCGTAGTGGTCACTTGCGTCATCCAGAGCTCTTCCGCCTCAATCGTGCTGGTGCAGCTGCTGGCGCAGCAGGGGCTGATCTCGCTGGAGATGTCGCTGTATATCTGCCTGGGCTGCGCCATCGGCACCTGTATCACCGCAATGCTGGCCTCGATCGGCACGACGCGCACCGCGCGCCGCGCGGCGGTGGTGCACCTGCTGTATAATATCTTCGGCTCATCGCTGATGGCCATCGCGCTGCAATTCCTGCCACTGGCCGACTGGGTGCGCGCGCTGCCCGGCGAGCACAACGTGATGCGCGAGATCGCCAACGCGATGATGATCATGAAGCTGACCGAGGTGCTGATCTTCTTCCCGTTTGCCGATCTGCTGGCGAAGCTGGCGTGCCGGATCGTGCCCGGCGAAGACCCCAAGCCGGAGGAAAACCGCGTGTACTATCTCGATCCGCGTATCATCAGCACGCCGCCGATCGCCGTGGCGCAGGCCGTCAAGGAAGTCGAGCGCATGGGCAAGGTGGCTATCGAGAACCTGGCGCGCGCGATGCGGGGCTTTATGTCGAGCGATTTGAGCGAGTCGGATACGATCATGCGCAACGAGGAACTGACCAACTACCTCAACCACGAGATCACCAAGTACCTGGTGCGCATCAGCCAGGAGGACCTGAACCCCAAAGACTCCACACTGGTCGGCACGCTGTATCACGTGATCAACGACCTGGAGCGCGTCGGCGACCACGCAGAGAACGTGCTGGAATACACGCAGAGCATGCACACCGAGGGCATCAAGTTTTCCGAACAGGCGCTGGGGGAATTGCGCGGCATGTATGACCGCGTGCACCGTATACTGCTCGACGCGATGGTCACCTTCCACACCCGCGAGACGGGCGCGTTGAGCGACATCCATGACCAGGAGGAGCGCATTGACGATGAAGAGAAGCGCCTGCAACAGGCGCACATCGACCGCCTGAGCGCCGGGCAATGCACCGCGCAAGCCGGGATGATCTTCTCTGAACTGCTCTCGAACCTGGAGCGCGTGGCCGACCATGCGACCAACATCGCCTTCTCGGTATCCACCGAGGGCGAGCCAGATTGAACCAGCAAAAATGAGGGAAGCATAGAGATGCGCGGCGCGTTGTATGCGCAGAAACGATAGGGAGGTGGGTGAGCATGCGCGATCCGATCGAGCGCACGCACTCGGGATTCCGCGTGGCGGCGGGCGTGTTCGATTTTTTCGGCGTGGCGCTGGCGACAGTGTGCATCATCGGGCTGATGGTCATCCTGGCCAGCCTGTACAGTTGGCTGCGTCAGGATCTGAACACCACCTTTGCCGGCATCGGCAAGAACATCAATGAGGCGGTTGTGGTCGAAACGACCAAAAATCCATAAACAGATCAACAGGGAGGGGATACCATGAAAAAGGCACTTGCAATCGCGCTGGCGTTGGCGCTGACCCTGGCACTCTGCACTGCGGCGCTGGCGGAGGATCCTACGGCGATTTTGGTCAAGACCGGCGAGGCCATGCGCGCGGTGAAAAACATGACCATCGACGGTACCCTTGCGGTGGAGCTTGCCGGGCAGAGCATGGAAATTGCCATGAACATGCTGATCTTTACCGAGCCGGTCAAGTTCAAAGTGACGATGAATAGCTCGGTGACCGGCAACATCGACATGTACATGGAGCAGACGGACGGACAACTGATGACGTACATCAACATGGCTGGCCAATGGCAGGTGATGCCCATCAGCAGCGCCGAGGAAGCCATGCAGGCCATGCAGGTGCCCTCCGCCGAGTCGATGTTCAAGCAAGCGCAAGCCATGCAGAGCCTGACGCTGGACGGCGAAGAGGACGTGGACGGAAAAACCTGCTACAAGATTTCCGGCATGGTGGACACGCCCGCGCAAGGCGACGTACCGGCGGTTCGCATGCCCATGTCGGTCTATATTGCCAAGGATGATTCCATGATGCTTCGCGCGGTGACCATCGCGACGACGGATTTTCAGGGTCAGACCATGACGGCGACCACCACCATGGACTTCACGGGCTTCAACACGACCGCCGATTTTGAGGTTCCGGCGGAGGCGAAGGCGGCCAAACCGGCCGCGTAAGGTTTTCCCAAACAAGTGCCGCGAGCGATCGCGGCATTTTTTTATGCAGAGATTTGTGCTATACTGCATCCAGAAGATGTGCGGAGGGATGCGCGTGAACGTTTCGTGGCCGACGCTGATGGCCGAGATTGGGGGCTGCGAAAAATGCGGCCTGTGCAAGACGCGCACGCGCGTCGTGCCCGGCGAGGGCGACCCGCACAGCGCGCTGATGTTCGTGGGCGAAGGCCCGGGCGCGCAAGAGGACGCTACCGGCCGCCCGTTCGTCGGCGCGGCGGGGCAACTGCTGGACAAGATGCTGGCCGCCATCTCTCTGACGCGGCAACAGGTATACATCGCCAATGTGGTCAAGTGCCGCCCGCCGCAAAACCGCGTGCCAGACCCCGCCGAAGCCGCCGCTTGCCTGCCATATCTGCGCGCACAGGTGGCGCTGATACAGCCGCGCATCATCGTGTGCCTGGGCGCAACGCCCGCACGGTACCTGCTCGGCGAGGACACGCGTGTGACGCGCGACCGAGGCCGATGGATCGTGCGCGGGCACTACCACATGATGTGTACATTTCACCCGGCGGCGCTGCTGCGCGACGAGACAAAAAAGCGTCCGGCGTGGGAGGATTTTCAGGCGATTTCGGCCACACTACAGCGTATTCAATCGCAACACGAGGAGGACGCATGAGCACGCCGATGGAAAAGTACCGCGAGGCATGCGGCAAGTTCTTTCAGGATATTTTCGTGGGACAAGATCGGGTGCTGGTCTTTGGCGAGGGGCCGGTTCACGCGCGGCTGATGCTCATCGGCGAGGCACCGGGCGAGCAGGAGACGCTGGCGCGCAGGCCGTTCGTGGGCAACGCGGGCAAGAACCTGGATCAGTTTCTGGCGGCAGTGTCGCTGGCGCGCGAGCAGCTCTACATCAGCAATACCGTCAAGGTACGCCCAACCAAGGTCAGTGCCAAGGGTCGCGTGTCCAACCGCCCGCCCAGCCGTGAGGAGATCGCGCTGTTCCAGCCGTGGCTGCTGCGCGAGATTGCGCTGGTCGCGCCACAGGTGCTGGTGACGCTGGGCAACGTGGCGCTGCGCGCGGTCACCGGCAAGAACCTGACCATCGGGCAGGTGCATGGGCAATGGTTGTCGGTCGAGGGCCTCGCCATGCCGCTGTTTCCGCTGTATCATCCCGCCAGCGTCATCTATAACCGCGCGCTGGCCGACACCTATGCCGAGGACATGCGTGCGCTGGCGGTGAGCTTGCGCGAACAGGAAGCGAAAGCCGACGTTTGAACCGCGCGGATGTATGGTTGGGCGCGCAGGCATAGGCGCCGCATGGGTCGCATGCTATACTAAGCCCAAGTAACGCGGGAGGAGCGGTTCACATGTTGGATTTCATCATCAACAATCTGCCCATTATTTTGTGCTTGGCGGCGGGCATGGGCCTGATTGTGCTGGAGGTATTTTTGCCCGGCTTCGGCGTGCCCGGCATCTCGGGCATTGTGCTGCTGCTGACCGCCATCGGCATTACGATGTATAACTACGGCGGGGTGGCCGCGCTGGGCATGACCATCGTCGTCATCGCGGTGCTGGCGGTGATGGTATCGGTGTCGCTCAAGTCGGCGTCGCACGGCGCACTGTCGCGCTCGCCGCTG
>JAVBMF010000050.1:0-4720 GCA_031552735.1 Eubacteriales bacterium
CAGAAACGCGCCCACCGCAGGCATCTGGATGCCCGAGCCCAGCGAGCGCACCGCCGAGATAAAGAACAGCAGCCACAGCCTGTCATAGCCCAGACTGAACGCGATGGCCAGCCCCAGCGTGCACACCGCGATCATGCCGTCGGACAGCATGATCAGCAGCTTGCGGTTGTAGCGATCCGCCCATACGCCGGCGAACAGCGAGATCAGCAGCTGCGGCAGAAAGCCGCACAGCGTCGCGATCATCAGCATCGTGCCGCTCTTGGTGGACAGCGTCACGTGCCAGCTGATCACATATTGCACGATCATCGAGCCGAACATCGAGACGGTCTGCCCGGCCAGAAATTGTGTCGCGCGGGATACCCAGCGCGTATTGTTCGTTTCCATAGTCTCCTCCTTGTCGCAGTCGATTGCCATTATACCATAGGCAATCGGAAAAGGACATGAGAATCGCATGAAAAAGCCGGAAGCCGCTGCGCTCGCTCTGCTCACAGGGGCAGGATTGTTTTCCTGCGGAAAATGTCTCGCAAGGCAGACAGAGTCTACCGATACGAAGCAAAAGAAGGGGCGCGTGCCCCTTCTTGATCCCCGGTGATGATGCCCGATCGCTCACCCAGCCGCGACCGGGCAGAAATGCCCTATCGTTAGGAGGTGCAAGCGAGTGTGCCGGAGCCGTATGGTGAATACGGCGACAAACCGAGCGCAGCGCCGACAACACGAGAGGGCGTTTATCCCCGGTCGCTTATCACCGTGCCGCTCTTACCGGACAACGCCAGCTTGGCCTTCTCCAGCGAGCCAATGACGGCCTTTCTCCCCTTGCCGGTGGCGGCAAAGCGCATGGCGGCCTGCACCTTGGGCAGCATGCTGCCCGGCGCGAAGTGCCCCTCGTCGCAGTAGCGCTGCGCGTCGGCGACGGTCATCTGGCTCAGCCACTGCACATCCGGCTTGCCATAGCGGATCGCCACCTGATCGACGGCGGTCAGGATGAACAGGAAGTCGGCTTCGACCAGCTCGGCCAGCTTGGCGGCGGCAAAGTCCTTGTCGATGACCGCCGCGACGCCCTCGTAATGGCCGTCCTTTTGCACCACCGGCACGCCACCGCCGCCGCAGCAGATCAGCACCTGCTTGCCCGCCAGCAGGTGGCGGATGGACGCCTTTTCGTAGATATCGACGGGCAGCGGCGAGGCCACCATGCGCCGCCAGCCGCGCCCCGCGTCCTCGCCAAAGAACTGGCCGGTTTCGCCCATGATCTTCTTGGCGGTCGCCTCGTCATAGTAGGAGCCAATCGGCTTGGTGGGCTTCTGGAAGGCCGGATCGCTCGCATCGACCACCACCTGCGTCACCATGGTGACCACCGGGGTGTCATTGTGGCCGCGCGACACCAGCTCCGCGTCGATGGCCTGCTGCAAGTGATACCCGATGTAGCCCTGGCTCATCGCGGTGCACTCCTGCAGCGGCATGCCGGGCGTAAAGCCGCCCTGCTCGCCCTTCTCAAACGCCAGGTTGATCATGCCCACCTGCGGGCCGTTGCCGTGGGTCACGACCACATCGTGGCCCTCCACAATCAGGTCCACGATGGCCTTTGCCGCCTCGCGCACCTTCTCGATTTGCTGCTGCGCGGTATTGCCCAGCGCGTTGCCCCCCAGGGCGATCACCAGTCTAGACATGGTTCGTCAGTCCTTTCGCGCCCGCGCGGTGCGCCGGGCCAATATTTCACCGGAGGCCAGCGCCAGCAGCGTGCCCACAAACAGCAGCAGCTTGCCGGTCAGCTCCTCGCCGGAGAGAGGCACCACCGTAAAAAAGATCGCCAGCACCAGGATGACCATCGGCACGATGGCCAACACGCGCGTCAGGCGCGGCCCGCCAAACATGCGGTACGGGCGCTCGATGTCCGGCTCGGCCTGCCGCAGCCGCAAAAACGCCGGGAACATCGGGATGAACGACAGCAGGAAGATCACCAGATTGAGCGCGAAGAAGCTCCAGAACAGCTCCTGCGAGGGAATCAGCGGCGCGATGAGCACCAGCGCCGATGCGACGATGCCGTTGATCAGCGACACGCCGATCGGCGCGCCGCGCTTATTGGTCTTGGCGAACACGCGCGGCATGCCGCCGCCGCTCTCCGCGCAGTAGCGGGTGACATAGTTGACGCCGTAAATCCACGAGAGCTGGTTGACGAACAGCGTGAAGAGGATCAGCACGCCGATGGCCACCATCACGCCCTGTCCGGGCTGGCCGAGCAGGAATTTGAGGCTGTCCATCACGCCCGAGGAGCTGGACACCTGATCCAGCGGGATGGCCGCGCCCAGCCCAAAGCTGCACAGCAGGTACATCACCGCGACGGTCAGCCCGCCGATGATGATGGCGGTGGGAATCTGGCGCTTGGGCTTCTCCATCTGCCCGACAAAGGTGGTGATGACCTCGAAGCCCATAAAATTATATATGATCACGGAGATAGATGCAAGGCTTCCGAACTCCAATGTGGGCAGCATGTTGCGCAGCGAGTAGTCGGTGGCAGCGCCATGGCGCGCGGCGTACAGGATGCCGCCGATGCCCACCGCCGCCAGGATGCCCACCTTGACCACCGTGCCGATGTTGAAGAACCACTTGTTGTCGGCGGCCTCGAGCTGGCTGAGCGCGATGACCAGCCAGATGAACACCAGCCGGATGACCAGCGCGGCCACCGGCGACACCGCGATGCCGAACACCTGCGGGAAGTTGTCGGTGAAGAACACCGCGATGGACGCCATCCACAGCGGGAAGTTGAGCCAGTAGTACCACGCGACGCGCGTGCCCCAGCGCGGGCCGAACGCGCGCGTCACCCAGTCATAGATGCCGCCCTCGCTGGGGTAGGTGGTGCCCAGCTCCGCAGAGATCAGGCTGTAGGGCAGGCAAAACGTGGGCAGCAGAAACAGCCACCAGAAAATCTGGCTTTTGCCCACCGAGGCGGCGGGCGCGGCGGCCTCGATGGTCAGCACCACGCACACCACCGCCAGCACACAGTCTATCAGCTTAAACTTTCTTGCCGGTCGCATTTTGTAGCCCTGCCTTCTGTATGACCACGGCGCCGGATGGCGCAACGCATGCGCGCCGCCCGGCGCCGTGGCAAAATGATGGGTGTTTACTTGGGTTGCTGCTGCGTGATGCAGTGCACGTTGCCGCCGCCCAGCAGGATTTCGCGCGCGTACACGCCGGAAATCTTGCGGCCCGGGAAGGCTTTGCCCAGCGCGTCGATGGCCAGCTTGTCGGCGGGATCGCCGAACTGGGGCACCACAATGCCGCCGTTGGCGATGTAGAAGTTGACATACGAGGCGGCCAGCCGGTCGCCCTCCTGCCGGGGCAGCGTGCCGTGGATCGCGTCCACGCCGGCGCTCTCCTCGGCGGTGATCAGGATGGGCTTGGGCATGGGCATCTTGATGACTTCCAGCTTGCGGCCCTTCGCATCGGTGGCGCTCTCCAGAATCTTGAGGTTCTCGGCGGAGATGGCGTACTGCGGGTCCTTGACGTCATCGGTCCACGCCAGCATGACGGTGCCGGGCTTCACGTAGCAGCAGATGTTGTCCACGTGGCCGTTGGTCTCGTCGTTGTAGATGCCGTTTTTCAGCCAGATGATCTTCTCGAGGTTCAGGTACTCTTTCAGCGTGTCCTCGATCTCCTGCTTGCTCATGCCGCCGTTGCGGCCCTCGTCCAGCAGGCACTCCTCGGTGGTGATCAGCGTGCCCTCGCCATCGGCGTGGATGCTGCCGCCCTCCAGAATGAAGCCGTCGAGGCGATAGGTCTGCTTGCGCTCGATCTCGCAAATCTTGTGCGCCACCTTGTCGTCCTGATCCCACGGGAAGTACAGGCCGTTGACCAGCCCGCCCCACGCGTTGAACGACCAGTCCACGCCGCGCACGCCGCCCTTGCCGTCGATGACAAAGGTCGGGCCGCAGTCGCGCACCCACGAATCGTCGTTGGAAATCTCGACCACGCGGATATGGTCGGGCAGCATGGAGCGCGCGTTGTCGTACTGCACGCGCGACACGCCCATGGTCACCGGCTCAAACTGCGCGATGGCCGCCGCCACGTCGCAGAACGCCTTTTGCGCGGGCTTGGCGCCCAGCCGCCAGTTGTCCGGGCGCTCGGGCCACAGCATCCAGCAGCCCTCGTGCGGTTCAAACTCGCCCGGCATGCGGAAGCCGTCCTTGCGGGGCGTGGATTGTAATGGTTTCATACTTATTTGCTCGCTTTCTTTGCGTTATGTTGGGCAGCGCGCCACGCGATGATCTCGCCGATCACCACCGCCACCGCGGTGCCGACCAGCAGCGGCACATCCACGAACCAACTGCCGTCCTCGATGGGATAGGTGACGCAGAACACCACCGCCAGCACCAGCAGGATGACCGGCACAATCCCCATCAGCGTGATGATCGTCTTGTTGCCCGGCACGCGGTACGGACGCTCGCGGTCGGCGTCGGTCTTGCGCAGTTTCAGGAAGGCCGGGAACATCAGGATGTAGCTCATCAGCAGGGTGATCAGGTTCAGCGCGAAGAACGCCCAGAAGATGTCCTCGAAGTCCTTGAGGAACGGCACGGCCAGCACCAGAATGGTGGCGACGACGCCGTTCATGATGGCCGCGCCCTTGGGCTGGCCGCCCTTGGTGACGCTGCCGAATACCTTGGGCATCGCGCCGTGGTCGGCGGCATGCTTGGCCACGTAGTCCACGCCGATCGCCCAGGTCAGGATG
>JAVBMF010000037.1:0-26421 GCA_031552735.1 Eubacteriales bacterium
CCGAATGTTAATACATTGCGAAAGCAAGGAGGCACCCTGTATGAAGAAGGTATTGGCGGTTGTTCTGGCGGTTCTGATGTTGGTTCCCACCCTGGCGTTGGCCGAGACCGTTGTGATGGGCTCGAACTGCTCCTTCCCGCCCTTTGAGTATATCGACGAAAACGGCGAACCCGCGGGCTTCGACGTGGAGATCGGCAAGCTGATCGCCGCGAAGGTGGGCAAGGACTTCTACCTGGAGAACATGGACTTTGACGGCCTGCTGATGGCGCTGAACGATGGCAAGCTGGACTTCACCATCGCGGGCATGACCATCACCGACGAGCGCAAAGAGCAGGTGGATTTCTCCGACAGCTATTTCAGTGCGCAGCAGGTGGTCGTGGTCAAGAAGGGCTATGAGGGCATCAAGGTCTTTGAGGATATCAAGGACAAAGCCGTGTCCGTGCAGGATGGCACCACCGGTTACCTGATGGCCACTGAAACGCTGGGCATCCCGGCAGACAAAGTGGTGGGCTTCAAGGCCGCCAACGATGCCGTCGCCGAGCTGAAGCTGGGCCGCGTGGACTGCATGATCCTCGACGCCGCGCCCGCCAAGGTGTTCGTCGCGCAGAATGACGATCTGGTCATCCTCGAAGGCATCGACACCCCTGCCGAGGACTACGGCATCGCGGTCAAGAAGGGCAACGCCGAGCTGCTCAAGGCGGTCAATGAAGTGCTGGCCGAGATCAAGGCCGACGGCACCTATGATGATCTGATCGCGCAGTTCTTCAACTAAAAGCCGCGCAACGATTGTTGCAATGCGCAGTGAGTCTAGGGGAGAAGCGCCCTTAGACTCGCTGCGCGTATAAAGGTGGGGAGACAATTGGAGCAATTTATCAAAGATTTTCAAAAGGTATTCGTAGAGGGCAACCAGTACATGCGCTTTCTGAAAGGGCTGGGCGTGACGATGGAGCTGTCGCTCTACGGCGTGCTCATCGGCATTGTGTTGGGCTTGGTGCTGGCGCTGATGCGGCTGTCGAAGGTGAAGGTGCTGGGCTTTAACCCGCTGTCGGCCATCGCCGGGACATACATTGACGTAATGCGCGGCACGCCGGTGGTGGTGCAGCTGCTGATCTTTTCATTCGTCATCTTTGCCGGGGTGCGCTCCACCTCGCCAAGGCTAAAAATTCTCATCGGCGCGCTGGCCTTCGGCTGCAACTCCGCCGCGTATGTTGCGGAGATCATCCGTGGTGGCATCCTGTCGGTGGATCACGGACAGACCGAGGCTGGGCGTTCGCTGGGGCTGTCACACTGGCAGACCATGTTCAAGATCATCCTGCCGCAGGCCGCCAAGAACGTCATCCCCGCGCTGTGCAACGAGCTGATCGTGCTGGTCAAGGAGACTTCGGTGGTCGGCTACATCGGCGGCGTCGATTTGACCAAGGTGGGCGAGCAGATCCGCGCCAGCACGTTTGTGATGTTCCTGCCGCTGTTTGCCGTGGCGCTGATCTATTATCTGGTGGTCAAGCTGCTGACCTTCGGCATGCACATCGTCGAAAGGAGGCTGCGCGAAAGTGATCACCGTTAAGCATCTGTGTAAAGACTTTGGCAACCTAAAGGTGCTCAAGGACGTGAGCCAGCACATCGAGGAAAAGGAAAAGGTGGTCATCATCGGGCCGTCCGGCTCGGGCAAGAGCACCTTTCTGCGCTGCCTCAATCTGCTGGAGACGCCGACCAGCGGCCAGATTCTGTTCGACGGACAGGACATCACCGCGCCGAAGGGGGACATCAACGCCGTGCGCCGCAAAATGGGCATGGTGTTCCAGCAGTTCAACCTGTTCCCGCACCGAAAGGTGATCGACAACATCACGCTGGCGCCGGTGACGCTGAAGCTCGCCGCCAAGGCAGAGGCCGAGGAGAAGGCGATGGCGCTGCTTAAGCGCGTCGGGCTGGCCGATAAGGCGACGGTCTACCCCGGGCAGCTATCCGGCGGGCAAAAGCAGCGCATTGCCATTGTGCGCGCACTGGCGATGGAGCCGGAGGTCATGCTTTTTGACGAGCCGACGTCGGCGCTGGACCCCGAGATGGTGGGCGAGGTGCTGGACGTGATGAAGCAGCTGGCCATCGACGGCATGACCATGGTGGTGGTGACGCATGAGATGGGCTTTGCCCGCGAGGTGGGCGACCGCGTGCTGTTCATGGACGAAGGACAAGTGATTGAAGAGGGCACGCCCGAGCAAATCTTCAGCAGTCCCAGGCAGGCACGCACGCAGGATTTCCTGCGCAAAGTGCTGTAAAAAAGAATGTTCGCGCCGGAAGAAAGTGCTCTTCCGGCGCGTTTTTATGGTACAATAGCAATATATTGGAAAACGGGGGCGCGAAAGATGAAACGGATAACTTGTGCGATGCTGGCGGTGGCTTTGCTGGTGGGCATGTGCGCGGCGATGCCCGCGCAGGCGGCGAACCCAGCCGTCGCGGTGGTCTATAATCCCAACCCCGCCGATCGCCTGAACCTGCGCGAGGGCCCCAGCGCGAAGGCGGCGGTGATCGCCAAGTACTACACCGGCGTCACGATGCTGGTCTACAGTGGGCCGAGCGAGTGGATCGAGGTGCAGATCGGCGCGACGCGCGGCTATGTGCAGGAGGAGTACACATCGCAGTGCGGCATCCTCAGCAGCATCGACTACGGTGTGCTCAGCAGCATCGGCCGCGCCATGCCGACCGGGTATCTGTATGCGGCGAATGGCGGGAACATCAACCTGCGCGAGGCGCCCAATGCCAACAGCACGGTGGCTGTGAAATATCCGAGTGGCACGCCGCTGCTCATCGGCGGCGTATCCAGCGACGGCAAGTGGTATCATATCACCACAAAGGGCGATAGCTGGATGGAGGGCTATGTGCAGGCACAGTTTGTGAGCACCGACGCGCCCGTCCGCCCGGTCGGCCCGACCGCCAAACCGCAACCCGGCGCGAACGCGGTGGTCGTTGTGAATAATCCCAACCCCGTCGATCGTCTGAACCTGCGCGACGCCCCGAACGATAAGGCGACGATCATCACCAAGTACTATACCGGCGCGCTGCTGATGGTGCATGGCTGGGTCGGAAACGATTGGCTCGAAGTGCAAAACGGCACAACGCATGGCTATGTGCAGGCCAAATATGTGCTGTTTTGCGGGGATATGAGCGGCCTAGATATGAGCACGATCAACCGCGCAGGCAGCGCCATGCCCACCGGGTACATCTATGCCGCCAACGGTGGCAACGTGAATCTGCGCGAGATGCCCAATGCCAACAGCGCAGTGCTGTCGAAATACCCGAGCGGGACGCAACTGATTATTGGCGGCGTCAGCGGCGACGGCAAGTGGTATCATGTTACCGCGCAGGGCAGCAGTTGGATGGAGGGATACATTCAGGCACAGTATGTGAGCACCGATGCGCCCATCCGCCCGGTCGGCTCGACCGCCAAGCCCCAGCCGGTGAACACCGGCAAGTGGGCGGTTGTCAACTGCTCCTCGCTAGCCGAAACGCTGACGTTGCGCGAGCGCGCCAGCACGGCCGCCGCCTCGCGGGGCGAGTATTACAACGGCGCGACGGTGGAAGTGCTGAGCACCACCGGCGACTGGTGCAGCGTGCGTGTGGGCAACAAGACCGGCTATATGGCGCGCCGACTGCTGCGCATGGATAGCGAGACGCCGGAGCAGATCACGTTTGCAGGCGCGCATACCGATACGTACTTGTCCGGCGCGACGAAATTCGAGCTCAAGCAATGGCCGTCGCGCTCGGCGTCCAACGTCAAAACCTACAATAATAACGGCGCGACCATGGATGTGCTTGGCCGCGCGGGCTGCTGGTACTACATACGCATGCGCGATGACGGAAAGACCGGCTATATGCTGTCGCAGAATCTGCGGGTCTACGCGGCGCCGACAGGGAGCAAGCGATACGGCATCGTGAGCAACCCCAATGAACAGGAGCGGCTGAACCTGCGCGATAAACCCGGCGAGAGCGGCAGGGTGCTGGATAAGTTTTTCAACGGCACGCAGGTGGAGATTCTGGACTTTGACCAGGTGTATGTCGAGAACTGGCGGGTAGCCAACGGATGGTACAAGGTGCGCGTGAATGGCCTGACTGGGTATATGCAGATGCAGTATGTCCAGCCGGTGATGGTTGGCAACGGCACGCCGGGGTAACTTTCGGCCGTCGAAAAAGGCTCCCTCGCGGTGTCGGCGTTGCGCCTGTCTCGCCTCAATTCGCCATAGTCGCTTGCTGAGTAAGCTCGTTGGCTCATTGGGCTTTCACGCCGTCTTTTTGGCCCGCTGGGCCGACGGTGCTCCGCTCAGCGTATTGTCCCATACGCCTCCATCGGACAGGCTTGCGCCTCCTAACGATAGAGCCTTTTTGGACGACCTGGCTTTGTGACCACGCGGCGCTCTCATCGCTTGATGAGGGCGCTTTTTTTGTGCATCAACATCAGCGCCAGCAGCGCAACCGGCGCGGCATACGCCCATGCCGACGGCGCGGCAGGCAATGCGGGCAGCAGCGGCGCGAACGCCTGCGCGCCGGGCAGCGGCGGCGCGAGCAGCCATGCCAGCACAGCGGCAATCCCGGCGTGCAGCAGCCGGGCGCTCAGCAGCACACTGGCGCGCACGCCTAGCGGTGCGAGGAAGGCGGCGTTTTGCGCCAGGATGGATAGCCCGCCGAAGGATACGGCGGCGGACACCAGCGCCAGCAATGCGCGCGGGGACAGCGGCAGCGCAATCAGCGCCGCCGAGCCGCCGGCCATCTCCAGCAGCGCGTGTGCTCCGGCGGCAACGCCCGGCGGCATGCCCGGCCACGCGCAGGAAAGCAGCCGCGCCGCCACCGTGGCCAGCACGATGCAGCCACCCACCGTCAGCATGGCCTGCGCCGCGCCCGACACCGCGTCGCCCACCGACAGGTTGCCCGGCGCGCGCGTCGGGCGCACAATGCGCGGCATGGGCAGGGTATCCGAGCGGAGGCAGCGCGCAAAAGCCAACCCGGCCACCAGCGCGCCGATCAGGTGCGCCGCCACCAGCCGGACGCCCGCGCCGGGCCAGCGCATCCACATCGGCAGTGTGCCCAGCAGAAACATCGGGCTGACCGTGCCGGTTAGGCAGGCCAGACGCTCGGCCTCGGCGCGCGTGAACGCGCCTTGCCCGTGCCGCAGCGCGATCAGCCGTGCGCCTGCCGGTGAGCCGCCGAGAAAAGCAAGCAGCGCCACCGGCACCGCCTCGCCCGGGCAGCACAGCAGCGCGCGCGACAGGCGATCCAGCGGCGTGCCCAGCCGCGACAGCGCGCCGGTCGCCGACAGCAGTTGACAGCACACCAGATAGGGCAGCAGCGCAGGCAGCACCGCTTGTGCCCACAACAGAAGACCTTGCCGCGCCGCGTCCATCGTGGCGGCGGGAAAGGCCAGCATGAGGATCAACGAAAAACCGCATACCGCCGCGACCATGCGCATCCCTCCGGGGGAATATACGCGGCGGGGAGGCGGGCTATTCCACGATCACCGGTGAGGTCGTATAGTCCAGTCCGGCGGCGCGCCAAGCGGGGTTCGCGCAACCCAGCGCCCACAGGTCTGTGGCGGCTAGGTCGAGCGCAAAGGCGGGATCGGCTTTGACGCGCGGGTCAACCGCGCGGGTGATGATGGGGATGTCCGCATGATCTTGCCAACGGCGCAGCAGCGGCGCGGCATCGCGCCGAAAACCCAGCACGCGCGCGTACGTGGGCAGGGGATGCGTGTCGGCCAGCGCCTGCGGTATGTTCAGCAGCGCGGCACATGCGATGCGCGACAGCCGCGCATGGGTGTAACGCTTGCTTTTTACGCGCGCCAGCAGGTCCTCACGCGAGCCCGCCTTGCGCGCGGCTTCGGCAAAGCGGTGCTCCAGCCCCTCGGTCACGTCGCACAGCGCGGCGATTGCATCGGGTGGCATCGCGCGCAGTTTAGCGATTAGAACGGTATCCAGCGCGCCGGGGTTGTGCAGGCGTCCAGCGTCGCGGGTTTCACGCAGCAGCGTGTAGGCGGTTTCGGGCATTGCTTCGGCCAGCGCGTCCCACTGCCCGGCGGATATCGCGGCGCGGATGGCGGTGGCCGAGGCCAGCGGTGTAAGCCGCGCATCGTGATAGCCGCTGCCAGCACGAGCGATGGCGATTGGCTGCATGGGCGCGCGCAGCGCGGTGAGTGCCTGCAAGTACGAGATCGCCAACGCATTGTTGGGTTGGGCAATGTCCAGCGCGCCGGAGAGCGGCTCGCCCAGCGCTATCGCGCGCGCGCGCGGATGTGACAGCCCCCGCGCCAGCCCTTCGCGCAAGAGGACACGCTGCGCGTCGTCCTCCAGCGCGAGGCGGTCGGCGGCATCGCACAGCGCGGACAGGTCGGCCTGCTCCGCGCCGAAGGCCAGCGTGTCGCAGCCCAGTGCGGCCAGCAGCGCCACGCCGCCGATCGCGAACCGCTGCGCGGGGCGCACGGCAAACAGCGTCGGCAACTGCACCACCACATCGGCGCCGCCCATCAGCGCCATCTTCGCGCGCGTCCACGCGTCGGCGATGGCCGGATCGCCGCGTTGGGTGAAGTGCCCGCTCATCACGCACACCACAACCTCCGCGCCGGATAGCCGTCGTGCCTCACGCAGGTGCAGCGCATGTCCGCTGTGGAAAGGGTTGTATTCACAAATGACGCCACAAATGCGCATGCGCGGCCTCCTCATACAGATTTGCAGGAAAAGCGTTTTTTCACTTTCCAAACGTTAAAAATTCTTGTATAATGTATAAGTTAAAATTTTTACAATCTTGCACGCTTAGTGTAACACGTCAAGGAGGATTTGCAAATGGGTGTGATGGATCAAATCAAGGCCAAGGCGATGGCGAACAAGAAGCGCGTCGTGCTGCCCGAGGGCACCGAGGAGCGCACCATCCAGGCTGCCGCGCAAGTGGTCGCGCAGGGCATTGCCGAGGTCATTCTGGTCGGCGACGCGCAGGCCATCGCCGCCAAGGCAGCCGAGCTCAAGGTCTCGCTGGATGGCGTGGTCATCGCGGACCCTGCGACCAGCGACAAGACCGCTGGCTATATCCAGACCCTGTTTGATCTGCGCAAGGAAAAGGGCATGACGCCCGAGGACGCCAAGAAGCTGATCACCACCAACACCCTGTATTTTGGCACGATGATGCTCAAGACCGGCGATGCCGACGGCATGGTGGCTGGCGCCATCAACACCACCGGCGACGTGCTGCGTCCCGCGCTGCAAATCGTCAAGACCGCGCCGGGCATCAAGGTGGTGTCCTCCTGCTTCATTATGGAGTGCCCGAACAAGCAGTATGGTCAGGACGGCGTGCTGGTGTTCGCGGATTGCGCCGTCATCCCCAACCCCACCGCCGAGGAGCTGGCCGCCATCGCGATTTCCTCCGCTGCCACCGGCAAGGCGCTGGTCGGCATGGACCCGAAGGTTGCGATGCTATCGTTCTCGACCAAGGGCTCGGCCAAGCACGAGCTGGTGGACAAGGTGCAGCAGGCCACCCAAATCGCGCAGGCCAGCGCGCCGCAGCTTTCCATCGACGGCGAGTTGCAGGCGGACGCGGCGCTGGTCGCCTCGGTGGGCAAACTGAAGAGCCCGGGCAGCAAAGTGGCCGGTGAGGCCAATGTGCTGGTGTTCCCCGACCTGCAGGCGGGCAACATCGGCTACAAGCTGGTGCAGCGCCTGGCGGGCGCGGAGGCCGTCGGCCCGATCATTCAGGGGCTGGCCAAGCCGGTCAACGACCTGTCGCGCGGCTGCTCGGTGGACGACATTGTGTCGGTGGTCGCCATCGCCGCCGTGCAGGCGCAGGGCTGACACAGCATTATTCCAGCAAAATAAACTGCGAAACGCAGAAGGAGTAGTATCATGAATGTTCTGGTGATCAATGCCGGGTCCTCGTCGCTGAAGTATCAGCTGATCGACATGCAGGGCGAAAAGGTGCTGGCCAAGGGCATTGCCGAGCGCATTGGCCTGCCGGGCAGCAAGTTGACCCACAAGGCCAATGGCAAGACGCTGGCCGTCGAGCAGGATATGCCCAACCACGTCGGTGCCATCAAGGCGGTGCTGGGCGCGCTGACCGACAAGGAATACGGCGCGATCCAAGACATGAGCGAGATTGGCGCGGTCGGCCATCGCGTGGTGCACGGCGGCGAGAAGTTCTCCGAGTCGGTCAAGATCGACGCGTCGGTGATGGATGCGATCCGCGCCAATGTGCCGCTGGCACCGCTGCATAACCCGGCCAACATCATGGGCATCGAGGCCTGTCAGGCGGTTATGCCCAGCACGCCGATGGTTGCGGTGTTTGATACCGCGTTCCACCAGACCATGCCGGAATACGCGTACCTCTACGCGCTGCCGTATGACTACTACACGCGCTTGCAGGTGCGCCGCTATGGCTTCCACGGCACCAGCCACCGCTATGTGTCGCAGAAGGCGCCCGAATACCTTGGCAAGCCGGTCGAGCAGCTCAAGCTGGTGATCTGCCATCTGGGCAACGGCGCGTCGCTGTCGGCGGTCAAGGGTGGCAAGTCGATTGATACCTCGATGGGTCTGACGCCGCTGGAGGGCTTGGTCATGGGCACGCGTTCCGGCGATATCGATCCGGCGATTGTGCAGTACATCATGGACCGCGACAACCTGACGATCAGCCAAATGATGGATGTCCTGAACAAGAAATCCGGCGTGATGGGCCTGTCGGGCCTGTCCAGCGACATGCGCGACCTGACCGACGCTGCCGCGGCGGGCGACCAGAACGCGATTCGCGCGCTGTCGGTATTTGATCACCGCGTGCGCAAGTACATTGGCGCGTACGCCGCGGTGATGGGTGGCATCGACGCAATCATCTTCACCGCTGGCATTGGCGAAAACGATCACCTGGCGCGCGCCCGCATTGTCGAGGGGCTGGAGTTCCTGGGCGCGAAAATGGAGCACAGCAAGAACTTCAAGGGTGCCGAGGGCGATCTTTCCACACCGGACAGCACGGTCAAGATTCTGGTTGTGCCCACCGATGAGGAACTGGCCATCGCGCGCGATACCAAGGCGATTGTGGCGGGGAAGTAATTTCCGGCAATAACGCTTGACACAAGCTGTTTGCTCACCTATAATAAGAAACGGTCATTTTTTGAGGTGAGTCGTATGCAGCTGGATATCACCAAGGCATTGAACGCCCCCGGGGAGGATATTCCCTTCTCGCTGGCCGAGCCGATGGAGCCCACCGAGTGGAACGGTGATACGCTGCGATTTATCGGGCCGGTGGAGGTAAAAGGCACAGTCGCCGCGCTGCACGACACCGCATGGGTGCGTGCCGAGGTAACAGCGACGCTGTCGTTGCCGTGTGCCGCCTGCCTAGAGCCCGCGCGGCGCACACAGACCGCCAAGCTCGACGCATGCTACATGCGTGCGCCAGACCCGGATGACCCCGACCTGTTTGCCTTTGAAGGGCACACGCTGTCGCTGGACGACGCGGTGCTCGGCGCGATCCTGCTGGCGATGCCCATGCGCATCCTGTGCAGCGACACTTGCCGGGGCATCTGTCCAACCTGCGGGGCAAACCGCAACCAAACCCAATGTGCATGCCAGAACGAAGGGCCGTCGAAGCACCCTTTTTCGGCATTGGCATCTTTGCTGACCAAGGACGAGGAGGTGTAAACATGGCTCTTCCGAAGGGAAAAGTATCCAAGTGCCGCGGCCGTCTGCGCCGTACGCATTGGAAGCTGTCCGCGCCCGGCATCGTCAAATGCCCGCGCTGCCAGAAGATGAAGCTCAGCCACCGCGTGTGCAAACATTGCGGCTACTACGATGGCAAGCAGGTTATCGTCGTGGAAGATGTAACGGCGAAGAAAAAAGAAAAAGAAGCCTAAACTGTCGAAAAAGCCTCATCTGCGGGCTCAACCCTGCGGCCGCCTTGTCGGCGTATACCTATACGCCTTCGGCGGACGGCCTTGCGTTTCGCCCACATCTGAACCTTTTTGGACAGTTTACCGGGTTTCGAGCAAAAGAGAAAAAGAGGCTTGCGCCTCTTTTTTTGTTGTTCCGATTAACCCAGCAGCCGTTCTGCCTCGGCCATATCCTCGATAATGGGCACACCGAACGGGCAGCGTTGCTCACAGTGTCCACAAGCGATGCAGGCCGCGCCGCTGCTTTCCAGCGCGCGATAGTGCTGGCGCACCGATGGCGGAATGTGCGCAAGATCCAACTTGGCGATGTCCAGATACTTGTGCACAGCAGCGATGTCAATATCCACCGGGCAGGGTTGGCAGTGACTGCAATATACGCAGCGGCCACGAAAATCATTGCGCAGCGTGCCCAGCATCGGCGCGTAGTCGCGCTCGGCGTCGGAGGTGTCGAGATAGCGCACCGCGTCCAGCACCTGCGCCTTGGACTGGCAACCCAGCAGCACACTGGACACCGCCGGGCGCGTCAGCGCGTAGTGGATGCACTGCGCCGAGGTCATGGGCTGGGCGAACGGCGTATGTTCGGCGGAGAGCAGCTTGCCCGCGCCCAGCGTCTTCATCACCGTGATGCCTACGCCGCGCTGCGCGCACAGCGCATAGAGCGCCTGACGCTGTGGGTCCAGCCCGCGAAAAGCGGAGGCATCGATGGCACTGTCAAGCTGATCCAGCGCGTTGATCTCGGCGGGCAGTAGGTCGAACGCCAGATTGATGGAAAACAGCATCAGCTCGGGCACGCCGGTTTCCACCACTTTGGCGGCGATGGTCGGGTTGTGCGAGGAGAAGCCGATGTGGCCAATATCGCCTTGCTGCTTGAGCCGCTGCACGTACTTGATAAAATCGGTCTCGAACACATCGCGGTAGCCCTTCTCCGAGTCAATGAAAAACAGCATGCCAAAGTCGATGTACCCGCCAAAGGCGCGCAGCAAATCCTCGAAATAGCGCTGCACGGTAGGCAGGTCACGGCTGATGTCATACTTTTCGTTCACATCGGTTGAGCCGATGTGTCCTTGGATCAGCATGTCTTTGCGGCGATTGCCCAGCGCCTTGGCGATATGACCGCGCACCTCGGCGCCCGGCATAAATACATCGAGGATGTTGATGCCCTGATCCAGCGCGGTGCGCAGCGTTTCCTCGGCGACCTGATAGGGCTTGCCGTCCAGATGCTCGCCGCCCAGTCCGATGACGCTGGCCCGCTTGCCGGTTTTGCCGATATCACGATAGATCATAGCGACCTCCCTGCAAAAAATGCCCGCGCGAAGCGGGCATTGGAATGGATGATGTTACGCGTTTTCCTGCGCCAAGCGCTGCTTCCAGAGCCGCTCCCACTTCAGCGCGTCGGCGATGGCGTCGGCCATGGATTTTTCCGTTTCCCAGCCCAGCCGGTCGTGCGCGCGCTGGACGCCCGCGCAGGCACCCGCCACATCGCCGGGGCGAGAAGGCTTCTTCTCCATGGGAATCTTGCGGCCCAGCACCTGCTCGAACGCCGCCAGCAGCTCGAACACCGTGACGCCATTGCCGGTGCCCAGATTGATGGGCGCGAAGTTGGCGCCGGCCAGCGCGTCGTCGAACTTTTCAATGGCCAGCACATGCGCGCGCGCCAGATCCCATACATGGATATAGTCGCGCAAGCCGGAGCCGTCGCGCGTCGGCCAGTCAGTACCGGTGATGTAGAAGCACGGCTCCTGCCCGTTGGCCACCTGCATCATCTTGGCCAGCACATGGCTGGGCTGCGCAAGATACTGTCCGGAGCGCATCTTGGGATCAGCGCCGATGGGGTTGAAGTAGCGCAGGGCGATGCCGCGCAGCGCCTCGGCCTCGCACAGGTCGCTCAGCACCATCTCCATGATGCGCTTGGTACGCGCGTAGGGGCTGGACGGCTCCAGCGGCGCGCTTTCGTCCGCCACAAAGCCGGGTACATTGCCATAGATCGACGCGGAGGAGCTGAACACCACTTTGTCGATGCCCAGCGCGGCCAGCGTGTGGAACAGCTTGAGCGACTTGGACACATTCTCACGATAGTAGCGATAGGGATCGGCCACCGATTCGGGCACGACGATCAGCGCCGCGCAATGGATGCACGCCGTCAGGTCAGGGTGCGCCTGCTTGACGCGTGCCAGCAGGTCGGAATCGGCAATGTCGCCGGGAAAGAACGCGCGACCGCGTGTGAACTCGATGCGGCCATTGACCAGAGAATCCAGAATGATCGGGGTATGCCCGCGATCCTCCAGCGCAGAGGCGATGGTCGAACCGATATAGCCCGCGCCGCCGGTGATAAGCACTTTCATGGAAAAATCCTCCTGCATCGAGCGTTTGATCTGCCAATGAACAGGATACCATGAACAGGCGACGATGTAAAGCAGTGCGGCGTTGGGACTCGGTTGCGCCCATAACGAAAAAGTGGTATACTCAATGCTTGTACGGAGCGGAAAAATGAGTCGCTGCGCGCAAGAACAGGAGGAACCGACATGAGTTGGCTGACCGCGATCTTTGGTGACGGCAATGCGGCGGAAATCAAGCGCCTGCACAAAATCGTTGACCGGATCGACACATACGAACAGACCCACAAGGCGATGACGGACGAACAGTTGCGCGCGCAAACGCAGTTGTTCAAGGACCGCATAGCAAAAGGCGAAACATTGGACGACCTGCTGCCCGAGGCATTCTCTGTGGTGCGTGAAGCCACCGACCGCGTCTATGGCAAGCGCCACTTCCGCGTGCAGATGATTGGCGGCATTGTGCTGCACCAGGGGCGTATCGCCGAGATGAAAACCGGCGAGGGCAAGACACTGACCGCCGCGCTCGCGTCGTATCTGAACGCGCTCTCCGGCAAAGGCGTGCACATCGTGACGGTCAATGACTATCTGGCGCGCTTTCAGGGCGAGGAGATGGGCCGCATCCACCGCTTCCTGGGTCTGACGGTGGGCATCATCCTGCACGGACTGACCAATGAGCAGCGACGCGAGGCCTACGCCTGCGACATCACCTATGGCACCAATAACGAATTGGGCTTTGACTACCTGCGCGACAACATGGTGATCTATTATAAGGATATGGTGCAGCGCGGGCACAACTTCGCCATTGTGGACGAGGTGGACTCCATCCTCATCGACGAGGCGCGCACGCCGCTGATTATCTCCGGTCAGGGCGAGAAATCCACCGAGATGTACGGCAAGGCCGATCAGTTTGTCCAGCGCCTGCGCGAGGGTGAGGAGCTGGATTACGTCCGTGACGAAAAGCAAAAGACCTGCAACCTGACCGAGCAGGGCAGCCGCAAGGCCGAATCGTACTTTGGCGTGGAGAATCTGTCGGATATGGAGAACACCGAGATTCTGCACCACATCAACGCTGCGCTGCGCGCACATTGCCTGATGAAGCGCGATGTCGATTACGTCGTGCAGAATGATCAGGTGGTGATCGTCGATGAGTTCACCGGCCGCCTGATGGTGGGCCGCCGCTACAGCGACGGACTGCATCAGGCCATCGAGGCCAAGGAGCATGTGAAGGTCGAGCGTGAGAGCAAGACGCTGGCGACCATCACATTCCAGAATTACTTCCGCATGTATAAGAAGCTGTCCGGTATGACCGGTACGGCCAAGACCGAGGAAGAGGAGTTCAAGGGCATCTATAAACTGGATGTTGTGCAGATTCCAACCAACATGCCGATGATTCGCGCCGACATGAATGATTTAGTGTATCAGACTGTCGAGGGCAAGTTCCGCGCGGTGATCGAGCAGATCGTGGAGCGCCACGCCACCGGTCAGCCGGTGCTGGTCGGCACGGTGTCGGTGGAGATATCCGAGCTGGTCAGCCACCTACTGTCCATGCGCGGCGTGCAGCATGAGGTGCTCAACGCCAAGCATCACGAGAAAGAGGCCGAGATTGTCGCGCAGGCCGGACACTACGGCGCGGTGACCATCGCCACCAACATGGCCGGACGCGGCACCGACATCCTGCTTGGCGGCAATCCGGAGTTCCTCGCGCGCCGCGCGCTGCGCCAGCAGGGCTACGAAGAAGAGCACATCGAGGACGCGATGGGTCACAACGAGAATGTGCCCGACGATGTGCTGGAGCTGCGCAAGCTCTATCAGGTGGAATATAGGAAGTATAAGACCGAAACCGATCGGCAGCATGATCAGGTCGTTGCGGTTGGCGGCCTGCACATCATCGGCACCGAGCGGCATGAATCCCGCCGTATCGACAACCAGCTGCGCGGCCGCGCCGGACGACAGGGCGACCCGGGCAGCTCGCAGTTCATTATCTCGCTGCAAGACGATCTGCTGCGCTTGTTTGGTTCCGAGCGCATTTCCGGATTCATCAACCGCCTGGGTTTGCAGGACGACCAGCCCATCGAGGCCGGGATGCTGACCAAGCAGATCGAGGGCGCGCAAAAGCGTATTGAGAGCAAGAACTTCGAGATCCGCAAAAACGTGCTGCAATATGACGACGTGATGAACTTGCAGCGCGAAACCATCTATGGCCAGCGCGTGCGTGTGCTCGAGGGGCAGAACATGCGCGAGCACATCCTGAATATGGCGCATGCGATGATCACCGACGCGACGCAGATGCACACCGGCAACAGCGGCAACGAGGGCGATGTGGAATGGGACATCGCCGGGCTGGCCGAGTATCTGGAACACATCTGCTTAAAACCCGGCACACTGGCCGCACATGAGCAGGCGATGAATGATTGGGATCGTGAGATGCTGGCCGAGCAGCTCATTGAGGACAGCGACGCTTTCTACGCCGAGCGCGAGGCGCTGCTGACCGCAGCGGGCATGGACGTGCGCGAGGTCGAGCGCGTGGTGCTTTTAGGCGCGGTGGACGCGCGCTGGATGGATCACATCGACGCGATGGATCACCTGCGCGACGGCATTGGCTTGCGCGCGTATGGCCAGAAAAACCCGATCGTCGAGTTTAAGTTCGAGAGCTACGATATGTTCGACGAGATGGTGCGCCTGATTCGCGAGGATACGCTGACGCGGCTGTTCTTTGCCCGCGTGCAGCAGGCGCCGGAGAGAAAACAGGTCGCCGTGGTCACAGAGGCCAAGCTGGCCGGCGGAGAAACCGCCGCGCAGCCGAAAAAGAGCGACAAAAAAGTAGGCCGCAATGAGCCCTGCCCCTGCGGCAGCGGCAAGAAATACAAGCACTGTTGCGGGAAGGATCAATAGAAGCACAGACGACCGACCTCGCGTGGCAGTTTTTTGTCGCGCGCCTGCGAGGAGGCAATGATGATGAAGAAAACGATGTTGGGGATGCTGTGCGCACTGTGCGTGCTGGCGGTGCCCATGTTGGCGAGTGCCGAAGCGAAACTGATCGGAGAGATACCGCTGGTACTGCGCGGCGTGGGCGTGCATGGCGGCGTGCTGCCGAGCACTGACGGCTACGTGCAGACCGGTTGGGACGGAAAGCCGGGCTACGCGGGAAGCAAGGCGGCGGCTATCGGCGTGGATCAAGCTGGCCAGGAGACCTGGCGCGTGGTCGTCGAGGAGCAGCAACCCAACAATGGGTGGACGTTTTCGCGCGTTATCTCTCTGGCCGACGGTACGCTGGTGGCGATCAAAGACGTGATGATGGCAAACGATGAGCAGCATCCCTCCGATTTGGTATGGATCAAGGACGCGCAGGTGACTGCGACGATGCCGGTCATTACAGAGGTGTCGGAGCTCGATGTGGATATGTTCCCCGCGACGCAAGGGTTTCTGCTCTTTCGCGGTGAGCAAAAGAAGGCGGATAAGCACCGCGGCACGTTTTACGTCGCCGCCGTCGAACGGCGCGATAGCCAGGGCAATGTGCTCTGGTGCCATGTGTTTGCCGACAACGAGGTGCATTTCTACGAGATGCTGGAGGTTGGCGATGGATTTGTCCTGGTCGGCGAGGAGGAGGAGCAGGAAACCGGCAAGCGCCACTCCATGGGCGTGATCGCCAAGTTCAGCGCCGACGGAAAGCTGCTGTGGCTGACCAGTTCGCCGGGCAAGATATGGAAGAACTATAGTGACATCGTGCAGACGCCGGAGGGCAACCTGCTGGCGGCGGGCGTACATACAATCAAGGATCACGAAATCGGGCTTCCCGACGAAGTGCCCGTACTGGCTTGCTTCGCGCCCGATGGCAAACTGCTATGGGAAAAGGAATATCCCAGACCGGTCAACAACGCAGGCTTCCATGGCATCGCGGCGCGCGACGGCGGCTACTGGGCGCTGTGCTCTGAGCAGGGCGAGCAGGATACGACGCTGAACCTGATGATGCTGGGGCACGACGGGCAGCTGCTGGATGTACAGGCGCTGACGCCCGGCGAGAGCGAGATCTTCACCACCGGCAAGTTCTATCAGCAGGACGGCGCGACGCGCATCATGGCGCAGGCGCTGATCCGCGCGGACGTGACGCCCGACCGGAAGATTTATTTCTATGAGATACAATAGCGAACTCAAGAGGAGAACACTGTATGAGAAAGCATCTGCTGAGTCTGCTGTGCGCGCTGTGCGTGCTGGCTGCTGTGCCGTCGGCGGCGGGTGCCGAGGCGAGGCGGATCGGCCAGGTGCCGCTGGTGGTGGACACAGGAGTGCACGATTGCTTCCTGCCGGATGGGGACGACTTTGTGTTGGTCGGCAGGGAAAAACAGATGGACAGCGATGTTGGCAAGGCGATGGCGGTCGGGCTGAACGAAGTAGGGGAAGAGCAATGGCGCGTAACGGTCGAGGATCAGCAGGAATTTACGGATATCGTTCGGTTGGCAGATGACACATTGGTGGGATTAACCGGTCGGTGGTCAGCTGATTTCGACGTGTGCAACTATGAGTTGGTGTGGATGAAGAACGCGCAGATCACGCGCACGATGGAGATTCCAGTCACAGTAAATGCGGTGCTTCCACGATTGTTCCCTGCATCGGACGGTTTTTTTACTTTTGTTGGGGAGTATAAGCAGGCCGACAAACATGGCGGAATATTCTACGCGCATGCGATCGAGCGACGGGATGATCAGGGCAATCTGCGGTGGCGACATGTGTTCGATAAAAACGAAGTGAATTGCAAAGCCATGCTGGAAGTTGACGATGGATTTATCTTCGTGGGTGAAGATGAGGAGCAGCAGACCGGCGAGCGCGGTGGTATGGGTGTGATGACCAAGTTCAGCTTTGATGGGCGGCTGTTGTGGTTGACCAATACGCCGGGCAAGGAATTGAAAGAATATGTCAGCATCGCACAATCGGCGGAGGGAAACTTGCTAGCGGCAGGCAAACATACAATCGGAGTCGATTGGGATTATATTGAAATGGTGCCCACGCTGGCCTGCTTTTTGCCGGATGGCACGCTGCTATGGGAGAAGGAGTATCCAACACGCGGCAAAAACGCGGAATTTTTTGGCGTTGTGCCGTGGCAGGGCACCTATTGGGTGCTATGCAACGAAGCGGACGAACTAGGCAATGTGACGACGAGCTTGATGAAGGTGGGGGAAGATGGACAACTGCTTGATGTGCAGGAGTTGCCGTCGGATGGAGATGACACCTTCATTTTGGGGAAGTTCTACCAGGTGGATGGTAAAACACGCATAGCAGGTCAGACGCAAATTGGTGCGAACGGGTTGTCTGATCCGAAAATCTACCTCTACGAGATGCAATAGCGAGTCCATCGCTAGTCGAAGATGAGTTATTGAAGATAAAGGAAGTGGTAAGCGGTGATCGAACTGGATCAGTACAAACAGGACCTACACCTGATTCGCGAGCGCATTATGCAGGCAGGTGAGTCCCTTTAACTTGGCCCACATGCGCGATGAACTGGCCGAGCTGCAAGAGGGCATGAACGATCCGGAATTTTGGAACGATTTAGAGAAATCCACCAAGGTCAATCAGCGCGTGAAGCAGCTGAGCGACAAGCTGGGTTTGTTTGCTGGCTTGCAAAGGCAGGCAGACGACATTGAAACGCTGATTGAGATGTCGGCCGAGGGCGACGATCAGGAGCTGGCCGATGAGGCCGGGGCCGAGCTGCAAAAGATTGACGCGTCGGTGACAGCGCTGCAACTGGAAACGCTGCTGCGCGGCGAGTATGATCACTGCAACGCGATCATCTCGCTGCACGCGGGCGCAGGCGGCACCGAGGCGCAGGACTGGGCGCAGATGCTCTATCGCATGTACACGCGCTATTGCGAACGCCGAGGGTATGAGGTGCGCCTGCTGGATTTGCAGGATGGCGACGAGGCCGGGGTGAAATCGGTGACGATGGAGATCATCGGCGAAAACGCGTATGGCTTCCTGCGCCCGGAAAAGGGTGTGCATCGCCTGGTGCGCATCTCGCCGTTTGATTCCAACGCGCGCCGCCACACGTCGTTCGTGTCGCTGGATGTCGCGCCGGTGCTGGAGGATGAAACCTTCGTATTGAATATGGAAGAAGTGCGCATCGACACCTATCGCGCGTCCGGTGCGGGCGGCCAGCACGTCAACCGAACCGACTCGGCGGTGCGCATGACGCACATCCCGACCAATATCGTCGTGCAATGCCAGAACGAGCGCTCGCAGGTGCAAAACCGCGAAGTGTGTATCATGATGCTCAAATCCAAGCTGCTGGAACTGCGCGAGCGCGAAAAAGAAGAAAAGATGTCCGACATCAAGGGCGAGATGAAGAAGATCGAGTGGGGCAGCCAGATTCGCTCGTATGTGTTCCAGCCCTACACGATGGTCAAGGACCACCGCACCGGCTACGAAGTCGGTGCGATCGACGACGTGATGGACGGCAAGCTGGATGGCTTCATCACCGCGTATTTGCAAATGCAGTAAACAGTGCAGGGGAGTGGTTCTATGCGACGCGGCATCGGCGTGCTAGGCGGGCTGACGGCTGCGCTGTTTTTGGTGTGCCTGCTCGGGCTGTGGACACTGCTGGTCGCGGTGTCCCCATCGCGATACGTCGCGCATTGGAACGCGCTGGACGTGTACCCTATCGTGGGCATCGCGCCGGAAGATGGCGAACAGGCCGCGCAGGCCATTGCCGATACGCTGCTCTCCGGCGATGTGGCGCCGATGGAGCAGTTGCGCCTGACTGTGCGCGGCGAGATGCAACCGGCATTTAACGCGCGCGAGATCGCGCACATGCGTGATGTGGGCGCGATGTTCCGCTTTTGGCCGGTGGTGGCGGCACTTGCGCTGTTCAGCATGTGCGATTTATTCGCGATGATTTTTGTGTTAAGAATGCCGGAACTGCGCGCGGCATGGCGGCGTGGCGCGCTGGTTGGCGCGGGCTGCGTGGTGGCACTGATCGGCGCGGTCGCGGTTTGGGCTGCGATTGATTTTTCGTCGATCTTCACGCTGTTCCATCGCGTGTCATTCACCAACGATCTGTGGCTGCTCGATCCGGCGACCGATCTGCTGATTCGCCTGCTGCCGCTGGAATTTTTCATCCGGACAGTGGGGAGCATCGCGGCATTTTGGCTGGCCAGCGGCATGGCGGTATTGGGCGCGTTCCGGCTGTTTGCCCGAATCAAGGAGGACGCATGAGCGATTATCAGACGCGCATGCGTGAGAAGGTTGCCGCGCTGGCGCGTGATGGGCACGCGACCATTCTGGCCATCGAGTCCTCCTGCGATGAAACGGCGGTGGCCATTGTGCGCGATGGGCGGCAAGTGCTGGCCAACGTGCTATATTCGCAAATTGCGCTGCACGCAGATTATGGCGGCGTCGTGCCCGAGATTGCCTCGCGCAAGCATGTGGAGAGTATCAATGGGTTGATCGCGGCGGCACTGGCGGATGCCAAGCTGACGCTGGCGGATATCGACGCGGTGGCGGTCACGGTGGGACCGGGACTTGTCGGTGCGCTGCTGATCGGTGTGACCTGCGCAAAGGCGCTGGCCTTTGCCGCCGATTTGCCGCTGATTCCTGTGCACCATATCGAGGGGCACATCAGCGCCAATTATATCGCGCATCCGCAACTCAAACCGCCGTTCGTGTGTCTGGTCGCGTCGGGCGGACACTCGCACACGCTGCTGGTGGAGGACTACGCGCGCTATACGCTGCTGGGGCAGACACAGGACGATGCGGCGGGTGAAGCCTTTGACAAAGCGGCGCGTGTGCTGGGGCTGCCGTATCCGGGCGGGCCGCTGCTGGACGCGTTGGCTGAGGAGGGCGATCCGACCACGCTGACGTTGCCCAAGCCCAACCCGGAAGGGAAATATGACTATAGCTTTAGCGGGCTGAAAACCGCGCTGATCAACGCGGTGCACAAGATGAAGCAGAATGGGCAGCAAGTGCCTGCCGCCGACATCGCCGCATCGTTTCGCAAGGCGGTTGTCGATGCGCTGGTGGAGCGCGCGATGCGTGCCGCGCAGGATGTGGGCGCACCAGCCATTGCGCTGGCCGGCGGCGTGGCAGCGAACCGACTGTTGCGCAGGCAACTGGCCCAAGCGGCGGAGGCTGCCGGGCTGCCCTGCTTTATCCCGCCGATGGCGCTGTGTACCGACAACGCGGCGATGATTGGCAGTGCCGCCTACTATCGGCTGATGAACGGCGTGATGGCCGATCTGTCGCTCAACGCGGACCCGGCGCTGCCGTGGCGATAAGCGAATAAGCGTGGAAGGAAGTGCGCGAAAGCGCGCTTTTTTTGTGCTGATTGCCATCAGGATGGAATAGACTATCCAGAGCGAAAAACGCACAGTGTATCAATGGTTTTTTAGGCATTTTGCACGCAAATTGCGTGAAACAGACCGATGTTCTTGACGCTGGTGAAACAGACCCTCGCGATGCCTCCGGAAAAACGAAGAAAACACACTCCGGGTTTGTGGAAAACTCCGCAGAAACGCAGAAAAGGGCGCTCTTGATGTGCAAAAACCGAAGAAATGAAGCAAAATCGATGGTTTGCCTGTGGAAAACCCTGTGGGAATGTGGAAAGTTATGCGCACCCAATCAAAAGGGTTTCAGAATGAATATCGAGATATTGTCGAAATATTCCAAATGAATAAAAGAACACGGTCCTTTTTGGAGAAGCGTGTCCATTCAGGCGATCTAAATCTTCTGTAATGAGAAAAAATTGCATACTGTGCGCATATGCGACATGAATATGCAAAATGTATGTCTGAATAAGACCTTGGTCTGCTTATTCATGGCGCTGGAAGTGAGGGGGAAGCATGCGATACCTTGCCCGCTATGGTTGGACCGTCTTCTGGCTGTGCTGCGCGGGGCTGTGCGCAGTGGGTTTGTGCCTGCTGGCGGCGTCAAACTTGTCTGCGAAAGCACCGCCCATGCCAATCGCACCCGCCGCGCCTGCTGTGTTGCCGCTGTCCGACCGCGTGATCGCGGTGGATGCCGGACATGGCGGCTATGATGGCGGCGCGGTGGGGCGTAAGAGCGGCGTGCAGGAAAAAGAACTAAACCTAGATGTGGCGTTGAAACTGCGCGACGCGCTCATGGCGCAGGGCGCCAGCGTGGTCGTGACGCGTGACGGCGACTACGCGCTGTGCGACGAGGATCCGCCCATGCGCAAGAAGCTGCAAGACATGCAGCGGCGAGCCGGGCTGATCGATGACGGCGGAGCGGAAATGGTACTCAGCATCCACATGAACGAATATGCCAGCGGCAGTCAGTCCGGTCCGCAGGTGTTCTATCGCAAAGGCTGCGCTGCGGGCGCCGAGCTGGCACAGGTGTTGCAGCAGCGCATGAACCTGTTGCTGGACCCGCCGCGAAAGCGCGCGGTCAATACCGGCGACTATTACATCCTGACGCTGGGCATTCCCTCTGTGCTGGTTGAATGCGGCTTTCTGTCCAACGCGACGGAAGAGCGCCTGCTCAGCGACGCGGCCTACCGCCAGCGCATTGCCGACAGCGTGGCGGACGGTGTGCTGGCATACTTTGCGCTGCCCGAGCGCGCCGCGCCGCTGCCACGCCAGCAGCGATAGCCTCAAAGCGCGGTTTTTCTAGACAGAACAGGCTTTGTTTGCTATAATCACTGCGACTATGCCATGCGCTAGAAAGAAGGGGTTTACCCGGTGGATCAACAGGTGGGACAAGCCCCTATCTTTGGCGGTGCCGCCATGCGGCGGCAGGATGCGCGCGTGACCGGCGCGCTGGAGCTGGCATACATCGGCGACACGGTGCACGACCTGTATGTGCGCGAGAAATTGATCGCGCAGGGCTATGGCGTAGGGCAGCTGCACAGGCGCGCGGTGAAACTGGTTTGCGCGCACGCGCAGGCGCGGTGGGCGCAGGCTATTGAGCCGAGTTTGACGGACGAGGAACGCGACCTGATCCGGCGCGGCCGCAACACCCATGCGCGCCATGCCGCACCCAAAAACGCAGACCCCGCCGAATATCAACTGGCCACCGGGCTGGAGGCATTGTGGGGGTACCTGTATCTGGCGCGGGATACGCAGCGGCTCGGTGAGCTGCTGGAGCAGGGATACGCGGCGCTGATGGCGCAGGGAGGATAGACATGCCGGAGAAAACGTTGCGCGTGGAATTGATTCGCGGCACCGAGGACGCTGATAAATTGGTGGCGTTGGGCGCGAGGCTGTGCTACGCGGCGGTGGATGTACAGGATCTGCGCGAGAAGATCGACGCAAAGGATCAGCAGAACTTTATCAGCCGCGTGATGGATAGCGGACACCTGTCGGTGCTGGAGCACGCCAGCTTTACCTTCGCGGTGGAGGGCGTGTCGCGCGTGCTGCTGGCGCAGCTGACGCGCCATCGTATCGCCAGCTTCAGCGTGCAGTCGCAGCGGTATGTGTCGATGGGCGAGGGTTTTGACTATATCGTGCCGCCTGCCATCGCCGCGCTGGGTGAGCAGGCCGAGCAAACCTATCGCGACCAGATGCGGCAGATGCACCAATGGTATACCGACTGGCAGTCTGCTTTGGGCGGAGCCAAAGAATCCGCTAACGAGGACGCGCGGTTCGTGCTGCCCGGCGCGTGCGCCACGCGGCTGATCGTCACAATGAACGCCCGCGAGCTGCTGCACTTTTTCGCGCTGCGCTGCTGCAATCGTGCGCAGTGGGAGATCCGAGCGATGGCGCGCGAAATGTTTCGGTTAGCCTATGCGAGCGCGCCCGCGCTGTTTGCGCAGGCCGGACCGGGGTGTGTCAGCGGCGCGTGCCCGGAGGGCAAAATGACCTGCGGCAAAGCGGCGCAAGTGCGCGAGTCGTTTGCCGGAATAAAGAATGACGCCGCGCGGAACGGATAAGACGAACAGGCAATTTGAGAGGAGCACATCCCATGGCATACAAGAAAGACAATGGTGGGTCGGGTCCGAACTGGTATGAACAGAGCAAGCGCCCCAACGCATCGGAGCGATTCGCATCGGGCGAGGATCGCCCGCAGCGCGGCGGCGGCAGGGGCAAACCCGCATCCGGCGAGCGCCCGGCCAAGCCGTATGGCCGCCCCGCAACCCCGGCGTATGGCGAGCGCGCCGAGCGCCCGGCCAAGCCGTATGGCCGCCCCGCAACCCCGGCGTATGGCGAGCGCGCCGAGCGCCCGGCCAAGCCGTATGGCCGCCCGGCGAATCCGGCGTATGGCGAGCGCGCCGAACGCCCGGCAAAGCCGTATGGCCGCCCCGCAACCCCGGCGTATGGTGAGCGCGCCGAGCGCCCGACCAAGCCGTATGGCCGCCCGGCGAATCCGGCGTATGGCGAGCGCGCCGAGCGCCCGGCCAAGCCGTATGGGCGTCCGGCGAACCCGGCGTATGGTGAGCGCGCCGAGCGTCCCGCCAAGCCGTATGGGCGTCCGGCGAATCCGGCGTATGGCGAGCGCGCCGAGCGCCCCGCCAAGCCGTATGGCCGCCCGGCAGCTCCAGCGTATGGCGAGCGCGCCGAGCGCCCCGCCAAGCCGTATGGGCGTCCGGCTGCCCCGCATGGCAACCGTCCCGATTATGCCGAGCGTGCCCCGCGCGCGTATGACGCGCCCGAGCGGGACTACGACACCGGTTTTGCCGTGGAGCCTGACCTGCCGCGCGAGAACATGCTGGTGGGTCGCAATCCCATTCGCGAGGCCATCAAGGCCGGACGCGACATGGAGAAGCTGCTCATCGCGCGCGGTGACTTGTCCGGCTCGGCGCGTGAGATCGTCGCGATGGCCAAGGAACGGCACATCATCGTACAGGAAGTGGACCGCACGCGGCTGGACGCGCTGGCACCCAGCCATCAAGGGATGGTGGCGTTCGCGTCGGCATTCCAATACAGCACCGTCGAGGACATTCTCGCGCTGGCTGAGCAGCGCGGCGAGCCGCCGTTCCTGGTTATTCTGGACGGCATTACCGATCCGCACAATCTGGGCGCGATCATCCGCACCGCCGAGTGCGTCGGCGCGCATGGCGTGATTATCCCGGAGCGGCGCGCGGTGGGGCTGACCCCGGCCGCGGTCAAAGCGTCAGCCGGAGCCATCGAGCACCTGAAAGTGGCGCGCACCGGCAACCTAACGCGTCTGATCAAGGATTTGCAGGCCAAGAATATCTGGGTGTACGCCGCTGTGATGGACGGCCAGCGCTATGACCAGTGCGACATGACCGGCGCGGTGGCGCTGGTGATTGGCGCGGAGGGCGAAGGCGTCAGCCGTCTGGTGCAGGAAAACTGCGATTTTCGCATCGCGTTGCCTCTAAAGGGCAAGCTGGACTCGCTGAACGCCTCAGTTGCCGCAGGGGTGCTGCTGTACGAGGTGCTCCGCCGCCGCGAGCCGTGAAGCCGCTGCTACTGGTGGACGGCTACAACATCATCGGCGCATGGCCGCGCGCGGTGAAGGCCGGATGGACCATCGAGGAGGCGCGCGATCGCCTGCAACGCGCGCTGGAGGACTATGCGGGCTATGTGGGCGTCGAGGTGGTGCTGGTGTTTGACGGTCACCTGTCTGACCGCAAGCAGCGCAGCCACGAGCAGCACGGCGCGCTAACGCTGGTATTCACCAAGCAGGGTGAAACCGCGGATCACTATATCGAGGCTTGCGCGCACAACAACCCCAAATATCGACCCTTGCAGGTGGCGACCTCGGACGGCACCGAGCAGACCGTGGTGATGGGGCGCGGCGCGGTGCGCATCTCCGCGCGGGAATTGCTGCGCGAGCTGGACGAGGTGCGCACGCGCGGGACGCAGGCGCATGTGCGTCCGGCGGTCATGCAGCGTAACCTGCTGGAAGAACGATTGAGCCCCGAGCAGCGCGAAAAGCTGGAAAAAATGCGGCTGGAGCGCCCATAGCACAAAAGAGAGGAGGACGGGCATGGACACGTTCGAACAACGTACCGATGAGGAAATCGCGCTGCTGGCGCAGCAGGGTGATGCCGCCGCGTCGGAACACCTGTTGAACAAGTACAAAAACTTCGTGCGATCCAAGGCGCGCTCGTACTTCCTCATCGGCGCGGACCACGAGGACATCGTACAGGAGGGTATGATCGGCCTGTTCAAGGCGATCCGCGATTATCGCGCCGAGCGCCTCTCCTCCTTCCGCGCGTTCGCCGAGCTTTGTATCACGCGCCAGATCATCACCGCCATCAAGACCGCCACGCGGCAAAAGCATATCCCGCTCAATTCCTACGTGTCGCTCAATAAGCCGATCTACGATGAGGAATCTGACCGCACGCTGCTGGACGTGATCACCGAGGGCCGTGTATCGAACCCCGAGGACTTGCTCATCGGGCAGGAGGACCTCTCGCGCATTGAGGGCCGCATTGGCGAACTGCTCAGCGATCTGGAGTGGGAAGTGCTCACTTCCTATCTCGATGGAAGAAGCTACCAGGAAATTGCCGTGGACTTAGGCCGTCATGTCAAGTCGATCGACAACGCGCTGCAACGCGTCAAGCGCAAGCTGGAAAAGCTAATGGAGGAATAGCGCGAAACGGCGCTTTGTCCGCTTTTTGCGGCGAAGCGGGGCACGTTTGCATGCACTGCGCACCGCCCATAAGTGCAAAAGTGTCCGTGATACGCGCTTTCATGGCAAATCATGTTGACAAAAAAGGAGAATTTGGCTACAATATCTACCGTATGGCTGGCTGGCGTGCGGGTGTAACTCAATGGTAGAGTGTCAGCTTCCCAAGCTGGTTACGTGGGTTCGATTCCCATCACCCGCTCCAGAGGGGAAAACACGCCTGGCCAGGGCTGGGCTGTCTGTCAGCCGAACACAATCCGAAACGGACGATAAAAGGAGGAGAACCCCATGGCGAAGGCAAAATTTGAGCGCAACAAGCCGCACGTAAACATCGGAACGATCGGACACGTAGACCACGGCAAGACGACGCTGACGGCGGCGATCACGTCGGTGCTGTCGAAGTACAACGGCGCGCAGGCGATGAAGTACGACGAAATCGACAAGGCGCCGGAAGAGAAGGCGCGCGGCATCACGATTAACACGTCGCACGTGGAGTATGAGACCGACAAGCGGCACTACGCGCACGTGGACTGCCCGGGCCACGCCGACTACGTGAAGAACATGATCACCGGTGCGGCGCAGATGGACGGCGCGATCCTGGTGGTGTCGAGCCCGGACGGCCCGATGCCGCAGACCCGCGAGCACATC